>CAXTRR010000020.1:0-12549 GCA_964246795.1 uncultured Terriglobus sp. | reverse complement strand
CGTCAAAGGCATGGCTGTCTTCATGCAGCGTTTCATGGGCACCAGCGGCGCGGAGTCGACCAACGTGGCGGCCAGCATCTTCATGGGGCAGACGGAAGCTCCTTTGACGATTCGCCCCTTTTTAAATGGAGCCACGCGGTCGGAGCTGATGACGATCATGACGAGCGGCATGGCGCACGTTTCGGGCGGCATCATGGCGGCATACATCTCCTTCGGCATACGTGCGCAGGACCTGCTGAGTGCGGTGATCATGACGGCCCCGGGCACGATTTTGATCGCAAAAATGCTGGTGCCCGAGACAGAGGTGCCGGCAACGCTGGGCACGGTTCAGATCTCGACGGAGAACGAGCATCCCAATGAAAACCTAATTGGCGCAATCGCGCGCGGCACGATCGACGGCGGGCAACTTGCTTTCAACGTGGCCATCATGCTCATAAGCTTTATCGCTCTGGTTGGATTGCTGAACGGGATTCTACTCGGCATTCACAACGCGATCGGCGTGCACACGCTGAATGGCCATGTCGTGGCCTTTCCGTCTTCACTCAACCTCATTCTGGGATTCTTCTGCGCACCGGTCGCGTGGATGATCGGGATTCCCTGGCACGATGCGCCGATCGTCGGCAACCTGATCGGCACGCGCGCGGTGCTGAACGAGTTCATTGCCTACACGGAGCTCGGCAAACTGGCACAGGCGCACGCCATCTCAACGCGGACGCTGGCCATTTCGACTTTTGCACTGTGCGGCTTCGCGAACCTGGGCTCGGTGGGTATGCAGATCGGCGGCATCGGCGCTCTGGTGCCGCAGCGGCGCAATGAATTGGCACGGCTGGGACTGCGGGCCATGCTGGCGGGAACCATGGCCAATCTGATGAGCGCCAGCATTGTGAGTCTGCTGCTGCGTTGAGCGCGTCTTCAAACAAAACGCTCCCGCAGCGCGCTATGCTAAGTAAGCCAGGAGGAATGCTGAGATGACAGTGGAGATCAGTGAGGAGATATTCCAGATTCTGCAAAACAGCGTGGAGAACGGCCGGTTCTCGACAGTGACTGACGCGCTTGAAAAAAGCGTCCATATGCTGGGGGCCAGCAACACACTGGATGAAGACTGGATGGAGTATGCAGAAGAGCGGATTAGCGCCGGGCTGGCGGATGTAGAAGCGGGGCGTACTATCCCCGCGGAGCACTTTTTAAATGAGTTGCACAGATATCGGCAGAAATCTGCATAATGCGGCTCCAGGTCTCAGAAACCGCTCAACAGGACCGCGATGAAGCCCTTGGTTACCTGCAGGCTCCCAGCAATGCGGCGGATTTTTTCATCCGTGACATCACCCTGGCGATCCGACATCTAGAGACTTTCCCCGACACGGCTGTGCGCCGACGTGATCTGACCGCCTACGATGTCCGCTTCTGGTACGTCGCGCCCTATTTTCTAGTTGTGACACGAGCACCTGACATGACCAACCTGGTTGCGATCCTGCACTCCTCGCGAAACATCCGGCGTGAGCTGCGCAAGCGGCTTGAAAAGGGGTCTTCCTGATGAGTTTGTATGCAAATGCCTTGCAGGCCGCGCACTTCCTCCGGGCGCGAACAGAGTCTCGTCCAAGGCTGGCCATCATCCTGGGCTCCGGACTGGGGGAGTTCGCCGAGGCGGTGGAAGACAGCATCGCGATCCCGTACGCAGAGATGCCCCACTTCCCGCAATCGACTGTGGAGGGGCACCATGGCCGTCTTCTTATCGGCCACATTGCGGGTGTGCCCGTGGCAGTAATGCAGGGGCGGGTGCATGCCTATGAAGGCTATGGCATGGAGCAGGTAACTTTCCCCACACGGGTGCTGGGGCTGTTCGGCATTCGCGAGTTGATTGTGACAAATGCCGCAGGCGGCATCCACCCCAACTTCCATCCACCTTCCATCATTGCCATCAGCGACCACATCAACCTGACCGGCATGAATGCGGCGTCAGGACCGAACGAGCCAAGATTTGGCATGCTTCCGGAGACAGGCTTCCGCTTCTTCGACATGACGACGGCCTACTCGCCACGGCTGCGCGAACTGGCGGTAGCGGAAGCCGCGGCGCAGGGCTGGACAATGCAGAGCGGTGTGTATCTGGGGGTGCTCGGCCCCAGTTATGAGACACCCGCGGAGATCCGCGCGTTTCGCACACTGGGCGCGGACCTAGTCGGCATGTCGACCGTGCACGAGGTCATCGTTGCGCGGCACATGGGCATGGAAGTGCTGGGCCTATCCCTGGTGACCAATGCCGCGGCGGGCGTGACCAGCGAAAAGATCCATCATCTGGAAGTCATGGAGATAGGAGCACAGGCCGCGAAGATTTTCGGCGCGCTGCTCACAAAAGTTGTGCCGCGAATCAACCAGCTGGCCGGCGCCAACGACATGGAGCTGCCGGCTTGAGCGAAGGACTTTCGCCGTCAACAGGCATGGCAAAGCCTGTGATGATCGGCATCGGCGGATGTTCCGGATCGGGTAAAACCACGCTGGCGCGCGAACTTGCCGCGCAATTGAACGCGACACTCTTTCCTCTCGACCTTTACTACCGTGATCTGTCGGAGTTCCCTCTTGATACACGTCACAAGCGGAACTTCGATCATCCAGACTCACTGGAGAGCGAACTGATCCATGAGCATGTGCTCGGACTTAGCCGGGGTGAAGCGATTGAGCGGCCGGTGTATGACTTCAGCACGCACTCGCGCGTGGCCGGGCGGACGGACCGTATGGAGCCACTGGCTGTTGTGATTGTTGAGGGAATTCTGGCGCTGTACTATCCCGAGCTTCTGCCGATTTACAGCCTGACCATTTACGTGGACGCACCGCACGAGGTCTGCCTGAACCGGCGGATTTACCGGGACACGCGGGAACGAGGACGGTCAGAGGAGAGTGTGCGGGAGCAGTTCTTTGCCACGGCCAGGCCCATGGCGGAAAGGTTCGTGCTGCCCTCGCAACGGACGGCGAACCTCACGGTCAACGGCTGCGAGGCGCTGGACTGGTCTGTCGAAGCCGTACTGGCCGCGCTGCGGACACGGGTCCCTTTCACGCAATCCGCCAGCCTGAGGTGATGACGTGTGTTCCCGACGCGATCGGCACGATCTTCGAGACAATGAAGTCATGTCTGTGAACGAATTGAGTGAAGCGGATGTCCGGAAAGCTCTGCGGGTCTGTTTCGATCCAGAACTCGCCGCCAACATTGTGGATCTTGGCCTCGTCGAAAGCATTTCAGTGAATCATGATGCAGAAGCACCGGGAATGCTGCAACGCTTTCACGTCCACCTCACCCTGCTAAGGCGGACTCAGGAAGACGAGCGGAATGCCATGCTGCAGGCGCAAATTGAAAACCGGCTCATGGGCCTGCCGGAAGTGAGCCGGGTCACAATCGTGGTGCAGGAGGGTGTTGTCTGGAGTGCCACCCGCATGAGTCCCGCAGCCCGGCGACAGCTTGGCCTGGACAGCGCTAGGAGCAACGGTCTGGTACAGATCGAGATGCCGTAAGAGTCTGCTCTGTTCGCGAACAGCCCTTTTTAGTCCAGATCAAAATCGCGTAGAGGCTTGCCTGTATCCGGGGACTCCTGCGCTTTGCGGAAAGCTTCTTCAAACTTCCGGCTCAGGATCTCATCGCGGTTCTTCTGCTGTTCCACCGATTGTGCGAAGAGGGAGTCGCGTCGGGCATCCTGATCGCGCATGCCCTGCGCGGCGGCCTGCAGGTCTTCAAAAGTCCGCTTGCGAGGCGCGGGCGTGTGGCTGATGACCGTCTGCGTGACTGGATCGATTCGCAGAACCGCGCCACAGTCTGGACAAGCCACTTCAAAGCCGATCGCCTTGATCATTTTGTTCTTTGTTGCCATGCAGGAGATTCTAGCGCCGCAGGAGGACCGACGGCCCAGGTCCGGCATTTGAAAGATGAGCCTGGAGATACGCCGAGCGGTCAGATCTCTAAAACCCGGTGCCCTGGGCACTCCTGCTCGGCCATGTCCACCAGCAGCTTGGGCAGATCAACGGTGCTTTTCGCCAACAGGGCTACCCCCGCCATGAGCCGTTCCTGCGGATGCTCCGCTGGAAAAAGTGCGTGCACCACGGCAGCCGCGTGCTTGCGCAGGTGCGTTTCCCTCTGCAATTGCCAGTTGGCCGCCAGCCGTCTCAGCCGGTTCATCTGGTAGCGCATCTTATTCGCGGCCACGGCTGCGCTGCGGCCCAAGCCATCATCCATGGCCGCCATCCATTGCGTCACTTCAGAGAGCTCCGCATCCAGGGCACTCCCTGCTGCCGCAATCTTCCGTTTGCCCTCGATCGGGATGGACCGAGCACCCAGCTTTTGAGCGAGAGCGTCAACGGGCTCCAGCGCGTCGCGCAGGTTCAACTCATGCTGGTCCATTACCTGCCGGGTGGCTGGATCCACCAGTGTGGCAGAAAAACGCGGCAGTACCGGTGTCATTTCACCAAGGATCGCCTCAAACACTGGCCGGCACTGTGCAAAATAGGCGATCTCCGCCGGTCCGCCAATGTAGGCCGATGTCGGCAGCAATGCATCCTGAAAGATTGGCCGCAACAGGGCATTCGGGCTTAAACGCTCAGGTGCCGACTCCAGAATGCCGAGCAGATCGGCGTCTGTATAAGACTGCGTACCCGCCCTCCAGCTGCGCACGCCCTCGGCATCCGCCGTGCGCCGGAGCGGCAAACGGTCGCCCTGCCCGGTCAGCAGGAAAAGGAGCGAGCTGTCCTCCGCGATGAGTACCTGCGCGTGATAGCCGGAGTCCACCAACTCTGCTGACTTTGCCGCCAGCGTATCGTGCAGCGTATCCGCATGTTGGATCGCGTAGCGCAGTACCGGAGCGCCCAGCGTGTGGAAAGCGCGAGTGCTGGCGTCTATGACGATCAGACCATCGTCGTGGAAGACGGCGCTCAGAAAAGTGGCGAAGGCGGAGGCGAGCGTCGCCTCTGGGGTGTACGCCCTGCGCAGGACATCACACACGGGTGCAAAGTTAAGCAGTTCGTCGGCGCGGTCCAGCAAAGTCAGAATTTCCGGCCCAAGCCGCAGCCCACCCACTTCCTGCAACCGGTGACCCGGGAAATGGGAGCGCAGGGTCTCAATGCCTGTGACCGATCCGCGCGGTCCCGGCAGAGTGACCTGATTCACCTCGTCCAGATCGTGGTCCTCTGTTGCCATCCAAAAGATAGGAACGTGCAGCACACCGGCCTGGCTCGCCACTTGAGCCTTTCGGATCACGGTTGCAGCTTTTAAGAGTGTCAGGAGCGGTCCGCCAAAGAGTCCTACCTGCTGCCCGGTGACCACGGCCCTTGCACCGCTGCGAAGCTGTTGCAGGTGTGCAAACGTTGCCGGCCCGGCAGCCCACTTCCCATTCTGCTCAGTGAGCAGATCGCACAGCGCGCCACGGTCCGGCTGCAAACGGGGCGCGGTTCCCTGCTTCCACTCGTAATCGAAGGGGCTGTGGGGGTAGAAGCGGCGAACGGGCGCGTCCGCCGGGGAAGAACGTAGCTCCGTGAACTCGCGGAAGAGGCGTGAGATGTGCGGAAGCACGGTGATGGGATAACACTCTGCCGTCATGATCCTGAGTCGAGCCGGGTCGGCCTGCAAGGTGAATTCGCGTTCGCAGTGTCAGATGGTGACTCAGCTGGTTTAGATGCAGATGAGCACCAGCCCAGCGCGCCGGGACCATGCCCGGATTGCGGCGTAGCCCAGCCGCAGCGAGTTGTGCATTCCTGTGCAGAAAACCGGACGGACGTAACTTTGGTGTACCCGGCGATGTGCGGTCCGCTCCGTTCCCGCGCGTCTGCCGCTACAATCCAGAGCAGGCGATTCCCCGCGGCCCTGCTCAGGCATGCGGACCAATCAGGCACGAAAGACAGGACCGGCCCTGCTGGACCCGCCGGCGCAATCACCGCCCCCCGGGAAAACTCAGCAGGTTCGCCGGGCCCCCTCTGAACCGTTCCGCATGCGGCGCGACGGCCCAGGTGCGTCAAACGACACATATGGCAACGAGGAAAGCGAGTACCTCCGCGCCCGCCAGAACCGGCGGATCCGGCGCGGGCTGATCCCTCAAACACGCAATGGCCGGTTACTTGCCGGATTCGGAATGCTGGTTGCCCTGGTAGGTTTGACGGCAGCCGGCGTGGCCGCTGCGCATCTTCTCCAGAATGACCCGCACTTCACGGTCGGGTCGTCCTCCAGCATTGAGCTGCATGGCAATGCACACCTCTCGCGCTCCCAACTGTTGAGCATTTTCGGTGAAGACATCGACCGTAATATCTTTGCCATTCCCATGGCGGAACGGCGCGAGCAGCTCCAGCAGATGCCCTGGGTAGAGCATGCCGCCGTCATGCGCCTGCTTCCGAACCGGTTGCGCGTAGATGTGACAGAACGCACGCCGGTCGCCTTTGTGCGGCAGGGCGGCAGTATTGGCATGACGGACGCGCAGGGAGTGCTGCTTGACATTCCCCCGGATGCACCTGGGAACCCTAACTACTCTTTCCCCGTGGTGACCGGCCTGAAAGCCTCTGACAGTGAGGACACCCGCAGGCAGCGCATGCACCTGTACGCTGCCCTGCTTAAAGACCTGGATGCGGATGGGAAGAAGGTCTCCGCCGACCTGAGCGAGATCGACCTGTCCGACCCGGAAGATGTAAAGGTCCTGCTGCCCAGTGGAAATACCGAGACGCTGGTTCATTTCGGCACGGAAGATTTTCTGTCTCGCTACAAGCGCTTCCAGGAGCACATCGGTGAGTGGCGGTCACAGTATCCGCGGCTGACCAGCGTGGACATGCGGTACGAGCGACAGGTTGTGCTGCAGATGCCGCCGAAAGACTCCACGGTCGCCCAGCCGCCCGCGGCCGATTCACGCACTGAAGCCAAGGCTGGACCTGCCATTGCGCGACCTGCCATTCCGCGACCGGCACCGCTGCCGGTGCGGCCGTCAATGAAGGGCAATGCGAGCCTTGCAAGTGCGCGGCCCGCGGCAAACCCGATGGTCGCGAAGCCGGGTATCCGGTTCTCAGAGAGGGACATCGCCCCAGTCCCGGCGAAGGCCGCGCTTGCACCTGAAGGAAAGCCGGTGCAGAGGGTTCCGGGCACCCCTCCGCCTTCCCTCGCCACAAGCAGTTCGCCCGGTACGGGAAACAAGCCTTCTCCGTCACTGCCCGCGGTCAACAAACCACTAACAGCGCACACCTTACCGGAGAGGCACGCCGCACCGGCGAAGCCCGCCAAACAAGCGGAAATGGCCAAGCGCGTGGAAGCGATCAAGGCCTGGATGGCCAAGCGCCAGAAGATGCGGGATGCCCAGGCTGCCCGTTGATTCCCTTGCGGCTTCCAGAAGAGAACGGAAGTCTTGCGCGGAATCAACGCCGCTCCCCGCAGAGTATGTGGAAATTGCTGCCAAGGCAGTAGCATAGCTTTCAAAGATCGCAAAGGACGGGACTCCGGACGCCGTGAAGGACAAGAGTGAAAACCTGATCACGGTGCTGGACGCGGGCAGCGCAAAAAGCTGCGTGCTGGTGGCGGAAGTCCATGACGGCGTGCTGCGTTACCGAGGCCACGGCATCGAGAAGTCGAAGGGCATGCGAAAGGGCCTGATCGCGGAGCTAGGCCCTGCGGCAGACGCGATCAACCGCGCCGCTCTTACCGCAGAGCGCATGACCCGCATCGGGATTGAGACGGCGGTCGTTGGTGTGGGCGGCACCCATGTGAAAGGCATCAATTCGCGGGGCGGCATCAGCATGGGCAGCCGCATGCGCGAGATCACCCGGGAAGAGGTTCGCGCCGCCGTGGACCGGGCCCGCTCCGTGGCTCTGCCGGCCGACCGTGAGATTCTGCACCTCTTGCCGCAGGAGTTCATCCTGGACGACCAGCCCGGCATCCATGATCCGATTGGCATGGTCGGCACCAAGCTTGAGGTGAATCTGCACCTTTCCACGTGCTCGGGTGGTGTGGCGCAATCAGTGGTCACGTGCGCCAACCGCGCCGGGCTGGAGGTCGTCGACACAGTTTTCGAGGGTCTCGCTTCGGCCGAGGCGGTGCTCTCCGCGGATGAGCGAGAGCTCGGCGTCTGCATCGCGGACATCGGCGCCAGTTCCACGGAGCTAGTGGTTTTTTTTGAGGGCTCAGTGGCGCACACGGCGGTCCTGCCCATCGGCGGAGATCATTTCACCAACGACCTTGCCGTTGGCCTTCACGTCTCCGCGCAGGAAGCCGAGCAGCTAAAGATCGAGTACGGCAACTGTGTTGTCACCAGCGTGCCTTCACTGAATGAAGTGGAAGTGGGCGGCAATCTTTCTACTGGAAGCACCTCGGCTCCACGCCTGGTGCGCCAGCGCTTTCTCGCCGAAATTCTGGATCCACGCGCACGCGAACTGTTCACCATGCTGCGCAACAACCTGCGCGAGGGCGGAGTGCTGGAAGCGCTGGGTACCGGCTGCGTGCTGACCGGGGGCGGTGCCAAGCTGGCCGGACTGCTGGATGTGGCCGAGTCACTGCTGCGTACGCCCGCCCGCGTGGGCTCGCCGGTGCCGCTGAGCCGCATGCCCGCGGAGCTCGCCGCGCCGGAGTTCTCAACAGCCATTGGCATGCTGCTTTATACGCACAGAACACAGGTGCGGCGCGCGAATGAAGAGCTGGGCCTGAAGCAGAAGCTGAAGGCGATCTTCGCCGGTACGTTCTGAGGCGTTGGCCGTCAAAGGATTACTGGATCTTGAATATCCAGGAGCCATTCATGGTTGCGCAGGCGAGCTCTAGGATGATGAGAGAGGTGAAGCATGCAGACCGAAACGCTTGAAATAACTCTTCCCCTTCACCTTGTCGAGCGGCTGCGAGAGCGAATTCGCACAGGCGAGTTTACCGATGTGAATGCCGCTGTCGTGAATGCTCTCGAGCAGATAGAAGCCGTCGAAGTCTGGCGAAGTCTTCCAGAAGAGCCATTCCAAGGTGCTTTCGAGCATTACCTCAAGAACGAAGTCGCGCCCCGCGTTCAATCGATTCAGGATGGCACTGCTGCTGTTTATACGATGGAAGAGGTTCGCGCGCGGCTGGCGCAGCAAGGCGTAGGGTCTGCAGTTCAGCTTTGAAACGTTATGAGTTGGTGCTTGAGGAGAATGCACTCAGCGAACTCGAATCGATCCATAGCTATGTAAGCAAGATGGCAGGTGTTGCAACGGCGGAGGGGTTCGTCGCTTCGATCCTCTCTGAATGCGAAAGCCTCCGCATCGCTCCCAAGCGAGGGATGATTCAACCAGAATTGGGCGAGAACACCCGGCTCATTGGCATCGTCAAAGGCCGCGTGTCGATCACCTTTCACGTGGGTGAAGACGTCGTTACCATCGCAAGCATCTATTACGCTGGCTGGAATCGCTGAAGCGAACCAAGAGCGGCACCGCTGCACGTTCATCCCACCTCTTGGCCATATCCCTCCACAAGACCTCATGAAACAATTCTGTTGAACCGGCAGACGCATATGCCGAGTGCCATTGCGCATTTCTGCATCCTGACTCGCTTGTCTCACTTTGCCAAGATCCTGCCCTTTGAAGGAGCCCACACCCATGCTGCCCGACGACGACCTCCGCATTCAGTACCTGGAAGACATGCCCCGCGGTGCCCGCATCAAGGTCATCGGCGTGGGTGGCGGCGGCAACAATGCCGTCAACCGCATGATCGATGCGAAGGTGGAGGGCGTTGAGTTTATCGCTGCCAACACCGATGTGCAGGCATTGAAAACATCGAAAGCGCCCGTCAAACTGCAGCTCGGTGTGAAGCTGACAAGTGGCCTGGGTGCGGGTGCCAACCCGGACATTGGCCGCCGCGCTGCCCTGGAAGACTCGGACAAGATCATTGAAGCACTGGAAGGCGCGGACATGGTCTTTGTGACCACCGGCCTGGGCGGCGGCACCGGCACAGGCGCGGCTCCCGTCATTGCCTCGCTTGCCAGTGAAATGGGCGCGCTCACTGTCGCAGTCGTCACCCGGCCTTTTGGCTTTGAGGGTAAGCGCCGTGCCATGCAGGCGGAACGCGGCTTGCAGGAGTTGCTGGATTCTGTCGACACGGTCATCGTGATCCCGAATGAAAAATTGCTGGCCGTTGCCAAGGACACCGGCTTTTTCGAGTCATTCCGCATTGCGGATGATGTGCTGCGCCAGGGCGTCCAGGGCATCTCCGACATCATTACCATTCCGGGCGTGATCAACCGCGACTTTGCTGACGTAAAGACCACCATGGCGGGCATGGGCTACGCTGTCATGGCCACAGGCGTTGGCTCCGGCGAGAACCGCGCCACCGATGCCGCCCATGCCGCGATGGCTTCTCCCCTGCTGGAGGCCGGCGCCATTGATGGTGCGCGCGGCATTCTGATCAACATCACCGGTTCGTCGTCGCTGAAGCTGAGTGAGGTCAACACCGCTTCAACTCTCATCCAGGACGCCGCGCACGAGGATGCAAATATCATCTTTGGCGCGGTGCAGGACGAGAGCATGGGCGACCAGATCAAGATCACGGTCATTGCAACAGGTTTTCGCGACAAGGCGCCCGCGACCGAGCGGCGCGACTTCATGTTGCAGCAGAGCGGCCTGCCAGCCCAGCGTGCAACGCACCTTGACGAGCACTTCGTTCCGCCGATCATTACAAGTCCCGCGCGCGTCGCCACTCCGGTCCCGCAGCAGTCATCATCCAGAACACCTGTGCAATATCCGCCGCAGCCGCAGGAAGATGTTGCTGATAGGTTCAGCGCACCTGCTCGCCCGCCGGCACCTTTGAAGGATCTATCGCCCTCACACCCTGAGTCGGCGCCGGTGTACTACGCCGATGAGCCTGATACGGAAACAGAAGAAGAAGAGGCTACGCAGGCCCCGGCACCCGCACCAGCTTTTCACCAGGCACCCATGCCAGCCTTCCGAACTGCCGCACCGGAACCCCAGAGTTCCGGTTCACAGCCGACCTTTGCTTCCGTTCTGCAGTCGGCGATACGTCGGCCGGAAGCACCCGCACC
Source organism: uncultured Terriglobus sp. (assembly GCA_964246795.1). Classification (GTDB taxonomy): domain Bacteria; phylum Acidobacteriota; class Terriglobia; order Terriglobales; family Acidobacteriaceae; genus Terriglobus. The sequence continues at coordinate 1,555 of CAXTRR010000020.1, read as the reverse complement.
TGAAAGTGCTGCACCTGAGCACTCCCGGACGCAGGATTTTGCCTCGCAGAAGGACGAGGCCGAACTGGTGCCAGTCTCCGCTTCTGTCTTCGATGATGACTTCTTCGTCCGTGGACGGCGCCGCGGAGACGAAGCACACAAGGCGCCAGTGCTTCGCACGGACGTTCGCGTGCCGACATTTGGCGGGCTGGCACCGGCTGCCGAGCCTGAAGAGCCCGAGCATGATGAACTGGATATTCCGGCGTTTCTTCGCCGCGGCAACCGCTGATAGCTGAAGTTCGCCTTGCATTGGCGCAGGGCGTGTTTCAAAGTTTCATTAGATCAATATGAGGGGAAACGGTCCGCAATTTGCCTTCAAAGGTGACGCTGACCGACGCGAAGCAAACCACGACGGATCTTCGTCCAACTTTCAGGAGAGCTTTTTTGCGGAACCTCATTCTTCGATGCACTTTGGCCCTGGCGACCTGTTCATTGCCAGCCCTGGCTCACGCCGCTCACAGCCGTATTGTGCCGCGAGCGTCGCATCACACGGCCGGCGTGCATGAGAGTGCCAGTGCATCCAGGCACATGGCTGCGCTGCAGCACAGCCGCCGTGGCGCAGTTCCCGCAGCTCGAACAAGCAGAGCGGCGAGAGTCCGCCGCAATGGCGCTCCTGTAAGAACAACTGTGACGCGGCGCGACCGGCATGGCAGGCTGGTGCATGTGTCGCTCGCGCTGCCGCGCCACCGCTACTTTGGCGAGCGCTTCACCGCGCCCTCTTTCACTGACAATGCTTCGAATTTGACGCAGGGGGATGTGACCGCCGGTGAAGATCCACTTATCCGGGCATCGCTTATCGACGCGTTGGGCAATTACAACGGCACAGCTCTCGCCATTGACCCCAAAAACGGCCGCGTGCTGGCCATGGTCAATCAGAAGATGGCGCTGGGACCAGGCTCCGAGCCCTGCTCCACGATCAAGATCACCGTTGCGCTCGCGGCCCTGTCAGAAGGGCTGGTAAAGGCGGATACACCCGTGGCGTTGGGCGGTGGTTATCGCGTGAACCTGACCTATGCCCTGGCTCGCAGCATCAACCCGTATTTCGAGGCGCTGGGCCGGCAGATGGGTTTCGAGAAGCTGAAGCACTATGAAAACGAGTTTGGACTGGGCGAGCTGGCAGGCTACAACATCCCGGGCGAGACGCTGGGCATTTACCCCGATACCGAACTGCCGGTGGTCAAAGGCGGCGTGGGCCGTATGTGCTCTTTCGGTGAATCGGTGCAGATGACCCCGCTGCAGCTTGGCGCGATTGTTGCTGCTATTGCCAACGGTGGTTCGCTCTATTACCTGCAGCACCCCACCTCGCCGGAGCAGATCGCCGGCTACCAGCCCCGGCTGAAGCGCACCCTGAACATCCAGTCCGCCATCCCGGAGATGCTGCCGGGCATGGCCGGCGCGGTGGACAGCCGCATTGGTACTGCGCGCAGTCTGCGCTCCAACTTCAACGAGTTTCCCGTGCTGGGAAAGACCGGCACCTGCTCGAACAACGGCACACGATATGGCTGGTTCGCGGGTT
>CAXTRR010000019.1:13393-66147 GCA_964246795.1 uncultured Terriglobus sp. | reverse complement strand
GATCTACACCTGCTGCCCACTGATTGGGATTGCTGACGGCTTATCCACAATCGGTTGCGGGTACTCTGCTTGATTCCCGGCTCCCGGCGCACTAGCCTGAAGTGGGTAGTCCTAATGGCAGCAGCTTCTATGCTGCCGCTCCAGGCCACACAGGAGGTACAACGTTGCTTAAGCTGAAACGCGTTCAGATTCTCGGCTTTAAATCCTTCTGCGACCGCACTGATGTGCAACTCTCCGGCTCCGGCATCGCAGCAGTGGTAGGGCCGAACGGGTGCGGGAAGTCGAACATCGCGGATGCAATTACCTGGGTGCTGGGCGAACAGTCCGCCAAGAGCCTGCGCGGTGCCAAGATGGAAGACGTAATTTTCGCCGGAACACGCGACCGCAAGCCCACCGGTATGGCAGAAGTCTCTCTCACTCTGGTGGATCCGGAGGTGTACGACGGGCGTGACCTGCATGAGCCCGTCTTCATCAGTTCTGCCTCCGTGGCTGACTGGGACGAGACGGCTGAACGCCGCAACCGCATGGAGGAAACGGAAACGGCCGTTGCTGAGGCGCAACCTGGCCCACTGCAGCCGGGCGACGAGGCAGAAGAGGTTCTATCGCCCCAGGACGACGGCCGTGAGGCCCCGGCTTCTGAATCAAGCGACACCTTAGCGGGCTCGAACTCCGTTGTGTTGAAGATGCGTCGACGCAAATTTAACCGTACGCCGGTGCGTGCCGGTGAGATTACGGTGACAAGGCGCCTCTTCCGCTCGGGTGATTCCGAGTATCTGCTAAACGGAAAACTGTGCCGTCTCCGCGACATCCAGGACATCTTTTTTGGTATGGGGCTCTCCGGCGAGAACTACGCAATCATCGGCCAGGAGCGCATCGGTCAGTTGCTGTCGTCCAAGCCGCTGGACCGCCGCTCAATTATTGAGGAGGCCGCCGGCATTACTCGCTTCAAGACGAAGAAGCGGCTGGCAGAGCTGCGCCTGGAAGCGGCAAAGCAGAATCTGTCGCGCGTGGATGACATCTTCGATGAAGTCACACGGCAGATGTCTTCCTTGAAACGCCAGGCGGCAAAAGCCGAGCGATATGGGGAGATGCGCGACGAATTACGCGGCAAGCTGCGCGTTGTGCTGAGCAGCCGCCTGTTCCAAATGGATGGCGACCTTAGCTCCTCCAACGCAAAAGCCGGTGAACTGACAGACAACATTGATGCGCATGCCGCACAGTTGGAGTCCATGGAAGCCGATCACGCCGCGAAAGTGGCACGGGGCTATGAACTAGACGAAGAGTTGCGCACCGCAAACAGCCGCGTGAATGAAGCACGTGTCGAGTTGGAGCGCGCAGGCAGCCGTGTGCATGCCAACACTGACCGCATTGCCGATCTTGTGTCGCGCATTCAGGGTGCTTCCGACGAACTAACCCAGGTGCGTCACCAGCTTGAGAATTTAGCCGCTGACCGCGATGGGCTCAAGCTCTTTCTGGAAACTGCGACCGCCGACACCGCTCAAGCCCGCGATACGGCACAGGTCCGCCAGCGTGAAGCAAACGAGGCTCAGGCCCAGGTCAACAATGCCGATCGCGAAGCTTCTCAGGGTCGCCACCAGTCCATGCAGCTCATGCAGCGCATTTCACAAATTCATCGCGAAGAAACACAGGCGACCGAGCAGCTTGCCGGGATGGATCGAGAAGCTCAGCGTCTACTCTCAGAAAGCGAAGCGGCCCGGCACGAGCTGGAAGGACTGGGCAAGCAACGCGGCCAGGTTTCCCTAAGCTTTGAAGGCGTTTCGGAGCGCCTGAAGCGCCTGGAAGCCGAGATCGCCGAACTGCGGCTGGACCTGGAGGCGCGCCGCCGGGAAGAGATGGAAACACGCCGCCGCGGGGATCATCTGCGCGCCGAAGCCGCAACCCTGCTTGGCCGCAAAAACTCGCTGGAGTCACTGATCCGCGATCACAGCTACTCGACTGAGACAGTTCGCAAAATCTTCAAAGCGAACCAGTCCGGTGCATCCATTTCGCCGGTCGGTACCCTTGCAGACTTCCTGGAAGTCGAAGACCAGTACGGCACCGTCGTCGATGAATTTCTGCGGGAAGAGTTGAACTACATCGTCGTCAAGAGTTGGGACGCGGCTGACCGAGGCATCGGCATGCTGAAGGGCAATGTGGACGGTCGTGCGACGTTCCTGGTGCATGAGGAACATGCGCAGACGGGCTTCCCCTTTACTGATGGCATGGCCAGCCGTGCTACGCAAAACATGCATGGTGTGCAGCCACTGAAGAACTGCATCCGTGTGCTGAATGGGTTTGGCCGTTCCCTTGAAGTGATCCTGCCGAAGTTACGCGAAGGCTTCATTGCGCCGGACAGTGGAACGGCCCGCGCGCTCGCGCAGGAAAACCCGGAAGCCTTTTTCCTCTCACCCACGGGAGAAACGTTTCACAATGTGACAGTGACGGGTGGTAAGGCCCGCAGTGAAGGGCCACTTGCACTAAAGCGCGAACTGCGTGAAGCGCAGGCAAAGCTGGAAGCCGTGCAAAAGGAGCTCTCGCAGTCAGAATTTGCCGTGGCAAGCCTGACCAGGAAGATCAGCGAGGCGCAGCAATCGTTGGAGGGCAAACAGAGCGAGCGTCGTGAGGCGGAACGCGAAGTCGCGAACAGCGGCGCGGCTCTGCGGCAAATGGAGTCAGAGGCAGCGCGTATTGAGCGGCGCTTGACCGACTGGCAATTGCATTCCGAGCGCAATCGAGATGCACGGGCGCAGAAGCAGGACTTGATTGAGCGCAAGCAGGCCGAAGCTCAACAGCTCTCGGCGGAACGCGAAACGATGGAAACCCGTGTGAACGAGGCAGTGCTTCGCATTGACGACCTGCGCCGGCTGCGCGAGGAGGTGCAGGCCGCCGCTGCCGCAGCCGCCGCGGCACTGGCTGGTCTGGAAGAGCGCAGGCGTAATGCCTCCAGCAATTTTGAGCAGAATCAGCGCATGCACAGCGCGCAGCAGCAGCGCCTGACCCAATTGGAGTCGCAGATCGCGGCAAACACGGCGGAGCAGGCGCGCCGCGAGGAAGAAAACCAGACACTCGGAACGCAACACACAGAGCTCTCTGGAATGCGTGAGCAGTTGACGGCCGATGTCACGCGCCTGACCGCAGAAGCAGCGGCGCTCCGGTCCGCCATTTCCGAACAGACAGCGGCCCTGAAGAGCCTGCGCGCTGCAACGGATGCTCTGCGGGAAGAGCGCGGCACTCTGCAGACAAGGATTGCCCGACTTTCCAGCGAGATAGAACACCTGGAGACACAGACCTTGCAGGATTTAAGTGTGGAGGCCACGGCGCTTCGTTCGGACGACACAATCGCTCGCATCACGGAAACCGAGTCCCTCTCCACTGCCGAGGCAGAGACCCGTACGCTGAAGGGAAAACTTGAAGCTATGGGTCCTGTAAACATGATGGCGCTTGAGGAATTCGCCGAAGCTTCGCAACGTCACGAGTTTCTGAACGGTCAGCGCAAAGATCTGCTGGATTCCATCGGGAACACGCAGCAATCAATTAGAGAGATTGATGAGATCAGCCACGCCAAGTTTGACGAGGCCTTTTCCGTCATCAACAGGAACTTTGCCGATACCTTCGCCAAGCTTTTTGGTGGTGGTCGAGCCTTTATGAAGTTGACGGACGAGCAGAACAGCGCGGAGAGTGGCATTGATCTCGTCGCGTCGCCACCAGGCAAAAAGCCGCAGAATGTTTTGCTGCTCTCCGGTGGAGAAAAGGCGCTGACGGCACTCTCGCTACTTGTCGGAATTTTCGAGTTTCAGCCCAGCCCCTTCTGCGTGCTGGACGAAGTCGATGCGCCTCTGGATGAGACCAACGTGGGCCGCTTCGCCCGGCTCATTCATGAGATGAGCAAAACCACCCAGTTTGTCGTCATTACCCACCACAAGAGAACCATGAGCGAAGCCGACGTGATCTACGGTGTCACCATGCAGGAGCCTGGCGTGAGCAAGATCGTGAGCGTGAACCTGAACAGGACCGAGAGGAAGGTGGCGTAGCGCCGAGTTTATGATTGTCTTATGACAATGCGAAACCACAAGCTTGAAGTAGCTAAGAGACTTGCGTCATCTCATATAGCTGTGGATGAACTAGTTGATGAAGTCTTGCTATTGGAATCAGCCTCCGACGATGACCAGTCTCAACCGATTCGCCTGCTGGAGAACGTAGATGGAACTATTGAACGTGGCGTTGAACCGATTGGATTTCCGGCTATGGAAGACAGGTATTCCGTTCAAGTCTGTAATCGTGGAAGTGTCTCCACAAGAATTTAGTCAGCTCAAAGCCGAACCCTTTGTTTCGTTCCGCTCTGAGCGCTGGACCATAGGGCCAAGATTGGCGGCAAGGTGACCGAAGTCGATCAAGCTTGGGGACGTGCCTTCGCCAGACAGGCACTATCTGATCTAGACGCAAGAGAACTCTTGACGGATGCCGCTAAGTGCCATCGAGTTCACTATCTCCAGATGGCCGCGGAAAAGGTTTGCAAAGCCTTTCTAATTGTGCAGAACGGCCGTGGAGCCATCGACAACTCGCACGCCTTGATTGAGCGGTCCCTTCCTGCAATTGCACGAGCTTACCTACGCCAGACGTCCAAATCCTCACAAAACCTGCAAGTCAGCAGGATTCGACAGACCGCCCGCGAAATTGAGCTTCTCGCTCCCGCACTCGGGCAAAATGAAGGTCGTCTTGATAACTGTGAATACCCTCGGCAGGACCTTACGCTTGGCATCCGGACGCCCTCTTTATACCCATTTCCAAATCTCGACGATCGAGACAAGGCATGTGTCATAGTCATCAAAGTGCTGCGTCCCGCCGCGGAGTCATATGCTCGGTAAGTCTTCTAGCTGGCAAGAACTTAGTCTCAGTGAGACTACAATTCCATTTCTCTCCGGCAAAGTCCGTGACTTATACGCGGTCGGCGACGACCGCCTTCTCTTCGTCGCCTCCGACCGCATTTCCGCATTCGATCATGTCCTGGGCAGCACCATTCCGGACAAGGGAAAAGTCCTGACACAACTCTCCCTCTTCTGGTTTGAGCGGCTGCGCGGCATCGTGCCGAATCACCTGATCACCGCAGACCCAGCACAGTATCCAGAACCGTTTTCCAACCATACCGGCGAGCTTCGCGGGCGCAGCATGCTGGTGCGCCGGGCGCGCATGATCGGCGTGGAGTGCGTGGCGCGTGGCTACTTATCGGGCTCGGGCTGGAAGGACTACCAGCGGACGGGCGCGGTGTGTGGCCTTTCCCTTCCCACAGGATTGCGCGAGAGCGATCAGCTGCCTGAGCCGATTTTCACACCCGCTGCGAAAAACCACACCGGGCACGATGAAAACATCGGCTTCGATTCCGTGGTGAACGCCGTAGGTGGTCCGTTAGCTGAACGGCTTCGCTCCCTCACCCTCGAGATCTATAGTGAGGCGGCAGGTTATGCCGAGAGGAAAGGTCTGATCCTTGCAGATACAAAATTTGAGTTTGGATTCATTCCCCCGTTCCGGCCTAGCCACACAAGCTCTGCCTCGGGAGAGGTCAACAATGACGCCGAACCACTCGTACTCGCAGATGAAGTCCTGACCCCGGACTCCTCCCGCTACTGGTTGGCCGAAGGCTACGCTCCCGGTGGAGCTCAGCCTTCCTTTGACAAGCAGTTTGTGCGTGACTACCTGGAGCGCATCGCCTGGGGGAAACTGCCGCCCGCGCCGGCACTTCCGCCGGAGGTGATCGCGGAGACTCGGTCAAAGTACCTGCAGGCGTTCTCGTTGCTGACAGGTCTGCCCGATCTGCCGGAGTAACCCATGTCGCTGGCTCAAACCATCACCGATGCAACCGGACATGCTCAGGCGCAATTCTTTGCCGGGCTGAACCCGCTGGACTGGGCAATCGCGGCCGTGCTCGGTGTCAGCGCGCTTTCGGCGTTTATGCGCGGCCTCATCCGCTCACTTTTCAGCATTGCAGGGGTGGCGTTGGGTATCCTTTTGGGTGCATGGTACGCGCCCATGCTGGCAGGGGTGCTGGTGCGCTGGATACCGCGCCCGCTCTTTGCGGAGATCGCGGCATTTCTGCTGATCCTGGCCGGATGCTACGCGGCAGCGATGCTTACCGGGCACCTGCTGCGGAGCGCGTGCCAGGCATTAGGGCTCGGCTTTGCGGACAGGTTGGGTGGCGCCGCATTCGGCATACTGCGGGCTGTACTGCTGCTTGCCGCGCTTCTCCTGCCGCTTTCACCGTTTCTCCCGATGCTGCCGTTGGCCCGAAATTCAATTCTACTTCCCTATTTGCGAACCGCCGCGCATGGGGTATCCTTCGTTTTGCCGCAGGACTTTGGTGATCGGCTCGCTTCGGGCACACTGGCGCAATTTCCCGCGCCGACCGAGCCTTCCGATCAGGCAAAGCGCGGACCAAGACGAAGAGAGCGGGATGCTACCGCGCAAGGAGATGAACCGTGAGGCGTGAACTGGACATGCTGGTGGGGCAGATGCACGCAAGTGGAATCTCCTATGAAGAGGGTGTCCGAGAGTTTAAACGCCGTTTTCTACTGCACGTGCTGGCCAACCATCGCGGTAACCAGTGCAAGAGCGCGGGCGAATTGGGGATGCATCGCAATACGCTGAGCCGAACGCTTACGGAACTTGACCTGGACACAGCTCAAATCCGGACCGGCATGAAGCGCCCATCACGCAGTGAACGGCCCATGGCGCGCGTCCAATCCATCAGCAGCGCCCGATAACCCTGCGCACCCGTCCAACTCACCAGATGTACTTGCCAGCCTCAGGCCGACGCGGTGGTGCGCTTTGCGGAACGTTGGCGCTCTGCACATGTCTTGCGGTGCCTTTGTCGCTCTGGTCGCAGTCGGCGGACAAGGGCTCGCCCAGCGCCGCTCCAGTGCCACCCGTGTACGCCGCTCCCGCACAGCGTGAACGGGGAGCGCGGCTTTACCTTCGCGGAGCCCACGAGCTTGAAGAGTCGGACTTCGCCGGCGCGGAAAAGCACTTTACAGAAGCCTACGGCGCGGACCCTAACCGGGCCGACTACCTGCAAGCCGCCACGCTCGCACGGGAACACCGCATTACCGGATTGGTGCAGCAGGCTGCCTCCGCGCGTCCGCTGCATCCGGAGCAGGCCGACAAGTTGCTGGCTCAGGCCCGCGCCATCGATGCAAATAATCCACGCCTCACTCAGCATTCCGATATGCTTGCGCCGGTTTCTGCTACGCCACGCCCCCCAGCCTCTGCGGGTATCGATCGCAGAATTCTTCTGGAGGGGGCACTCCAGGTAAAACCCATCTCAGGTGTAAAAAGCTTTCATCTAACCGCGGACGCCCGTTCCATGGCCGGAACGATCACTGCCGCGTACGGCGTCCGTGTCGTCATGGACCCGGACCTGCAAAGCAAACAGCTTCGGCTGGACGTGGATGATGTTCCGTATGCGGACGCGATACGCATCTTTGCCATGCTCTCCGGCACTTTTGCGACGCCGCTCGATGAGCACAGCATTCTGCTTGCGCAGGACACCGCACAGAATCGCCAGCGCCTGGAGCACCTGCTGGAAGAGGTGATTCCCTTGCTGGGCTACAGCGTGGAGCAGATCAATGATGTCGCCAATGTCTGCAAGAGCATCTTCGATCTCAAGCAGGTCAGCATTGAGCCGCAGATGCAAGCCATCACGGTACGCGCCCCCGAAGACACGCTGCAGGCCGTAAACGACGCGTTGACCGACCTGCTCGACAGCAACAGTGAAGTGGTCATCGATCTCAAGCTGTACAGCATTGACACGGAAAAAGCCCGGCACGTGGGCGTGGTGCTGCCGTCCGCCGCAAGCGCCTTCAACGTTTTGAGCGCGGCGCAAACTCTGGTAAACGCCAACAGCGCGCTTGTGCAGCAATTGATCTCCAGCGGAGCAATCTCGTCGACCGCAACCACGACGCAAATCGCGCTTGCATTGCTGGCGTCCGGCCTCGCCACGGGCACGGGTTCCCTGTCCAATCTGTTCTTTGTTTTTGGCGGAGGTCTGACGCAGACAGGCCTGTCCCTCGCCAATTTTCCGACCATCAATCTCCTGCTGAGAGAAAGCGATGCACGGACGCTCGATGACGTGGTGTTGCGCGCGGGAGACCGCCAGGCTGCTACCTTCAAAAGTGGCACCCGGTATCCCATCCAGACCTCGCTCTACAGCGATGTGTCAACCACCGCCGCCGGAGCAAACAGCGCGACTGCGGCATTGATTGCGCAATACCTGGGCACCAGTTCTCTTGCCAGCAGCGCGACCATTCCTCAGGTGCAGTATGAAGATCTTGGCGTGACCTTGAAGGCAACGCCGCACGTGCAGCGGACCGGCCAGATCACCCTGCATCTCGAGTTCAAAATCGAAGCCCTCTCCGGCACAGCCCTGAACGGGATTCCCGTGCTCGCCAGCCGGCAGTTCAGTTCCGATCTGACCCTGAAAGACGGAGAAACAGCCCTGATGGCCAGCAACGTGACCCGCAGCGAGCTTCGCGCGGCCACCGGCATCCCGGGCCTGAGTGAGCTTCCTGGATTCCAGGTGCCGACCGATAAAAGCAGCGACAAAATCACCGGTGACCTGGTTGTGTTGATCACGCCGCATATCGTTCACCTTGCTCACACTCAGGCCAAAGGTCCATTCATTCAGATCAACTCACGACCCGAGACGGAGTGAGCGCGAACGCTCGAAATATCGTATTCTTGGAGAGTTGAGAGCGTAGCTCAGTTGGTAGAGCATCGCCCTTTTAAGGCGTTGGTCCTGGGTTCGAGCCCCAGCGCTCTCACCACTTCCCTTCCAGGAAAACTGCTTCCACCCTTCCTGTCGCTACTGAACCAAAGACACTGTACCTGTTTACGAGGTCGGTTTGTCCGGTGCGGGCAGCATTGCATAGAAATCTTCAGAAAAACGTTCGCTGTACCTCTCCGTGAGCTCGCGCACGCGCTCGGCGGAGCTCGATCGGACAATCAGTCCCGCATGGTGTGACTTGCCGATGTGGAAGACAATTTCCGGATCGGTGTAGGCGCCAAGGTCTGGCCGTTCCTGCCGGGCCAGGCAGATGATCGATCCCGCATAGACATCGGTGCGCTCAGGCAAGCGATACGTCTCGTCAAAGAGCATGGCCAACTCAATGCGTGCCCACTCGATCCAGGGATTCACTCCTGTGGAGTACTCCACCAGCTCCGCGATGTAGGCACCCCCAACACGCGCAGCCGTCTCTAGAAAGTAGAAGCGCTTGTCCCGCTCGGAATAGATGAACTCCGTATGGGTCACGCCGCTGACCATGCCAAGGGCCGGCAGCAGTACCGCGTCCAGTTGTTTCAACTCGCGTGAAGTTGCAGAGCCACGCGGCACGGTGCGCGTGGTGAAGACGCCGCCACCCTGCATCAGCGACATGGGAGCCGTGCCGTACTGGTGCACGGCCTGCATCATCAGTTCGCGATTCCAAACAATTGAGTCCACGTGAAAGACATTGCCCGGCAAAAAGCGTTCCAGCAGAAAGCCGGTCTGAGCATCGCCCAGCTCATCCAGCGCGCGCCACAGTTCGGCAGCGGTCTCAATGCGGCGGATGCCGATCGCCGAGGCACTGGTGCGCGGCTTCAGCACCCAGGGCCCCGGAACATTCTCGAGGAAGCTCCGGAGGTCGTCATAATTCAGCACCGCCACAAACTCGGGCACGGCAATACCCGCACGCTGTGCCGCCACGCGCATGGCCAGTTTGTCGCGAAAATGCCGTGTCGTTGTGTAGCCCATGCCGGGCAGGCGCATGTCCTCACGCACCAGCGCCGCTGCTTCCAGATCGAACTCGTCAAGCGGCACCACGCGATCGATGTGGGCATGCCGGGCGATGTACTGCACGCGCCGCAGGACTTCCGCGGGATCCGCCTCGTCAGGCATTGCGTGCACCTCCGCAAGGCTTCCAAAAGGCCAGTCACCACCACGCAGTTTTTCTGCAGTGAGCAACAGGACACGCGCACCCTGAGCCGCAGCTTCCAGAAGAAACGCCTGGCCTTTTTCATAGCTTGCGATGCACAGAATCGTAGGTGTTCGATTCATCCTCAAGCTTCTCCCGCCGTCATCTTCTGCACAATCCTTGTGGTGGAAAAGCCTTCGACAATGGGCACAATCTCCACGCGTCCACCATAGGCCGCCACGGTCTCATGACCCACCACCGTGCTCACGGAATAGTCGCCACCCTTCACCAACACACCCGGCCGCATCTGCTGAATGAGTTCCAGCGGTGTGGGCTCGTCAAAGTGAGTCACCAGGTCCACCGCTGCCAACGCCGCAAGCACCTTGGCCCGTTCCCCCTCACCAACGATTGGGCGTGTTGGCCCTTTCAGCCGCTGCACGGAGGCGTCCGTATTAATGGCAACCACCAGCTTGCTGCCAAATCGGCGGCACTGTTCCAGCAGCGTTATGTGGCCCACATGCAGCAGATCGAAGCAGCCGTTGGTGAAAACAATTGTCTCTCCCGCAGCCTGCCAGTCCTGCACCAAGGCTACAGCGCGCGCACGATCCAGCACCTTTTGTGCGGAGGTCAGCGCTGTCGAATAGGTGAGCCGGCCAACGATCTCCGCCGCGGTCACCGGCACCGTTCCCACTTTGCCGACCACGATGCCCGCGGCTAGATTCGCAAGTTCTATCGCAGAGGCCAGATCCAGGCCGGAAGCAATTGATGCAGCAAGTGTGGCTATTACGGTGTCGCCCGCGCCTGAAACATCAAAGACCTCGCGCGCCTTGGCGTCAGAGCGGATTTGTGTGCCGTCGCGCTGCAGTACGACGATCCCTCGCTCACTCATGGTGACGGTCAGGAAGTCGAGGCCGAGCGACCGCACCATCTCCTGCGCCGCCGGCAAGAGGCTATTCAGGTCGGTGGCCGGCATACCCGCAGCCGCGGAAAGCTCCTTTAGATTGGGACAAATTGTCGTCGCCCCCGCGTAGCGCTGAAAATCGCGCGCTTTTGGGTCCACAAGCACCGGGATCCCGCGCTGCCGTGCACCTCCGATCACAGCCTGGCAGAGCTGCTCGGTCAGCACACCCTTCGCGTAATCCGACAGAATGACCGCATCGGCGGAAGCGGCTGCTTCCAGCGCTTGCGCTTGCAACGCGATCAGTTCTGGCATCGGCCCGGGCGAGCGGCTTTCCACGTCCACGCGCAACAATTGCTGCGTGCGGCTCACCACCCGCGTTTTGGTGATCGTCGGCAGGCCGCACGGCAGAACGCCTTCCGTTCGCACGCCACTCTCCTCCAGCTGCTGGACAAGCTCACGGCCATCCGGGTCCGCGCCGACCAAGCCGCAGAGGCTTACTTCTACCCCCAGACCCGCCAGGTTGAGCGCCACATTCGCTGCACCGCCCGGCCGCGCATACTGCCGTATCTGCCGCAGAACAGGTACAGGTGCCTCTGGCGAAATTCGTTCGACGTCGCCGATCAGATAGCGGTCCAGCATCAGGTCGCCCACCACCAGAATGCGGAGCTTGCGGAAGCCGCCGCTCAAAGCGTCCAGCACCCTGCGGGTATTGAGCACCACATGAGAATCAGGCCGCATACACGCCTGTGTCTTGTCTGGTTGGCGTGGCACTCACTTCAGAGAGCATCCCTTTCAAAGCCTGCAGAACCTCCTGAGCGGTGATGGAGAGAATGCATTTCTTTCTCTGCTCCACGCATGTTTCCAGACCGCAACCCCAACAGTCCACCCGGTGGTAGATCACGCGCTGATGCGGACACATGGGGAACCACGTGCGCGGACGATTCCGTGCGGCAAAAATGGCCACCGTCGGCGTGCCGGCAAGGGAGGCCAGATGCATCGGCCCGCTGTCATGGCCAAGAAAAGCCCGGGCAGACGCAAAGACGGCCGCACTCTGCCGGGGTGTCAGCTTGCCGCACAGGTTCACCACTGGCCCGCTGCCCCGCACGGCGAGCCATCCCTGGGCAGCTGCCTGACTTGCATCCCTTTCCTCACCGGCACCGGCGAGCACAAGAGCGTGCGAGGGATACTCTTCCGCCACGCTTCCCAGCAACGTCCGCCAGTTCGCCGTGCCCCAGTTCTTTGCCTGCACCTTTGTGCCGACACTTACCGCAAAGAAGGGCAGGTCTCCCACAGCAGCAGTTGCCTCTGCAGCTTTGCCACGCTCTGCCTCTGTGAGCCCAATCTCCCAAGAGTGAGGATCGTTGATTTGTACCGTGCCGAGCACGCCAATGGAGCGGGCCAAGCGCATCGCCTCGTGCTCAAAGGTGCCATCCGGCATCACCCTCGCGACAAAGTCCTGCGGCTGCGCGGGCAGGCCAACCATGCGCGATGCGCCCAGCAGGCGTAGAAAGACGGTATCGCGCCGCACCCGGTCCGGGGGCGACAAGTCTTTCAGGTACACGATGACTTCCGGTCCGAAGCGCCGCAGGCGCCAGATCAAACTCAACAGCTTAAGTGGCTGGCGCATGCCCACGGTGTACCGCTCATAGCTGTGGATCAGGCCCGAATCGCCCAGCACTGCGGCTGCCGCCGGAGCGACGGAAGCCACGGGCATATTGGTGAGCATGCGGCGTTCCGCATTGGGGAACGCCCGTGCAATCAGGTGCAGGCTGGGCAATGCAACCACCGTGTCGCCCAGACTGCCCAACCGGTAGACCAGGACACGGCGCACATCGGGCTGTACACGCACCTCTCCCCCTGTCACCGGTACACTCATGAACAATCATGCTACAGGACGATGCTGCGCGAACCAGTCAACTGCCCGAACAATGGGCCCATGCACACCGCACGGTGGAGCACCTGAATGCACTCACGGCAGCGTGGCACGAAAGCCGTGCCACGGCCATCGCGCATGACGATGTGCTTACGCGTCTGCATGAAGCCAACTTTGAGCTGTGGCATCTGGAGGACAGAGCCCGCGACCGCCACAGCAGCGATGGAGCCATCGTGAAGGTGAAGCGCGATATCGACCGAGTGAACCAGATCCGGAACGACCTGGCCGAGCGAGTTGATGAAGTCCTGCTTGCCTACCTGGCGGAACATACGCTTCCGGCTGGCTCGGCACCGCTTCATTCAGAAACACCGGGGCAGATGCTGGACCGGCTTTCCATTCTTTCGCTCAAGTTGTTCCACACCGCGGAAGAGGCAGTCAGAAGCGATGCCGCCGAAGAACATCATGAGCGTAATGAAAAGAGACTTGTTCTTTTGAAGGAGCAGCAGAGCGACCTTGCAGAATGCCTTCGCCTGCTCTGGGCCGAGGTGTTGAACGGCGAACGCCGCTTCAAGCGCTACCGGCAACTGAAGATGTATAACGATCCGCAGTCGAATCCGGTTCTCTATCAGACTGCGACTTCACCTATCTCTCGCAAAGATGTCACGCCATCACCGGTTCGTGTGGTTGACTCGGGCGATGGGCTACCGTATAAACCTGAGACGAATGCGAACATCGCTCCGGCGGCCGACTAAGATCTTGACGTAATCACGCGCCCCTTGCCGGATCAGCAGGAAGGTTCACGATGGCTCTCTCAACCAACACCATACGGCCCATGAAATCGACGACACCAAAGCAGAATCTCAAGCAGTTTCCCCGTACGCTTGCTGGCACCGTGGTCAACGTCCCGGATCCCGCTCGTACCGCCATTCTGAACGACTACCAGCAGGCTGTGACCTTTATGCAGCAGGGCAATTTTTCCGCGGCACACCCGGCGCTGGAAAAGCTTTTGAAAGAGGCGCCACCCGAGTTCTCGGATCGCATCCGCATGTATCTTGCCGCCTGCATCGCGCAGTCCAAGAAGGGACCGTCGGCCTTCAATGGTCCAGAAGAGCAGTACGACTATGCAATCTCACTGCTGAATGACGGCCAGTATGACGATGCCCGCCAGCACCTGAACGAGATCCTGACAGGCAACAACCAGGCAGACTACGCCTTCTATGGCTTGGCCGTGCTCGCCTCCATCACCGGCGATTCACACACCTGCCTGGACAAACTGACGGAGGCAATTCGCCTGAACCGGAGCAACCGCATCCTGGCGCGCTCCGATTCTGATTTCCAGGACATGGCCGACGATCCGCGCTTCACGGAATTGCTGTATCCCGACGCGTAGCGCTCACTCCCTTTCGCTGTGACCTTTTCAGGAGCCTTCGAGCCATTGGCGGATCCCCAGCAACTGCGCGTCGTTGCCATTGGCGGAGGTACGGGACTTTCCACGCTTTTACGCGGTTTGAAGCGTTATGTGAAGCCCGTTCTGAGCACGGCGGCGGTCGCGCAGGACGGCCCCAACCGCATCGCACAGCTTTCCGCGATTGTTACGGTGACGGATGACGGCGGATCTTCCGGAAGACTTCGCCAGGACCTCGGCATTTTGCCTCCGGGAGATGTGCGCAATTGCATCGCGGCGCTGTCTGAGGATGAATTGCTGCTCTCCCGGCTCTTCCAATTCCGTTTTCCAGAAGCGGAAAGCGGCGATCATGGCGGTCTTGCCGGACATTCCTTTGGCAATCTCTTTCTCGCGGCTCTCACCCACATCACTGGTGGAGATTTTGCACAAGCCGTGCAGATGTCCTCGCAGGTCCTGGCTGCGCGGGGTCAAATTTTTCCCGCCACCAACACAGATGTTCGCCTGACTGCGCTGATGGACGACGGCTCTATCGTGCAGGGCGAAACCAACATCACCGCCTCCGGGCAAACCATTCGCGAACTGCGCATGGAGCCGGCCGACGCTCCACCACTGAATGAAGCGCTCGCCGCCATCGCCGAAGCCGACCTGATCACCATTGGCCCGGGCTCGCTGTATACCTCTCTGATCACGAATCTGCTGGTGCGCGGCATTCCTGAGGCCATCGCCGACTCTCGAGCCACGCGAGTCTACATTTGCAATCTCATGACTCAGGCCAATGAGTCGCTCGGACTGACTGCATCACAGCATCTGGAATGCATTGAGAACCACTGCGGACGCCGCATTTTCGACTATGCAATCCTGAATACCGCAGCGATCCCGAAAGCCACGGCAGACCGCTACGCTCTGGAAGGCCAGGCCCCCATCCAGCCTGATGTGGAACGGGTACACGCCCGCGGCGTCGTCCCCGTCACAGGCAGTTTTGTGCATGAGAGTCACCTGCTGCGGCACGACTACGACCGTGTAGCGGAGGCACTGCTGGAGATTGCCGGTCAGGGACGCCCAGGGATATCCGGACGCATCGCGTGACGTCCACGCCGGTACTGGAGGGCTTTGGCGTCCGCCTTATCCCACTCGCCATTGAGCACCTGCCCGCGCTGGATCGTACGCATGATAAGAGCACGTGGGTCTGGATGTCAGAAAGTGGAGGCACGCCGGAGTTGATGCAAGCGCTCGTCGAGCGGGCCCTGCAGGCCAGCGCCGCCGGTACAACCCAGATCTGGACCGCGACGCTCCTTCGCGCGGCAGAGCCGCCGCTGGTTGCGGGCAGCAGTCGCCTGGCAGATCTGGATGCTCACCATTGCCGTTGTGAACTCGGCTGGACGTGGATCGCGCCCGCGCTGCGAGGCAGTGGACTGAATGCCCGCATGAAGCTGCTGCAGCTTGCCCATGCCTTCGATACGTTGGGCATGCGCCGGGTCGCCCTCAAAACCCATCACAGCAACATCCGGTCGCAACGCGCAATGCTGAAACTGGGCGCCCACTTTGAAGGTGTCCATCGCCGGCACATGATCATGCCAGACGGCACGTCCCGCGATACGCATTGGTTTTCCATCATCGATGCGGACTGGCCGGCGGTTCGCGCTCACCTTCTCCGGCGGATCGACAATGAGCCCCTCCCGGTCGCCGTGGGCGGGCTGCTGCCGCCGCTCCCCTCCTAACCACTACAATGGAAACAATGGTTGAAACAGTTCCCGTCGCCGAAAATGCGGCAGTAGCCGCCGCAAGCTCTCCCCGCAACCTCCGCAAGACAACCCTGCCCAACGGCATGCTCGTGCTCACGGAGCAGATGCCGCACATGCGATCGATCAGCATCGGCGTATGGATCGCCGCAGGCTCGCGCGACGAAGCGGCTGAACACAATGGCCTTTCGCACTTTGTGGAACACATGGTCTTTAAAGGCACCACGACGCGCAATGCAAAACAGCTCGCCCGTGAAACCGATGCCATCGGCGGAAACCTGGACGCCTTCACCGGCAAGGAAACCATCTGCTTCAACATTAAAGTGCTGGATGAAAACCTGCCGGCCGCGATGGACATTCTTGCCGACCTGGTACTTCACCCCGCCTTTGCGCTGGAGGATGTCGAGCGGGAAAAGGGCGTCATCCTTGAAGAGATCAAGATGGATGAGGACAACCCCGACTACCTGGTCCATGAGATCCACACGGCAAATTTCTGGAAGGGCGATCCCCTGGCGCGCTCTATCCTGGGAACGGCTGGTTCTGTTTCCACCTTCACGGAACCCGCCGTCCGCGGCTTTCACCGGCAGCGCTTCTCTCCGCGCAACATGATTTTCTCCGCCGCGGGAAACCTGCGGCATGAGCAGATGATTGCAATGGTGACCCGGCATTTTGGCGATCTCGACACCGAACCTGGCACCATCGGCCGCTTCGATGCTCCGCGAGTGACGCCGCACATCACCCTGAAGAACAAGCGCTCGCTGGAACAGGTGCAGCTCTGCATGGGTGTTCCGGCGCCGCCAGTGGACTCACCTGACCGCTACGTTCTTTACCTGCTCAACACCATACTGGGCGGCGGCATGAGTTCCCGCCTCTTCCAGACTGTGCGTGAAGAGGCTGCGCTGGCGTACTCCATCTATTCCGAGCTGTCGCCCTTCCGCGACACCGGCAGCCTCTCCATTTACGCCGGCACCTCCATTGAGAAAACCCGCGAAATGATTCAGCTGATTTTGCAGGAAATGGTTTTGCTGAAGTCAGAGCCGGTGAGCGATGACGAATTGAAGCGCGCCAAAGACCAGTCCAAGGGCAACATCATTCTTGGTCTGGAAAGCTCCTCGTCGCGCATGTCCAACCTTGCCCGCCAGCAGCTGTATTACGGCCGCTTCACCTCTGCCGAGGAGATTACCGCCGCGGTTGAACGCGTCACTCCGGCAGACCTGCAGCGGGTTGCGCTTGAGCTCTTCCGTCCGGAGTTGCTCTCCCTTACTTTATTGGGAAATCTCGGCGATCTAACCATTACCCGAGAAGATCTGCAATGCTGAACTTCTGTGGAGGCCCACGAAGCTGCTACAGTTCCTGATGTCGAAGTGCTTTGCGCCACGTCACACAATTGCAGCGCCAATCGCCAGCGAAAGCCAACCAAAAGCGAGAAGCCGCCGAGGAACCATGACCGTGCACTCACTGCCAAAGCTCGAAGCCAGAAACCGCCGCTCTAAGACCGAGGCGGGCTTTACCCTGATCGAACTGCTGATTGTGATGTCGATCATCATCATCATCGTGACGATCGCCCTGCCCAACATCACACGCTACAAACGCCAGGGGAATGAAACCTCCGCTGTAGGATCACTCCGCGCCCTGGTGGCCGCGGAACTTCAATACCAGCAGACCTATCCGGCGAATGGCTACGCCTGCTCCGTGGGTGCGCTGGGCGGCGAAAAAGGTGCGACGCCCACACCTGCCGCCGCCGGCCTCATCGCCGCCGACCTGGCCAGCGGACAAAAGGCCGGTTATACCTTCGCCATCACCAATTGCACCCACGTCACGATCAACAATCAGGATCAATACACCGGTTATGAAATTACCGCCGTTCCGCAGCAGATCGGCAAGACCGGTGACCGCGGCTTCTGCTCCGACGACGCGCAGCAGATAAAGGTCGATCCTAAGGGTGGAACTGCCTGCACCCAGCCCCTGCAGTAATGCGACTTTGTCCTCTCTCCCTCGCGGCATCGGTGCTGCTCTGCGCTTCCGTCACGCCGGCTCAAACCAGCATTCATGATCTTGCACAGAAGATTGATCGCCACTACAACCACCTCACCAGCCTGCGCGCCAGTTACGTGGAGCAGTACCGTGGCATGGGCCAGCAGCGCGAGGAGCACGGCAATCTGCTGCTGAAGAAACCCGGCCGCATGCGCTGGACTTACGCCAGCGGCAAGCTTTTTGTGCTCGACGGGAAGCATGCCATCAGCTTCACGCCGGGTGATACGCAGGCACAGCGTATTCCTGCCAAACAACTGGACGACCTGCGCTCGCCCTTACGCCTCCTGCTTGGCCATACGGAACTGGAAAAAGAACTGGACCACCTGAGTTTCTCCGCGGCACCAGTCGGTTCCGTAACCCTGAGCGGGATGCCCCGTTACTCGACCGGACCCGGCGAGCAGCGCATCCAGACCATTCGCGTCACCGCAGACCCGGCCACCGGCACGATCCAGGCGCTTGAAATCGTAGAGATCGACGGCAGCACTACAGATTTTCGTTTCTCCGCCCAGCAGGAAAATCTGCCGGTCCCCGACAGCGACTTCCAGTTCACACCACCTGCCGGCGTGACCGTGGTGGACGGCCTGCCCCCAGCCTGAAAGACTGAAGATCGATCTGGTGGGACCTGAGCCAGCTTGATCTCTGCCCGGATTTGCCCTACAACAAAAGTGGATACAGCCTCTTAAAATCTGAGATTCATGCCAGGTGCCTTCGTGCTCCGTTACCTTTTGCTGCCGGTACTCCTCTCCCTTCCAGCTGGACATGCCATTGCGCAGGGCGGTCCGCCGCCTCGTCTACTTCTCCAGGCACTCGATACCAACGGAGATGGAACGCTATCTGCTGACGAGATCCAGCACGCGACCGATACCCTGCTCAAGCTGGACCGCAACCACGATGGCCAGCTCACACCAGACGAGTATCTGTCGCAACGCACAGACGCACAACCGGCCGACGATACCGTGCAGCGCTTGATGGCTTTTGACCGGAACGGCGACGGTGTACTCACCGCGGACGAACTCCCCGACCGCATGCAGCCGCTTTTCCAGCGCGGCGACGCGAATCACGACGGCAAGCTGACCAACGACGAAATCCGGGCCATGGCGCACAGCCAGTCGGGCTTGCAGGGCCGGGCGGGCGGACCAAACAGCGCTGAGGGCATCCAGCGCCAGGATCCTTTGATCAACTGCATCGACATCGATCATGACGGCGTACTCACGGCCGCTGAACTTGCCAGTGCTTCCGGTGCCCTGAAAACTCTGGATACCAACGCTGACGGTTCACTGCAGCCTGCAGAGATACGAATCCTGCAAGCGACGCCTGGGGAACGGGCAGCGCACCTGTTGGAGGAGTGGGATTTCAATAAGGACGGTGTACTCAGCAAAGAGGAAGCGCCCGACCGCATGCAACAGCAGTTCACGGCGATCGATACCAATCACGACGGCAAACTGGATCGAGAAGAGTTGACGACCTACTTCGCGACCCAGCCGCAGCAGCGCCGGGGTGATGCCGCTCCTAGAAATGATGCGCCTTCGGCTCCGCGGCTACCCGCACCCGCTGACCGAAATGCCCTGCCCATCCAGCCCAATACATGACACCGTCGTCCGCGGCATAGCCAGCGGTGGAGCGAGGATGCGGAGTCTTCGTCCGATAGAACGCTTTCGCGCTGTTTTCACCTCCAGGAGTCTTCTTCGTGCTTAAACCGCTCCGCCTTCTGACCACCGCCTGCATCTCGGCGCTACTGCCCCTGTCTGGATACGCCACCTTGTCCGCAGGCAAGACCACCCAGCAGGCTGACGCCGGCACTCTGCAGGCACATCACGAAAATGTGCTGGGCACCTCACTGGAGATCACCGTGCAAGCACCCACGCGCGCGGCGGCCAACCGTGCAGAGGGGGCCCTGCTGGCGGAGATTGACCGTCAGACCCGGTTGCTCAGCGCCTGGGACCCGCAAAGCGAGTTCTCGCGCTGGCAGAGTACCCACAACAGGCCGGTGAAACTCTCGCCGGAATTGCTGGGGACGCTTGGCCGCTTCGATCATTGGCAGCACCAGACCGGCAACGCCCTGAACGCCTCCGCTGAAGCCGCCAACCGCCTTTGGCGGGTGGCCGCTTTCCATGGAAAGGCACCTTTGGATGCTGAGTTGATTGCCGCCGCGGAGCAAATGCGGCAGCCGCACTGGTCGTTGGACATCATCAACGGGACCGCCACACATCTGACCGGAACGCCGCTTGCTCTGGCCAGCTTTGTAAAGAGCCGCATCATCGCAGCCGCGGCAGAAGCCGCTTTGCGCGCTGGTGCCACGGGAGTCATGCTGAACAGCGGTGGCGACATCGTGACGCGAGGCCGCCTCACGCAGCGCGTCGATGTGGCCGATCCTCGTTCCGATGCCGAGAACGATGCCGCCCTGGACACAGTAGTGCTTCAAGGAGAAGCGATCGCGACCAGCGGAGGTTATCGGCGCAACGTTGTACTCGACGGGGTGGCGCATTCTCATCTCATTGACCCACGCACTGCCCTGCCCGCTGCCCACATCCTCTCGTCCACGGTCATCGCTCCCGACGCGGAGACAGCCGGTGCCCTTGCAACCGCCTTCAGCATTCTCAGTCCGGCGGAATCCGCGAGACTGGCACGGCAGTACCCCGGCAGCGCTTACCTGCTCATCACCCAGAATGGTGAACGCATTCAGAGCCCGGGCTGGGCGCGCTATCAACAAGCTTCATTACACGCCGCGGCGTACCGCATTCCGATGGGTGGCCAGCCTCCCGCTCCCGCCGTGGATGCGGGGTGGAACCAGAACTACGAGCTGCTGATCAAGCTGGATCTGCCGCGCATCGATAGCCCGCGGTACCGCCGGCCCTTTGTCGCTGTCTGGATCGAGGATGAAAACAAGTACCCCGTTCGCACCGTCGCGCTATGGTTTCAAAAACCGCGCTGGCTGCCGGAATTGAAGACGTGGTACCGCGATGACCGTTTGCGAAATCTGAGCGAGGGCACGGACCTCTCCCGCACCATCTCCTCGGCCACACGAGGCCCCGGCAGCTATGCACTCAAGTGGGACGGCAAGGACAACGAAGGCAAGCTCGTAAAGCCCGGCAAGTACACCGTCTGCGTGGAGGCGTCACGCCAGGACGGCGGCTATGGCCTGGCGCGGCATCCCATGGACTTTAACGGCATACCGCAGCAGGCAAGTCTGCCCGCGCAGCCAGAGGTTGGCACCGTCGCGCTCGACTACCGGAAGCGTTAGGAACTGACCATGCCGGCCGAAACTACCGTCCACCTACCGAAGCCTGTTCCTCGCAGAGTCACTCTTCGCAAGAACATCGCAGTGCTGTCGCGCTGGCTGCACCTGTATCTCTCGATGGTCAGCTTTGCCGTGATCCTGTTCTTTGCACTTACCGGCTTTACGCTGAATCATGCCGAGCGGCTGAGCGGCCACGATCACGTCACGAAGTACACGGGCGTCATCGCCCCTTTGGCCATGCAGGGTGCGGCCGGCCCTGACAAGCTCGCCGTCGTCGAGCAGATTCGCCGCGATCACCCCGTGCGCGCCGCTGTAAGTGACTTTCGCAATGACGACGACCAGACCACCGTTTCTTTCAAGGGTCCGGGCTATACCGCGGATGCCTTTATCGAGCGGCCTTCGGGCAAGTACCAATTGATCGAAACCCGCACGGGTGCTGTTGCCGTGCTGAATGATTTGCACCGTGGCGCGTCCACCGGAAAACTGTGGTCGGTTGTCATCGATGCATCTGCGATTCTGCTCGCGCTTGTTTCACTCACTGGGTTGCTGCTGCTCTTTTTCATTTACAAACGCAGAACTCCCGGATTCATCCTTGCCGCTGCGGCGGCAGTAGTGATCTTCCTCATCGCCAGATTCGTGGTGCCTTAAGGTCCCTCTCTTCTGAAGGGAAGCACATTCATACTTTCCAGGGAAGAAATACGAGGATATTTCCTGTCAGCAATTCTCAGGTACGAGCATTCTCAGAGGTGAGGAAAGTGGATCCGGGACTTGCATCCTAAATCTCAAGCTCTGACCGGACCCTCCAGCTTCAGGCAAGCACTGGCTCGACGACAAGCCAATGCTTCTGCCCGCTTTTACACCGTAATCCTGCCCTGGTCGCCTACACTCACCTTGTCCGCACCCACCACCGTGGCCAGAGCGAGTTTGGTGAACCGCACCAAGCTGCTGCTGCTGGAGGCCCAATACTCCGCCGAGTCCACCTTGATCTGGATCAACGCTGCCGCCGGGTCGTCCGGTCCGTCGGGGAACCATGCCTTAGCCTGCGGCGTCCAGTGCTCATGAATCTGTGACCTGTCCTGCACAATCGAGGCACGGCCGGAGAGCGCGATGTACTTGCCGTCTTTCGGCTCCGTAAATGAAACCAGCACTTCGCTGTCATGCCGGATCTCTTCGGCCTTGCCCGACTCATTGCGCGTGATGAACCAGAGCGTGCCGTCGAACGGCTTGTCCGGCAGCGCCATTGGCCTGGCCCGCAGAGTGCCGTCTACAGATACCGTCGTCAGCATTGCAATCCGCGCATCTGTGATCAACTCTTTGATTTTCTCAACACCTTCCGCGCCGCTGTAATTCTTCTCCGCCATCGGTCCCTTACCTCATGCCATTGGATGCGGAGAAAGCAGTCACTGACCAGCCGGCAAATCGTAGAAGAAATCGTAATGATGGACTTTCCCCGTGATGGTGATCTTGAGCGTGCCGCTGATGCCAGCCAGCGCGCTCGTGCCCGAGCCCTGCACGACGGAGATATTCAGCGTGCCCTGGTTCGGGTCCGCCCCGGCCTGCATGTAAGCCGTGTGCTGCAGCAGGAAAGTTCCGCTTCGGCCCGCAACGGTCACGTTCATGCGTTCCAGGGCAACGTACGACATGGAACCCGTAGCTTTTGTCATCCCGGTAAGCATTTCGCCCTGGCTGGCTCCCGTGATGTCTCCGGACCATGTCTTGTCGATCGTCATCCGGCCGGTATCGGCTTGCCTGGCAATTTCCGATGGCTCGGCGGGCTTCACGTCTACCTGGAAAGTTCCGGTCGCTTGCATGGTATGGCCTCGTAGTGCTTGACTCATTTCAGATCTGGCGCTGGGTCGGCTTGCTGTCCGTTGAGCAAGCGCCTGTTCAGAGACATCCAAGACTGCGCAGCACAACGCCGACGTCACAAATATACGGGCAATAAGCGGTACAGGCATGCGCTTCACTGTAGCACTGGTCTGAGCCTCTCAGAAGACGCAAAGATCAAAGTTGCTTGCGCACGCGAAACTCACGAATCACATCCGCCGGATCTCTGTGATCACCCTCCACGGCATGGTTCATCTGCTGCATCTCGGTCTCCGTAACCCTGCCTGCAAGCCGAGACATGGCCTGAGCCACTCCCGGATGTTGCCGCAGCGTGTCCTCGCGCACCAGCGGCAGCGCCTCGTATGGCGGAAAGTAATGCCGGTCGTCAGCCAGCACCTGCAAGTGCTGCACGAGGATCGCACCGTCCGTTGAGTTCCCGGAAACGATGTCCACTTGCCGGTTGGCGAGAGCACGGTAGAGCAGGCCCAGATCCATCACGCGTGGCGTGCCATCGAACCGCAAGCCGTAGGTCTGCTCCATGCCGGCCAGGCCGTCCGGCCTTTCTTCAAACTCGTAGCCGGTGCCGAAGTGCAGCTGCGGTGCCGCCGCGCTCAGATCGCTTAACTTCCGCACCCGCAGCCGCTGCGCATCGTCCTGCCGCAACACCATTGCAAAGGTATTTTCAAAGCCGAGTGAAGGTTCGACCTTGATGTGAAACTTCTCGCGATACAGCTCCGTGATGGTGGCACGTACACGGTCACGGTCACGATCGACCGGCTGCTTCAGAATGGAACTGAGGGCAGTCCCGCTGTACTCCACATAACAATCGATGCGGCCGGAAAGCAGCGCCTGATGCGCGATATAGCTGCCCGCCAGGTAGAAGCGCCGGTCCACCTTTTCGCCCTCTGCTTCAATCTGCTGCGCCAGCAACTCGCCCAGCAGCACCTGCTCGGTGAAGTTCTTCGCGCCGACCACGATGTGTGACCCGTGCGGCGGATCACAAGCCTGCAGACACAGCAGCGCCCCAGACAGGATTGCCGCCAGCACGCCTCGGGCGCCGGACCTCAACCTGCCCTCCGCACCGCCATGCGGTTCTCCAAAAGTCCCAGCAGAGCATCCAGCAGCAGCGCGAGCAGAGCTGCCGGGATGGCCCCGGCCAGGACAAAGCGGTTATCAACGGAAGCGACTCCGCGAAAAATGAATTCACCCAGGCCACCCGCGCCGATGGCGGCGGCAATCGTGGCAACCCCGACGCTTGTCACGGTGGCGGTTCGTAATCCCGCCAGGATGATGCTTGCGGAGAGTGGAAGCTCGACGTTAAAGAGCCGTTGCATGTTGCTCATCCCGAGTGCGTTACTCACATCCAGCAACGCCGGATCTATGCCCCGAATGCCGGTGTAGGTGTTGCGAAGAATCGGCAGCAGAGAGTAGCCGGTAAGCGCCAGGATCGCCAGTCGCGCAGCACGGTCGCCCAGCCATGGCACGGGCAGAAGCAGACCGAAAAGTGCGAGGGAAGGAATGGTTTGCACCACGTTAGCGAAGCCGATCACCGGCTTTGCCCAGCGCTCATGGCGGGTGAGCCAGATGCCGGCAGGCAGCGCAATCAATGTGGCAAGCAGCACCGACCACCCGGTTAGCCAAAGATGCTCAAAGGTAAGCCGGAGCAGTTCATAACCGTGCTGGCGCAGGAACACGGTCATCCGGCAGCCTCAAACCGGTTCACTGCCCGCACATATTCCCTCACAGCGGGCACCTGCGAGGCCAGCACCTCATGTGAGGGCAGATCGGCGACAACGCGGCCCGCATCTACAAACAAAACTCGATGCGCGAGAAAGATGGCCTCCTGCAAGTCATGTGTAACGATCAGCGCTGTCTTTTCCAGCGTTGCCAGCAGATCCCGGAGCATCGATTGCGTCTCGGCGCGGGTGAGCGGGTCCAGCGCGCCGAACGGCTCGTCCAGCAGCAGCAGCTTCGGATCGCTGGCCAGGGCTCGTGCCAGGCCGACGCGCTGCCGCTGTCCGCCGGAAAGCTCGTGCGGACGCCGGGACGCAAAACTTTTTGAGTCCAGGCCGACCATTCCAAGCAGCTCCGCGGCCCGGCTCTGACGATCCTGCAAAGGCCTGCCTGCGAGTTCAAGAGGCAAACCCACATTCCGCTCCACCGTCATATGTGGGAAAAGGCCCGTTTCCTGAATCACGTAGCCGATACTATGGCGCAGATTCCGCAATTTGCCGGGCGAAATGGATGGTCTAACCTCCTCACCGTTGACCCGCACGCTGCCAGTGGTAGGTAGAACTAATCCATTCACCGTCCTCAGCAGCGTCGTTTTACCGGAGCCGGAACGGCCCAGCAGCGCAGTCGTCGTCCTCGGGGCTATCTCCAGCCAGATGCCGTTCAGGATGGGAAGCGCCTTGCTGCCCGGCGGCGTGAAGCTCACGTTTTGAAACGTCACGCCACCGGCTTCACTCATCATTATTCGTAAGTGTCGGGCTGGTCGTCGCTGTCCTGGCTTGCGGACGCATCTCTGAGCGTTGCCAAACGGCCGGAGGGCTCATCCGCCGCCCCTGTGGAAGCGGGATCGCTCATCGTGGAAACGCGGCCCTCGATGCCGTGATCTTTGGCTAACGCGGCCTCCCGTCCCTCCAGCGCAGGATGCTCGTGGTCCGAGCTGTGCGAAGCAGGCGCAGATGCATCGCCTGCTGTCGAAACCCTTTGCTGATCGCTCAAGGTGCCACTCGGCTCATCCAGCGATGCGTCTTGCGATTCATCGGTGAGTGGAGCATTGAACGATTCCGGCGTAATTCCCCCCGTGTGCGTGTTTCCGGCATGCCCCTTCACGCGCACGACCGTGATTTTCGTGAAGCCCTCGCGGAACGAAGGTGGGCGCAGACGCTCCGCCATCTTCTGCATCACGTCGTCCGCAACACGGCGGTCGCGCTTGCTGTTCCTTTCCATGCACAGGGCCAACGGCACATCGAAGAAGACCGCCTGCGCCTCGTAGCCAAAGGACCGGGCCATCTTGATCCACTGCCGGCGCTCATGCGCGGAAAGGTTCGTCGCGTCTACATAATTCCAGGGCATCTTGGCGATCAGACGCGCACGCAGCAGGGACCGCAGCGTGGAGAAGACCAGTCCGCTGTATCGCTGGTCGGTGATGTCGTCGAACAGGATCGTCCGCAGCATGTCCGACGACAACGGCGTCACACCGCGACGCTTGTACCAGGTAGTCTTGCCGGAGCCAGGCAAACCGATGGCGAGCACAACATAACCTTTTGGTGCGGGCTTGCCCGCGTCCGTTGAGGAAACCGGCTGGGCTTCGGCGGGCGGCGTCCCCAGGGAGTCGGGTTGAGTTTCCAGCACAATGCTGCCGGGCTGATGCATCTCGGCGTCGTCTCCGGCTTGCTCCGGCTCACCTTCGTGCACATCGGCGGAAGCTACAGCAGACTCCAGGGTTGTACCGTCAGGCTGTTGGCCGGGATCGTCAAAATCACCTGAATGCTTTGGAGCATCCGGATAGGCGGGCTGCAGAGCGGCCGGCTGGTCAGAGGGAATCTCCTGCCCGATCTTGCCAGTAGCCTCGCTATTATTGGGGCCACGCTTGCTTCGTTTTCTCATTTTTTCGCGCATCCAGTTGCGCGTTCCTTCGCGCATTACTTCGTCTCTTCCGGGGAACTCAGCGCCGCACCCGTCAAAGCGGCCCGATCCTCTGGGCCACGGGGCGTTCTGCGCCTGCCACGCTTGTAGCATACAGTCGCGGGTGCTCACAAACCGGTGCAGTCTGCATTGCGCCTTCGCTCATCGACGACGAGGAGCATTTGGGAGCACCGCACCCAAGGCACAGGCTAAAATGGACCCATTGTGCCAAAATCGCCTGCGCGCGGTCTAAGGCAGGCTTCCAGGAAGAGGATCAGGACACCCATGGCAGTAAAGGTAGGCATCAACGGCTTCGGCCGCATCGGACGTAACGTCTTTCGCACTGCGCTCGGCAACCTGGAGATCGAGTTTGTCGCCGTCAACGACCTTACAAGTCCCGCAACGCTCGCCCATCTGCTGAAATATGATTCCATCCTGGGCAACCTGAAAAGCGAGATCAGCTCGACCGATAACTCCATCACCGTCGACGGCAAGACAATCAAGGTCTTCGCCGAGCGCGACCCCGCCAAGCTGCCATGGGCCAGCGTTGGTGCGCAGGTGGTCATTGAAGCCACAGGTCACTTTACTGATGCAACGAAGGCGAAGGCGCACCTTGGCGAAACGGTAAAAAAGGTCATCATCTCCGCACCGGCTACCAACGAGGACGTCACCATCGTGCTCGGTGTGAACGAGAATGTGTATGACGCGACGAAACACCATGTGATCAGTAATGCAAGCTGCACCACTAACTGCCTCGCACCCGTGGTGAAGGTGTTGCATGACAGCTTCAGCATCACCAGCGGCATCATGACCACGGTCCACAGCTATACCAACGACCAGGTCATCCTTGACTTCCCGCACAAGGACCTGCGCCGCGCCCGTGCCGCCGCCCTAAGCATGATTCCCTCCACCACCGGAGCGGCAAAGGCGCTGAAGCTGGTCATCCCGGAGATGGCGGGCAAGCTGGACGGCTTTGCCATCCGCGTCCCCACACCGAATGTTTCGGTCGTTGATCTGACCTTCAACACGCAAAAGCCGATCGCAGTTGAAAGTGTTAACGCCGCATTGAAATCCGCCTCGGAGAGTGGCCCGCTCAAGGGCTATCTCGGCTTCACCACGGAAGAGCTCGTCTCGGCGGACTTTCGCGGTGATTCTCACTCCTCTATCGTGGACAGCAAGCTGACCAAGGTCGTCGGCGACAAGACCGGCAAGGTGATCAGCTGGTACGACAACGAGTGGGGCTACAGCTGCCGCGTGCGGGATATGGTGTTATTCCTGGCGGCGAAGGGGCTCTGATTTTGAGACGGTTTGCGCTTGTTTTGATAGTGATCATTACGAGTCTCGCATTCAGTTGCGCTGCAAGTACGCAAGGCGTTCAGAAGAAGTCGAACACCGACGTTTATCGAAAGCTCGTGGGGTCATGGTCAGGAACAACGGACTACGAAAAAGATGGTTCTCACGTTCAAATGCCCGTTCTTCTGAAGATTACTGAGTCAAAGGGAGATGATTTGTGAGTTGCGATTTCACCTTCGGCACACTCGGAACGCTAGGCTACGATCACCTGATAAAGACATGGCAATTTGACTTGAAAAAAACTTATTTGTTGTTCACCCAAAGGGTCACAACGTACAACGTTACGAATCTATAAGTTTGGAGAGCCTTCAGCTCGAAGGAATTGGGGCTTTCTCCGCGAAAAGCTAATTCAGATCGCGCAGCGGAATCGAGTTCTACCGCCTAAAGTTCGATTTTGGCGAAAATGATCTGGTTTACAAGTGGGAGACCAGTAAGGACGATGTAGATTATGTCCCATTTGGCCTGTTCCGGCTTCGCCGTGTCCCGCCTGAACACTGATCAAAGCGTCGGCTGGCGCGAGACAGGATATTCTTTTCACCATGACAAGCCAAAATAGCCTCGTCATCGACCCTGACCAGCAAGTCAAAATTGAAGCGCTTGCCGCTGAACGAACATGCTCTCCGGAGTTCATCGTTCGAGATGCAATCGACCAGTATTTCTCGACGCACCCATTGAAAAATGCAGTGAAGCTCAGCGAGGAAGAACTAGCCGAGCTTGACGCGTCATGGGAGCACTATCAGCGAACGGGTCTTCATGTGACGCTGGAAGAGGTGGATACCTGGCTGGCCCGCTTGCAGGCCGGTGAAAGGGTGCCCCCCCCGGAATGCCACTTGTAGTTCTGACAGATCCTGCGCGCCGCGACTTGTACCGGCTGCTCGACTATCTTTCCACAGCAAACGTGACGGCTGCGGCCGCCGCGTTGCATGCCATCCGCACCGATATACAGCTCCTTGCGGAGTTCCCGGGATTGGGGCAAAGGGTGGAGGATCGCCCGGGTGTCCGCGAGTGGAAGGTGAAGTTCAGGCGCCAAGCCTATCTGATCCGTTACAGATCAAATCCGGACATTCTGGTTGTCCTCAGGATTCGCCACAGCCGCGAAGACGCTTAATGGCTCCTCTCTGCATCGTAAGAACCATGCCCATTCCCTCCATCCGCGACCTCGATCTTCACGGCAAACGTGTTTTCATCCGGGTTGATTTTAATGTTCCGCTCTCCAAGGATGGCGGCGAGATCCTGGACGACACGCGCATCCGCGAAACTCTGCCCACGATTGAGTTTGCCCTTCGTGCCCGCGCAAGAGTCATCCTGGCCGCGCATCTGGGCCGGCCCAAGGGTCAGCGGGTGGAGAGCATGAGTTTGCGTCCGGTCGTCGATCGCCTGCGGATGCTGCTGGACGCCGATCTGGGAGCCTCTCGCAACGTGGCTTTCTCGCCGGACTGCGTCGGACCCATTGCCGAAGAACTGGTCGCGAACCTTGAGCATGGGCAGGCGCTGCTGCTGGAGAATCTCCGCTTTCATGCCGAAGAAGAGGCCAATGATCCCGGGTTCGCAAAGCAGCTTGCCGCGTTTGCGGATATTTACGTGAACGACGCTTTCGGTGCAGCGCACCGGGCACACGCTTCAACCGAAGGCATTGCTCATCACGTGGCACAGAAAGCGGCCGGCCTGCTGATGGAAAAGGAACTCCAGTTCCTTGGCAAAGCTCTTGTCTCTCCGGACAAGCCCTTTGTCGCGATCATCGGTGGGGCCAAAGTTTCCGACAAAATCGGCGTCATCGATAACCTGCTTAATCAGGTCGACGCCATCATCATCGGCGGCGCTATGGCCTACACCTTCTTGAGCGCCAAAGGCCAGAAGACCGGCAAGAGCCTGCTGGAGGCTGACAAAATCGACATTGCGGCGGCTGCGCTGAAGAAAGCCGAGCAGAAGGGCGTGCGTTTTCTGCTGCCCATCGACCACGTGCTCGCAGATAGATTCGCCGCCGACGCCACCACGACGCACTTTGATGGGACGGGAGACTTTCCTGCCGATCTGATGGCGCTCGACATCGGTCCCAAGTCGGTCGAGCTCTTCACCAACGAGATCCGCCAGGCGCGCACCATCGTCTGGAATGGCCCCATGGGAGTGTTTGAGATGCCAGCTTTTGCCAAGGGCACGATGGCAATTGCGCAGGCGGTTGCCGCCAATGTGGACGCGACCACCATCGTGGGCGGCGGCGACTCAGTCTCAGCCGCAGTGCAGGCCGGCGTCACTGACCGGATCACTCATATCTCCACCGGAGGCGGAGCCTCACTGGAATTTCTAGAAGGCAAGACCCTGCCCGGTGTTGCTGCACTCGAGGGTGCCTGAGCCTCGGACAACCATACGGCACGAAAGCCACCGTCACGACGGCTGCCGTGTGCGATGAGCGGCTGTTATTCTGCCAGCGAACCTTGGGGAGCATCTGAAGAGCTATGCGCAAGAAGATCATCGCGGCGAACTGGAAAATGTACAAAAATCCAAAAGAATCGCTGGCATTTCTGGATGAGTTTCTGCCGATGGTCGAGGACCACGACCGGGACGACATCCTCATCTTCCCCACCGCGACCTCCTTGTCCACTGTCATCGACCGGGTACAGAAGACTCGTGTCAGAGCCGGCGCGCAAACCATGCACTGGCTTAACGAAGGACCCTTCACCGGCCAGACCTCTCCCACTATGCTTACCAGCATCGGCACCACGCACGTGCTGCTTGGCCACAGCGAACGCCGCCTCTATGCGAACGAGAGTTACGAGCATGTAAATCTGAAGTTGAAAGCAGCCATCGCTCACGATCTCGCGCCCGTACTCTGTCTGGGCGAGATGCTGGCCGACCGGCAGACCGGCTACACCAAGGACACGCTATTGGCCCAGATGGGTGCCGCGCTTGCCAACTTTCCCGTCGACAAGGTCGAAACACTCGTCATTGCCTATGAGCCTATCTGGGCCATTGGCACCGGCTCTTCCGCCACGCCTGAAATCGCCGACGAGGCACACGCAATGATCCGCGCGGAACTGGCTGACAAGTTCGGCCCTGTCTGCGCGCATCAAACCCGCATTCTGTACGGCGGTTCGGTCAAACCCGACAATTGCGCTTCGCTGCTTCGCATGCCCAACATCGACGGTGCCCTGATTGGCGGGGCGAGTCTTGACCCGCACTCCCTGGCCGCCATGGTGAAGTACCGGATCGATTGATGCCTGCTAAACAGACAAGCCCCACCGAAGTGGAGCTTGCCCCAAAAACTTAAAGCGCCTGACTACCGGCTGTGGTGATGGCGGTGATGATGGCGACGGTGGTGTTGAGCCGAGGCAGTGCTGAAAGCACCGGCAACCGTCAGCAGAGCGAGAACGGCGACAACGCCGCGGGCAATCTTCTTCATGGCAGTACTCCTGGGAAGCGGGATGACTTCTACTACTGAAAGTACTGGAATAGGCGGCTCTGGCATAAAGAACTTTTCAACAGCGAACCAATCAGGATGCCCTCCTAGAGGTCTGTCATAAATCCGGACCATGGAGAGACTGTCTAAGGTTGGTACTTTCAGCCGTGCAGATGGTTCGGCGGTCATTCCTTCTGGTCAGCGGACGACGCCAGCTTCGCTCATGGGCCAGTACACAAAGGCTGCTCGGCCGTAGATAAAGCGGCGATCGACGGTGCCAAAGTCGCGGCTATCAGAAGAAATCGAGCGGTGGTCCCCCATCACGTAGTACGCGTTTGCAGGGATGGCTAACTCGGGCTCGGAACGCTCATCGGCGTAGCGTGAAGGCACATAGCCCTCTTTCAGCACGTGCCCATTCAGAAACACGCATCCACGCTCAATGCGGATCTGGTCACCCGGCAACCCGACAACTCGCTTGATATAGCTCTTCTCCGGGTCGCGCGGGTAATGGAAGACGATGACGTCGCCGCGTTGGATTTCGCCGACCCGGTAGACCACCTTGTTGATGAAAAGCCTGTCCTGATCCTGCAACATCGGCACCATGCTGGTTCCTTCCACTCTGACGGGCTGATATAGAAAGACAATGATGAACAGCGAGACCAGCAGAGCGATCATCACATCCACGGCCAGACCCAACGAGGAGCGAAGCGACGACCGCCCGAATGAATGCAGAAACCGGCGCTGGAACGAGCGCCCAAACGGGCGTCTCGAAGCGCTGACCGGTTCCGGTTCCCTCGGTGGTGTGGTTGTTTCAGTATCCATACGAGCCAGCTAACAGTAGAGCAGACTTCCTAAGGAAAAGACGCACACCAGCCCGCGATGTTGCTGGCTGGATCTGTGTGAGTGAGCAGATAACGAAAGAGGCCGCGCCGACATCGAAACCCCGTTTGCTAAAATGCACAGTGGGCCGAAAGACGGAGATCTTATGCCACCAGCAGTAACGCTTAACGAGCCAGAGGCGAACGCGGTGCCTGAGTCCGCAGTGGCCAAAGGAGCACGCAGAAACGGAGATCACCACCTTCCCGGGCTTGCCACGGAACGGCCAAATGAGGCGTCAGAGGGCCTTGACACCAAGTCGGCCATGGAAATCGCCCGCATCATCAACGCCGAAGATGCCAAGGTCGCGGCAGCAGTGAAGAAGGCTCTCCCTGAGATCGCGCAGGTCATTGATGTGGTGGCGCGCTGTCTCCGTGATGGCGGACGCTTGATTTACGTTGGCGCGGGATCATCGGGTCGGATCGCCGCTCTTGACTCGTCGGAATGTCCGGCCACTTTCTCAACTCAGCCCTCGCAGGTGCAGTACATCATGTGCGGCGGCCCGAAAGCCCTGGCCAGCGCCGCGGATGTGAATGAGGATTCCCCGGAAATGGGCCAGCGTGACATTGCCAAACGCCGGCCGACCCGGAAGGACATTGTGATCGGGATCTCAGCGTCAGGACGCACGCCGTATGTCGTGGGCGCTGTGGAGTACGCGCGAGCCCGCGGCTCCAAAACCGCGGCAATCACCTGCAACCGCGACTCGGCCATCTGTGACGCTGCGGACAGTTGCATCACCGCAGAGGTAGGACCGGAAGTCATCAGTGGTTCTACCCGTCTCAAGGCTTCCTCCGCTCAGAAGATGATCACAAACATGATCACCACCGGTGCCATGACCCGGCTGGGTTACGTGTACGACAACCTGATGGTGAACGTGCACATGAAGAACCAGAAACTGGTGGAGCGCGGCATCGGTGTGCTGATGCGCCTCACCGGCGTTGACCGTGACACGGCCATCCGCACCATCAAATCCTCGGGCAAGTCCATACCTCTCGCCGCCGTCATGCTGAAGGCCAATGTTGACAAGATGGAAGCCGTTCGCCGCTTGCAAAAGGCAGACGGCAATGTACGCCTGGCCATTGAGGATTCCCGCCTGGAGCTCTGACCCTCTGCTTTCCGCCACGCTGTATCCGCCTGTGTACCTCTTCTCCGCGTCACCTTTCGGTAAACTGGCGCGATGGACAAGTTCGTCGTTCGCGGTGGCAATCCCCTTCTCGGCACCATTAAAGTCTCCGGCGCAAAGAACTCGGCGCTGCCGTGCATGGCCGCTGCGATTCTTACTGAAGAAGAGGTTGTTCTGGAAAACATCCCGCAGGTGCGGGATATCGAGACCGAGCGCAAGCTGCTGGTGGCCATGGGCGCCACCTGTGAATTGGGCTATGGCCGCGCTCAGCACCGCACTACCATTCAGTGCGCCGTGTTGAGTGATCCGGAAGCCAAGTACGAGATCGTCAAGACCATGCGCGCGTCTTCGCTGGTGCTCGGCCCGCTTGTCGCCCGTACCGGCATGGCGCGCGTCGCGGTCCCGGGTGGCTGCGCTATCGGCGGCCGGCCCATTGATCTGCACCTGAAAGGCCTGGAGTTGATGGGTGCCAGGATCACCCAGGAACACGGCTATATCGAGGCCCGTGCCGACCGCCTGCGGGGCGCGCACATTCTCTTCGACAAGATTACCGTCACCGGCACGGAAGACCTGCTCATGGCCGCTACCCTGGCCAATGGTGAAACGCTGATGGAGAACTGCGCCCAGGAGCCCGAGGTTACCGATCTGGCCGCGATGCTCAATGGCATGGGCGCGCAGATCGAAGGCGCGGGCACCTCGACTATCCGTGTTCACGGCGTGGAGAAGCTGCACGGCGTGAAGCACCGCATCAATCCTGACCGCATTGAAGCCGGCACCTTTGTCATTGCGGGTGCTATCAGCGGCGGCGATCTGAACGTCGACTGCTGCAACCCGCAGCACTTGGCAGCCGTGATCAGCAAGCTGGAAGAGTGCGGCGTACGTCTGGACGTGGGCAAGGACAACATTCGCGTCCGCAGTGAGGGCCACCTGCGTGCGGCGGATGTCTCCACCGTGGAGTACCCCGGCTTCCCGACGGATATGCAGGCGCAGTACATGGCACTTGCCACGCAGGTTGAGGGCACTTCCAACGTGACGGAAAACATCTTTGAAAACCGCTTTATGCACGTGAGTGAACTGGTACGCATGGGTGCCAACATCCGCGTGGAAGGCCGCACCGCAACCATCCGCGGCAAGTCCGCGCTACAGGGTGCGGCTGTGATGTGCAGCGATCTTCGCGCGTCCGCCTCACTCGTGCTCGCCGCCCTGGTGGCTGATGGCGAAACTATTCTGGACCGCGTCTACCACATCGACCGTGGCTACGAGCATATTGAGGAGAAGCTGCGTGGCGTGGGTGCGCAGATTCGCCGGATGGGCGACGTTTTCGGCAAACGATAGCTACCGCAAAAAAACTTCGCTCAAACAGTGACACTCCACCTGATTGGGGATACGTCGGGATTGCAGGTCCATAACGGCCCTGCCCACGCAAGCGCTGTCAGCCTTGAAGTGCCTGGCAGCTTTCCTCCTGGGGTCGGCGACCGCCGACAACCCGTTGCGCTCGGCTCTCCCCGGTAGTAACGTTCTTGCAAATTTGGAAAAGCTTTCCGCTCGTCGGCAAGTCTCCTTCAGTTCCTCGCCCATTTCCTGGAAGCATGGAGCACCCAAAAAGCACAATTGAACATTGGAGTTGAACGCATGAAACGGATTATTCTGTATTCAGCCGTCTTCCTTCTTGCCGTGCTTACGCCCTCCAAAACCAAAGCCGACTCTTTCCAGTTCGGGTTTACCGGGCCAGGAGTAAGCGGCACAGTCTCACTTACCTATGGCGCGCTTACCGACGCGACGTATCCGCAGGCAAGGGAGGTAACCGGGATCAGTGGTCAGTTTTCTGACGCAAACCTTGGCATTCTGAACGCAACCATCTTCGGCCTGGTGCCGATCAATCACAGCACGCCGGAGCCCACCAACCTGCTCGCGCCGAACGATTTCAGCCGCCTCCCGGTCGCCGCCGGCACGGGCCACGGGTCGCTGAGCTATGACAATCTTCTGTACCCGGGCGGTTCGCCCCAGAGCGCAAGCGATTACCCGTTCCATGGTGGTTTCCTGGATATCTACGGGCTGCTCTTCAACATCGGCGACGGCAGAGTGGTGAACCTGTGGAGCAACGGCGTGCTGCCCCGCACCACAGTCCCCGATTACGGCGTCGCTGTAGCAACCGAGGCGACACAACTCGATTACGTTGGTGGTGGTGTTGCGGTCACGCCGGAGCCGAGCACGGTGTGGTTGCTGGGCCTCGGCACACTTGCCGTTGTGTTCTGGCGACGATCGCTTCCGCTGCAAAGCGAGACCTGGTTAGGCTAGCGCAGCCAACGAGAAACACGATCAGAGCGTTGACGGGCGCTCTGATCGGCACCGTCCCAAACTGCTATGAAGCTATGCTGTGAGGAATGCGTAACGTACAGCGGCCCCGGCTGCTAGTACATCGCAACAGCCCTTCTTCGGGAGCCTTCATGCAACCTCATCCGCGCCGCCGTTCCGGACCTCTCATGTCGGCGGCAACACTCTTGTTGAGCCTGCTGCTTACGCCATTCGCACCCGCGCAGCTGCCCACCGTGCCGGAGCGCACAGACTGGAGCGCGCCCGCCGCGGCCTGGTGGTCGCACGTGCAATATCTGGCGGACGACAAGCTGGAGGGGCGCAAAACCGGCACGGCCGGCTACAACAAGGCGGTCGACTACGTGGAGCAGCAATTCCGGGCTGCGGGCCTGAAGCCGGCTGGCACAAGCGGTTATCAGCAGCCGGTACAGCTGATTCCGGCGACAGTGGATGCGTGGAAATCGAGTGCCTTGCTGCTGCGCGCCACCACCATTGTGAAGCTGGACTATGGCAAGGACCTTACCTTTTCCCCTCACACAGCTTCAGACGTGAGCGCGCGTCTAGTCTTTCTCGGGTACGGCCTGAAAATTCCGCGCAAGCACATGGACGACTACGTGGCCAGCGACCTGCACGGCAAGATTGCCGTCTTCTACAACGCCGCACCGGAGCATCTGCAGGGGCCGCAACGCGCCTATGCCCGCGGCCTGGACCAGCGCTGGAAGGTGTTGAAGGCTGCCGGGGCCATCGGCGTGCTCTCCTATGCGCCGCCCCGCTTCATCCCCGGCGCGGAAAAGCTCACGCCCGCACAGCGGGAAGCCGCGCTGCCGCAGCGGGCCTCCGGCCCAACCCTTACCTTTGCCGATCCCGCGCTGGACACACTTGAGGGTCTCCAGCTCAGCGGGACTTTGACGTTAAGTGGCCTGGGCAAGCTGCTGGACGGCACGGGCCACACGGTAAATGAGATTGCCGCGCTGGCGGAGGCCGGAAAGCCGATGCCCCACTTCGACGTACCCGGCAACTTCAACGCGCATGCCGTTGTCATGCGGGAAAAACCCATCTCCGCCTCAAATGTCGTTGCCCTGCTGGAAGGCTCTGACCGCCAGCTCAGGCAGGAGTACGTGGTGATCAGCGCCCATTTAGACCACCTCGGCATCGGCCAGGAGATCAATGGCGACAAGCTCTACAACGGCGCCATGGACAACGCGAGCGGCGTTGCCAGCCTGATCGAATGCGCCAAGCTGCTGAAGGCGCAGCCCAGGCCGAAGCGCTCCATCCTCTTCGTCGCCTTTATGGGGGAGGAACTCGGCGAGCTCGGCTCACAGTACTTCGCTACCCGGCCAAGTGTGCTGCGTCCGCAGATTGTTGCCGATCTGAATATGGACATGTACCTGCCACTCTTCCCTTTGCGTTTTCTTGAGGTGCAGGGGCTCGGCGAATCGACGCTCGGCAATGACGCGCGCGCGATCGCCCAGTTGAACGATGTGGAGGTGCAGTTCGACAAGCAGCCCGACGAGAACCGCTTTGTCCGCTCCGACCAGGTGAACTTCGTCAAACAAGGCATACCGGCGCTCGCCTTCAAGTTCGGCTGGACACCGGATTCCCCCGAACAAAAGACCTTCAACGATTGGGTCCGGACGCGGTACCACAAGCCCAGCGACGATTTGAATCAGCCGGTGGACAAGGTCGCCGCGGCCCAGTTCACCCTGCTGCTGGCACAGCTCGCAACCCGCATCGCCGATGCACCCGCAACGCCCGCCTGGTATCCGGAAAGCTCCTTCAGCGGCACTGTTGCGGCGCAGAAATAACCACAGCAAAGCGTACTCTTAAGGCAAGCAGGAGGAGACAGCATGGCCACCACACCCGCGCTCATGTCGATGGAGGAGTATCTGCATACGAGCTTCAGCCCGGATGTCGATTTCGTCGACGGCGAGATACAGGAGAGGCACTTGGGAGAGTATGAACACGGACGTTTTCAGTTTCTGCTTGGTGCGTTGATCTTCACTCATGAAGCGGATTGGAAAGTCACTGGCGTTACCGAACAGCGCATCCGTGTTGCTTCGGGCAGGGTCCGCATTTGCGATCTGGTCATGCTGCGGGACGGCGCGCCCTATGAAAGAGTCACATCCACGCCTCCCTTCGTTTGCATCGAGATCCTCTCTCCGGAAGATCGTATCTCTCGAGCGGAGAGGGTTCTCGCTGATTACCTCGCCATGGGTGTGGAGAATATATGGCTCATCGACCCCATTCGTCAGGAGGCCTTCACCTTCGACCAGCAGGGTTTGCACACACATCCAGATGGCCCATTGCTGGTGCCGGGCACATCTGTTTCGGTGGACCTGGAGCCGCTGTTTGCACGCCTTACTGCTGCACGCCTGAACGCATGAATCCCGACCACACGGAAAACATTTTTCCACACAGCAGATCAGGAGGACAGCATGGCAACTGCACCAGCGATTCTCTCAATTGATGACTACTTACAGACCAGCTAAGGCCCAGATGTCGACTTTATCGACGATCATACTGAGGAGAGAAATGTAGGAGAGCGCGACCACAAGCAGATACAGTGGCTTATCGCTGAGATAATCGGGCGCGAAAGCAAGCGCCTTGGCATTATCGGATTTACGGAACAACGCATTCGTGTGAACGCCAGCCGCGTACGTATTTGTGATGTCGTTCTCGTTCGCCAGAGCGATCCGTACGAGCGGATCACGACTTTTCCGCCCCTGGTCTGCATCGGGGTTCTCTCTCCGGAGGACCGTCTGTTCCAAGCAGCTCTTGTCTTCGCCGACTACTATGCAATGGGTGTACGCAATCTTTAGCTAATTGATCCGATGCGACGCTGTGCTTACACCTACAACGGCGAGAAGCTTGTAGTGACACTGGATGGGAAGCTACAGGTTGCAAAAACGGAATTTCTCTCCATCTCGATGATCTCTTTTCTGAAATGAACACCCTGGGAACGGAATGACTGAAGAACTCCAGAGCTACGAACTGCCGCAAACGCCCGCAACCATGCCCGGCGTGAAAGTCGCCGTGCTCGGCACGGGAAAGATGGGCGGCATCCTCCTTCAGGCCTTCCTGAAGAACAACCTGTTGCATCCTGAACAGATTTTCGCCACGGTTGCCCATCCGGAGCGCGCCCACGCGCTGTCGGCGCAGTACTCCGTCCATGTTTCGACGGACAACCTGGCTGCCGCACATGAGGCTGATATCCTCCTGCTCGGGGTTAAGCCCATGCAGGTGCCTGCCCTGGTGGAAGAGATCCGTCCCGCGCTGACGAGAGACAAGCTGCTGCTCTCCTTCGCGGCTTCCGTCAAGACATCTGCCATTGAGCACGCAGCTGGCACGGAGATCGCCGTGATCCGTGCCATGCCGAACACACCCGCGATGCTGGCCGCCGGCATCACCGCGCTTTGCGGTGGGCGATTCGTCTCTCCCGAGCAGCTCAGCATCGCCCAGCGCATCTTCGGGACTGTTGGGCGGACGGTGATCGTGGATGAGAAGCACATGGATGCGGTGACTGGCCTCTCCGGCTCCGGCCCGGCCTTCCTCTACATCATTATCGAAGCGCTGGCGGAGGCAGGCGTGAATGTCGGTCTGCCGAGGGACGTCGCCACGCTGCTGGCCGCGCAAACCACCCTGGGCTCCGCGCGCATGGTGCTGGAGACCGGTTATCATCCGGCGCTGCTAAAAGACGCTGTCACCACCCCCGCCGGCTGTACGGTAGACGGTATTCTTGAACTGGAAGAGGGCGGCCTGCGCGTCACCCTCATCAAGGCTGTAAAGCGGGCTACGCAGCGGGCACGCGAGCTTGCGGCAGGCTAAACAGCACTCCTCAGGCAGGACACATGGCGACCCAGGCGCTTCCCCGAATTCGCGTTGCACACCGCACGCGCAGCCTTGTCGGCGTCTGCCGCTGGGCGTGGGCGACGCTGGCCTTCTTTGTCATTGTGGTGCTTGAGGGCGCAGTGGTCCGTGCCACCTCCTCCGGCGCGGGCTGCGGGGACCGCTGGCCGCTCTGCAACGGCGAAATCCTGCCGCATCATCCACGTCTTGCCACCGTCATCGAGTTCACCCATCGTTCACTTACAGGCATCAGTACTGCGATGTTTGCTGTCCTGATTGTGTGGACCTTCTACGCCACCTGGAAGCGCCATCCCGCACGCCGTGCCGCCAGCATCGCCGGCCTGCTGCTGCTATCAGAGGCCTTCCTCGGCGCGGTGCTGGTGTTGAAACATCTTGTGGAGAAGAACACCTCGGCGTTGCGCGTGGTCATGCAGTCCGTTCACTTCACCAATACGCTGCTGCTGCTGGCGGCGACCACCGTCACCGCAGTCCTGCTCGGCCCTGCCCGCAGCCAAGTTCGAGACCAGGTCCACAGCCAAGTTGCGTCCCTCAAAAACCAAGCAACTACCCGAATGACAGCGATCCTGGCTCTTGCCGCCACCGTTCTGACAGGGGCGACTGGCTCGCTTGCGGCTCTGGCGGACACGGTGTTTCCGTCCCCGAATCTGCAGGCGGCACTCGCGGCCGATTTCGCTCAGAACTCGCCGCTGCTGATCCGCATGCGCTGGATGCACCCGGCCGCTTCCGCCCTGACCACGGCAGCTGTGCTTTACCTGACGCTCGCGCTGTGGCGAGAAGGCCGCAAGCACCTGGCAACATTGCTGGCCGTCAACATCGCCCTGCAGATCATCATCGGCACCGCCGATGTGCTGCTGCTTGCGCCCACCTGGATCCAGGTGCTGCACCTGTTCAGCGCGGACATCTTTTGGATTTCGTTGGTCTCCCTCGCGACGCCATTGCTCCTGCCGCGCTCGCTGGCCGCTTCCTGGGCATAGCGCTATCCCTGCGCTGAAAGCTGAACAACTAGCGTGCGGATGAAATCGCTTACACCCTTCTCTGTTCATAGCGCCGTCCTGTATAGTTCGGACAATAAACCGGGGTGCACTCCGGTGGACTAAAAAGGGGCCGCACCCTGGCGAGCGCAACTTCATGATTCCAGCTTCATTCCTGTTCTTTGCCGTATCCCGGCAGCTCACCACGCTCTCCTTCGTCGACATCCTTATCCTGGTGTTGTACTTCTGCATCGTCATCTTCATCGGCTTCTACGTGCGCGACTCCGCGAACACATCTGAGGAGTTTTTCCTCGCCGGCCGCGAGATGACCGCCTGGATCGCCGGACTATCCTTCGTCTCGGCCAATCTCGGCTCCCTGGAACTCATGGGCTGGGCCGGATCCACCTATCAGTACGGCATCCTCGCCATGCACTGGTATTGGATTGGCGCGATTCCCGCCATGCTTTTCCTCGGCATTGTGATGATGCCCTTCTATTACATCTCCAAAACGCACTCCGTTCCCGGCTACCTGCAGCTGCGCTACAACGAAAGCGCCCGCGCCCTCAGCGCTGTCTCATTCGGTCTCATGACTATCCTGATGAGCGGCGTGAACATGTACGCCATGGCCCTGGTCATGCAAACTGTGCTGGGCTGGAACCTGAACTTCTCCATCTGGGTCGGTGCTGTCACCGTCGCGGTATATGTCATGCTCGGCGGCCTGCGCTCCGCCATCATCAATGAGGTGCTGCAGTTTGTCCTGATCTGGGCCGGCGCCGCCATGATTCCGATTCTTGGCCTGATTGAGACCGGTGGATGGTCCAACCTCAAAGCTCAGATTGCCACCAACGCCGGCAACGCAACGTATACGCATCTCTGGTCCACCCTCGGCACCTTCAAGGGCAATCCCATGGGCGTGCACTGGACCGGCATCGTCTTCGGTCTCGGTGCCATCGTCAGCTTCGGCTACTGGACCACCGACTTCCTCGTCGTGCAGCGCGTCTTGTCAGCGAACAACCTGCGCGCCGCCAAGATGGCTCCGGTGATCGGTGCCGCCTTCAAGATGGCCGTACCGCTCATCGTCATTGTGCCCGGCCTGGTGGCCTTGGGGCTGGTCAACGCACACGGCCAGCCGATCTATCACCTGGTGCCCGGTGCCGTCGCGAAAGTCACAGGTCAACCGGCTTACGACCAGGTGCTGCCGCTCATGCTCATCCGCTATTGCCCGCCGGGCCTGCTGGGCCTGGGCATTACGGCGCTGGTGGCTGGCTTCATGAGCGGCATGGCCGGCAACGTCTCCGCCTTCTCAACCGTCTGGACCTACGACCTCTACGGCGCGTTCATGAATAAGAAGGCGACCGATTCTCACTATGTCTTCATGGGCCGCCTGTCCACGGTGGTCGGCATGCTGATCTCCATCGGTACGGCTTACCTGGTCATGAACGCGGCCTCCATCATGGACTATGTGCAGGCGCTCTTCAGCTTCTTCATCGCGCCGCTCTTCGGCACCGTCATCCTTGGCATGCTTTGGAAGCGTGCCACCGGCCCTGGCGGTTTCTGGGGCCTGCTCGCCGGCACCGGGTCGTCCATTGCCATGTTCATTTACACCAGCACAGGCTCTGCCGAACACAAGGCCGCAGCGCTGGCACGCATCGCGCTCTCACCGGACGCTCAACCGCAAGCCGAAAACCTCTATCGCGCGCTCTGGAGCTGGCTAATCTGCGTCGCCGTAACGATCGCCGTTAGCCTTGCCACCAAACCCAAGACGGACACCGAACTGAACGGCCTTGTCTACGGCGCGACTGTCATTCCAGACGACGGTGCACGCACCCTTTGGCAGAAGCCGGTTTTCTGGGCCGGCATCGTCGCGGTCGTCTTCATCGGCCTGAATATTGCGTTCTTCTAGAGCCCTCTACACGCAGGTCCACTTACCGTCGCATCAGCAACAAAGGAGCACATCAGCATGTCCGGACCGCATCCACACATTGGCAACCATGTCGCCACGGACGCTATCGACCCCAAGCCGGGCAAGGCGCAGCTTTCGATTTGGTTTTTTTGCGGAGTGCTTTGCCTTGTGTACGGTCTGGTGCTCATCCCCGCCGGGCTCTACCAGTGGACACACCCGCCGCAGACCGTGTTGCACGATCTGCACCCAACCTTCTGGTGGGGAATTCTCATGACGATCTTCGGCGCGTATTACACCTTTAATTTCCGGCCTGGCAAACGCTGAGCCGTTGCA
Organism: uncultured Terriglobus sp.; assembly: GCA_964246795.1. Classification (GTDB taxonomy): domain Bacteria; phylum Acidobacteriota; class Terriglobia; order Terriglobales; family Acidobacteriaceae; genus Terriglobus. The sequence continues at coordinate 23,426 of CAXTRR010000019.1, read as the reverse complement.
TCACTCGCTCGCGATTCATCATGAAACCTAACGCCCTGCGCTACCCTGAGTTGTATGGCGAGAAGCAAGGCAACGGAACGGACCTCGGCAAGGCAAGTCGAAAACAGGCCTGAGCACCTGTTCTTCAATCGCGATGAAAGCTGGTTGCGCTTCAACGGCCGCGTCCTTGAGGAGGCGCAGGACCAAACCAATCCGCTGCTGGAACGTGTACGTTTTCTCTCCATCACTGCTTCCAACCTGGATGAGTTTGTGGAGGTGCGCGTAGCTACCATGCTGCAGCGCATTGAGGACGGGTACACTCAGCCCTCGAGCGAGGACGATGACGGGCGAAGCGAACAGGAACGCCTGGACACCCTGGCCGATCAGCTCCACTCCTATGTGCACGAGCAATATGACTGCTGGACCCGGAAACTGGTGCCAGCGCTTGCCGCTCAGAAGATTCACATTCTGAGCTGGCAGGAACTGGACACTGAAGCACGCCGCCATGCCGACCTGTTTTATGAGCGGGAGGCCGATCCCCTGCTCACACCCGTCACCATCGATCCAAGCCACCCATTTCCGCGCGTGCTAAATAAGGCGCTTTGCCTGGCATTGCTGTTGCGCCGCAAGCGCGGCAATCTGAACATGCTGGGCGTCGTCACCATCCCTCGCTCGCTGTCGCGCATGGTGCCGCTGCCCTCCCCGCCGGGGGAGTTCCGCTTCCTGCCGCTGCACGAACTGGTGGAGGCACACGCCGGGCGCATGTTTCCCGGCTATCAGGTGCTGAGTTGCGCGCCCTTTCGCGTTACTCGCAACAGCAATCTTTACCTGCAGGAGGAGGAATCCCGCTCCCTGCTGGAAAGTGTGCGTGAGGAATTACATAACCGGCGTAAGGGCGACATCGTCCGGCTGGAGATCGAGGGTGGCGCCGATGAGGCGATGCTGGAGCAGCTGCGCATCAACTTCGAGCTCGACCGCTGGCAGGTCTTCCGCACCGCGGGCCCGGTAAACCTTACCCGCGTGGCTGACCTTTTCAGCGCCGTGGACCGGCCCGACTTGAAGTTTCCCAAGTTCACACCGCGCACGCCTGTGCTGGATCGAGATGAGCGCGGCAATCCGCAGACCATCTTCGATACACTGCGCAGCCATGATGTGCTGCTGCATCATCCCTTTGATTCGTACAGCGCGGTGGAGCAGTTCATGGAGGCCGCCGCCGCCGACCATCAGGTCGTCAGCATCAAGCAGACGCTTTACCGCACCACCTCTGATTCACCGCTGTTCCGCGCCCTTCTTGAGGCCGCACCTACCACGGACGTAACCGTGGTGGTTGAACTGATGGCGCGCTTCGACGAAGACTCCAATATTCGCTGGGCACGCACGCTGGAAGAGGCCGGTGTGCAGGTCTTTCACGGCGTGATCGGCAAGAAGACGCACGCAAAACTCGCCTTGCTGGTGCGCCGAGACCCGGACGGCGTGACCCGCCGTTACGCCCATCTGGGCACCGGCAATTACAACTCCGTGACAGCCCGCTTCTACACTGACATCAGCCTGCTCACGGCCAATGAAACCATCACCAGCGCCGTGCAGCGTGTGTTCAATTTCCTGACCGCCCAGACCGAACAGAAGGATTATGAGCCTCTCCTCGTAGCTCCGGTAACGCTCGCTCAGGGCATCCTGGATTTGATTGAGCGAGAAGCCCAGCATGCCAAGGCCGGCAAGCCGGCGCGCATCATCGCGAAAATGAATGCACTTCTTGATGAGAAGACGGTTCGCGCGCTTTACGCCGCCTCCAAAGCCGGTGTGGAGATCGACCTGATCGTGCGTGGCATGTGCGCTCTGCGTCCGGGTGTACGCGGGCTGAGTGAGCGCATACGCGTCCGGTCGATCGTTGGCCGCTTTCTGGAGCACAGCCGCATCTTCTGGTTCAGCAATGGAACTGAAACCGATACGGAGAAGCAGCATAGCGAGGTTTATTGCGGGTCAGCGGACTGGATGTCCCGCAACCTGTATGACCGCTGCGAGACAGTCTTTCCGGTAGACGATCCGCAACTCCGCAAACGTCTGCGCGAAGAGATTCTGCAGGTCTACCTGGACGACACCGTCAAGGCGCGCATGCTTACCCCCGATGGTTCATACGTTCGCCCACCCGCCCGCAAAGACGCCATCGATTCGCAACAGCGCTTGATGGACATCGCCAACGGGGTAGCCGCCCCCGCACCACTGGCCACAGAGACGCCCCGCTCCACGCCCCGGAGAGCTCAGCGCAAGCAGGCGGCCCGGAAACCCCAAGCGCTTTCCTCTGAAGGCAGATCATCGGTGCCACGGGGAGCCGCTCGCAAGAGCCCGACCGCAAAGCCGAGTACCTCAGACAGTGTGGAAACTACCTGATCGCCACTTCTGGAGTTGTGGTGGGCCTACTTATCGCTCGCCCAACTTCGCAGCACGACCTCTGTGGGATTTTCCTGGAAACATTCCTCAGACATACTCGTAAAGACACACAGTTCCCGGCGCGGGCATAGAAGATCCGCTGCCGCCATGGAAGTCGAACAGATATGAATTCATTTGGAATCGTGATCATGGCCGCCGGCAAAGGAACGCGGCTCAAGAGTAGCCGGCCAAAAGTCCTGCATGCCGTAGGTGGAAAGTTGCTGCTGCGTCATGTCATTGACGCAGCCCTCCAGCTGGTGACGCCCGAGCAGGTTCAGGTCGTCGTCGGGCACATGGCAGAGCAGGTCGAAGCAGCTATGCGCGGCACCGGTGTAAGCTTCGTCCTGCAGCCGGAGCAGCTCGGCACCGGTCACGCGCTGCAATGCGTGAAGGCTTCCTTCGAAGGAGGCGGACATGCCCCTCCTGAGAACTTGATCGTTCTCTCTGGCGACGTTCCGCTGATCCGGCCGGAAACAATTCAGCGGCTCTGGACGACCCATACCGGCGAGTCTGCCGCTATGACCGTGCTCGCCGCGATCCCTGAGAACCCGTCCGGCTATGGGCGCGTGCTTCGCCGGTCGCCGGGTGCGACGGAAGTGACGGCCATCGTAGAGCAGAAGTCACTTACATCGGAGCAGCTCGCCGCGCCTGAAAATTTACGGGAAATCAACAGTGGCATCTATGCTTTTCAGACTGCTGCACTTTTTGCCGCGCTCAACCACCTGAGCAACACAAACAGCGCCGGCGAGTTCTACTTGACAGATGTCGCCGGTCTCCTGGTATCGGAAGGTGCCCGCGTTATCGCGACGGTTGCGGCTTCGGTGGATGAAGTTCTAGGTGCCAATACCATCGCTGAAATGATGCACCTGGATACCTCGATTCGCCGTCGCACGGTCGAACATCACATGGCAGCTGGCGTGACGATCTTCCGGCCCGAAACCGTCACCATCGACAGTAGCGTGACCGTAGGTGCCGACACTGTGCTGGAGCCGTTTACCCAGCTGCTGGGCGAAACTCAGGTGGGCCGGCACTGCCGAATCCGATCGTACTCCACTCTGGAAAACTCAACTCTTGGAGATCGAGTTCTGGTGCGCCAGGGATGCGTGCTGGACCGGGCCACCGTTGCAGACGAGGCGGTGCTGGGGCCGTATGCGCACCTGCGTCCGGAGAGCTACATCGGCGCCGGTGCCCACGTTGGCAATTTTGTGGAAACCAAGAAGACGATTCTGGGCGATGGTTCAAAGGCCAATCACCTCGCCTACCTGGGCGACGCCATCGTCGGCAGCGGGGTCAACATCGGGGCAGGCGTGATTACCTGCAACTACGACGGCGTGCACAAGAACGTGACCCGGATCGGGGATAGAGTCTTTGTCGGCTCCGACTCCACACTGGTCGCCCCCCTGACCTTGGAGCCGGGCAGCTACGTCGCCGCTGGCAGTTGCATCACAGATGACGTTCCCGCTGACGCTCTTGCACTGGGCAGAGCGCATCAGGTCACCAAACCAGGTTGGGCAGCCAAGCGGCGGGCAATCCGGCAAGTGACTGAAAAATAAAGGCAGGCTCTTTTTTGCCAGCTTGGTTTCTATGTAGTTTTGTATAAATCTGCACTTTTCTGGAGGTCCGAGAAACTTTCTGTCCCAATTTGCGTCATACTAGGTGTGGGGCAGACGGTCAACCAGTCGACCCTCAAAGTTTCGCGGACGGTTCGAGAAACATCCCGCCGCCACAAGTTGCGTCACTGGCCTCCCCCGTATGGGTTTCACGACCCATACGGGCTTTTTTTGCTTTCCGCCAGGTCTAGATAACAGGGTTGGCGGCAGACGCATCCGCCGGCCAGAGCCACGCCGCGCCGCGCACCCCACTCGCATCGCCGTGCACTGCTTTCAGGATCGGCGTTTCTACTGGGCCGCCAAAGGTGTATTTCGAGAGCAGCGCGGGCACATTCCGGTAAATGCGGTCCAGGCGCGACAATCCCCCGCCAATGACAAAGGCATCCGGATCAAGCACGTGCACAATGCCGGCAAGAGAGCGGGCGAGCCGGTCCTCCAGCCGTGCTATGGCGTCCGTCGCTTCCGGATCTCCGGCTTCGCTGGACTCAACGATCTGGGGGCCCCGCAGCGCCCGGCCGGTCACAGCCAGAAAGTCGCGCTCCAGCCCTGAGCCGGAAATCCACTTCTCAAGACAGCCAACCCGGCCGCAGTAGCAGGGAGGCCCCGGCCACTCCGCAGCGCTTTGCAGCGGCAGCGGGTTATGGCCCCACTCGCCCGCCAAACCATTCGGACCGTTGTGCACCCGGCCTTCAATGGCGACGCCTCCACCGCAGCCGGTCCCGAGAATGACCCCAAAGACGATGGGGTACCCGGCAGCCGCTCCGTCAATCGCTTCAGAGATAGCAAGGCAGTTCGCATCGTTCGCGCAGCGGACTTCTCGGCCCAAGCGGGCAGACAGGTCTTTCTCCAGGGGCATGCCGTTCAACCAGGTGGAGTTGGCGTTCTTGACCAGGCCAGTGGACCGAACCACCGTTCCAGGGATGCCGACGCCGACCGTGCCGCTGCAGCCCGCGCGGATTTCCAGCGCTTCCGCCACTTCAGCGATGCTGTTCACCGTGCCGGGATAATCGTGTTGGGGCGTCGAAACGCGGAGGCGATCGAGTTCTTCGCCATGGGAGCTGAACGCCCGTCCTTCAATCTTTGTGCCACCCAGGTCGATGCCGATGCGCAAACTCTTCGCCACTGAAACTCCTCTACTCCCCTATACGGAGCCAAATTATCAGGGGCAAGATGCCTGAAACAAATCCTGACATGCAAGAACCCCAAATCTCCAAGGCGTCATGCAGCAACTGTTTACCAGGTGCGCTCGCCCGAGGCCCGCAGTTGCAGATACGTGGTCACGTAATCGCGCACGCCATCCTCCAGCGTGGTGAACGGAGCCGTGTATCCGGCGGCGCGCAGTTTCGCCGGGTTCGCCTCGGTGTAGTACTGGTACTTTCCGCGGAGCTCCTCTGGCATGTCGATGTACTCAATGCTGGGCGAACGGCCCATGGCGCTGTACACCGCTGTCACCAGATCGCGCCAGGTTCGCGGTACGCCTGTGCCGCAGTTGAACAGACCACCCTTCTCCCGGTTTTCCAGGAAGAAGAGCGTCACAGCGACGGCATCCTTCACATAGACAAAATCGCGCATCTGCTCGCCATCCCGGTACTCCGGCCGGTGGCTCTTGAAAAGCTGAACACTTCCCTTTTCACCAATCTGGCCGAAGCTTTTGTTGACCACGGAGCGCATCTCGCCCTTGTGGTCCTCATGTGGTCCGTACACGTTGAAGAATTTCAGGCCAACGATGGGATTGTCTGTCTGCGAGAACAGGCCATGCCGCAGGGCCCACAGGTCAAAAATATGTTTGCTGTAGCCATACATATTTAATGGCTCCAGGGTGGGCGTCACCTTGTCGGCATCATCATACCCGCGGCTCCCGTCCCCGTAAGTTGCGGCAGATGAGGCACAAACGAAACGGACGCCGTGCTCCTGGCTCCACTCACACAGTGTGCGTGTGTAGTGGTAGTTGTTGTGCAGCAGATAGTCTGCATCACGCTCCGTGGTCGCGGAACAGGCACCCATGTGAATGATCCCGCCAAAGCCCGGCTCCCCGGGAGCCGTGCCGTCCAGCAAATCCAGGAACTCCTCGGGTGAGAGGATTTCCTCATACTGCAGCCCCACCAGGTTGCGCCACTTGTCATCTTTTCCCAGCGAATCCACCAGCAGCAGGTCGGTCTGGCCACGCCGGTTCAGTTCTGCCACGATGTTGCGGCCAATAAATCCGGCCGCTCCCGTTACCACAATCGTCTTTGCCATCTCGCCTCCGATTGTAGCCATGCGTGCCAGCCCTGAGCCCCGCGTGCAAGCCCTGAGCCACGCTTGACAGCCCTGTGCCTACGGTCAGTATCCTCGGTTCGAGTCGAAAACTATTCCAGTTGTGCCCCGCAGCGTTCGCGCCGCCAGGAGACCCACGTGGCTACACAGTTCGCACCTGCTCCGCCTCACGACAGCTTTACCGAAATGAGCAAAATGAGGTGGTTTGTCTGCGGCCTGCTCTTTCTGGCAACGACGATCAACTACATGGACCGGTCAGTCTTCTCTCTCATTGAACCGAAACTGCATGATCTGCCGTTCATGGGCTGGAACGGAGCCGATCCCGCACACACGGTATTCAACAACAATTTCGGCAATGTGCTGATCTATTTTCAGGTTGCTTATGGCTTGGGCTTGCTGGTCAGCGGACGCATTATTGACAAACTAGGCACAAAGCTCGGCTATGCAGTCGCGATTGGCATTTGGGCACTTTCTTCCATGAGCCATGCATTTGTAGGGTCGGTACTTGGATTTGGTTTGGCTCGCTTCATGCTCGGCCTGGGTGAGAGCGGCAACTTTCCTGCTGCATTGAAAGCGACAAGTGAGTGGTTCCCCCAGGAAGAGCGCGCGCTGTCGACCGGGTTGTGGAACTCCGGAACAAACCTCTCCTCCATCGTGGCACCCTTGTTGATTCCTTTCATCGTTGGCCATTACGGTTGGCACGCGGCATTTCTAACCACGGGCAGCTTTGGCCTGGTTTGGTTGGCGATGTGGCTGATCTTCCCTTACAACCAGCTGCGCCGGCGTTCGACCATCACGCAGGCAAATCTGGAGTTACCGTTCCGGGAGGCTGGGCTGCAGCCGGAACGCCTGCCACTTCGATACATTCTGAGCAATCGCGGCACATGGGCGTTTGGCGTGGGCAAGGCGCTCACCGATCCAATCTGGTGGTTTTATCTTTTTTGGCTGCCCAAATACTTCCATGAGACGTACGGCCTGTCTCTCACACAGCTCTACAAGCCGCTGATTGTGGTCTATCTGGCCTCGTCGGTTGGGTCCATTGGCGCCGGTTATCTGGCGGGTGCTTTTATGCGGAGCGGAATGGGAGTGAACCGGGCACGCAAGCTGACGCTGCTGATCTGTGCATGCTGCGTTTTGCCAGTAGGTCTGGTGCCGTATCTGGCGAACCATGGCGCGACACTCTGGCCGACGATCGGGCTCTTCAGCCTGGCAGCGGCGGCGCACCAGGGCTGGTCGGCAAATCTCTTTTCCACCCCGGGAGATATGTTGCCCACCACCGCGGTTTCCACGGTGGTCGGTATCGGCGGAGCCATGGGCTCGGGTGCGAGCGCGCTGTTCACGATTCTCGTCAAGCACAACATCACGACGCATCCGGTGGTGATCTTTACCTTTGCCGCGTTTGCGTACCTGCTCGCGCTGCTGTGCATTCAACTGCTCGTGCCGAGTCTCGGCTCTGCATCAGGCACGATCCGGCGATCCAGACCGGCATGAACACCGGACATGCACTGCTATTCTTAAGCTCAAGCGCATGTCCGGCAAGTTTTACATCACCACTCCGATTTACTACGTGAACGCGCGGCCACATATCGGCCACGCGTATACCACCATTGCCGCCGACGTGCTCGCGCGGCGCGCCCGAATGCTCGGTCGCGACACCTACTTCCTGACCGGCACCGACGAGCATGGGCAGAAAATCCAACGCTCCGCAGCTGCGGCCGGCATCGCTCCACAGCAGTTTGCGGATGAGGTCTCCAGCAGCTTTCGTGCGCTGTGGCAGCGTATGGGCATCAGCTACGACCAGTACATCCGCACCACGGACGCCCGGCACAAGCGCGGTGTGCAGAAGCTCTTCAGCGCGCTGTATGAACGCGGTCACATCTACCTGGACAGCTACACCGGCCAGTACTGCGTTTCCGAAGAGATGTTCGTGGAAGGGCCGCCAGGCACCATCGGACCGGATGGCCGGCCGACCGAAACCGTGACGGAAGAGAACTTCTACTTCCGGCTTTCCGCTTTCCAAAAGCCACTGATCGATCTAATCGAGTCGAACCAACTCGCCATCGAGCCGGAGTCGCGCAAAAACGAGGTGCTCTCCTTTCTGCGTGGCAGCGTGAGCGAGGGCGCGGAAACACTGCGCAGTGACACGGGCATCGCCTATACGCCCGGAGCGCTGAAAGACCTGTCCGTCTCACGTTCAAGTTTTGATTGGGGCATCCCGGTGCCGGAGCCGGCCGCGAGCACCACCGCGCAGAAGCATGTGATTTATGTGTGGCTGGATGCGCTGGCTAACTACATGACCGCCGTCGGTTACGGCGATGAGTCGGCCGAAGCGCGGGAGATGTTTACCCGCTATTGGCCGGCGGATGTGCACCTGGTCGGCAAGGAGATCGTGCGCTTCCACTGCGTGTACTGGCCGGCCTTTCTGCTGGCGGCGGGCTTGCCGTTGCCGAAGAGGATCGTGGCGCACGGCTGGCTGCTCTTTGAAGAATCAAAGATGTCGAAGTCGCGCGGCAACATCGTGCGGACGGAGACAATTCTTGACGGCTTCGGTGCGCTGAAACCGGAGCTTGTGAAAGATGAGCAGGACCTGTTCGCGGCAGATGTGCTGCGCTATTTCCTGCTGCGGGAAATCCCGTTTGGGCAGGATGGCTCGTTCTCCTTCGATGCCCTGCTTACGCGCTACAACAGCGATCTGGCGAACGGCTACGGCAACCTGGTGAGCCGCACACTCAAGATGATTGAGCAGTACTTCGGAGGTGTCATTCCGGAGAGCGGCCTAAGTACGGAACTGACGGCCGCGACCACGGACGCGCTCGCAAAGTACGACGGTGCGCTGGCGCAGCAAGAGTTCACGGCGGCGGTGCAGGCTTGTGCTTCGCTGATCACGGCCGTGGACGGCTACATCACGGCCAGTGCGCCTTGGAAGCTGGCCAAGGATGTGGCTCAGCGTGAGCGCCTTGCCGTAGTGCTGCGAACGTCTGTGAAGGCGATCCGCACAGTTACGGCGCTGCTCTATCCGGTGCTGCCATACAGCACGGAACGCGTCTGGCAGCAGCTTGGGCTGGGTTCGCTGCGGCGTGCCGTTGAGAATGGCGAGTTGATGGAACTTACTCATGGCGGCTTTGCCGCGAATGCCCGCATCGGAACAGTTGCTCCGGTTTTCCCGCGGGCAGACAAGGAGATCCTGAACCAGATGAGTGACGCCGAACAGAAACACTCGCCGGCAGCCGCCGCACCCGACGATCAAGATGCGCAGACACAGAGGCTGGCACCGATGACAGAGGTGACCGACAGCGGGAAAGTCTCGCCAACTGCCGAAGCGCAACCGGTTGCTAATCCATCTACCGATTCGACGACGGGGGAACCTGCAGCCGGAATCGCCAAACCGGATACGCCGGAGATCACCATCGACGACTTTGTGAAAGTCGACCTTCGTGTCGCCAGAGTGCTGGTGGCCGAACGCATTCCGAAAGCCGACAAGCTGCTGCGGCTGGAAGTTGATCTGGGCTATGAGAAACGGCAGATTCTCGCCGGCATCGCGCAGTATTACGAGCCGGAAAAACTGGTCGGGCGCAAGGTCGTGATCGTGGCCAATCTTGCACCGCGCAAACTGCGGGGTTATGAGTCGCAGGGCATGATCGTGGCGGCCTCCGTAGGCGACGGCGCTCCGGCACTGGCCAGCTTTCTGGAAGATATCGAGATCGGCGCAAGGCTGCGCTAAACCTTGAACTCGCGAAAAGAAGCTCACTCGCTCTACCGCT
>CAXTRR010000019.1:0-13383 GCA_964246795.1 uncultured Terriglobus sp. | reverse complement strand
CTACCGCTGACTCGCTTGTATCCACAGCACCGATAGCCACGCACATCTCGACTTCTCTTCCCTTGCCGACGATCTCGACGGCGTGCTTGAGCGTGCGTTGAGTGCGGAGGTCCGGACGATTCTTGCGGTCGGTATTGGCGACGGGCCGGAGACGATGCATCGTGCACGTGATCTGGCTGCGCGCTTTGCCGGCGATTCTGCCGTTCCGCGCATTGTGAGCAGCGCGGGCATTCACCCGCAGGAAGCAGACGCCGCGACGCCGGAAGCACTCGCGAACTTGCGACAACTGGCCGTTGATCCGCTAGTCGTGGCTGTTGGAGAGATTGGGCTGGACTACTACCACGCCGACAATCCTGAGATCGGCGTTCAGCAAGCGGCGTTTCTGGCGCAGATGGAGATCGCGCGCGAGGTGCGCAAGCCGATCCTGATTCATTGCCGGACGAGCGAGCTCGCAACGCCAGAGGCCAAAGGACGCTTTGGCACGGCGGATGCGCAGGAGGATCTGCTGCGGCTGATTGCGCAACAGTGGACGCCGCACGGCATTGGCGGCGTGATGCACTGCTTCAGCGGCACTGCGGCGCAAGCGAGGTGCGCTCTTGGCTTGGGCTTCCATATCTCCTTTGCCGGCAATGTGACCTATGGCCGTTTTGAAAGCATCCGGGAAGCAGCGGCGATCGTGCCTCTCGATCGGATGCTGGTGGAAACCGATGCACCGTTCCTGGCGCCGCAACCGCATCGCGGGGAGCGCAACGAGCCGGCACGGACGCGCGTGACGGCACAGTTCGTCGCTGAGCTACGGGGTATCGCGCTGGAGCAGCTTGCCGCGCAGACCACGGCCAACTTCGAGCGACTCTTCTCACTCTCATCGGTGGAGTAGGTTCACAGGTTCTGCCACAGTGTGGCGGCACGAAAGGATTTTGCAATGGCACAGGACAACAGCTTCGACGTGGTGAGCAAGGTCGAGGTACAGGAAGTGAAGAACGCGATCGATCAGGCACAGAAGGAAGTCAACGCGCGGTTTGACCTGAAGAGCTCGAAGTCGACCATCGAGCTTGAAGGCCAGGACACCATCCAGCTTGCCTCACAGGATGAGTACACGCTGAAGGCCGTCATCGATATCCTGCAGCAGAAGCTGGTGAAGCGGAATGTGTCGCTCAAGAACCTGGAGTACGAGAAGATCGAGCCAGCGTCGAACAGTTCTGTGCGGCAGAAGATCAAGCTGAAGCAGGGCGTTTCGGGCGATGCAGCCAAGAAGATCGTTGCGCTGATTAAGGATTCGAAGAAGAAGGTGCAGGCAAGCATCCAGGGCGACACGGTCCGCGTGTCCGCAAAGGATCGCGATATTCTGCAGGAGATCATGGCTTTGCTGCGGGGAAAAGACTTCGGCGTGGAACTTCAGTTTACGAATTACCGTTCCAACTGAACTGTCTGCTTGCATCTCCAGAACTGCTGTTACAGTCACATGTACATGGCTACGCTTTCCATCGCTTCAGCGAAAGAAGTCTTTGATCTAGTGCAGGCTGACCTGCGGCTGGTGGAGCGCGAGTTTGCGGTGCAGTCGGTTTCCGAAGTCGAGGTCATTACAGAAATCGGCGATTACCTGCTGGAAGGCGGCGGCAAGCGCATCCGGCCGCTGCTTCTTCTGCTTGCGGCGAAGTCGCTTGGCTTTGAGGGAGAGAGCCGCATACGGATGGGTGCGGTTGTCGAGATGCTGCACACCGCGACATTGGTGCATGACGACATCATCGATGAGGCGAAGACGCGGCGTGGAAGACCTTCAACCAACACCAAGTGGGGCGCGAGCAAGTGCGTTTTGGCAGGCGACTGGCTCTACATGCAGAGCTTTCAGACAGCGCTGCGCGAACGGAACTTCCATGTACTCGATTTGCTGATTACGCTCACGCAGCAGATGGTGGAAGGCGAACTGCTGCAGATTCAGAAGCTCGGTCACCTGATCAACGAAGAAGAATACTTTGAGTTGATTTACCGCAAGACGGCTTGTCTTTTTAAGGTAAGCATGCAGCTTGGCGCGGCGCTGGCCGGCGCGGATGACGCTCTGGAAGAGCAGCTTGGCGAGTATGGACGTAATCTTGGCCTGGCGTTTCAGATTGTGGACGATGTTCTGGATCTAACCTCAACGGAAGCGAAGCTGGGCAAACCTGTCGCGAGCGATTTGCGCGAGGGGAAAGCCACGCTTGCCGTAATCCATGCGCTGGAGCGCGGCACGGGCGCCGATCGCGAGGCAATTCGCACCGTACTGGCGGATGGCAGTTTCGAGCGAGTCAAGCATCAGGCGATTCTGGAGATCCTGAAGAGGCATGGATCGATTGATTACGCGATGGATGCGGCGCGAGCTTACGCCGAGGCAGCGCGGCAGTCGATTGCGGAAGTTGCTTCAAACAAGGCTCACAGCGCCTTGCTGTGGGTTCCGGGGTATGTGACCGAGCGCGAGCGATAGGTAACGGCGGCGGGTACGAACTCCCTTCCCCCCCCTGTCTTGACAAAATCCTTGTTTTGAAGAATTTGCCTTTGTCGCTTCAGTAATATTCTGGTCTGCGGGCGCTAAATCGTGGTCTGCGGGAGCTAGATTCTGGTTCCGCGGGCGCTGTTACGTCGTGGATGCCGGATGCAAGGGTCCGCGCTTTGTGCATGGCTGCCAGTCCGATAACTCAATTGTATGGAATCGGAGATATATATCCTGCCACTTGCATTTTGCACATAGCAAAAGGGTTAGCTAGTGAGAGGGATTGACAGCTCTTGCGGCTTGCGCCATTTGAGACGCCGGATTGCCTGTTGTCCGCGCAGTCAGGTAGATTTTGGCTGCGCCCGGTTTGAGGGCCGCAATTGAAGGAGAACCACATACCCCTATGGCTTCCATTTCCGTAGTTTCCCGCCGCGATCTATTTGGCCTGGCTTCGGCTGCCACGGCCGCGGCCGCCCTGCCAACCTTTCTAACTGGCACGATGCAGGCACAAGTCCCCGCTGAAACGGCTCAGGTGGGTGCACATGCCGCCACCCAGCTCAATCCGGCTGCATTGCGGCAATCCATTCAGAAAGCAATCACCTTCCAAAATCTGATGATGGATGCGTATGCGGCAGGCACGACGGTGCGGCTGACACAGAGCTACTCCGACGAGGCATTGCTTTCCACGGCATTCACCTATGACAACGCAGTTTCAATTCACGCCTACCTGGCGTCCGGGATGGCGGATGGCCTAACGCGCGCCGAGGTGCTGGGGAATGGTCTGCTGTACGCACAGGCGCACAACTTCCCGTTCCACGATGGCCGTTTCGGGCAAGCATACTTCGTCAACAAGGCCGACACGGATGGTGCGTTCATCAATCCGGCCGCTGCGCCTTTTTACTTCTATACCTCGGCAACGGGGGACCAGGCGTGGGCAGGCATGGCGCTGGCACAGCTGTTTTACCGGACGCAGAATGCCGCCTATCTGAACGGAGCGCTACTGGTGGCGAACTGGATCGTGAACAACACTTACTCGAAGATCGGGCCGGGTGGGTTTGCGTTCGGCACGAACATCAACCAGTTCAATCAGTCAGTGCCATCAGGCAACGGCAAGGCGACCGAGCACAACATTGATTGCTATGCGTTTTTCACGATGCTGGTGAAGCTGACCTCAGACGGGGTTGCGGCGAACGGGATGCTCTGGTCGCAGTTGGCCCAGCATGCGCTCCAGTTCGTGACGGCGATGTACAACCCGGCGGGGCCGTACTTCTACACCGGAACGCTCGGCGACCAGAGCACAATCAATCCTCAGCCCATCCCGGAAGACACGCAAACATGGTCGTACATGGCATTCCTGGATCAGGCACGGAGCAAGACGATCGACTGGGCGCTGGCAAATCTGCAAACCACGGACACAGCGGCTTCACCGCGGACGAGCCTGACCGGAACGCAAACGGTGCATGGACTGGTTTTCGACACGGCAAGCCTGACGACGACGACGGCAGACCCAAATGCCGTTTGGCTGGAAGGCACGGCCCACACGGCGGCAGCGCTGGTGGCGCGGGTGTTGCGTGGGCAGGACACGCTGGCCGGTTTGTTTGCGGATATCTCACAGGCGGCGGCGCTGCTGAACCAGTGCCAGCGTGCGCAATCTCTGCTGGGTTCAGGTAAGACGGTGGGGGGCAAGGCCATTCCGCAGGGATACGGACTAGTGGCGGCGACGAGCGTTCTGGATACGGGCTTCGGGTACACCTACGGGCCTTCGCTGCACATTGGTGCGACAGGGTGGTACCTGCTGGCAGGGCTGGCAGCAAATCCTTTCCAGTTGGGGTATCGGGTAGTGCTGTAAACGTCTGCTCGCCGTTGAGATTTCAATCCTCGCATCCAAAACCGTGATCTCCCCAAGGTGATTGGAACCTCAGCGGCGCTTTTTGCGAGCAACCGTCCTCTTCTTCCGTAGCGGGTGTGCCCGCCGCACCTGCTGCGCTACCCTCCGCATACCGGCATCCGCGAGCCTACAAACGGGCCAATGTGAGGGGTCTCCGCAGAATGTGAGGCGTGAGTTGGGGTGGCGGGGCAGATGGGTCTGGGATGAACAGATCCGGAGTTAACGGATGTGGGATCAACGGATTTGGGATGAACAAATCTGGAATTAACGGATATCGCCGCGCCCGGGGGACTCCGGGTCGTAGTTCAGATTGGGTCCGAGCCAGCGCTCGGCTTCGGTGAGGCTCATGCTTTTGCGTTCGGCATAGTCGGCCACCTGGTCGCGGTCAATCTTGCCTAGGCTGAAGAAACGCGATGCGGGATGGGCGAAGTAGATGCCGCTGACGCTGGAGCCGGGCCACATGGCGTAGGACTCGGTGATCTCCATGCCGGTGTTTTCCTGCACGTTCAGGAGCTTCCAGATGGTGCCCTTTTCAGTGTGGTCCGGGCAGGCCGGGTAGCCGGGCGCGGGGCGGATACCGCGGTATTTCTCCGCGATCATTTCGTCACTACTCAGGCCCTCGGTGCAGCCGAAGCCCCAATCGTCGCGAACCTGCTTGTGCAGGCACTCGGCAAAAGCCTCGGCAAGCCGGTCGGCCAGAGCTTCAGCCAGGATGGCACTGTAATCGTCGTGCGCGGCCTTGAAACGGTCTGTGACCTCTTTCAGGCCGATGCCGGTGGTGACGGCGAAGGCGCCGATGCTGTCGGGCAAGGCGGTGTCTTTTGGAGCGATGAAGTCGACGAGGGAGCGGCAGGGCTCGTTACCCTCCCGGTTTGCCTGCTGGCGCAGGAAGTGGAGGCGTGCGAGCACGTTTGTCCGTGCACTATCCGTATAGAGCTCCACATCCTCACCCACGGCATTGGCTGGGAAGAGGCCGTAGACACCGCGCGCGGTGAGCCAGTTCTTCGCGATGATCTCATCGAGCATGACGTGAGCGTCGGCCAGCAGCTTGCGGGCTTCTTCGCCCTGACGTTCGTCGTTCAGGATGCGCGGGTAGAGGCCGCGCAGGCCCCAGGTATGGAAGAACGGCGACCAGTCGATGAAGCCGCGCAGGGTGGAGACTGGAAAGTCGTTCAGGACGCGGACGCCGGTGAAGCCTGGTACCGCAATATCCTCGGGCCGCCATTGAATAGGGGTGCGGCGTGCCCGGGCTTTCCCGATGGGCAGGATGCTCTGCTTCGGAGCCAGATGCGCCTTGCGGACGGCTTCGTACTCGTCGCGATGCGTCTGGATGAATTGCGCGCGGCTATCCTCACTGAGCAGGCTGGTGGTGACGGGCACGGCTCGGCTGGCGTCAGTGACGTGGACCACCGGCTCGCTGTAGTGCGGCGCGATTTTGATGGCGGTGTGGGCGCGGCTGGTGGTGGCACCGCCAATGAGCAGCGGGATGCTGAACTTCTGGCGCTCCATCTCACGGGCAACGTGCACCATCTCGTCCAGCGATGGCGTGATTAGGCCGCTCAGGCCGATGATGTCTGCATTCTCAGCCTTGGCGCGCTCTAGAATTTTCTCCGCCGGCACCATGACGCCCATGTCGATGACTTCATAGTTGTTGCAGGCAAGTACAACGCCCACGATGTTCTTGCCGATGTCGTGCACATCGCCCTTTACGGTGGCCAGCACGATCTTGCCCTGTGCGCGTGTGACTTCGCCGCGGGCGGCCATGGCGGCCTTTTCAGCTTCCATGTAGGGCGTGAGGTAGGCGACGGCTTTCTTCATCACGCGTGCGGATTTCACGACCTGCGGAAGGAACATCTTGCCCGCTCCGAAGAGATCGCCCACGACACTCATGCCGGCCATCAGTGGGCCTTCAATCACCAGCAGCGGCCGGCCCAGCTTGGCGCGAGCCTCTTCCGTGTCGGTATCGATGTAAGTATCGATGCCTTTGACCAGTGCATGGGAGAGACGGTCTTCGACGGAGCCACTGCGCCACTCTTCCGCTCTCTTCTCCGCGGCTTCTGTGTTGGATTGCCCGGAGGATTTTAGCCGCTCGCCGAAGTCCACCAGGCGTTCGGTGGCCTCAGGACGGCGGTTCAGCAGGACATCTTCGACCAGCACTTTCAGCTCAGGATCGATCTCCTCGTACAGTTCGAGCATGCCGGCGTTCACGATGCCCATGTCCATACCGGCGGAGATGGCGTGATAGAGGAAGGCGGAGTGCATCGCCTCACGCACTTTGTTGTTGCCGCGGAAGCTGAAGGAGATGTTCGAGACGCCGCCGCTTACCTTTGCGTGAGGCAAGTTCTGTTTGATCCAGCGGGTGGCTTCTATGAAGTCGAGCGCGTAGTTGTTGTGTTCCTCCATGCCGGTGGCGACCGTAAGGATATTGGGATCGAAGATGATGTCTTCGGGGGGGAAGCCGACCTCGTCGACGAGGATGCGATAGGCGCGCGTGCAGATGCGGATCTTGTCCTGAAGCGTGGCGGCCTGGCCCTGTTCATCGAAGGCCATGACGACGACGGCCGCGCCATAGGCCATGACAGTGCGGGCGTTGGACTTGAATTTCTCCTCGCCCTCTTTGAGCGAGATGGAGTTGACGATGCCTTTGCCCTGCAGGCATTTCAGACCGGCTTCAATGACCTCCCACTTGCTGGAGTCGACCATGAAGGGAACCTTGGCAACCTCGGGTTCGCTGGAGAGCAGCTGCAGGTAGCGGGTCATGGCGGCGACGCCGTCGATCATGCCCTCATCCATGCAGATGTCGATGACGTTGGCACCGTTCTCCACCTGCTGGCGAGCGATGGCAACGGCTTCCTCGTAGTTGCCCTCTTTGATGAGCTTGGCGAACTTGGGCGAGCCGGCGACGTTGGTGCGCTCGCCGAGCAGGATGAAGATGCCGGGCTGCTGGGTGAAGGGCTGCGATCCGGAAAGGCGAAGAGGTTTCTGGGAGGTGGTCACGCGCCCACGCCCGCCAACTCTTCGCCGGCGCTGTTCATCGCGGATGAGAAGTCCAGCGGCCGGGGCGCGCGGTGCTCCAGGTCCTTCGCGATGGCGGCGATATGGTCTGGCGTATTGCCACAGCAGCCGCCGGCGATGTTGATGAGTCCGTCCTGGGCGAAGCCGCCGAGGTAGCGCGCCATGTCCGCGGGCTCAAGATCAAAGCCGGTAGCGGACAAGGGATTGGGCAGACCGGCATTCGGGTAGCAGGAGATCGCGGTGTCTGCCTTGCCGGACAGTTCGGAAAGGAAGGGGTACATCAGATCCGGGCCAAGGGAGCAGTTGAGTCCGATGGAGAGTGGCCGGATGTGCTTCATCGCATTCCAGAAGGCTTCAATGGTTTGGGCGGAGATCATGGTCTCACCGCCGCGGCCTACGGCTGCCGAGACCATGACGGGCAGCTCGCGGCCGATGTCGTTGAAGACCTCGCGGATGGCGACGAGGGCGGCTTTGGCATTCAGGGAATCGAAGATGGTTTCGACGAGGAGGACGTCGACACCGCCCGCCAGGAGCGCGCGGGTTTGTTGCGCGTAGGCAGCTTTCACCTGGTCAAAGGTGACCACGCGAAAGCCGGGGTCGTCCGCGTCTGGAGAGTTGGAGAGTGAGACGGTGAGCGGGCCGAGCGCACCCGCAACGAAACGCGGACGGCCAGTGTCGTTGGCGACGCGGTCGGCCCAGTCACGGCATTGTCGCGCGGAGGTTTCGTTGATCTCCCAGGCGAGATCGTTCAGGAAGGTGTTGTCCATGACGCCCTGGTAGAAGGCAGGGTTCTTGCGTCCGCCACGTTCGCGTGGATCCTCTACAAAAAACTCACTCTGAGCAATGCCCGTGGCGCTGAAGGTGTTGGTCTCAATGATGTCGGCGCCAGCCTCAAGGAAGCGGCGGTGAATGTCGCAGATCATGGCCGGCTGCGTAAGGGAAAACAGGTCGCCGTTGTTGAGCAGGTCCTTGGGCGCGTCACGGAAGCGTTCGCCGCGCATGTCCGTTTCGGTCATGCCGTAGGTGCGGATGGTGGTGCCCATGGCTCCATCAATGATGGCGATACGCTCATGGAGGAGCTGTTGCAGCGGGCTGTTGGCGTGGTTGTTCATGCGGTCGGTATTGTGAGCGGGAACGCTGTCTTTATGATAACGAAGCGGCGTAGCAGCGGCGGACCGGGCAGGCGCACGGGCTGCGGCGGCCGCACGGTAATCGGGAGTGCAGAGGGGGAGCGGGGTGCCGGGATGAAGCTGGCGGGTTGCCAACCTGACACTTACCTCCGTACACTGTGCGGAATCGTTCAGCATAAATTCAGGCCAGCCTCTTAGACTGATCCGCGCGGCTCGCCATGCCTACAGGACCCATGCAGCAAACCAAAGTGGAACCAGAACAGAAGAGCGTGCTTCACATTTGCAGCCGCGAGATACTGCGGCCTCTCCGTGACCAAATCCTGCGTGGGTCGGGCTTTGAAGTGGACTCGACACTTTCCATGCGTGAAGGGCTTTCCATGTTCTGGGGAAAGCAGTACGACCTGGTGTTGGTGGATGTGGAGGGCGAGCGGCAGATTCCAGAGGCGGAGCACTTTTGCAAAGAGATCAAGACAGCCCAGCCGGAACAGGTTCTGGCGTTTGTCTGCAATTGGCGGGTGGCGGTTCAGACCGACTGCCCGGATGAGATTGTGCGGACGGAGTTCGATCCGCGGCGGTTTGTTTCGGGTGTGCGCAAGATCATCGAAGAGCATGAGTAGACGTATGCGGGGAGCGGCTGGTTAAAGGCGTGTTTGCATCCGATGAAGCGGAGGCACACCATGGCAAGTGCGAAGAAATCAGCGGCGAAATGGGCACCCGCGAAGAAGACGGCGGTGAAGGCCACCGCTGGAAAGACACCGGCGAAGAAGTCTGTGGCGAAGAAGTCTAAGGGCCCGGACAAGTACACCAAGCCAGAGTTGCGCGAGCACATTAAGGACGAGGTGCTGGCCGGTGACAAGGGTGGCCGGCCCGGCCAGTGGAGCGCGCGCAAAGCCCAGATGGTGGCGCACGAGTACGAGGCCGAGGGTGGCGGTTACAAAGGCGAACGCGACGAAACGCAGCAGAGCCTTACCCATTGGGGCGAAGAGCACTGGACCACCAGCGACGGCAAGCCGGCCGAACGCAAGGACGGGATGCACCGGTATCTGCCGGAGAAGGCATGGGAGCAGATGTCCCCCGCGGAGAAGAAGGCGGCAGACAAACAGAAGCTTGCGGGCGACGCCAAAGGTGAGCAGTTTGTGGCGAATACGGGGTCAGCGGTGAAGGCGCGCAAGGCCGCGAAGAAGTAGAGGCGGTGGAATCTTGTGTGCGTGTGGGTGATCTATCCGCGTTGCACCAGCGCCGGTGCCGTGATACAAACGAGGCAATCAAGCTTGCGGAAACGCAGGCCTGAGTTTCATGAAGAGTGGTTGAGGGACGAGCCCTGCGACGCCACGACAACCGGACGAGTCAGTACCGGTGTCACCTCTCTCCTGATAGGCCCAGCGTTAAGCGGGGCGGCAGGGAACATGAGATTCGGGATACAGCCCCCACGCACGTTGTGGACCAGCGGTATGGCCGTCTAATCTGACTTCCTTCTCCGGCGAGAAACGTCTCGTCCTACCTGTGGTAGATCGTCGCAGCTTGTATCCGCTTCCATTCGGAAGAGGTCTGAATGCTGCCTGCGTGTCGAACGCCGTATGAGCTTTACTCGAAGGAATCGGGCAAAAGCTACGGAAACCAGCCGCTTTCCATCTGTGATGAGTCCTTCACCCCGCTGGAGGTGAAATACGATCTCGACGCGGTTCGCGGGCAGATTACACGCAAGTTGATTGAATCGGGCCCGCCGAACATGTGGCGATACAGTTCGCTGCTGCCCATTCCGGAGGGCTTTGAGCCGGAGCTGCCGGTGGGCTTTACGCCGCTGCTGCGGGCAAGAAACCTGGGGAAGCGCGTTGGCGCGACGAAGCTCTTTGTGAAGAACGATGCAGTATGCTTCCCGACTCTTTCCTTCAAGGACCGGGTGGTCGCGGTAGCGCTGGCGAATGCGCGGTCGTTTGGATTTGAGGTGGTTGGCTGCTCCTCGACGGGCAATCTGGCGAACGCAGTGGCGGCGCAGGCGGCACAACTAGGGCTGAAGGCATGCATCCTGGTGCCGGCCGACCTGGAGCCCGCGAAAATCATCAATACGCTGGTGTACGGAGCGCGACTGGTACGCATTGACGGCAATTACGACCACGTGAACCGGCTCTGCTCACTGATTGCCGACCAGTACAACTGGGGCTTTGTGAATGTAAACCTGCGGCCCTACTACGCCGAGGGTTCGAAGTCGGTCGGCTTTGAGATTGCGGAGCAGCTGGGCTGGAGGCTTCCGGACAATGTGGTTTGCCCCATGGCGGGCGGCTCGCTGATTCGCAAGATCAAGAAAGCTTTCGATGAGTTGGTCTACCTGGGCCTGGTGGAAGACAAGCCGGTACGCTTTTTCGGCGCGCAGGCGACCGGCTGCTCACCTATCTCCCGCGCGGTACAGGACGGCACGGAGACAATCACGCCACAGCGGCCCAACACCATTGCTCGCTCGCTCGCCATCGGTAATCCGGCGGATGGCCCATATGCCTCGCGGATGATCCGGTCGGTGGGTGGCTGGGCGGAGGATGTGAGAGATGTGGAGGTGGTTGCGGGCATTCAGGAGCTTGCCGAAACCGAGGGTATCTTCACGGAAACCGCGGGCGGGGTGACGACGGCGGTGACGGCGCGGCTGCTGCAGCAGGGGCGCATCGGTGGGGACGAGACAACGGTCGCCATAATCACCGGCAACGGCCTGAAGACGACCGACTGCCTGCAGGGCCGCTTCGACCTGGGGCGCGCGGTGCGTCCGCGGCTGACGGACTTTGAGGAGTATCTGGCGGAGCTGGATGGTCCGGCCGCCATGGCAGCCGAAGCCGAAGCCGAGCTTGTTTCAGCGGATTAAGATTGGCTCCGGCCTGGCCCTGTCAGCACCAAATCACAGCACCCCGTGGGAGGAATCAAGTTGTCCATTCGAGTCATGCTGCCGGCGGCTTTTGCGCGCCACACCGAGGGAACCAAGCAGGTCGAGTCAAGCGCGGCCACATTGCCGGCGCTGGTGGAAGACCTGGGAACAAAGTTTCCGCAGCTCGGAAGCCACATCAAGGACGAAGACGGGAAGCTGCGGAAGTTCATCAATGTCTATGTAAATGATGAGGACATCCGCTTTCTGGGAGGGGATAGTTATGAGTTCCAGGACCGGGATGAAGTAATGTTTATCCCCTCGATCGCCGGCGGTTGCGGACGTGGAAGCCTATAGAGACAGGCGACACTCATCTTCAGGTCGATGAAGCTGTGAGAACAGCGGGGTCCCCGGTGGGGTTGTGCCTTCTAAAGGGTTGGAACCCACACATCGCGAGGCGCGCGATGTATGGGGCACTCACCGCCTTGCCCGCATCATCAACTTGCCCGCATCATCGCCTTGCCCGCCCGCGCCCGTCTTCCCCATCCGGCTTCTGTCGTGCTTTTCAGGCGCCGGGGTGGCGGAGGGTGTTCCACACCAGCGCGCAGGAGAGGACGATGACGATCAGGGCGGTGGACCAGGCGACGAGGTTAAGCCAGCCGTTGTTGGTGTGCTCGCCCATGAGTTCCTCGTTGTTGATGAGCTTGAGCATGAAGTAGAGGATGACCGGGAGCAGGACGCCGTTGAGCACCTGCGACAGGATCGCCATGTAGACGATGTTGAAGTGGGGCAGCAGGACGGTGCCCGCACCGCCGACGATCAGCAGCGTGTAGAACCAATAAAAGACAGGGGCCTGCTTCCAGGTGCGGTCAAGGCCGCTTTCAAAGCCCAGGCCCTCGCAAACGGTGTAGGCCGTGGTGAGCGGCAGGATGCTGGCCGCGAAAAGTGAGGCGTTGAAGAGGCCGGCGGCGAAGAGAACAAAGGCGTAGTCACCGGCGATGGGGCGCAGGGCTTCCGCGGCGTCCGACGGCAGGGTGATGTTGCGCATGCCGTGGGCGAAGAGCGTTGCCGCGCAGACGACGACGATGAACCAGGCGACGATGTCGGTAAAGATGGAGCCGACGATGACGTCGATGCGGCTGGCGGTGTATTGCCGCATGGTGACGCCTTTTTCGACGATGGAGGATTGCAGGTAGAACTGCATCCAGGGCGTGATGGTGGTGCCGATGACGGCGATGGTGCTGTAAAGGTAAGCGTGGTCCTGCCAGGCGGAGCGGGGCGGAAGCTTAATTGTCTCGACAAGGGCGGTATGCCAGTCCGGTTTGCCGAGGACGCCGGCGACGATGTATGCGAGATAGACGACTGAGGCGAAGAGAAAGATTTTTTCGACGCTTTTGTAGTCACCGCGAACAACGAGCGCCCAGACAAGCAGAGCGCCGAGAGGCACGCTGACAAAGCGGGAGACGTGAAAGAGCTGCATGGAGCCGGCGATGCCCGCGAACTCCGTGATGACATTGGTGAAGTTGACGATGACGAGCAGAACCATGCAGACGACGGTGATGCGGAGGCCGAACTCTTCACGGATGAGGTCAGAGAGGCCTTTGCCAGTGACCGCACCCATGCGGGCGCACATCTCCTGGACGACGATGAGCGCGAGCGTGATGGGGATCATGGTCCAGAGCAGCGAGTAGCCATACTGCGCGCCGGCCTGGGAGTAGGTGAAGATGCCGCCAGCGTCATTGTCAACGTTGGCGGTGATGAAGCCGGGGCCGAGGGCCGCGAGGAAAAAGACGACGCGGCCACGCCAGGTGCGGAGGAGGGTCATGGGTGGACCTCACCTGGTGGGGATGAGGTGGCGGAGGCAAGCAGGTTTCTCCACTTCGCTTCGCTTCGGTCGAAATGACGATTTGGGGGCGGGGATGCGGTACCGGAAGAAAGCAGGTTTCTCCACTTCGCTTTGCTCCGGTCGAAATGACGATTTGTGGATGGGGTTGCAGTGCCGGAGGAAAGCAGGTTTCTCCACTTCGCTGCGCTTCGGTCG
>CAXTRR010000018.1:64120-67945 GCA_964246795.1 uncultured Terriglobus sp. | reverse complement strand
CGAGCATGGTGACCTGCGAGGGGGATGAGGATGAACGTGCCTTTGCCGTAACCCGACGCCTCTGCCGAACCATGGTGGAAGGCACGGCTGTTCCCGTGAGACGCGGAAGCACTTCGCTGGACGTTCTTTACGGAAGCAACGACTGGTACTACGCTTACGGAAAAAATACCCACGACGGTATCCTGCGCGATGCCGATTTAGTGAAGTCACTCGCGCCCGCCGGAGCGAATCGACCGTTCACGTGATCGATGATGGATACCAGGACAGGTCGAGATTCCCGAGCATGCCCCGGCTGGCGGCGGAGGTCCGCGGCAGGGGTGTGACACCGGGGGTTTGGATCCGGCCTTTGCGGGCGGGCGCGGACGCGCCGAAGTCTTTATTACTGCCCGATGCTCGCTGGAAGCACGGTAAAGGTGATCCTGGGCCGTTGGCCTATGATCCAACAGTTCCAGAAGCACTCCAGGCAGTATTGGCCGTGATCAGAGAGGCGTGTGGCTGGGGTTATGACTTGATCAAGCATGACTTCACGACCTATGAATTGTTTGGCCAGTGGGGAAGTCAGATGGGCGCGTCGCCCACGCAGGGCAACTGGCACTTCCATGACCATTCCCTGACGAATGCCGAGGTTGTGAGTGCGCTCTACCGGCAGATTCGTTCTGCCTGCGGAGAGGATCGCGTCATCCTGGGCTGCAACACGGTCGGCCACCTTTCAGCCGGTCTCTTTGACGCGTCGCGTGGCGGGGATGACGTGAGTGGAAAGCAGTGGGAAAGAACGCGGCGGATGGGCGTGAACACGCTGGCCTTCCGCCTGCCACAGCATGGGCTTTTTCATGCGTTGGACGCGGACTGTGTCGCCATCACGCCAGAGGTACCGTGGTCTATGAGCCGGCAGTGGCTGCGTCTGGTGGCAGGCAGCGGTAGTGTCCTGCTGATCTCCGCTGATCCAGGATCCGTCGGCCTGGAGCAGCGGGAGGCACTGCGCCAAGCTTTCGCGCAATGTGCACAACGGCCGGTGGTGGAGCCCGAAGACTGGCTGCGAAGCCGCACACCCGATGTCTGGCGCGCCACCGGTAAACCAGTCAAGTACGAATGGCTCCGGGAGGAAGGGGCCAGCCCATTTCCAATCGGGATCCAGCGTGGGCCGGAGTAGGCTATGTGGGTCAGGCCGCTCGCGCCAGTTCCGATTCAATGGCTTGTTGGATCTCCGAAGAATCCGGCAGAGTGTTCGGTGAGAAACGGGCAACAACCTCGCCCTTCTGGCCGATCAAGAACTTCTCAAAATTCCAAAGCAGTTCCGGTTCGCCGTTCGGCTGAATGCCGTAGTCGATCAGCCCCTGGCGGAACTCACGTTTGCCATCACCCCGGCTGCTGGGTTGTTGCGCGATCAGTTCCGCGTACAGTGGGTGCTTGTCCGGGCCGGTAACCTGGATTTTGGAGAACATGGGAAAGGCGACGTTGTAATTCTTGTCACAAAACCCGCGGATCTCCGCATCCGTGCCGGGTTCCTGACCTGCAAAATCATTTGCGGGAAAACCGAGCACCTCCAGGCCTTGCCCAGCATACTTCTCGTGAAGCTTCTGCAGGCCTTCATACTGCGGAGTAAGACCGCACTTCGAGGCAACGTTGACAACCAGAAGCACACGGCCTCGATAGTCCGCGAGCGAACCGATGTTGCCATCGATGCGAGTGATGGGAACGGTATAGATATCCAATGCCATACCGTTAGGGTAATAGAACTGTCGGGGCCGGCAAAGCTTACAGAGTCACGGCTGGCTTGCGGCGCTTCTTCTTGTAAGCGGCCAGGTCGTCCTGCCAGGAACCCAGTGCGGCCGCAAGAGGGGCCTCCTCGTTCAGGTTGCCCGCGGCCGCGGTGCGCTGCAAGCGTGTGATTTGTGCCCCAAAGTCGCTGGCTGGGGTTGTGCTCTGCAGTTTGGCCACGGCATTTGCCGTCAAAGAAGGCGTGGCTTCCGTATCCGTCGGATGGCGTGAATCAACCCAATCCTTGGGGCGCAGGGAGCGGGGCAGGTCACCGTCAGAAAATTCGATTCCACTTTCGGCGAGAGATTTGGCGGTGGCGACCAGACCTTCGCGCTTTACGGAAAGCTTGCGAACGGCTGCGTCGCGCAGGATATCGGTCGCAAAAGTTTCGTGCTTCAAAAGATGCACAATCTTACGGTCATACAAGTCGATCTCGCGATGGAGATCACGCAGAAAGTATTTATCTTGCACAATGGTGCGCATAAGGAGAGAGCTCCTGGCCCGGCTGGGCGGCATTTCGATCTTGGCAGAAACGCAGGTCGCGGCGGCGGGGCCCGAAGCGGCGTGAGTTATGTCGTATAGAGGGTTAGGATGCAGGATCAACCTGCGGTGTGAGGAACGCATGGCCAAAACCATGTCCTGTCTTTATCTTACGCTTCGCGCGGAAGTCGTTGCGGTAAGGCGAGAATATCTTCCGAGGGAGATGCGAGGACGTTCGTTCGACACGCAAACGGGACAGCCTGGGCCATCCCGTCTTTCGTCCTGTTTCTGCTGCGCGAGTTAGACGGCGCGGACGTTCTCAGCCTGCCAACCCTTTGGCCCCTTGACCACGTTGAACTCGACGCGCTGACCTTCCTGGAGCGAGCGGAAGCCCTGTGCCTGGATAGCGGTGTGGTGAACGAACACATCCTCACCGTTGTCGCGCGAAAGAAACCCAAAACCCTTGGCGTCGTTGAACCACTTCACAGTACCCTGTTCCATTGCTGTTCCCTGTCCTTCGTGCTGCAGTTTGAAGTTTGTCGCTTGAGATCAATACGGCTTTTGCAAGTGTGTTTGGGCAGGACGAGCAAATTACCATGGACTGATTCGAACGATTTTGGAAATAGTACCACGGAGATATCAGAAAACGTGATAACAAAATCACGGGAGGATGGTCTAACGCTTTTCAGGCGGGGTCATCCACTTTCGGCGACTCGGTCAAGTTCAAATCCGGCTCTACCGCAACGCCGAGCTGCTCTTCCAGCGTGGCCACCCGCCGTTGTAAGTGGCTGATTACGGCTTCCAACATGGCGATGCGGCGATCCACTTCCATATCCATGCCCGCCTTTTCCGGAGACTGCACCAAACGGTGTTGCGCATCAGGCTGCCGAAGCACTTCCGTGGAAGCAACCTGTGCCTCCGGAGCGCTTTCGCTGAGCAGTTGAACGTAGCGTTGTTCGCGCGCACCCGGCTGGCGGCTTAGCGCGGCCACAAGCGGTACGTTGCGGTTTGGAGTTTCTGGCTGGGGTGTCGCCAGCCGTTGCAGCGCGCCGAGTACGCCGGCAATATCGTCAAAGGTGAAGAGGCGGTCGGCCCGGCTGCGAAGCTCGCCCGGCGTCTGCGCGCCCCTGAGTATCAGCAAGCATAGCAAGGCGGTTTCATCGCGGCGCAGTTGAAAAACGGTGCGGGCGCGGTTCTCGTAGCGCTCTACCCGGCTGCCGTGGTCCACGGTGACCAGGTCCTTGTCTTCCAGCGTACGCAGAGCTCCGCGGACTTCTCTCTCAGTGAGCTGCAGAACCGGCTCACGGGAGCTCTTCTGATTGCAGGCATTCAGCAGGGCATTCAGAGAGAGTGGGTAGTACTCCGGCGTGGTGATTTCTTTTTCAATGAGTGAACCGAGCACGCGGGCTTCCATGGCATTGAGCAGCATGGCTTCAGCATAAGCCCGCTTTATTTCGGCAGGCCTGCCGCGGCATAGATCGCCTGCATTGCTTTCAGGTCGTGCAGGCCGTCTTCGCCGGGGGTGAGCAGAGCCGTGGCCGGGGGGGGGCCCGGGGGCCGGGGGGGGGGGGGCAGAGGGCAGGGGGG
>CAXTRR010000018.1:50501-64110 GCA_964246795.1 uncultured Terriglobus sp. | reverse complement strand
GTGCCCGTGCGGGCGCAGTGGGCCAGGTGCTCGGCTTCCAATCGGAAGTGCGAGGGAGTTGCGTCTGGTGTCTTCTCATCGATTTCGCCCCGGTTGCCACTGGGCAGATCAGTGATGGTGCCGCGTAGGCGGAAGCGTTCCCGGTGCGAGAACGCCGGAGAGAGCGTCAACTCACCTCCAGCTCCTTCTAATGAAAATGTGTCGCGGAAAGCATCGGTATAGCTGGAATAAAAATCTCCGACTGCGCCGCTGGGCCATTGGCTCGTCCAGTCGATGGAGAGCTCCAGTCCATTCGCGTCCGCAACTGCGGTGGCCTGGTGGTGCGCAGGTTCCTCACCGAGAAAAAATCTTGCAGCGTTGAGTGGATAGATCCCCAGGTCATAGAGCGAACCGCCGCCCGCCAGCTTTATATCGCGTCGCCAGTTGTCGGCGGCAAGCATGAAGCTGAACTTTGATGTCATCCGCTGTAACTCCCCCAGAGCGCCTGTACGCACCAGGTCGCGGACACGCTGGTAGAGCGGATCATACGGACAGCGGTAAGCGACGGACAGCCGTACTCCCGCTTGCCGGCAGTCCGCAATCATGGCACGGCAATCCTCGGCCGTGTTCGCCATGGGCTTCTCGCAAAGCACATGTTTGCCTGCCCGCGCGGCGCGTGCGGTGTACTCGCGATGCATGCTCACCGGCAGCGCGATGTAGACAGCGTGCACGTACTCCCGGTTCTGCAGAGAGGCAACCTCATCGTAGCCGCAGACATGCGGCACGCTGTACTGCGTCGCCAGCCGGGCCGCCTTCTTCGCGTCGCCGCTTACCAGGGCAGTGACGCGGGCTGCGGGTGAGTCGGCCAGGGCCTTGATGAAGTGTTCAGCGATACGGCCCAGGCCGACAACAGCAAAACCAAAGGCATCCGGCGCGGGAGGAGTGCTGCGATGGAAGAGCCTGCGAAGGTCAAGCATATCACCACGGTACCAGCACCGCGCCCGTTACGGACCACAACGAGCGCGGTGCCGCTTCATTACTTCATCTCTGAAAAGACGATGATGGACAACACACATACTGCTAGGTATGCGTAACTACCCCCAAAGGACATGCGAGTCCATCGTAGGTTCCCACTTCGGCTGGACATGAATAGGCAAAATCCCTCGAAAAGCAGGGTCGCCAAGAGGAGCATCAGCAACTCTTCGATCAACCTTGGTTGTATTGTTGCGCGCAGGTGTCGCCAGCCAGAAAAAGCTGCGACGATGAACATGCTTAATTCGTATAAAAATGTATGCAGGCGTGTCATTCGATAGTCTCCTAACAACATGAAGCTGCCCAGACAGCAAGAATGAAAGCTCCTGCCGGATCCCCCGTAAAAGCACAGGCGGCAGCACCAATTCGTATGACGCGACAATCGAATGTGTCAAGGCCGCAGTCTACGCGAACAAGATGCGCACCGCCATACACATCTGAAGTCGAACTGACAGGTCTTGCACTGTCAGAGTCGAGGAACTTATGTTTGAGTGACGCGATGACTGCCTTATGCACGGCTTTGATCCCGCCCTTCTGTACTAACGCATACAGCGCATGTTTCTCTTCTATGGTCAAGCTACCTCTCCGAAGTTCGTCTGAGACAGTTGTTCTGACCCCACGAGCTTCCATGGCGGAGACTCTGCGCTCTGCCTCTTTCTGATCCACATAAGAATTCAAGAGTTCATCCTTGTGATCGAGGATGTAATGCTCTTGCCGTAAGCTCTCACCAGATTCTTCTTCGGAGGCGAATTGCACCTCCAACAGGCGGATGCTGGTCGCGGCCGAAGCTTTGAACCGCGGATCACCCGTTGCGAACAGGTGCGAAGATTCAACGGCGTTCGCGGTGGTAGCTTTGCTTAGAACGTCTGAACTACGTTGTGCTTGCAGCGTGGATGCGATGAGTATGAACCCAAGCAATACCGTGCGTTTCATCGTGCCTCCTAAGGTGTTTCGTGTGGAGAGCAATTTCTAGAGGGGGGGGGGGCGCAACTTGTCAAGAACTTTCTCGCGCGCAATGCTGTGAAGCCTCGAGCGGAGAAGGTTCCTTCATTCTGCGGCACGCAATCGGCCTTCTCCGCGTCCCTTCTGCTTATGGGTTCTTCGCTGCTCAGCGGCTTGCTAAGTTTGGTGCGGCAGAAGCTGGTGGCGCGCTACTTCGGCGCGGGTCCGCAGACAGCTGCCTACGCTGGTGCCTTCAACCTGCCGAACATGATCCTCTACCTGCTCATCGGTGGAGTGGCCTCCACCGCCTTCATTACCATTCTGACCAGGTACGGCGAGCAGGGCAGGGAAGAGGAAGGGGACCGCGCGCTTTCCGCCATCCTGAATGTCATGACGGTGGTGCTGCTGGCCGCGGTAGGTTTAGGAGAAATCTTTGCCCCCGCCGCGGTGTGGCTCACGCTGAAGGGGTTCCGGAATCAGCCGGAGGTGCTGGCGCTCTGCGTCCACCTGACGCGCATCCTGCTGGTCGGCCCGCTCTTCTTCTTTGCCGGGGGAGTGTTTGGTGCGCGGCTGCTTGTCCGTAAAATCTTTCTTTATCAGGCCCTGGCACCGGTGATGTATAGCGGCGGTATTGTGCTTGGGGCGGTTCTCCTGCATGGGCGTTTCGGCATCGATTCCCTGGCCATCGGAGCCATGTTCGGAGCCTTTGCCGGGCCGCTGCTGCTGAACCTCTTCGGCGCACGGCAGAGTGGCATGCGCTGGTCACCCGTCTGGGACCTCAGGCATCCCGCGCTGAAGGAATGGCTGGTGCTGAGCTTGCCCCTGATGCTGGGCCAGTCGCTCACGACTACGGATGAGTGGATCCGCAGCTATTTCGCATCCGACAGTGATGCGGGCATGTCGCGGCTGCTTTACGCGCGTCAGCTTTTTGCCGCGCCCATGAGCGTGCTTGGTCCGGCGGCGGGCATTGCATCCTTGCCGTTTTTCGCGGCGCTGTGGTCGCAGAACCGCAAAGCGGAGTTCTCCGCCGCAGTGGATCGCTCGGTCTCGCGCATGATCGCGGTCAGCTTTCTGGCCAGTGGCTGGATGATCGCATTCGCTCCGCTGCTCATTGACCTGGCCCTGCGTGGCGGGCGCTTTCAGCAGGCGGATGCGAGTGTGACGACCCGCTACTTCGTGCTGTACACCTTCAGCCTTTTTCTGTGGACATCGCAGAACCTTTACGCGCGGGGCTTTTATGGCGCGGGAGACACGCGCACGCCCATGATCAGCGGCACGGTCGTCACACTTGTCTCCATACCGATGTATGCCACGCTGTACCGGACCATCGGCCTGGAAGGCCTGGTGTGGGGCGCCAACATCGGCATGCTTCTGCATACCGGATCGCTCGCGGTCTTGCTGCATCGCAAGCGCATGGTCAGCGTGGCCGAGCTTGAGTTTGCGGAACTCGGGCGATCCCTTGCAGCGGCAATGGCCGCCAGCACCGCGGCTTGGCTATTGCGGTCAGCCCTGCCCGCCGCGCACACGCACACAGCCAGTCTGCTGCAACTGCTTGGCGGCTCTGTGCTCTGGCTTGCGATCGTCTATTTGGTGCTGCGGATTACCGGCTCGCGCCTGCCGGGGGTCATCCTGCGGCGCCGTCGAAAGGCCACCGCCGTATGAGCAGTTGGCTTGAGACAGAACGTCTGGCTTTCCGCCACTGGACCGTTGATGACTTGCCGCTTGCGACGGCACTCTGGTGCGATCCGGAGGTGATGCGCCACATGGCCGGTCCGTATACGCCCGAGCAGGCGAACGAACGGCTGCTTCTAGAGATTGCTCGCCAGCGGGAACTCGGCTTCCAATACTGGCCCGTGCTGCTGCGAGCAAGTGGTGAGTTTGTCGGGTGCGCAGGGCTGAAACCCTTTCATGACAGGGCCGACATGCTTGAAATCGGTGTGCACATTGCAAGGAAATTCTGGAGCGGCCGCTTTGGGGAGGAAGCCGCGCGAGCCGTTATCCGCCACGGCTTCCAGCTGAATGGGGTCAGCGCCCTGGCCGCGGCACACGGGCCGGGGAATGCTGCCTCGAAAGCGCTCATCGAGCGGCTTGGCTTCGAATACACGCACCATGAGCCGTGGGGTGCGTGGCGGCATATGCATCCGTTTTATCGACTGGAACGCGCGGCCTGGATTGAGGCAGACAAGCAGGCGGCCGGTAAAGGGCAAAGCTGAAGCCTATTTGGCGTCGTTGTATTCCTCAAGCCAGGCCATCTGTATGCCTTCCAGAATGCCCTCGTTGGACTTGGCCGGATCGCCCACAAAGCCGGGCAGGGCGGTGACGTACTTGTGCAGGTCGGTGAAGCGGACGGTGAGCGGGTCGAGCTCGGGGTGCTGCTCCTGCAGTTGAATGCCGATCTCTTCGGTGTCAGTCCAATCGAATTCGCTGGGCATGGTTACTCCTTTGCCGCGATAACGGCGGCGGGCTTGCCTTCCTGCACGTAGTTGCGGTTCCAGGCGGGGATTTCCACCAGGTAACTGCCCGGCTTCTCGATCACTGACTGGCAGCCAAGCCGTGAGTTGGTTTGCGGACCTGCCGCCAGATCGATGCGGTCCAGCTCATCATCCTCAGGGTCTGACAGGTCATTCGCTCCCTGCTTCACATAGACATGGCAAGTGGTGCAGGCGCAGACCCCGCCGCATGCATGATCGAGAAAGACGCCGTAGTTCTCTGCCACGTCCAGAAAGCTCATGGGCCGGCCGTGGCCGTCGTAGGGCAGAGTGCCGAACGGAAACTCGACGGTCTTGTTCTCCGGCTGAAAGGTGACGCGGACAATGTTCTCCGCAGGTGGCACGGAGAGATCGACCGGTGGCAGGTCATGCGTGTGTTCGCTCATCGCAAGTCTGATTCTAACGGAGGCAGTGCAGCACCCCTGCAACACCTGCTCTTGCGTGGCGATCTGAGCCGACCAAACTCTGCGGAAAAAAGCTCTACGGAAAAAAGCTGAACGCCGGGGAACCCTGTTCTTTTGCGATGGGAGCTGTAAAACGACAGGGTTCGCCCGGTTCGTTCTTGGGCCGGTTCTAGTGGTTCGCGGGGTTGGAGATCCAGTCGAAGAGCGTCTTCACATCCTGGGTGAAGTGTGGGCCGTATTCCACGGTGTCACCGTCGCGCAGGTGAAAGCTTTGCAGGCCGTTGGCATGGCTGCGCACGGCCTCATTCCAGGCGGTGATCCAGGGGCCGCCGCTGCTGCCGTGCTCCATATTGTCATTCGTGAGGCCCTGTGTTCCGCTGACGCTACTTGCCGCAAAGCCGCCCACCGTGGAGTCCATGGTGTTGCCGTCGAACGGTGGATGCGGTGTCGCCGGATAGCCAACTGCTTCCCACAGGCGGTTGGCTGTGGGTGCATTCCAAAGCAGGCCCAGCCAGCCGATGATGTTGCCGGGCGTTGTGCCCATCCACACCAGGCCGTAGTCGAAGGCGCGGTTGCCACCTGTTGTGTAGCCAGTCCATGCGGAAAGCCGGCCACAGGGGACGACCCGCACTGGATCATTGTTGGCGCGTTTGCCGTAGGAGGGATAAAAGGTCATGTTGCTGGACCACCCACCGTTGCCATAGACGCAGTGGCCTGCGGTAAGCAGCACGTTCGGCGCCACCATGGCCGCCGATCCGGCAAAACCGCCGCCGCCCTGGTTAAAGAAGATCTTGCCGCAGGTCCGGTAGGGATAGTTCAGTGGTGCGCCTACTGCCTGGCCAAGGGATTCGCCATGCACGGCTGTATCTTTCTCGGAGCCGTGGCCATGTTGGGTCTGGCCAGCCTCCCCATGGGGCACCGGCGCTGCTTCTTTTGCGGTGCCTTCCTGTTCTGTTGGCATGGTTATGGGTTTTGCCGCATTGCGGCGTTCTTCCGTCCAGTATTCCGCGGCGGCAGTCAACTGTTCAGGGCTTTGTTTCGGGGAACCGACTGCTTGGTTGGTTTGCATGATGAGCACTTCCTGTCTTGATATTGGGCGTAATTCATACGGAATTGCGCTCATTGAGAGAGGCGTAAAGACTGAGCCAGAAATGCCATGAAAAGTAAGTTCGTGGCTACTGCCGACATATCCCCATTTGTCCTTGCGAAGGTAGTGGCCAGGAGCTATGTTGAGCCTGCTTCCCAGAGCACACACTTTGCCGTCAGGAGAAAGCCATGAGCAAGAAAATGAAGGAACCAACTGAAATTCTGCCGAAGCGCCACATACAAAAGTATGGGTGGCTGCCAGACCTTCCCGACCAGCGAGACTTCCTGTACGCCGCGCCTACTCCTTTTCAGGGGACGATTCCTCCAAAGGCCGATTTGCGCGAGCAATGCCCGCCCGTGTACGACCAGGGTCACCTGGGCAGTTGCACTGCAAACGCCGTGGCCGGCGCGGTCGAATTCGATCAGAAGAAGCAGGCCCTGCCGGAATTTGCCCCGTCACGACTGTTTATCTACTACAACGAGCGAGTAATAGAAGGTACGGTAACCAACGACGCGGGAGCTCACCTGCGCGACGGCATCAAGAGCGTGGCCAAACTCGGTGTGCCGCCAGAGTCGGACTGGGAGTATGACATAGCCAAGTTCGCTGACAAGCCAACCGATACGGCGTACCAGCACGCGGCAACACACCTTGTCACCTCCTACCAGCGCTTGATCCAGGAACTGAATACCATGCGCGGCTGCCTGGCATCGGGCTTTCCTTTTGTCTTCGGATTTACGTGCTATCCGGCACTGGAAAGCCCGGAGGTGGCGAAGACAGGCGTGCTGCCGTTGCCTTCCGCCACTGACCCACCCATTGGTGGCCATGCTGTCATGTGTGTCGGTTACGACGACGATCAACGTGTCTTCATCGTCAGGAATTCCTGGAGCGCGGCATGGGGGCAAAAGGGGTACTTCACTATGCCGTATGCCTATCTGACCAATTCACGGCTTGCATCGGATTTCTGGACTGTTCGAAGTGTGGAGGCGTAGTAGGTAGTAGGTAGTAGGTAGTAGGTAGTAGGTAGTAGGTAGTAGGTGTGGATTGCTGGGCGGCTTGTTGCGGGTTGCCCGGCAAACCCTCTTCAGGTCTGTTCACGGCCGCTTCTGGCCCGGCTTTCTTGGACCAGCATTTGCGTTCTCCATCGTTCCCGCGCAAGAGTGTGCTCCCCCGAAAAAGTCACCGGCTCTGCACGCATCCCTGTCAATCAGAGGCGCCTTGACTAGGTGGATGGCCGTGCCGTGGCCGGTTTGGAGCTTTTTTTTCAGGGCTAAAGCCTGTCGTGATAGCAGCGATTTACGGCCTAGCCAAAGCCGGGCCCCTCTGCAAGCGACGCTTCATCATGTGTTTTGAGGAGACCACTTTAGAATGGAGGCATGGCGACCGCGACTGCGCTTTCCCCGGAGATTTTGAGTAAGTACCAGCCTGTGATTGGTTTGGAAGTGCATGTGCAGCTGTTGACGCAAACTAAGGCATTTTGCGGCTGCATTAACCAGTATGGTGGTGAGCCGAATACGCACTGCTGCCCGGTCTGCCTGGGCCTGCCAGGGGCGCTGCCCGTGCTGAACCGGCAGGCTGTGGAGTTTGCGGTGCTGGCGGCGCGGGCGCTGAACTGCACCATCAACCCCGAGAGCGTATTTGCGCGCAAGAACTACTTTTACCCGGATTCGCCGAAGGGCTATCAGATCTCGCAGTTTGACAAGCCGCTGGCGGAGGGCGGGTGGCTCGATGTGCAGAGTGACTTTGGAACAGGTGGCGGTATGCGGCGCATTGGCATTACGCGGCTGCACATGGAGGAGGACGCCGGCAAGAGCATTCATGACGGCTTTGCGGATTCCGCGACGCGGACGTACATCGACCTGAACCGCTGCGGCACGCCATTGGTGGAGATTGTGAGCGAGCCGGATTTGCGCACGCCGGACGAGGCCTATGAGTACCTGACCAAGCTCAAAGAGATCCTGCTGTACACGGGCGTGTCGGACTGCAACATGGAGGAGGGTTCATTGCGGTGCGATGCGAACATTTCGATCATGCCGAAGGGCTCGACGGTGTACGGGACGAAGGCGGAAGTGAAGAATGTGAACAGCTTCCGGTTCATTCGCCAGGCACTGGAGTATGAGATCGAGCGGCAGGTGGAGGTGGTGGAGTCGGGCGGGCGCGTGGTGCAGGAGTCGCGTCTGTATAACTCGGCTGAGGGGCGGACATTTTCCATGCGCAGCAAGGAGGCCGCGCATGATTATCGCTATTTCCCCGAGCCGGACCTGCCGGCGTTGCATGTGGACGCGGAGTGGCAGCGCACGATTCTGCTGGCGATGCCGGAGCTGCCCGAGGCTCGCCGGAAACGGCTGCAGGAGCAGTATGAGTTGACGGCGCAGGATGCGCAGACGATTGCGGCTTCGCGCAATTTTGCGGATGCATTTGAGTCCGCCGCGACGTTGGCGAAGAGTCCGAAGCGGGTGGCGAATCTGTTGCTGGGTGAGTTGATGGGGCGGTTGCATGCGGCGGGGCTTTCGCTAGAGCAGTCGCCGGTGTCAATGGCTGGCGTGGTTCAGGCGGCCGATCTGCTGGAGGCGGGAAAGCTCTCGTCGAAGCAGGTGAAGGGGCTGTTTGATAGTGCGTTTGAAAAGGGCGAAGATTTTGCGGCGGTGTATGAGCGTGAGAAGCCACAGCAAATCTCTGACACGGGCGCGATCGAGAAGATGATCGACAAGGTTATTGCCGCGAACCCGAAGCAGGTGGAGCAGTTCAAGGGTGGCAAGACGACGGTGTCGGCGTTTTTTGTGGGGCAGGTGATGAAGCTGTCAAAGGGGCAGGCTAACCCGGCGCTGCTGAATGAGCTTGTGGTGAAGAAGCTGGGCTTGGCTTAGGTCTACAGGATGACTCTCGAAAGCAAACGCGTGGGGATTGGTGTTCTGAGCGGAAGCGTAATGACGTTCAGTGCTGGCCTTTTTCTGCTGTACGCGTTGCTGCTATTGCCGGATCGTTATCATTCGGCCAATTTATTTTTCTTCTTGACTCCGTTGCTGCCATTCTGCGAGGGCATCTGGTGTGCACGCATTGCTGTCTCCCGGCCGGAGTTTTGGCGTGTGCGAACACTGTTCGGGGCATTGCTGCTGTTCCCAGCTTTTCTATGTATCTCGTTACTTTCCTCTGTCCCGATCATCGTGGGATACCTGGGCATGCCGCGCCGGATCGACACGTCGCCTCTCTTATATGCAGAATGGGCAGCTATTCCCATAGTTTCCCTCCTAAGCACCATCACCGGTCTCTGGCTCCTGCTGACAAATCGAAGCTAGTCTTCCACTTTGTCGATCGTTCACGTGAACCTCCCATCAGAACCCGGCATCTACTTTCTCCATGCTCCGCATGTTACGTTTCATGCCATTGCTGTTGATAGCGGGCTGCGCCACGGACGCGGGCACGGCTAATCGTGTGGCGCGGGACATACAGGCAATGCCGCCGAACACAGTGATGCTCTCGCAGATGATGCGTGAGCTGTCCGCGCAGCCCGGCTTTACCGAGGCGCTGCTGCAGCAAATCGACAAGGGCCAGAAGAACGGCGCTGTGCTGACACCGGCACTGTTCGATCTCTTCCGGAAGATGGTGCTTGGCAAGGATTGGAGCGGCCTGGACCGGTTTCCGGGATGGACGATTCATCAGGTGACGCGCACGGTGAACCTGACCCAGGGCTTTGTGGATAAGCGCGACAGCACCTCCGCCGACGACATGATTCATGTGCAGCTTGGGCCTTACCCTTTGAACAAGGAGGAGGTGGTCTCGCTGGACCAGCCCTCTGATCGCGGTGCTTTTTCCCCAGATAGCCTGGTCGCAAGAGTGAGGGATAGTGTGGTGCGCGGCGATGGCCCCGATCCGCAGCTCGCGCCCATGCACGCTGAAAGTGCGCGTTTGGCGGAGCTCCTGAACCGGCTCTCGCTAAATGGCTTTGCACCCGATTTGCGGGTCCAATTTGGTGAGCCTGCGCAGCCCTTCGCGGTGACTATGACGATGCCCGGCAGCCCACTTCTCCGCGCGGAGACGCCGCAACAGCTGATTGCTTTGTTGCAAAGCACCGGCCATACGGTCACCGTTGCTGATTCCCGCTTCTTTGCGAACTTCGGGCACTTTCATTACAAGGGTCAGGACGTTGAGATGCCCTTCTGGCTGGACTCCGGCTTGAGCGTGCCGCCGGAGCACTGGTGGCAGAGCCCACGGCCGTATTTGGTGCCGGTCGCCCATGCGGAGTATGAGTGGATCGTAACCGGCCCCAAGATCAATGCCGATGTGACGTTTTATTTCGGGATTGATGGCCGCGCGGAGTTCCGCACGAACGACCAGCTGAATCAGCCGTGGGTGATGGGGCGGCATGCGCATGAGTATCGCGGTGCCGATGCGGTGGAGGTGACGCGGCTGACCGGCTCGATGCTTCTTGCTTATGCCTACCTGCACATGCGTTATCCGCAGTTTCCGTTTGGCGGGTATTACACCATGGGTGTTTGCCAGGATGCGGTGGCCGCGATTGAGCAGCACATGACTGGCGCGGTCACCCTGTTTCCCAATACGGCGAACACGTCGCTCTTCCGTGACCAGCCCGATGCAGAGGTCTTCCGGTTGATGGACGCGATCCCAAAGGAGAGTTCCGGGAAGACATCGGCACCGGAACGCGTCTTTGGATCGCTGCCCACAACCGATTTTTCCAAGCTGACGGTGCCCGGACTTCGGGAGGATACGGAGCGTACCTACGCCGCGTGGAAGGATGGCACGCTGGCGAGGCGCCGTGGTGTGTTTCGGAGTGTGCTGACGTACGGCGGCTTCCTGCTTGGAACTGTTCTGGTGTTTCTGTTGATGCGTGTGCGTTCACGGCGGCAGGGTTAGCACTTAGAGGGAGGGGTGATGGCAACGAAGAAGGCGGCAGCGAGGCGAAGTCCGGCAAAAAAGGGTGTGGCGAAGAAGGCGGCTGCCAAGGTTGCGGAAGAGGGTGGCGTGCCTGCGAAGAAGGTTGGCGCGAAGAAGGTTGTTGCGAAGAAGGCGGCCGGGCGCAAGTATTCGCCCTCAGTCAGTGCTCAGGTCGGCAGGGAACTGCACGAGATGCATCGCGGGCAGCTGCACATTGGCAAGAGCGATAAAAAGGTCACGAACCCGAAGCAGGCGATTGCGATTGCCTTGTCAGAGGCTCGGCGTGCGGGCAAGAAGGTGCCTCCGAATCCAAACGATCCTGACGATCCGAAGAAGTAGACGGCGGACGATAGCTGAAGAACGAGCGTGGCGATCGCGGCGTCTTCGTGGTGTATCCACGGCATAACGATGCACGCCATGTCTGCCGGCGGTGGTTCTTAGGATTTCGCTGAAGTGGTGGATGGAGCTGGAGCGGACGACGGGGAGCTTGCGGCCGGAGTTGCAGCCGGTTTTGCGCTGCCGCTGTCGGAACGCTTTGATTCGCTGCCGGACTTGCTGGTCTCTCCGCCGCTGCCGCCGCTGTCTCCGCCGCTCTTGCCCGCTTCGGCCGCTGGGCTGCTCTCTGTACCTGAACCGCTCTCGCCGCTGGCGCCCGTGGCAGCAGCGGGCTTTTTACCCTTGGAGTAGAGGTCGGCGTACCAACCACCGCCTTTGAACTGTATCGCGGGGGCGGTAATGGTACGTTCCAGTTTGCCGCCGCAGTGCGGGCAGTCGGTGATTTCCGGATCGCTGAACTTCTGGCGTTTTTCGGTCAGCCGCCCACAGGCGGTACATAGATATTCATACAGCGGCATTGTATTTCCTTTGATTGTTAAGGGTTAGTAGCAGGGCGATGCACCGGGCCTTCAGCCCTCAAATCATGTTTATTGCGATATCTGGGGTTTCGCCCCAGGCTGTTATGTACCGGGCCTTCAGCCCTCTTGAACCTTTCGATTTTTTTATGACTGTGGCGCGGATTCGGCCCGGTTGAGTTCAACGAGGCGTACGCTGGCGATTGCCTCGACTTTGCGGAGGGCTTCCACGGCGGCTTCAGCGGCGCGAGCGTGTGGAGCGTCGATCTGGATCACGGCGAGTGCCTGGCCCTGGGGCACGCGTTGTGAGCGAATGTTGCGGCCTAACGCGAAGTTGGCAATATTGATGCCGTGCTCACCCAGGACCGTGCCAATGCGACCCACGACGCCAGGCACGTCATGATTGCGGATGACGAGGAGGGTGCCGGTGAGGGGGGCTTCAATGTCAATGCCATCCAGCGAAAGCAGGCGCGGCGAACTCCCATGCAGCACTGTGCCGCTGGCGCGGGCGTCGCCTTCGCCGGAGTGCAGCACCAGTTTGAGTACGGAGCCAGCACCGCCGCTGGCAAACTCCTTGCGGTCTTCCTGTATGCGAATGCCGCGCTCGGCAGCAATGGTGGCGCTATTGATCTGATTTACGTTTTCAGAGTCGCGCAGCACGCCGGCGAGCAGGGCATTGCGAATCAGCTCGGTCTTTGAGGTGGCGAGCCGGCCGGTGTAGGCGATCTCAACACCCTCCAGATTGCCCGGCGTGGCGTGGCCGAGAAAGGTGCCAAGGCGCTCGGCGAGATCCACAAAAGGAGCAACTTCGACATACTCCTCACGCGAGAGCGAAGGCACATTGACGGCGTTCTGGACCACGCCGCTCTTGAGATATGCGCTTACCTGCTGAGCCAACTGGATGCCGATGGCCTCCTGCGCTTCATCAGTGGAACCGCCCAGGTGCGGGGTGAGGATTACGCGGTCTGCTTGAAAATAGGGTGAGTCTTTCAGCGGCTCCGTGGTGAAGACGTCCAGAGCCGCGCCGCCCACCTTGCCGCTCTTCAGTCCTTCCAGCAGATCGGCATCGTTGATGAGTTCGCCGCGCGCGCAGTTAACGATGCGAATGCCG
Source organism: uncultured Terriglobus sp. (assembly GCA_964246795.1). Taxonomy (GTDB): domain Bacteria; phylum Acidobacteriota; class Terriglobia; order Terriglobales; family Acidobacteriaceae; genus Terriglobus. Next base: position 51,325 of record CAXTRR010000018.1, on the reverse strand, counting down.
GGCTTCATGATGCCGATGGAATCGCGATTGATCATGCCCTCTGTCTGGGGCGTCAGGCCGACGTGCAGCGTCAGGTAGTCGGATTCGGAAAAAATCTGGTCGATGGACACGAGCGCGACACCGTTTTCACGCGCGATCACGGGAGCGACGAACGGGTCGAAGGCGAGCAGGTCCATGTCAAAGGCACGGGCGCGGCGGGCGACCTCCAAACCGATGCGGCCAAGGCCAACGATGCCCAACGTCTTGCCGCGCAGCTCGGTGCCTTGCAGCGACTTTTTCTCCCACTTGCCGGCGTGCATGGTTGCCGTCGCGAGGGGAATGCCGCGGGCCATGGTGATTATGAGGCCCAGCGTGAGTTCCGCAACGGCAATGGCGTTGGCACCGGGTGTGTTCATGACCACGATGCCGCGTTTTGTGGCGGCGGCTGCGTCGATGTTGTCCACACCCACGCCGGCGCGGCCGATCAGGCGCAGTTTCGGCGCCGCTTCCAGCAACTTCGCCGTGACTTGAACGGCGGAGCGGACGACCAGCGCATCTGCATCTGCCAGTTCGGCTTCCAGCCCGTTCCGTATCTGGTCGGCGGTCACCACCGTCCACGACGGTTCCTGTTGCAGGATGGCAAGTGTGGCGGGGGAGACTTTTTCAGCAAGAACGATTTTCACGGTACTTCCGAGTATATCGAGGGAGTTTTTGCGCGGCTCTGAATCGGCGCGTCCAATGGGTTATGTTTACTTCTTTTTTGGAGTCGCGCCGTTGTAAAAAGCCGCCCGTTCGCGGCCGGGAAGCCGGTGTGCGACCATGGCGGCAGATGCTTCGTTCGAGCT
>CAXTRR010000018.1:23030-50491 GCA_964246795.1 uncultured Terriglobus sp. | reverse complement strand
TGCTACCCCTGAGACACATTGCCTGTTGCCTGCCTGCCACTTTACTTGTTGCTTCCTTGCTACATGCGCAAGATGGGCCGCTGCCCAACCCGGATGCGCTGCGCCAGCGCGCGCTGGAAACCTATCAGCGCACGGCCGACCAGCGCGAGAAATATGAATGCCGTGAACGCCAGGTGCAGAATGACCTGGACGGCAAAGGCCGGCTGAAGAAAACCACCATCCTGGAGCAGGACTTTTTCTTCTATCACGGGCGGCCGATTCTGCGGGAGGTGACACGCGACGGTAAGCCGTTAAGTTCGGGAGACCAGAAGAAACAGGACGACCGTGTGCGCAAGGAGATCACCGAGGCCGAGAAGATGGCCGCCAAACAGAACCGGGAAAAGGACACCTTCTCCTCCGGCAACCTGGTGCGCATGGCCAAGCTCACCAACGAACGCCGCGTTACAGTTGCGGGCCGGCCCACCATCGTTTTTGACGTGCTGGACGATCCTGGCCGCAAGGCCGCAAACATCCCGGAGAAGATCATCTCCAACATGCGCGGGACCATGTCGATCGACGAGCAGACCGGCCATATGCAGGATGTGAACGTGGTGGGTGTGCGCGATGTGAAAATTGGCGGTGGCATGCTGGCCAACGTGCACAAAGGTTTCCTGTTCCACGCCGTGCTGGCCCCGCAGAACGATGGCGTTTGGCTGGTGAAGAATCTTTATGGGAGTGGGGATGCGCGTGTCGGCCTGTTCTTTCATCCGTCGGCGAATTTCCGGTCGGATGTGTTGGGATGCCACCTGTTCAATGTAGAGGCGGATCAGACGGTGAAGCAGGTGGAGGGGAAGAAGTAGGTGGTAAGTGCCGGGTCGTGAGGTGTTCCGGGACTTGTGGACCGCTTCACAAGTTGAGTTAGCGGCCCGGGGGCAGGTCTGCCTGGGCGGAGGGTGCCTATGTCGGATGACAACTTTCTGCAGGTGACGCCGTTCATGCACGTGTCCGACATCGCAAAGACGGTGCGTTTCTTTACCGATCGGCTCGGCTTTCGCGCTACATTTGAGGTCGACTCTTACGCGTATGTCGAGCGTGAGACGGTGGCGTTTCGTATGCTGCTGGACGAGAAGAAGCCGGCTCTTGGTGACCGGCGTATTTTGTACTATGTCGATGTGACCGATGTGGATGCGGTGGTTGCGGAGCTTGGACCGAAGCTGGCCGACTTGCCAGAGCACCATGTCTTTGGGCCGGTAGATCAGGAGTATGGCCAGCGCGAATACATGGTGCGGCTCCCTGACGGCATGGTGCTCTGCTACGGTGCGGCTATCAGGAAGCGCGTCATGTAGCCCCACCGAATCGACCACATAAGATATCTCGGCTTTACGGGTGTACTTACTCTTCGGGCTTGCGGATCGGCTTGTCCAGTGGCTGTGGCCGGCCGAAGTTGGGCGTACCGTCGGCGTTCCAGCTGAAGCGCTGGATGCGTGGCGAACGATCGTTCTCGCAACCCTCATGCGGCTCGGGATTGGCGTGATAGATGATCCAGTCTTCTTTGCCGTTCGGCGACTTGAAAAAGCCATTGTGACCGGGGGAGTAGGCGTGGTGCTCGGGGTCGGTGCTCAGGAAGGGGTGATTGACCTTGGACCAACTGCGTGCGTCGAGCAGGTTTGCGCCAGAAGTGGCTTGAAGAACGCCGAGCGTGTAGAAGTCCGTCCAGCAACCTGAGGCCGAGAAGACGATGAAGAGCTTGCCGTCATGCTCGAGGAACTCCGGGCCTTCGTTTACATTCACGTGGCGGCCGGGTAAATCGCCGTGTGTCTCCCAAGGGTAGGCAGGCGTGGAGATCAGTGTGCGCGGTGAATCGATCGTCCACGGATTGCTCATGTGCGCGATGTAAAGATCCTGTTCGCCGTCGTTGTCGCCCTTCCATCCGGACCAGACCAGGTAGTGCTGCCCGTTGTGCTCAAAGGTGGTTGCGTCGATGGCCCATTTGTCGCTGGCATCACCGACCTTGCCCTTCAAGGTCCAGGTACCCTCGGTGGGGTCGTCACTGGAGTTTTCGATGACATAGATGCGATGGCCAGCGTTCTGTCCTGCGTCGGCGGCGAAGTAGATATACCACTTGTTGGCCCAGCGATGGAGTTCGGGCGCCCACAGTTCCTGCGACCAGGGGTGGCCCGGTTCCGGTTGATAGACGACCTTCTGCTCGGCATGACGCAGGTCCGTGATGTCTTTTGTTTTTCGCAGCGCGATATGTGTGCCGCCGGAGTTGGAATAGTAGTAAAAGCCGTGCCAGTAAACGACCCAGGGATCCGGCCCGCTGTGCAGCAGGGGATTGGTGAAGGTGTTGCCGGAGGTGATCGATGGCGGCTGGACAGCTGTCTGAGTCTCGCTCGTTTGAGAGATCACAGGAGAGCTGCCAAATAGCAGAACAAAGAGACTGCCTGCGAAGGAGAGGAACGTCTTCTGGGCGCGGTGACTCAGCATGTCTGCATAGATGGCCGGAGGTACATCGACGTTGACTCGCAAGGTGGAAATCAGCGCCCACTGCGGCAAAGCCTGTGTGAGGCGGGGTCAGCGGAAGCGGTGCGGTACAAAGCTGCTCAGGTTGCCGGTGACCGCTGTTCGGGATTCGCGGATGCCCATCCCGCCGCACTCCTGATCGATCATCCAGAGGCCGAGAACGGGGTAGCGCACGTCATCATTGGACGCGGTGAAGGGATCGGCGATGTGCCGGGGCAAAAGGCGATTGCCAGCGTGGAAGCGGGCGGGCGGGGCAAGTGCCTGGCAGATGAAGCGGCCAGTGCCGTAGTCGCCCTCGGTTTGCACGGTGCCTTCAGGCGTGGAGATGGTGACGTTTGCGCCTTCACGGCTGAGTAGAGGTTTGCGCACAAAACGGGTAAGTGGGCCGGGTGTGTCGAAGTAGCTTTCCAGCAGCAGCGGGTGGCGGGGGTAGAGCTCCCACAGGATGGGCAGGATGCCCTTGTTGGAGAGCAGCATCTTCCAGATGGGCTCGATCCAGGTGACGTTGCGGTAAAAGGCGAGTGCCGCGGGGCCGTAGGGCTCGCCCAGCAGCGTCTCCCACGGGTAGAGCTTGATGAGAGAGAAGATGGTCCTGTTTTCCAGATCGACGAAGCGGTTGGAGTTGTCATCCCAGCCGACTTCTTCCATGAGCAGCTGCGCGGTTTGGAGGCCGGCCTGCTGTGCGGTGTCGCGCAGGTAGGTGACGGTCAGTACGTCTTCTTCACTGTCGGCGCTGACGAAGTGCACGGGCTGGCGCAGGTATGACGCGATGTCCTTCCACTTGGCGATGAGCCGTTCATGCAGACTGTTGAACTGGTCGTACCCGGGTGACGTCTCCTTGAGCCAGTCCCACTGGATCACCGCCGCTTCAATCAGGCTGGTTGGTGTGTCGGCGTTGTACTCCAGTAGTTTGGGCGGGCCGCTGCCGTCGTACATCAAGTCGAAGCGGCCATAGAGCGCGGGCGGCTCGTTGTTCCAGGCCCACTCAATCAGGGGGATGGCTTGGGGTGGGATGGTCAGGTCTGCGTATCGCTTGCGATCGATGACGTGCTGCGCGGCGGCAAGGCACATGGTTTGCAGCTCGTTGGCCGCAGCTTCCAGCGTGTCGACTTCAGCGGCGGTGAATTCGTAGCAGGCGGATTCGTCCCAGTAGACGGCACCGGGGTAGGCGGCGCTCAGGTCCTCAGGCGAGTGAAAGGTGAGGCCGGCGGTTTCGACACGGCTCTTCCAGTTGGGGCGGGGCGTCAGGCTGATGCGGCGCATGGTTTACGCTCCCGATCCGAAGCTATGACCAAAGCCGCCCCGGCTGATGCCACGGCCGCCAAAAAAGCCTCGACTGCCGGGAGAGAGCGGCGATGCATAACGCACGCCGGGGGCAGCGTTAAAGCTGCCACCGGTCACGCGGTCGCCAATTGCGTAACCGCCGAGACCGCCGTAGTAGGGCCGGTAGATGTGCGGGATGAAGAGGAAACCGCCGTGGCCATCTGAGACACGTTCCGGTGCAGCGGGCTGGCCGGCGCAGAAGTTGTCCGCCACCACTTTGCCGGTTTCGTCAACGCAGCGCTGCATCTCTTTCGGCCGGCAGCCGGTCAGGATGGAGAGGGCCGCGGCGGCGAGCAGCGGTGTGACAAGGCGGGTGCTCGGTGGCATGGTGAGAAGTGTAACGGCTCCAGCGAAAAGCGTACGCAAAGGCGCAAAGGTTTCGCAAAGAGCGCAGAGAACGCTTTGCGTATTTCGCGCTTTTTCGTACCTCTTAGTGAACTGGCTTTACGTCTGTGACGCCGTACTCCGGATGCTGGAGGGAGCAGCAGCTGTCCATGCGGCCGCAGAAGCAGGTGCGTGTCGCCGCTTCGTCCGGCTTGCGCTGGTCGAATAGCTGTTGCGCCGCGATCAGTCCCTTGCCCCACTGAAAGTGGGGCAGCTTGAGTTTGGTGGAGACGACGTGCTCCAGCGCGCCGATCAGCGCAATGGTGTCCATGTAGTCGAAAAAGCCGAGGTGCGCGATGCGGAAGAGTTTGCCCTTCATCTCGCCCTGGCCGTTGGTGATGGTGACACCAAAGCGGTTTTTCAGTTCCTTCACAATCACGCCGGAGTCGACGCCCGCGGGCGCGAGCACGGCGGTAGCGGCGGCTGCGGGGACCTCTGGCGCGAAGAGCTCAAAGCCGAGCGCGGTGACGGCAGCGCGGGTCATGGCGGCGATGGTCTCGGCGTTTTCGATCAGCTTCTTGCGGCCGTCCACCAGCGACCCGGTGGGATTCGCCTCCGTTGCTGCCTGCGCTGCGATGTAGTCCAGCGCGGCACCCAGTGCGGCGATGAGCGCCACAGCGGGCGTGTAGGCACTCTCACCCGCTTTTGCGTTCTTGCGTTCCTTGCGCAGGTCAAAGTAGTAGCGCGGGTTATAGGTCGCTTCCATGCGGTCCCAGCCGCGTTCGCTCACGGCCAGGAAGCTGAGCCCGGGTGGGATCATGACAGCCTTTTGTGAGCCGCCGATCATCACGTCCACGCCCCAGCCGTCCATGTCGAGGTGCGTGGTACCAAGGCCGGTAATCGCGTCCACGATGAGCAGCGCCTCGGAACCGGTATCCTTCAGCAGTTTGGCGACCCCAGGTACACAGTGGCGCACGCCGGTACTGGTTTCACTGGCCTGCATAAAGACAGCGCGCGTTTCTACCTTCAGGGCGGCTTTCACCGCGTCAAGCGAAAAGGTTTGGCCGTAGGGTGCTTCCACCACATCCACAGCACAATTAAAGTTTTTGGCCAGGGCGGTCCAGCGCTCGCCGAACTTGCCGGCCGTCAGAACCAGGACACGGTCGCCCGGCGAGGTCAGATTGCTGACCGCGGCCTCCATGGCACCCGTGCCGGAGGACGACAGGATGACCACATCGCTCGTCGTGCCGAAAAACTCTTTGAGCTGCGCCAGCACCTTCAGAAAAAGGGCGCGAAACTCCGGCGTGCGGTGGTGCATGTCGGCCGCGGCCATGGCAAATTGTGCTGCGGGCAGCAGGGGCGTTGGGCCTGGAGTGAAGAGGCGAATCTTGCGGATCATGGTGACAGTTTAGCCGTTTGTATTCCTTGCAGTGGCAGCGATAAGGAAACGCCGGCGGGTTACGTTGGCTGTCGCAATTTTTGCCCGCTACACTGGAATCCTGAGGACACGAATCATGCCGATCCGCGAACAGCTTGAGAAAGACATCATTACGGCCATGAAGGCGAAGGAAACGCTGCGGCTGGAGACGCTGCGCATGATGAAGTCCGCGCTAAAAAGCAAGGAGATCGACAAGCGCGAGCCCTTGACCGAAGCCGAAGAGCTGAAAGTGCTGAACACGATGGTGAAGCAGCGCCAGGACGCCGCCGAGCAGTTCGGCAAGGGCAACCGCCCGGAGCTTGCGATGAAAGAGCAGGAGGAGATCAAGCTGCTGCAGGCCTACCTGCCCCAGACGGCCAGCGACGATGAGATCCGCGCCGTGATTCAGGGTGCGATAGCGCATCTGGCTGAAGCCGGTCCGAAACCCGGCCCCAAGGACATGGGTCCGGCCATGCGTGTAGTCCAGGCCCGCATCCTGAGCAACGGCCTGCATGCGGACAACAATACCGTGAGCGCCATGCTGAAGGAAGAACTGGCGAAGTAAATTGCGCTTCAATCGGAGCGGGCTATCCGGCGGCGCCGGCGATCTTCAACAGCATCTCGTTAGAGCCCTGGAAGCCGAACTTCTCATAAATGGGCCTGCCAAACTTGGAAGCATGCAGCACTACTGTGCCCAGTCCGCGATTGCGGCACTCGTCGACCAGCAGTTTGAGCAGATCTTTCGCCAGGCCACGACCGCGCGCTGATGGCAGTGTGTAGAAGTTCAGCAGATACGGCCTGACAGCTTCATGGTCCATCCAGTGTGGTGGGAAATCAGCGAAGAAGACACCCGCGCTCGCGATGCAGGCTCCGTTTTCTTCCACAATCAAGCCAAGGTAGCGGCCGTCGCGCAGCCGCTTACGGACCCACGGCTCAAAGGCGAGCGACATGGCATCCATTTGTTCGGGCGTGGCAAAGCCGTTATCCGTAAACATGCGGGCTCGGTGCTGGGTGATCAGCACTGCATCTTCGGCTGTGGCGGGGCGAGTCGATTCCAAGCGGGACCTCCTTGGGTGATGGTAAAGGTTGCGAGCCGGCCAGTGGCTTCCCGGCCACCGCGACCACTACGATGGAGGCGATGAGCGTGAACGACAACAAGACTGGACGAAAGACCGCAAAGCCCGGTGTGAAGGTGCAGCTGCCGCTACATACAGGACAACTGCCGATGGGCTCGCGCGTAGTGGTGGCAGTTTCGGGTGGGGCAGACTCGACTGCGCTGCTGCTTGCCCTGCACGAGCGGCGCGCGGAGCTGGCGATCGGCCTGGCAGCGGCGCACCTGCACCACGGTATTCGAGGGGAGGAGGCCGATGGCGACCAGGCCTTTTTGCAGGAGCTCTGCGGCCGGCTGGAGGTCCCGTTGCACCTGGAACGCGAGAACATTTTGGAAGTTGCCGCTGTTACAGATGAAACGCTGGAGGAGGCTGCCCGGCACGCGCGGCTGCGGTTCTTCCAACGATTGGTCGACTCAGGGCTGGCCGATGCTGTTGCAACTGCCCATACCGAGGACGACCAGGCGGAGACGGTGATGATGAAGCTGATGCGTGGCGCGTGGACGGAAGGGCTTGGCGGCATTTCGACGGTACTTAGTCTGGAGCGGGGACGGGTGATCCGGCCGCTACTTGGGGCGTCCCGGTTGCAGGTTGTGGCGTTTCTGCAGGGGCGTCAACAGGGCTGGCGCGAGGACGCAAGTAACAGCTCCATGGCACACACACGGAACCGCGTCAGACAGCAGGTTATGCCGCTCCTGCGTGAGTTCAATCCGCGGATTGCCGCCACGCTGAGTGCAACAGCGGAGCTGGCAAGAGAGGAAGAGGCGCGTTGGGCACCGGAGATTGCCCGGCTTTACGCTCAGCTGGCCGTGGCCGGCCGGCCCGTACGTGGCGGCGGGCGCAGCCACAGCACTGCGCCGGAGAAAGCAACGGTCGCCTTTGATCTGGAACGTTTGCGTTTGCTGGACGTACCGTCGCGCCGCCGGTTGCTGCGCTTTGCCGCAGACAGACTGGGCCTGGTGCTGAGTTCGGCGGAAACAGTGCGCGTCCTGCTGCTGGCCGGTTTGGCGCCGCCCGATACCCCGCCGGATTCGACGGTGCCGTCCCGCGCAAACAGCCGCTTGCAGATGCGGGACGGCCTGCGTGCGGAGCGAAGTGTGAGGGAACTGAGGCTATCGCGCGAAAGCCGATAACTTTATAAGGGTGGAGCGGGCAGACTGCCATTGCTTCCCTCCGGGGGCGATGCTTCGGCCTCTGCTTGCGATATGGCGCAAAGGTGGGAGAGAAATGGCCGCTAAAGTTATGCTGAAGCCGCGCCGAGTGCGTTCTCGCAGAGTAGAATCGAGCGAAATGGTGAGGGGCAGGCGTCCTTTGTCCTGTATCCGGCCACGGTTGCGACCGCTTCCGGTGTTTTGCGTCTAAATACTTGTGGAAGAGTTGAGACTGCACAACTAGGGTTTGTGCAGTCTGGATCTGCGAAGGGCGTGAAGGCGGCTGGTAGCGCTTCGCACGCGTGGTCTGGGGAAGAAGGGGTAGTGACGTTGAATAGCACGGTAAAAACGGTTCTGATCTGGGTGCTGATGATCGGCTGCCTTGTTTCTTTCTGGCAGGTGGTCGCACGCTCAACGGGTGGCGGCCATGACGCCGCTATCAGCTTGACGCAGTTGCAGGACAACGCCGACAAAGGCCGGATCAGCGAAGTCACGGTCAACGGCACGGAAGTCACCGGCAAGTACAAGGACAGCAAGGAGTCATTTCACACCACGATTCCGTCGAACTACCCGGACCTCTACAAGAACCTGCATGACAAGGGTGTAAATGTCACCATCAAGGACCAGGCGAACAATTTCTGGCTATCCGCGATTGTGAGTCTGCTTCCGGTCATCCTGATGGTGGCGTTGTTTCTCTTCCTGATGCGGCAGATGCAGTCCGGCGGCAACAAGGCCCTAAGCTTTGGCAAGAGCCGTGCACGCCTGCTGAGCCTGCAGCAGAAGAAGGTCACTTTTAAAGACGTCGCCGGTGTAAACGAGGCGAAAGAGGAGCTGAAGGAGATCATTGAGTTCCTGCGCGAAGCTCAGAAGTTCCAGAAGCTGGGCGGCCGCATCCCGAAAGGTGTGTTGCTGGTGGGACCTCCGGGAACGGGCAAGACCCTGCTGGCTCGCGCTGTAGCCGGAGAAGCGAACGTCCCGTTCTTCTCGATTTCCGGTTCGGACTTTGTGGAGATGTTTGTTGGTGTAGGTGCCTCGCGCGTCCGCGACCTGTTCGAACAGGGCAAGAAGAATGCCCCATGCATTATCTTTATCGACGAAATTGACGCGGTCGGCCGTCATCGTGGCGCAGGCCTGGGCGGTGGTCATGATGAGCGGGAACAGACGCTGAACCAGCTCCTGGTGGAGATGGATGGGTTCGAATCGAACGAAGGCGTAATCCTGATTGCCGCAACGAACCGTCCGGATGTGCTGGATCCGGCCTTGCTTCGTCCCGGCCGCTTCGATCGGCGCGTCATCGTTGATCGTCCAGACATTCGCGGACGCGAGGAAGTGTTGCGGGTTCACGCCAAGAAGGTTCCCATGGCAGACGACGTGAACCTGAATATCCTGGCACGTGGTACGCCGGGTTTCAGCGGTGCCGATCTGGCCAACATGGTCAATGAAGCCGCGCTGACAGCTGCCCGTTACAACCGCAAGGCTGTGCACATGTACGACTTTGAAGTCGCCAAGGACAAAGTCCTAATGGGTGCCGAGCGTAAGAGTATGCTTCTGACTGACGCGGAGAAGAAAGTGACGGCATATCACGAAGCCGGTCACGTTCTAGTGGCGGCCATGCGCGCGCACTCCGATCCGCTTCACAAGGTCACCATCATTCCCCGCGGCATGGCCATGGGTGTGACGATGCATCTGCCCGTAGAAGACAAGCACACCGTGACACGGGACTACCTCGAGTCACAGCTTGCGATCTTCATGGGCGGCCGCTGCGCAGAGGAGATTTTTCTGAAGCAGATGACCACTGGTGCCGGCAACGACATCGAGCGTGCAACTGAACTCGCCCGCCGCATGGTCTGCGAGTTTGGCATGTCAAAGATGGGTCCCATGACCTACGGCAAAAAGGAAGGCGGCGAGATCTTCCTGGGCCGTGAGATCCAGCAGCATCGCGATTTCTCTGACAACACAGCGGAGCAGATCGATGCCGAGGTGAGAAAGTTCGTGCACGATGGTTATACGTCCGCGTACTCGATCCTTGACGCCAATCACGACATCATGCACCGGATGAGCCAGGTCCTGCTGGAGCGTGAAACGCTGGATGCTGAGGAGATCAAGCTGATCATCGAAGGCAAGGAATTGCCGCCGATGAAGTCGCCGCTGGCGCATGCGGAACCGGGTGAGCCGGATACGCAGAAAGTGCTGAAGCCGGAGAGTGGACGTTCGCCAGGCTTCGGTGAAGGACGCCCATCACCGGCGTAAGACTGCCGAAAGCAGAGGTCGGTACAACGAGTTGAGAGGGGCGACAGTTTGCCGCCCCTCTTTGCGCCTCTCGAGACTGGTTCAGCTTGTGAGCGCCAGCCGCTAACAAGCGCAAAATCTACGCTGGCGCGGAACCACCGGCAATGCTTCTGATCCAGGATGCCTGCAGCAGGGTCTCGGTCAGAAAGGCGATGTCCAGACGGACTGTCAGTAGAGAAGACAACCTTCCGGGCGTATGCAGGTTTTGCAGACAGTTGCACCGATCCGTCAGGAGATGATGGCTCTGCCGCGTGAGTTGGACGTCACTGCCCGCGATGGCCGCGTACATCTCTACAAGCACACGTGATTGCATCTCGATGAGAATCGTGAGCGCCTGCGCTGAGGTCGCTTGCCGTTCCAGGACCCATCCCCCGGCGCGGTCCACCGCTTCAAACAAACTTGAGAGGATACCCTCTCGGTGGTCCAGAGTCAACCCATGTAGATGCAGAGTGTGGTCCTTCAACAGCGCCATCGGTGGTGCACTCTCGCCTTGTCTCTCGCCCGTCACAGGGACAATATCGGCGCGGCGACGGAATCCATGGGCGGCGTGAGCGTCCCAAGGTGGTACGGTCAGGAGATGCATTTATTGCATTTACGTTATGCCGGCCAGGCTGGCACATGATCGTTGGTACCGGCACGGATCTGATGGAGATTGCGCGTATCCGGGAAACCGTGACTCGATACGGTGACCGATTCCTTACGCGCGTTTTTACTCCCGAGGAGGTCGCGTACTGCCAGCGAAAGATTCACAATGCAGCGGAGAGTCTTGCCGCTCGGTTCGCTGCGAAGGAAGCGGCCGCAAAGGCTTTGGGCACGGGCATTGCCGGCGGAGTCGCCTGGACGGAGATCGAGGTGCGCCGTCTGCCGGGGGCGCGACCTACCCTGCATTTCACCGGCCGTGCCGCCGATCGCGCCGCAGCCATGCGTGTGCGTGTCGCACACCTGACGATCTCGCACAGCCGCGATTTCGCGATTGCCCTGGTTGTGCTGGAAGCTTAGGCGTGGGGGTCGTTGGCCGAAGGCGGAGAACGCTGTTGGAGGCCACCCAGAGGTCCCCGAGACGTGTGCGGGGGCGTCTATTCCCCATAAGTGGAAGTGCTCGAAGCATGCTATCCGAAACCTGAGCGCGAGCATGCGCATCACAAGCTGGTAAGTCTAACTTTCAGCATCACCACCCGCGGGTAACCAGGACTGCGGGCCTGTTCTCTTAAAAGGAAGCAAATGCCCAGTCAAACGGAAGTGAAATGGTCGCAACTCAAGGTTGGCGTCATAGTTTTGGTGTCGCTGGTCCTGCTCATCACGCTCCTCTTCCTGATGACGAGTTCCTCCGGTTTGGGCGTGTTCTCACACAAAATTATGGTACGAAGTTATTTTGAAAATTCCGCCGGGCTGAAGGAAGGTGCCCCGGTGAATCTGCAGGGCGTAACAATTGGTGCAGTGAAGAAGGTGCAGGTGATGTCCGATCCGTCGCGCAAGCTGACGCCGGTGGAAGTCACGATGCAGCTCGACACCAAGTACGCAAGTGCGCTGCATACGGATACAAAGTCGGCACTGTCGACCGTGGGTGTGCTGGGCGACACCGTTGTAGACCTGAATTCTCAGACGGCTGCCGGGCCGCAACTCAAAGATGGTGATGAGTTGAAGACACTCGAAACGCCGAACCTGCAGGACGTTGTGAAGGCCGGCCAGGGAACAATTGAGAGCCTGAACGTCACGCTTGCCAAGCTCGACCGTATCGTGCAGAACATCTCAGAGGGCAAGGGCGCCATTGGTGAGCTGATCTATGACGACACGCTTTACAAACGGGCCAACGATACGGTGGGTGAGCTGCAAACACTGTCGAAAAACCTCAACAACGGTCAGGGTACGATTGGCAAGCTGCTGACCGATGACACGATGTACCGGAAGCTGAACCGTTCAATCGACCAGTTGTCCGGATTAATGGCGGATGTGAATGCGGGCAAGGGCTCAGCGGGAAAATTACTGAAAGATGATGCACTTTATAACAATCTGAACCAGACTCTGCAACACGCCAACAGCATCATGGCGGAGGCGGACCAGGGCAAAGGCGGCCTGGGTCTGCTGACAAAAAATCAGGAGTTCGCGGACAAGCTGAACAATACCGTCACACGGCTCGACAGCATCATGACAAGCGTGGACCAGGGACAGGGTACGGCAGGACTGCTGATCAAAGATCCTTCGCTGTATCACAATGTTGACAAGCTGGCCGTCGACTCGCAGCAGCTTGTCAATACGATTCGATCCGATCCTAGAAAGTACCTGACGATCCATTTCAGGGTTTTCTGATCTTCAGGAGTAAGTTGCTGGTAGAGCTGTTCGTTCACATTTTTACTTCCTGCCCACAGTCGCAGGGGACCTCGGATCTCGCGTCTGACTTCGCGTAAGCGCAGCAGGTAGGTCGAAAGCCCCTGCCGGGCACGCAGGCAGTGCGAAGTGTCGAGCAGACCTCATTAACGTGTCTTAGCTCTCATTCGAAACCGGGCCTTGAGAGACCGTCTCCGGCAAGAACCGGTGAATCGTTGGAGTGGTCGCTGATGCATAAGCTCAGGCCTGAGTTCCATGAGAGGCGGCTCAACATTGTCCATTGTTTTCGCCCGGCATACTTAGAGAAACGCGCTACCCACTGAGTCGCTTCTAGCAAACGGTTTTCTGCAGTCCGAAGGTGGACGCACTCTTCACCTTCGTTTTTCTACGAGACTCCGGTTTATTGCCGCCCTGCCTGTCCTGGTTTCCAAGTACGGTGTAACAGTGCGGTTTCCAGGATGCAAGAGATCGGGAGGGTCCGTCTTTGCTCGCGAGGTACGCGGAGGGCTGCTCACCTGCTTGGAATCGGCATCAGAGGAGCTAGAGGATGGAACTATGAAAGCTCTTTCGTGGGTGTTGATCGGCGCGGGCGTTGTAGCCGCTGTGGTATTTCTCATCGCAAATGCGCCGGAACCGGCCTACAGCACCGGTGATCCCGATGTTGACCGTCTCGCGAACAAGACGGACTTGTGGGGCGGCAAACAGCGCGTGAAGGGCACCGGTGGCAGCCTGTTGGGCAAGGCGAAGCAGAGCTTCGGGGAAGCCACGGGAGACGAGAGCCTAGCCAATGAGGGCGCTGCTGATCAGGCAATCGGAACAGTGAAGGACACGGCCGGAAAAGTTGCCGGTGCGGTGAGTGATACGCTGCGCGACCTGAACCGGTAGCAATCCGGAGAGGCGGCGCCTTCGTGAACGGGGATGCCTGAACGCAGTTATGCGCGATAAGGTGTCAGGGCCGGTGGGACGTATGCCGGCCTTGCCGATTCTGAATTTCAGAGCGCGGGGGAACCCCCGGTCGCAACGTCAATCGTATCGTCACACTGGCGCCCCACGTCGCCGGTGGCAGCTATCACTTCTCAGATTCACGTCATAACGAGAAGCTCGACAGGGCTCCTGGATGACACTCGAGGTTAAACCATGTCCCCGATGCTTTCGGTCTTGCCAAATCGCACCTGGGTCGATGCCCTCAACAACTGTTCGGCCATATGATTTATTCTCGTCGAAATGCCCGTCACTCTGGAAGAGCACGTAGCGAGTAGCCATGGACCGGAGTTGGCCCGCCTTTTTGCGGCAATCGCGCGGGTGGCCAGGCAGATTGAGCATCGTTTGCGCACTGCTCCACTTTCTGGAGCGTTGGGGTCTGCAGGTCAGACGAACGTACAGGGAGAGCAGCAACAAAAGCTGGACGTACTGGCGAATGACGCAATGATTGAGGCGCTTGAGCCGCTTGAGAGTGTTGCGGCATTGGTGAGCGAGGAAAATGACGAGCCGCTTGTCTTTGCGGGAAAAGCCGATGCGCGCTACGTAGTGATTTTCGATCCGCTGGATGGCTCGTCGAACATCGACGTCAATGTGAACGTAGGCACGATCGTTTCCGTGCAGGCGGTAGTGCCGGGTGAGGAACCGCGGCTAGCCGCTTTGAAGCCGGGTCGACAGCAGGTTGCGGCGCTTTATGTAAATTATGGGCCGTCTACGATGCTGGTGTACACGGCAGGGCTCGACGTACACAGCTTTACGCTTGTAGACGGGGAATTCCAACAGAGTGCTGAGAACGTGCGCATGCCAGAACATGGCCCGTATTACTCCGTGAATGAGGGGAATGCGGCGGAGTTTCCTGCGGCTTACGGGGCATATCTGGCAGGTCTGCGCGATGGTTCACTGCTGGGCCGGCGGTATAGTTCGCGCTATGTGGGATCGTTCATTGCGGATTTTCACCGGACACTGCTGAAGGGCGGAGTCTTCCTGTATCCTCCAACGACGAAAATGCCCGAAGGCAAGCTGCGGCTGCTGTATGAGGCGAATCCGCTGGCCTGGATTGCGGAGAAGGCAGGCGGGGCAGCGATAAGCGGCGGCCATGCTGCCGGGCCGCAGAGAGCGAAGCAGGAGGAAAGTCAATTTATGCGCATTCTGGATCTGCTGCCCGAAGATTTTCACCAGCGGACGACGCTGGTTCTTGGCAGCCACGCCGAGGTGAAGGCGTTTTCAGATCTGGCCGGAGTTTCTCGAGCGGGGCTTTCGCAATGACGTTCCTGCGGCGTGCTACGGAGCGCATTGCCGCAGTTGGTGACGAGGTCGTGGAGTTCATGGCCGAGGTGAGTGACTTTCGTGAGCTGGGCTGGAAGGACGGCGTACGGTTTTACCAAATTGCACTAACTCGCAGCGCGTTTACGCCCCGGCATTGCAGTGGATCCATGATCGCGACCTCCCGCACGGGTCATGCGCTTAAGGTGGAGGTGCTGGCCGTGGAGGAAGACGCGGAAGGTACGCTTTGGCATACAACGCAAAAGCCTTTGCAGCCAGGTATCGCGGTTCAAGGATACCTGCCGCCGCTGAAGGATGTTCCACCATTGAAGTAGCGTCAGGAACACCAGAGCCGGACCTAACGGGCCTGTATTTCACGGCGCAGATGCATCTGACAGGGAGGAGCGGAGGCCGTTGAGCGGCATCACCCTTCCTGCTACACTTACGTTTGTCGCTGCATACCAGTGAATTTCCCTGGAGTGGCGTTTCGCGCCTGTTGGCAGGCGTTGTGTGTGCGAGAGAAGGGCCTGTAGCTCAGCTGGGAGAGCGCCTCGTTCGCAACGAGGAGGTCAGCGGTTCGATCCCGCTCAGGTCCACCATTCAAAAGAGCAAGTCAGCTTTCGGTGCTTGATCCTGTTCTGCTCCTTTG
The DNA here is from genome assembly GCA_964246795.1 of uncultured Terriglobus sp. Classification (GTDB taxonomy): domain Bacteria; phylum Acidobacteriota; class Terriglobia; order Terriglobales; family Acidobacteriaceae; genus Terriglobus. Next base: position 35,161 of record CAXTRR010000018.1, on the reverse strand, counting down.
TCATGGCTTTGGCGTCAGCCGTTTTGGAAGTGGAAAAATCTCGACTGACCTGCCGTGGTGGGCCATCCATTCCCGAGACTGACTGTTGGTCTATGATGGGGATGTTGAGCGGGAGTAGTTCAGTGGCAGAACGTCAGCTTCCCAAGCTGAATGTCGCCGGTTCGATCCCGGTCTCCCGCTCCACATCTAATTCCAGATTCCAGTGATCTCGCTTTCATGCGTTCGTTTGAGGTGCAGATCAGGCCGGACTCGACGTGTACCGCAGGCGTTCAGACCGCAGGGTATGGTCAGCTTCTACCTCTATGTTGGCTCAGGCCAGAGTAGCTCGGCCTTCAGCGCGATACATCTCCAACGACTTACACCATTATGAGAAACGATCTGGATGACTCACTCCAATGATCTGGCTTCTGCTTTTTCTGCGTCTTGCGCTTTAAAAAGCCGTGGCTTAAAGACCACGGCTTTTGGTGCATCCATCGTGTGGTTCACTCGCCCCATTCGCTGGCTCGTGCCTTTGCCATGGTGTCGTTGAACTTCTCGAAGAAGGCGTCGTAGTTGCCGCTCTTTTCCGCAAAGCGCTGCATCTTGACCCGTTCGACCAGGATCTCCGGCGCGTCGGGAGTCTCCTTAAGGAGCTTCATGGTTTCGGAGATGTAATCCTGCAGCGGCATTGCGTTTGGATCCTCTTTCTGCCGCTCGCCCATAAGCCCGGTTTGTACATAGGGTGGCACCAGTTCAATCACCTGCACGGGCGTGTCTTTCAACTGGTAGCGCAGCGATTGCGTGTAAGAGTGAATCGCTGCCTTGGTGGCGCAGTAGCTGGGCGTCATGAAGAGCGGCGCGAAGGCCAGGCCTGAGGAGACGGTCAGGATCGCTGCCTTCGGCTGCTTCAGCAGCGTGGGCAGCAGTGCGGCAGTCAGCCGGATTGGACCTAGCAGGTTGGTGGCGATGGTGGCTTCAGCGGTTTCCACTTGGCCGTCGGTTACCTTCTCATTGCGCATGATGCCCGCATTGTGAATGACTGCGTCAAGAGCCGGAAAGTCTTTCACCAATTTGGCTGTGAAGCCTTGTATGCCTTCAGCAGTTTCTATGTCGAGGACAGCAGATTTCATGCCGGGGTTGGCGGAGGTGGTCTCGTCCAGTACATTTTGCCGGCGGCCTGCAATGATGACCTGGTTTCCTTCGGCATGGAAGGCTTCCGCAAGCGCGCGGCCGATGCCGGAGCCGCCTCCCGTAATCAGGATGGTATTTCCTTTGATCTGCATGGATTGTTTCTCCTTGACTCAATGCTAGGCGTGGCGCAATCTATTTTGAAGTAGGCACTTGTTTGCGCCATACTTACCTAAAAGAGAGTGTAGATATGTCCCAGCAAATCAGCATTGCCAGTCCCGCGGAGCCGCCGGCGAAAGCGGTGCCGGGAGAGGAGTGCTTGCCCTCTGAAGCACTTGACAATGATCCGGAACTGGAAGCGCTGGTCCGCGAGATCATCGGCCGGGTCGCGGACAAATGGACCATGCTGGTGCTGGAGACACTGGCGGAGTTCGGCAGGCTGCGCTTTACTCAGCTGGGCGACCGCATTGGCGGTGTGAGTCAAAAGATGTTGACCAAAACCCTGCGGCAGATGGAGGCGGACGGGCTCATATCCCGGACAGTGCATCCGGTTATCCCGCCGCATGTGGATTATGAACTCACCGGACTCGGCCTGAGCCTGGGCGCGGCCTTTTGTGGGGTGTGGATCTGGGCGGAGCAGCATCGCCATACGATCCATGCCGCTCGTGAGAGTTTTCAGCAGCGCTGCCGTCCCAAGCCGGCCGCTTCGGCGGATTTCTAACGTCTAGGTGTTGGCGATCATGCTGGCGAGCAGAGCGGTTCGTGGTGACACCTGGTCCAGCAGAATTGATTCATTCACGGCATGTGCTCCTTCACCAACGGCTCCCATACCGTCCAAGGTGGGCACACCGAGGGCTGCGGTGAAATTGCCGTCAGAGCCACCGCCCGTGGACGCCTCACCCAGATCGATGTCCATCCCGGCGGCAAGAGCCTGTGCGCGTCTGAAGAGTTGCACCGTACCGCTGCCGCGTTCCATGGGTGGGCGATTGATGCCACCTGTTACGGCCAAGCTGCAGGCGGGATCGGAACAGCAGAGTGACTGCAGGGCCGCCTCAATCGCCACAGCGTCCTGCGGCTGTGAGATGCGGAGATCGATCTCGGCCCAGGCCGTTGAGGCGACAACGTTGGGGGCCGATCCACCCCCAATGACGCCGGGGTTGAGCGTGATGCCGCGCGTTGGATCTGTTAAGGCGGCGACCCGAGGCAGGAGCCGTGCCAGTTCCAGGATGGCGGACCGGCCCAGCTCGAAATCGACACCGGCGTGGGAAGCGACGCCTTGCACCTGCATGCGATAGTGGCCCACGCCCTTGCGAGCTGTTTTGTAAGCAGCGTTTGCGGCCGTACCGGGCAATCCCTGTGCCGGTTCCATGACGAAGACGGCTTCCGCGCCGCGGGCCAGCCGCTCGGTGTGAGCGCGGGAGACAGGGCTGCCGACTTCCTCGTCAGGGTTGAGCAAAAGGCAGACGGGCCGGCGCAGGCCGCCGTTCGCCTGAGCCGCTGCGATGGCCTCCAAAGCCATGACAACGCCGGCTTTCATGTCCAGCACGCCTGGCCCCCACAGGCGCATGCGGCCTTCAGCATCCGGTGCTTCGCGCCAGGGCGTCTTTTGCAGCGTTCCCAGAGGCCATACCGTGTCGAGATGGCCGAGGATGAGCAGAGGTTTTGCAGCGCTAGGGGTTGCCGGAGAGAACCAGAGTTCCGCCACATCCCCAAAGTCGGCCTGCGGATGGCGAACGACTCGCGCACCCTCGACCCCCGCCCAGGTGGCTACCTGATCGAGTGCACGGTTCACTGCCTCTGGTGAGCTTGAGGGTGATTCCAGCTCAACGAGCGTGCGCAGGCGTTCTCTCCACGGCGGTGTAGCTGTCGTGTGCATCATCATTGTTTGGTTGAGGACGGTGCCATAGCTGTGGCCTCACTGTCTTTGCGGAAAGGGGGGTGACTGTGGCAAATGCGACACAGTTGCAGGATTGTGAAAGGCGGTATGCTTCGGCTGTCGCTGCTTTTCATTGTTGTTTCACGGTTTACCGTCAGCACCAATTCTGGGGTTAGGCCACCAAGTTGTCAGGCCGGGCACATACCGAATGTACGCTGAACGAGCCGCTGGCCTTTGAGGGTGTGGGCCTTCATAGCGGCGCACCTGTCACGATGCGTCTGATACCCGCGCCGGCGGGCTCGGGTATTGTCTTCCGCCGCACGGATCTGGACAACTTTGAGATTCCCGCGATTGGCCGCAATGTGGCGCGTGTGAGCTACGCGACAAGCCTGATGCGGCAGGGCGTCCTGATTCAGACGACGGAGCACCTGCTGAGCGCGCTGATCGGCTATGGCGTGGACAATGTGATTATCGAGGTCGACAACCTGGAAGTGCCGATCCTGGATGGGTCAGCCCTGCCGTATGTCGAGGCGTTTGTGCGCACCGGGGTGAAAGCACAGCGACGCCGCCGCGAGTATATCCGCATTCTAAAACCGGTGGAGGTGCGGGAAAACTCCCGGAACAGCGACAAGTTCATCGGTGTCTATCCGGGCACGGGATACCAGATCGACTACCGCATCGACTTTCCCCGCCCAATCGGCTCGGAGCGCTTCATTGGCGATTTGCAGACCGGGGCGTATGCAGACCTGATCGCGCCGGCGCGGACCTTTGGTTTTCGCGAGGATGAACCGGTGCTGCGCAATATGGGGCTGATCCGCGGTGCGAGTGAGGCGTGCGCAGTGATCATCGGCGAGGGCCGCGTGCAGAATGGCCCGTTGCGCTTTGGCGATGAATTTGTCCGGCACAAGGTGCTGGACCTGATTGGCGATCTGGCGTTGGCGGGGCGGCGAATCCAGGGCCGGGTTGTGGCGGAACGTGCCGGTCACGCGATGCACACCGCACTGGTAAGCCGGCTGATGAAAGACCGGTCCGCTTGGGAGTTGGCACCCGTTTTCGATGAGGAGCCGACCGAGATTTCGTCGAGACTCCGTTCGCCCATTTTTGCGACGATCGCACACGCCTGATGGCCCTGGCCGCGATTGCACTGGGCTCCAACCTGCCTGGCGCACTCGGCAGCAGGGAAGCGAATCTGACAGCGGCCATCCGGGAGATAGAGCGGCTTGGGAATGTCTTGTCTGCGTCGAGCCTGGTGGAAACAGCCCCGGTGGGCTATCTGGACCAACCCGCGTTTCTAAATGGGGCTGTAGTGCTGGACACCTGGCTTGCACCTGGGCCTTTACTGCTGGAGCTGCTGGAGATCGAGTCTCAACTTGGCCGAGACCGTTCCCACGGCATCGCGAGGGGTCCTCGCAGTCTGGATCTGGACCTGCTCCTCTATGACGAGTTCGTGGTAGTGACGCCTGAGTTGGTGCTGCCGCATCCGGAAATGCACCGCCGGAGTTTTGTATTGGAGCCGCTTGCGGAGATCGCACCCACGTGGATGCACCCCGTGAAGCACCGGACCATCGAGCAACTGCTGCGGGCCCTGACTGCTGGCGTATGCTGAGGCCACCACGCATTGGCGCGGGAAAGGCAGGCATGAGTAAAAAGAAGAAAGCAGCGCAGGGCGGCAAGGCTGACGGCGAAGTGAGCGAAACGGAGAAAGCGGGGAAGAAGCAAGAGAAGCTTGCCCTGGAGTCCTCCACTCAGAAAGGCCTGAAGCGCCGCGAGAAGCCGGCCAAAGATCACGATGCAGGCATGAGTGACGAAGCGATGCTGCTGATCAGTAAAGCTTTGGCGGATCCGCGCCGGCTGCTGATTCTGAGGACAATCGCCAAGGGTGCCACGTCAAGCTGCGCGGAGGTGCAACAGCACTTACCGATAAGCGCGGCGACGCTTTCCCACCATATGCGGGAGCTTGAAACAGCCGGCCTGATTGAGACTGTGCGGGATGGGCGCTTCCGGCAAGCCCGGCTGCAACGCAAAGTCCTGAAGAGTTACCTCAATGAAGTGAAGGCGATGATGGATTGAGAGACCGGCTTGGCGGCGCAGCTTGAGAAAGAGCTTTGGCAAAATCTTCTGAATCTGACAGGGCCGGAGAACCCATCTATTCGATAGTTGTCAAAATGTCGAAACGAGGAGACATATATGGGAAAGCTGGACGGCAGGATCGCGATTGTTACGGGAGCGTCAAAGGGCATCGGGGCGTCGATTGCGGAGGAACTGGGCAAAGCGGGTGCCAGCGTCGTGGTGAACTACGCCTCTTCCAAGCAGGGTGCCGACGCCGTGGTAGGAAAGATTACGGCTGCAGGTGGTAAAGCGGTTGCTGTGGGTGCAGATGTTTCCAAGCCGGAGGAGATTTCGAAGCTCATCGAAGGAACGTTGCAGGCGTTCGGCAGCACCATCGATATTCTGGTGAACAACGCCGGCATTTACGAGTTTGCACCGTTGGAAGCGATTACTCCGGAGCACTTTCACAAGCAGTTCAACATCAATGTTCTGGGACTGCTGCTGACCACGCAGGCGGCGGTGAAACATTTTCCGGCGAGCGGCGGTTCCATCATTAACATCGGTTCAATCGTGGGAAGAAACGCAGCCTTGAACGGTACGGTTTATTCGGCAACAAAGGGTGCGGTCGACCAGATTACGATCGCACTGAGCAAGGAACTAGGGCCGAAGAATATCCGCGTGAACAGCCTGAATCCCGGGCCAGTGGAGACGGAAGGCTCGGCCGGCTTCAGTGGGATGTTTGAACAGATGGCAAAGATGATTCCGCTTGGCCGCATAGGGCAGCCGAAAGACATCGGGACGGCCGCTGTTTTCTTCGCGTCCGATGATTCCTCCTGGCTTTCTGGTGAGGCCGTGGTGGTTGCCGGCGGTTTCCGCGGATAAGAGCTTCACGAGACCAAAGTGCGGTGTGCGCGACAGAGGCAGTCTTGCGGTGTGAGTCCGGCCCCTGCTTCCGACTGCGCACCGCATTGTGGCCGCCCGGCGTCTAATAGTGCTGTGACGGAAACAGAAAAGAAGACCTCCGCGATGCGCGAAACCAGCGCCGCGGCATTGGAATGGCATCGCCTGCGGGAGTATCTCGCTGGCAAGACGCAATCAGTATTGGGGCGCGCACGTGTACTGGCGCTGGAGCCGAGCCGGGACCTGCGCTGGATCGAGCAGCAGCAGCAGTTGACGGTAGAGCTTCGGCGCTACCTGGACGGCGGCGGTGATTTCGGCTTTGGCGGCCTGTTCGATGCAGGTGCAATGCTCGATAAGGCGCGCATCCCAAATGCATCTTTGGAGCCGTTGGAGATCCGGCGCATCGCGGAGCTTGCGGGAAAGATTGCGGACTGGCGCACGCTGGTGGCGGAACCACCGGAGTGGCTGGCCGGTGAGTGGCCCGGGGTCACGGCGCTTTCGCAGCCGTTGATGCAGATCAATTTTTTCCGGCTGCTGCAATTGGTGAGTGGCAAGATTGAGCCCGATGGTTCGTTGAGCGATGAGGCGTCCCCCGAGCTGGCGCGCATTCGGCGGGCTGCGGAGCGTCAGCACAAGGCGATTGAAGAGAGCCTGCGCCGGCAACTGCGCATAGTGGCCGACGCGGGCGGCGCGCAAGAAGAGCTGATCACCGTACGCGGTGAGCGCTTTGTGATTCCGGTAAAGACGGAGTTCCGCCGCCGTGTGCCGGGTGTGGTGCATGGATCGTCGTCATCTGGCCAGACGGTCTTTGTCGAACCCATGGAGACGATTGAGCAGAACAATGAATTGGTGCGGCTGCTGGACGAGGAGCAGGCGGAGGTGCATCGGCTATTGGTGCAGATGACCGCCGCCATTGGTGAACAGGCCGGCTCGATTTCACGTGGGACGGAGGTGCTGGCCGAGGTAGAAGCGCACCTTGCCTGTGCAAAGTTCGCACGCGATCTGCGCTGTGTGCGACCTGTGTTTACGGATGGCAAGCCGCACCGGACAGAGGACGGCGAAGAAGCCGCGCTAAGCCTGCAAGGTGCCCGGCATCCGCTGCTGGAGATGCGGTTGCGTGAGGAGCGCATGGCAGCCGCGCAGACACGCCGGGCCCGCGAGGAGGTCGCGTCTCAGTCAGGCATTGTGCCGTTGACGATTGCGCTGCCAGGCGTCGCGAAGCAGTTGATCATCAGCGGTCCGAATACCGGCGGCAAGACTGTCGCGCTGAAGACGGTGGGCCTGCTTGCGCTGATGGCGCAGGCGGGGCTGCCGGTGCCGGCGGAAGAGGCGCGCCTGCCCATTTTCAGCTCGGTTTATGCGGACATTGGCGATGCGCAGTCCATTGAACGCAATCTATCCACTTTCTCCGCGCACATAACTAACGTGAACCGCATTGCGCGTGAGGCGGATGCGCGGGCGCTGGTGCTGCTGGACGAACTTGGTGCGGCAACGGACCCGGAGGAGGGCGCGGCGCTGGCCGTGGCGATCAGCGAGCGCTTTCTCCAGATGGGCGCGTGGAGCCTGATCACGACGCACCTGACCTCACTCAAGATCTACGCCGCAAAGCATGCCGGTGTGGTGAATGCCGCGGTGGGCTTTGACGAGCGTACCTTGGCACCGACGTACGAACTACGGCTGGGCGTGCCAGGGGCGTCAAGCGGCATCAACATCGCAGAGCGGCTTGGGCTGGATGCGGCGATGATCCGTTCCGCTCGCGGAAGTGTGACAACGCAATCGGCTGACATCGCGCGTTTTCTGGATGAATTGCACACGCAACTGACTGCTGTAACCGCGGAGCGCGCGCAAATCCGCGAGCGCGAGCAGGAGGTGGAGCGGGAGAAGCGCCGGTTGGAGATTGAAGGGCGGCAGGAGCAGCGGCAGCGCGCGCGCGAACTGGAGGTAAAGCTCGCGTCCTTAATGAAGGATTTCGAGTACCAGATGCGCGAGTCAGTGAAGGGCGTGGAGGACAAAGGCGTTGCCCAGAAAATGAAAGGTGAAGCGGACCGGCGCGTGGCACGGCTGAAGCGCGAGTTCCAGGAAAGCTTCAATCAGACGGTCGTTGCGCATGTGACGGGGGCCGACAAGAACGATAAGGCGGCGCAGCCCCATGTTGTGCGTGAGGTGCAGGCCGGGGACATCGTGAAGCTGAAGAGCATGGGGCGTGAAGCGAAAGTGGAACGTGCCATCGATGCGAAGACGTATGAAGTATCAATGGGTCCGCTGAAGATGCGCGTGCCTAAAGATGACATCGCTCAAGTCATCAAGGCGGCACCCGCTGCAACGCCGATTCAAGCGGCGCGCAGCCGCGGCGTAAACGTAGTGGTGCGTGAGCCGGACATGGTGCCGGGTGAGATTAACGTGATCGGCCGTACGGCGGACGAGGCTCGCGATGAGGTGGAGCGCTTCATCGACCAGGCATTTCTGGCGGGTAGACCCAGTGTACGCGTGGTGCATGGCACAGGGATGGGCGTGCTGCGGCGCACGCTGCGGGAGTATCTCCGCAAGCATCCACATGTGGTGAGCGTGACCGAGCCGCCGTACAACGAAGGCGGCCAGGGGGCGACAATGGTGGAGCTTCGCGGATAGTTGTGGGCTGCCGGACAACAGTGTTCCGCAACCTCTCATCCCAAGCTGTGTCTTTGCACAGGGTAGGCGAGGCTGTTGAGAGACGGCAGCCCGGAAAGCAGGCGGTATGAAGTTGATGAAGAGCATGGCTGGTGGAATGTTTGCGGCAGCGTTGTTGCTGTCACCGCTGAGTGCTTCTGCCCAGTATGGCAATGGCAATCCGCCACCGCCACCCGGAGCGTATGGCCAGGGTGGTTATGGTCAGGGCGGCTATGGTCAGGGTGGCTATGGACGTCCAGGCGGATGGGATGCTCCCCCAAACGGTTACACACGGGATCTGCAGCGGAACGCCTTTCGCAATGGTCTTGATGGAGCGCGCAAGGATTTGGAGAACCGCCGGCGCCCGGATGTTCGCAACCGCGATGAATACCGTAACTATCGTGGGCCGGAGCGGCGGGCGTACCAGCAGGCTTTTCAGGCCGGGTACAGCGCTTTCTGGCGGCATCAGGGATACCGGGGCTACTAAGCTTCAAACTTCATCTTCGGGATTTCTGACTGGGCGTGTCCTTAGAAAAACGAATGTCGGTTCTCCGCGAATGCCGGGTATAGCTCAGGGTGCGCCTAAGACACACGTCCCGCCAGGTTCAGGTCAATGTTGACCTCCTTGGCGACCTTCAGGATGAAGATGCTTGGGTCTTTTAAGCCCCACTTCACGTAGGGCACTGTGAAGTGTGTCTTCGCGGTCAGGTTTGTGCCGTCCATGTGCAGTGTCATCGGCACGGTCATCTCATGCGGCGTACCGTGCAGCGTGAATATGCCGGTGACCTGGATGGTGGAATCGCCTGTGGCGGCAATCGTGCCAGTATAGGTCGCCGGGGCAAAGGTGATGTCGGCGAAGTGGGGTGAGTCCAGGACTTCGTTCCACATCTTCTTGTCCCGGGAATCGTTGCCGGTTTTGCCGCTGCCGGCGGAGACGACGACGCTGCCGGACATCCTGGGTGCGGACCGGTCAAAGTTGATGGTCCCGCTGCTTACGTGGAAATTACCCTTGGTCGCGTGGTCATTCGCCCCCAGGGTGAAGGCGACGTCGCTCGCTTCCGGGTTGACATTGAAGGTTTGCCGCTGTGCAGAAAGCGCGGTTGCGAAGAGGATCGGCACGACTACGATGAGACGCTGCGGCTTACATGTCATTGGGTATCTCCTGGAGAGGCTGAAGGCAAAGGTGCGGCGGTTACAAGCGTGCTTTGCAAGGCGGTGTGCATTTCATCCTGCTGCAGCCATTCCACAAGGGAGAGCACATCTGCGTCGGGGAGGTACTCATGGCCCGGCATGTCTGTCCCGGGGATGCCGAACTTTACGATCCGAGCGAGACGCCGGTGCAGGTCTGCTGGAGCGGCGTGCGGGTCAATGTCGCGCCAGGGGCCGGTTGCGAGATCGGGTGGCATCCTGCGGAAGCTCGTACGCCACGCCGTACGGGTTTGGCCGCCTTCACTGTGGCAGGTGGCGCAGAGTTCCGCGTAAAGATGGGCCGTGCATCGGCCAGTGTGGATTCTGACGCAGGGAGGGTCCAGGCAATCTCTTTTTGCAGATGTTCCGCCGCGCGTGCGCCGTGGAGACTCGCAAGATAGGCAATGAGGTCTTCACCACGTGAGCTGCCGTCACGAGCACCTTTATTGAAGAGGTGGGCGTAGGAGGGCATGAAAGAGGCAGGATTGAGTGCGCGTGGATCGTAGAAGTGCGCGCGAAGCCACAGTGGTGAACGGCGAAGGCCGACCTGCGAGAGATCCGGCCCCTGGCGCCGATTGCCGATGAGTGGCGGCTGCTGCGCGCGGAGCTCGGCGAGCGTTTGCGTGGGCCCCCAAAGCAGGACGTCGCGTGTGTTGGGCCGCACGTATTGCGAGTGGCAGCTGATGCAGCCCTGGCTGATGTAGACCTGCCGCCCCCGTTCGATCGCGGTTTGCGCAGCAGGCGGAGAGCCAGTGTCCTCAGCTTTGTAAATGCAGAAGGCTACGAGGAGGGCGATGCCGGACAACGCTGCTTCCCGCCGATGATGCAGGAGTTTGCGCCAGCTGAGTGGACCGAGGACAAGCAGGCACGCGCCGGCGACAAATGCCGGCGGCACATGGCCCAGGTGCTGTGCCATGCCGATACCCATGGCGGAGCCGAACCAGCCCGCGACGGCGTAGATGGTAGCGGCTTTGCGTGAGCGCTCGCGTGTGCTGCCAGCGGAGGCGAGGAGCGAAGGATAGGCCACCAGCGCGACAGAGTAGAGCGACACGCCTACCGGATAAAACGCGGAGGCGAGCAGTGCCCGGCCAGGGTTAAGCAGGAGCAGGCAGGCCGAGGCCAGTGTCGCAATCGCAAGAACCAGGACCACCGGCAGACCGCGCCGCCGCAGTAGCCATGCACTGCTCACGGCAGCGGCCAGATGAAGAAAGCCGTTGGCCCACAGATGCGCCGTGCCCTGCCATGTGCCGGCTTTCAGCGCGGGCGTGTTTTGAATGATGAAGAACGCCGCGGAATCGAACCAGACCAGCGCGGTGAAGGCAAGCAGCACGACGGCGAAGGTCGTACTCGGCCCGGCACTTTCCAGATGCTTGTACTCTTCATGATCGAGCGCAGATGCGGGTGCCCGAAGGGTGAGCAGGACACCCGCGAAGGTGAGCAGGGCCGCCAAGTCCGCTTGATGAACGGGGGTTGCCGTGAAGACCCGAGGGATGTTGCAGAGGAGATAGCCGATGCCGGTGCCGAGTCCGACATTCCATAGGCGGCGGCCGTCGCCGAGCCACAGATCGAGACTGCTTACGAGTGTGACGGTGAGTGAGCCAAGCGCTGCTCCTATGATGAAGGCAACAACGACGCTGTCACCGAAGCCTAGCGGGAGATTGATGCTGAATGCGGCAAGGCTGCATCCGGCCAGGGAGGTGCGCATGCGTCCGGGTGCTTCAACCAGTGACGGCAAGCTGCCGGCGAGCAGGCTGAAAGCGATACCGCCCAGCGCCATGGCTCCCATGATGGTCTGCAGATGGGTGTTCGCGGTGCCCAGCTTGGTTGTGATTCCAAGTTCTGAAAGCCGGTTGATGAAGGCGAACTGCGCAAAGATCAGGAAGTAGACATAGGTGAGCGCGATGAGGCATACGCCGCGCCAGCCATCCATGCGGAGTTTAAGTGTTTGCACGGGGCAACCACCCTCTGGCGAGACCAGCGAGCTGGAGCGCCGCGAAGAGACCGTCAGTAACTGCGACCGATACCCATGCGGGTTCCAGGGCGCCACGCACAATCGCCGCTGTAACGAACAGGCTCACCAGCCCGCGTGTCAGCGCGGTCAGCAGCCAGACCGTTTCCAGCTTTGCAATTTGGAAAGTGGACTTGCAGAGCGCCGCGCCATAGAGGCAGGCCAGTCCAGTGGACAGAACAAAGATGCCGATCCACGAAAGATAAACCAGAGACTCTGGCGCAACATGAACGCGCATGAGGTTAAGGGTGAAGGCGGGCACGAAGATGAGCAGCAGACCCGTGGCGGCATCACTGAAGCCCGTGAGCAGCTGGTAGCCGAACAGCAGGCTGAGTATCCTTCCTGCAACCGGGAGAC
>CAXTRR010000018.1:0-23020 GCA_964246795.1 uncultured Terriglobus sp. | reverse complement strand
GCCTGCACCAGGGAGACGTCATCTCGCCGCTTCGTTGCAAGCAGACCCGTTGCCCAGTAGAGCCAGTCCGCTGATGCCGCAAGCATCAGGACCCCAAGCAAGAGGCGCGCGAGATAGATGCCGTTGCGCAGGCTTCCCGGCAGGATGGAAAAGGCCGGATCTGCACCCTCACGCCAGCCGGCCGCGAACATGTCTACGACGTACAGCGCGACGCTACCATTCCAGAGAGCAAAGGCCCAGCGCGCGTTGAAGATGCCGCCGTCGTCACCCAGCAGCTGCACCATGACAAAGATCAGCAGGCTTGAGACGAATCCACCCATGGCGAGCAGGGAGTGGCCCACCAGACCGTCAGTGAATTTGACGCGATCGAGCACACCAGGAAGAAAGAGCATCCAGCCAGTGGGTACCAGGACAGCCCACCATGTGAGCATGGCGATGCGCCACATGCGCGTTTTCGGGTGCCAGGCAAAGCCGGCGTAATAGGCCGGCAAAAGAGGAATCCAGAGCAGCAGACTTCCGAGGCTGATCCATTGCGTGGGGCGGTGGTGGCTGACGTCGGCGCGGCCGAGTCCCAAGCAGAGCAGCGCCTCTGCCGCAAAGATTGCCCAGGCAAAGATGCGTGTGCGGCTTCCACGGACGTGGCTGCCGCGCACCAGGCCCAGCGGCAGCAGAAGCAGGATCGCGACGATCACCAGTGTCGATTCAAGCTGGCTTGCTCCGGTGGGGCCGCCCGTGTCGGGGTTGATGGGCGGGTAGATGGACGGGTCTGCGGCGATGTAGATCAGGGGAGCGACGGCTGCAAGGAGTGCGAGACCGGCGATCTTCAGCCCGCGCACGAAGCGGCTGCGGTTTTCCTCACTGGTCCAGCGTTGCGTGAAAGCGTAGACAAGCAAGGCCCACAACACCGAGAGCGCCACGGGAAAGAAGACGCGGGGAAAGCCAGTCCAATCGAGAAAGAGCTTGCCGCTGCTGTGGCCCTGCAGCCAGGATGCCGTCCCAACGGCGAGGCCGAGCGACCAGAGACACAGCACGGGTGAAACCCAGCGCGCGGCAGTTCCGCGGTTGGCGCCGTAGACGTGAAAGAGAAAGCCGACGAGTGGGAGACTGCACCACCCGTAGAGCTGCAGGTTCATGTGCACGGGCAGCCAAGCTCCGTAAGTCCATTCACCAAAGGCGGCATTGATACCCGGCCACAGCAGCATGGCAGCGACTATGACGCCGATGACATTGGCCAGCACCAGCCAGAGCAGGCTGTGCCAGGCAGCAAGCGCGAAAGCGCTTCGTTCGCTGGTTTCCGTGTGGAGTGGCGTTTTGGGCGGCACGGCGACGATGAGGTCCGGCACGGGAGCGACGCTAGTGCTCATGAATCCTCCCGTCGTGCATTTCCACCATGTGGTGGCAGCGCCGGGCCAGTTCGCGGTCATGCGTGGCCATCACCAGCGTAATGCCCTCGTTGCTTGCAAGCTCCAGCAGCAAATCGAAAACGATGCGGCTCGTCGTTTCGTCAAGCGAGCCAGTTGGCTCATCCGCCAGCAGGAGCCGGGGACGATTCATGAGGGCGCGGCAGAGTGCAGTGCGTTGGCGCTCACCGCCGGAAAGCTTCTGGATACGCTGGCCGAGCCGATGTGTGAGGCCGGTGCGTTCCGCCAGTTCGCGCAGCCGCGCCTCTGCCTGCGCGCGCGGCGTTCCGGCTGCCACGGAGGGGATGAGGCAGTTCTCCTGCAGGGAAAGGTCCGGGATGAGGTTATGCAGTTGAAAGACGAAGCCGATGTGGTGCCGCAGCAGCCGCAGCCGGCTGTCACGCGGGCGAAGCACCTTGCCGGCAACCGTGACGGTGCCGCGGTCCGGCTCGTCCAGCCCGCCCATCAGGTGCAGCAGCGTGCTCTTGCCGCAGCCGGAGGGACCGACAAGCGCAACGGTTTCGCCCTCCATGGCGTGAAAGGTTACGCCTTTCAGCACAGGGATTGCGCCATCGTCGTAGCTCTTCCAAACGCCGTCGGCAGCGAGCGCGGTGACGGGTGCTTTTGCGATATCGTCGTTGGCAATCATTCGAAACGCAGCGCCTCCACCGCTCTGACCCGCATGGCATAGATAGCGGGATAGAAAGCTCCGGCAACCCCTGTGAGCAGTGCGAGAACGATCACGATCAACACCACAGCCGGCTGCACCGAGACATCCACATAGCCGTGGAGCGCGGGGATGTGTTTGAGAACGACGAGGAAGAATGCGCCCACGGACAGTCCGAGAACCGCGCCCAGTGTTGAGACTACGGCAGATTCTCCGAAGATCATGGCGGCGATCTGGCTGTTGGAGAAACCGTTCACGCGCAGGATCGCAATCTCGCGGATACGCGTAAACACAGACATGATCATGGTATTCGCCACGCCAAGGCCGCCCAGCAGTAGGCCGCAGCCGCCCACCGCCCATGCGGTGGCTTTCAGGATCTTGAATTGCGAATAGGTGCGGGTGAACTCGTCATCCTCCAGCGCAACCAGATTGGGAAATGCCGCCTGCACCCGTTGCTTGAAGGCGGCGATGTCGTCCTTGCCGCGCAGCTTGACGGTGATGACGGAGGAGCCCTCCTTATGAAAGAACGCCTGCGCCGAGGAAAGCGGCATGAAGACGCCACCATCTTCAAAGCCGTTGGAAGTCTGGATTATGCCGATGACGGTGAACTGACCATGGCCAATCTGCACCATTTTGCCGGACCGGGCGTGCAGGAACTCTGCCGCGCGCTCGCCCAGAACCACGGCGTCCTGTTGCGTGGAGAATGCAGCTCCACTGCCCTGCAGCCAGGTAGCCTTGCGCAGTCTTGCGTCAGCCGCGGTGATGCCGAAGCAGGTAATGATGGGATGGTCCGAGCTGGTGACTACGCCGAAGAGGACAGCATCCGCATGCTCGACAAGGGGCCATGCTTCTATCTGGCTGAGCGCCGCTTTCGGTACGTCGGAGAAGAAGAGATCGGAGACGTTGCGCTCAAAGACGATGATCTGACTATCACTGGACAGAATGCCGGAGAACATGCCGACCGCACCCTGCAGCACCGTAACAATGGTGAGCATGGCAGCCACGCTGAAAGCAATGCCGGCGATGCTGATGAGCGTGCGGATGCGATGGCGAAGGAGGTTGGTGACGATGAGTTTGAGAAAGATCATGCCGCGGTGGCGACCTCAGCGGTAAAAGCCTCGGCTTGCCCCATCTCTCCTCCCTGGGCAATTCTCATCAGTGCACCTGCCTCGCTGCCCAGTTCCTCGCGTAGTTCCTGGAGGAAGGCAAAGCTCCCGCGGCTGGCGATGAGCCGGGCGGTCGCCTGGTCGCCAATGCGGATCATGCGGCGCAGGCGATGCGAAGCTGCCTCCACGCCCAACGCCAGGGCAATGTTCGGGCGGCCGAGCAGGGCATCGCGCGAGGGGGTCTTACCGCTTTGCTCAAGGCTTTGCAGCACATCTTTCAGGTCGTCCACGATCTGGTAGCTCAGGCCCCAGAAGAGTGCCGTTCGCTCAAGGAGGTGCAGCTCCTGAGCGGATGCGCCGCCCACGATCGCCGGCAGCACTAACGTCAGCCGGATCAGCGGCACTGTCTTGCCCAGAGCCACCGCGTCCACGGTCGCCCGGTCCTTCGCTATGCGGGCGAAGTGCAGGTCCATGCTCTGGCCGTTCAGCAGTCCGTCCACGCCGAGGTGCCGCTCCAGATAGTCCAGCGCCTGGATGCGGCGTTCGGCTGGAAGCCCGGCGACAGAGCGCCAGACCATCGCATAGGCGCGATTGATGAAGGCGAGCGCCGCCAGCATGGAAGTCGCCTCGCCAAAGACCCGGTGAACGCAAGGCTGACCTCGCCGTTCGCTCGCATTGTCCATGGCGGGTAGATCGTCGAAGATCAGAGAGGCGGTATGGAAGTACTCCAGAGCGATGGCAAGGGATAGAGCGTCAGCCCGGGGCACGCCTAGGCCTTCGCACACACGCAGCACGATCTCCGGCCGCACCAGGCTGCCGGGTGTCGCCAGAAGATGTTGCAGAGCAGAGCGCAGGTGCGGCTCACCGCTCACCGGCAAGGGCAGGCTCAGTTGGTAGGCGCTGATCAAACGTTCCCGCAGCAACTCAGTCATGGGAGATCTCGCAATAAACAGTCATCTTCTCTGTAGCAGCATGCTGGTTGGTGGGACTACCGCGCCTGGCACTTGGATAACAGCAAAATGGCGCAGGCTTCATGACGATTCGTTCATCGGCACACTCAGGTGATGGACCGCCATTGTCCTGAGTCTGCCCGTTGACGATCGCCTATGACAAGACGTTCATGCACGCCCGTTCCCTGATACGAGACGGCGAAAGTGGCATAGCATCAAGCTAATGCGCGTTCTGCTGGTAGAAGATGAGCCGGAGATCCAGGGGTTTCTGAGGCAGTCTCTGACCGAGGCCGGCTACACCGTGGACTCCGCGCTGGACGGAAAGACCGCAACGCGGCATGCCGCAGAGACAAAGTACGACGCGATGATTGTGGACCTGAATCTGCCGGACCAGGACGGCATCGACCTCATCCTGCAATTGCGGCATTCCGGTGTAACGGCACCTGTGCTGATCCTGTCAGCTCGGCGATCGGTCGATGATCGCGTTGCAGGGTTGGAGCAAGGCGGGGACGACTACCTGACCAAACCATTTGCCATTGCGGAGTTGCTGGCGCGGCTTCGCAATCTGCTGCGCAGGCAGGCCGTGCCGGCCAACGCCTCCAGCCGCATCAGGATTCGCGATCTGGAGCTGGACCTGGTAGGCCGGCGAGCCTCGCGTGGCAGCGTGATGCTGAACCTGAGCCCGCAGGAGTTTGTGCTGCTGGAATACCTGTGCCGCCACGCGGGCCGTGTGGTGACCCGCTCCATGCTGCTTGCGGAGGTCTGGGGGCTGCGCATCCAGCCCGAAACCAACGTGGTGGACGTCCATATCTACAGGCTTCGCCGCAAGGTGGATAGCGAAGGCCAGGAGCCACTCATTACTACATTGCGAGGGATCGGCTATGTTCTCAAGGAAGGCTAACCTGCCCGCGAGTCAGGCTGGTGCGCGCACGGCACGCCTGCACAGCGCGGCCTGGCGCATTTCACTGTGGGCCACGCTTGCCTTTGCAGTGGGCACACTTCTTATTTTCAGCGTGCTGCATCGCTTTGTGGCGCAAGACATCCAGCGCCGCAGTGACGCTTGGCTTTCCGGCGAGGTGGAGGTGCTGGGCGACGTGGCCGAGCGGACGCCGAAAGACACGCTGTACAGCCGCGTTGTGGGCGAGGTTGCCGAGCTGGCAAGCAAAGAGGTGCCCAATAGATTGCGGGCCCCTGGTCCGGAAACAGAGGCGGACCGCCTTTTGGAAGAAAGCTCCGTCTTCTTTCTGGAGGTAGGTGCCAACGGAGCGTCCCGGTTATGGGTCGGCAGCGGCAGCCAGGCTGCAACTTTGCAAGCAATCCGTTCGGCATCGCGTTCCACGGACACGCCGTATGATCTGCGCATCGAAGGTTTCCGCATACCGTTCCGAGTTGCGTCGGTTCGCATCGATGATGGTAGCCGTATCTATCTTGGGCTCTCCGAGCGCGACCAGCTGCGCGTGCTGCGGAATCTGCGTGTGCGCTTTTCCATTCTTGGCGGGATCATTGTGCTGTTCGGTTTTGCCATCGTCTTTTTCACCACGCGCCGCATGCTGGGCCACGTTCGGCAGATTACAGAGGCGGCGTCGACGATAGGCGAGAGCGATCTGAAACGAAGGGTGCCCAGCAATCGCCAGAACGACGAGGTCGGTCATCTGGCGCTCACGCTGAACACGATGCTCGACCGCATTGAGAACTCCGTGCACCAATTGCATTCCATTACAGGTGCGCTGGCGCACGATCTTCGCAGCCCGCTTACGGCGATCCGCGGCCAGCTGGAGGTGGCCCTTTCGTGCGACTTGACCCTGCGGCAGGGCGAGCCGATCGTTTCCGCCATTGACGAACTGGACCGGCTTACCGACTTCCTGAACAGTTCACTGGATGTAGCGGAAGCACGGGCGGATGCGCTTCGCCTGACCCGCACGGAAGTCGATCTCGACGAGTTGCTGCGCACCATGATCGATCTTTATGAGCCGTCAATGGCGGAGAAAGGCCTGCGCCTGCAGTTTCGTAGTAACCGTCCGATCGTCGTTTCCGTCGATGCGGCACTCATGCATCGGACGGTGTCCAACCTGCTCGACAACGAGCTGAAGCACTTGCCCCCGGCTAGTACGATTGTGCTTCAGCTGGATACGGACGACTACGAGGCGCTGCTGACGATCGAAGATGATGGCCCTGGCTTTGATCCAGGCGTGGTGGAGCATGTCTTTGAGAGCCGCGTGAAAGGCAGAGATTCATCCGGGCGTGGGCTTGGGCTCGCGTTCATCGAGGCAGTGGTGCGCGCTCACAGTGGACGCATCACTGCAATGAATCGCCGGGAAGGTGGTGCGCGCCTTCAGATTGCACTGCCGCTGATGGAAGGACGTGCGGCTAGAGCGATGCCGGTTCTGGCCATGGCCGCGCGGTAGACAGACAGAGAGCCCGGCTTCTGGCCAGGCTTTGCCATCCTGCTCTCACGCGAACGAGCCCAGGCTATCCCTGCTTCACTGGAATCATGATCTGCGTGCCGACCGGCACACTATTGGGGTTGCTGATGTTGTTGGCGCTAACAATCTCGGGGTACAGGTTCCCGTTGCCGTAAAAGTGTTGCGCGATTTTGGAAAGCATGTCGCCGCTCTGGATTGTGTAGGGCTGCTCCGCACCGCCGGTATTCTGAATGTCGTGGTGCAGGTCGGTGTAGCCGGGATCGACCTTTTTGATGGCATCCCACACAAAGTTAAGCACCACCTCTGAAGGCACTGTCGCCTTGACGTGAAGCTTGTCGCCGTCTAGTGAGACATCCTGGACCACCGCGCCCTGCGGAGCGAAGCGATCAATCGCCTGGAGCACCGGTTCGTATTTCTGCTGTAATTGCGCCAAATCTGCCATTTTGTATTCTCCCGTTTCCGGCCCGCGGCTTGGTGCCAGTAAGCCCTATGCCTGCGTCCCGCGCTTTGTGATGCCGGAACGCACCTTCCTGGCTACCTCAGCAAGACACGCGCTACCATGAATTCCATGCCCAGCATGCCCGCCCCGAAACTCGCAATTCGCACCGACAAGGCGCCCGCTGCCATAGGACCTTACAGCCAGGCTATCCGTTCCGGAGACTTCCTGTTCAGCTCCGGCCAGGTCGGCTTCGACCCCTTGACCGGACAGCTAGTCGCCGGCGGTGTCGAGCCGGAAAGCCGGCAGGTCTTGGCCAATCTGGCAGCCGTGCTGCAAGAAGCCGGTTTGAACTTTGCCGACGTTGTCAAGTCCACGATCTTCCTGGCGGACATAGACGATTTTGCAAGTGTGAATGACATCTACGCGGGGGCCTTCCCTCCGGGGACGGTACCGCCGGCGCGCTCCACCGTGCAGGTCGCCAGATTACCCCGCGATGCTCGCGTCGAAATTGAAGTCGTGGCACGTTTTAGCGCCGCGGGTTGAGTTTAAGAGGAGAAAATGGGTGGGTGACTTGGCCATGAGCTCGCCCCGGTTTGCGGGCCGGCTGCATCTACACAGAGGCAGAGGTCCATACGCTTGACCTGAAGTCAGGTTTGCCGGTATTCTCGAAAGGTTTGGGACAGGAACTGGTTTCGTTCGCACCGTCTCAGTTGGCGAGAAGCGTTCACCATCTTTGCTTGCGAGGCGGCTTCCCAGCCGCATTCCCTTAGAACACAAGATTGAACAGGCAAGGGCTTACACCGGCCTGACACGTGCCGCCGAAGCGGACGTGCGGAGGATGCAAAGATGTACGCAGTCATCAGGACAGGCGGAAAGCAATATCGGGTAGCTCCGGGCGATACCCTTTGCGTCGAGACGCTAGGCCAGGAAAGTGGCGAGATCGAATTTGCCGATGTTGTCGCCGTAAGCGGTGAAACCGGCAACTTCGAGCAGGAGCTCAGTGGCGCGAAGGTCATGGCGGAAGTTGTAGGCGCCGGCCGTGGCGAGAAAATTCTCGTCTTCCACTTCAAGCGCAAAAAGCAGTACAAAAAGCTGCAGGGACATCGGCAGAACTTTGTGGAAGTGCGTATCAACGAGATTCAGGTAAATGGCAAGAGCTTCAAAGCCGAAAATAAGTAGCAGATCCAGAAAGGCCGATTTCCGCGCGACAGCGCGGTGAGAGTGAGAGATAGATGGCACACAAAAAAGGCGGCGGAAGTTCATCCAATGGCCGCGACTCAAACGCACAGCGTCTTGGCGTAAAAAGATTTGCAGGTGAGACTGTAACCGGCGGCACTATTATCGTCCGCCAGCGCGGTACACCCCTGAAGCCGGGGTTGAACGTGGGCCGCGGCAAGGACGATACCCTTTTCGCAAAGATCGGTGGACGTATAAAGTTCACAGACCGCGGAAATCATGGCCGTGTTGTGTCCATCGAGCCCCTGGCCGTCGCGTAACTCGGGTCTTGAGAGTCTTAAGTTTTAAACAGGAAACGGCCCCTAGCGGGGCCGTTTGCTGTTTTAGAGCCGTAGCTGGTCGGGTTTGTAGACCTTGAGCCCAATGTTAAAGCTGTTTTTGGTATCGAATGAGCTAATGGTCTTGACCGGGCTCTTTTTCCCATCCACTTCCGCCCAAACCTCATAGTCGGTACCTGCCGAAAGCTGGGCGAAGTGGTAGACACCATCTTCAGCAGTGATGAAACTCTTCTGGGCAAGTGACCGTGTGTCCTTCAAGTGAACAACCGCGCCTTTTGCCGGAGCACCCTTGCTCGACACATTACCGTCCACAGTTCGCGCGGCAGCCTTCTGCGCCACGGCGGTTGCGCCATGCAGTATGGCCGCGGTGGGAGTGAGCAGCAGACCTGCCGCCAAGGTGGTACGCAGAAATAAGGTGCGAATGCTGCTGAAGTGCAAGTGACTCTCCATGGCTGTAGTATACGGGCGGAAATGACGCCTCGCCTCCCATAGAGAAAGACACGTGATGACATGAAAAGTCGTGAGCGCTCCTAGTTCGAGACTGTCCGGCTACTCTTCTTCGTCATCATTGGCTTCGCGGCGGTATCCGTCATCTTCGTCGTCGTAGCCTTCCGCATCAACGACCGCCAGATGCAGAGGTTCGGTGGAAATAATCTCCAAATCAGTACCGCATTCATCGCAAGTTACGGTTTCTCCTTCTTCAATCTCATCCACGTCGATATCCAGCAGGTTGTCACATTCTGGGCAGGTCGCCGCCATAACAGTCTCGTTCCTTTGCATTTGGTTTCGCGTTCGCCCACATCGGCCTATTCTGCATGAGCATAAACATGGCGGGGAACTGTGGACGCTTGTTTCACAGCAGACGCGCACAGCGCCGTACAGGTTGTTTATTCAAGTATCGTGTGGGCTGCAAATGGCATGGTTACGCGTAAATCCTCACGCGGGTCGCGGCGTTCACATCGCTTTGCGATAATCAAGGCAGATGCGCAGCACCACCTCCACTACGTTGACGTTGCCACCTTTTCGAGGGGCGGTTCGCCGAATCATACTTGCGAATCTAG
Source organism: uncultured Terriglobus sp. (assembly GCA_964246795.1). Lineage (GTDB taxonomy): Bacteria > Acidobacteriota > Terriglobia > Terriglobales > Acidobacteriaceae > Terriglobus. The sequence continues at coordinate 13,460 of CAXTRR010000018.1, read as the reverse complement.
TGCTGTTCTTTGCACTGGCGATCCTCAGCTTCAGCCTGCCGAAACTCTACACGCAAACATTCCTGCTGGGTGCGCTTTCGCCCACCGGTGTGCTGCATGGTTTCGTCTGGCAGCTGTTTACCTTTTCCTTCATGAACACCGGCCTTCTCGGCACGGCGTTTGGCCTGCTGTTCCTGTGGTTCGCCGGTTCCCAGCTGGAGGACGCCCGCGGTGGTCGTTGGTTGACGCAACTCTATTACGTGAGCACTGTGACGGGCGCTTTGCTGGCCGTGCTGATTGCTGGTCTGCCTCTGCTCACCGGTGGACGAGTCCACTTCTTTCTGCTGGGTCCCAATGGCATGGCAGCCGGGCTGTTTGCGCCGCTCTTCGCCGTACTGGTGGCCTTTGGCCTGCTCTATGCGGAGATGGAGATTCTCTTCTTCTTCATCTTGCGGATGAAGGTCAAGTACCTGGTCACGATCTACGTGCTGATCGACCTCGCCCGGCTGATTCTTGACAAAAATGCCTTCACTGCGCTGGTCGAAATTTGCTGCGGACTGTGCGGTCTGCTGTATGTACGCTACGCAGCGCGGCGCGGCCTGAATGTGTCCCTGGCGGAAAAGTACTTTGGGGTTCGCAACGACTACTACCGCTGGAAACGCCGCCGTGCCGCCCGAAAATTTGAGGTTTATATGCGCAAGCAGGACCGCGAAGTGCACTTTGACAATGAAGGCCGTTACATCTCTCCGGAAGACGAGCGTCGCGACCCGCGCGATCGGAAGTGGATGAACTAGCTTCGCGGCTCCTCCATGCCCCGCCGCGCATCAGAACCCGGAGAGGAATCTCGATGCAGAAGCGTACCTTCGGCAAGCCTGGTATCTCAATAGCACCCATCATGCTGGGCGGTAATGTCTTCGGCTGGACGATTGACGAAGCGCAATCCTTTTCCATTCTGGACCGCTTTGTCGAGCGTGGTTTCAACTTCATCGATACTGCCGACGTGTACTCACGCTGGGCGCCCGGCAACAAGGGCGGTGAAAGTGAAACGATTCTGGGCCGCTGGTTTAAACGCACCGGCAAGCGCGAACAGGTGGTGCTGGCGACGAAAGTGGGCCTGGAGATGGGCGAAGGCGAAAAAGGCCTGAGCGCCGCGTATATCCGCCAAGCTGTCGAAGCATCCTTGAGCCGTCTGCAGACCGACTACATCGACCTCTACCAGACGCACGCGGATGACAAGGAGACGCCCCTTGAGGAGACGATGCGCACCCTGAACGATCTGGTGCAGGAGGGCAAGGTGCGCGTACTGGGCGCAAGCAACTACAATGGCCGCCGTCTTCGTGCGGCGATTGAGGTAAGCCGCAATGCGGGGTGGGAGGCCTACGCAACGCTGCAACCCAACTACAACCTGCATGCGCGTGAGGGATACGAGCTTGATCTGGCACCGGCGGCGGCGGAGTACCGTCTTGCCGTGGTGCCCTACTTCTCACTTGCGTCCGGCTTTCTCACCGGCAAGTACGCATCGATTAGGGACAGCAAAGGTGCGCACCGAGAGAAGGCTCTGGCCAAGTATTTCGATGAGCGTGGCATGCGGATCCTTGCCGCACTGCGCAAGGCGAGCGTAGAAACGCACGCTTCACCCGCCTCCATTGCACTGGCGTGGCTGCTCTCCCGGCCCAATGTGCTGGCACCGATTGCAAGCGCGACAAGAACAGAGCATTTGGACGACCTGTTTGCGGCGGCAGAGCTGCGGCTCGATGCCGAGCAGCTTGCGAATCTTTCAGCGGCCAGTAGCTATGACGCGGCACACGCTGAGCCGGTGATGGCTGGCGCATCGCCCTCTGGCGGCTGAGTCAGTTTCAATCATTGACCCAGAATGAAGACGCGGATCGAGCGTCTGACTGCTTGACCCGCGTGCCACCTTTAAACTCGCCATGCGTAAAGGTGGGCCCATCTACGCTCAGGTTATAAAGCAGCCGCACCTGCCTCGGCAACCGCATGGTCCTGCTCCCCGCTGCCGCCAGAGATTCCGATGCCTCCCACGACCTTTCCACCCTGCTTGAGTGGCAGACCGCCAGCGAAGATCATGACCTTGCCGTTGTTTGAGGCGTGAATGCCAAAGAACTGCTGCCCGGACTGCGAGTTGCCCGCCAGATCCTTCGTGGAGATGTCAAACGCGCGAGAGGTCCATGCCTTCTTTTGCGCAATGTCAATGGAACCCAGCCACGCATTGGCCATGCGTTCAAACGCGATCAGGTTGCCACCCTCATCTACCACGGCAACATTCATGGGCTGGCCGATCTCGGCGGCCTTCTTCTCCGCTGCGGTGATCATGCGTCGTGCGTCTTCCAGCTGAATCATTTTCGTGAGCTCCTGTTGCTGATTTTCCGTTCGCTGCGTTTGGATGCGGTTTGGGCCGCGCAAGGAGCCAAGATCCGAGCAAGATGCGACACCTTCAAGGTTGTGGCGCAACACCTGCTTGCACCGTGCTGCACTATTCAGGTGATGCAGGTAGCCCGGGAGCGCGAGCCGCCGGTGGATCAAGCGGTGTACCGGCTGGCAGGTCGCCCGGCGCTGGCCCCACCCAGTAGTTCCGCCGTGCGCGTATTTTCGCCTTCGGATACTCCGGGATGGTGAGTTTCAGCTCATGCAGCCCCGGCTCCGCGCGGCCAGGAATGGTAAAGCTGAGCAGGTAGTAGTTGTGAATGCGATTCGTAAGACGATTCACGCCATCCTCAAAGCCGCGTTTAGTTGCGAAATTGTCGTAATCGCCACCACTAAGTCTCGCGACCGTCTTTGGTACATTCTGCCGCAGCGCCTGCACAGCGGCCAGCAGCAAGTTGATGGCCGTGCCACCGATGCTGCCGCCGCCGTTTTTGACCTCACTGCCCAAGTCATCGCGATAAGGTGAAAACGCAAATGCATCCACCACGATGTTGTTACGGCCAAGCTGCGCGATGACGTCTGGCTCCTTGACTTTCGATCCATGGTCGCGAGTCTCGCTGATGAGCAGAATGGCACGGCGATTCCTGCTGTCCCGGTTCTCCAGAATGGACGCCGCGTAGCTCAGCGCATCCATGGTTGCGGCGTTGTTGTCTTCGCAAGGACCCATGCCCCGCATGGCCGTGCCTACTTTCTCAAGTTTGCGTGTAAAGGGCTGCACCAGCTCCGGATGGGAGCCATAACGCACCAGCGCAATCTCATGTGGCGCGCCACCAACCAGGCTTTCCACCATCGTGGGAAGCTGTTCGATCTTGCCGTACTCCGCAAGGGCAGAGCGTGAACACTGCACCAGCACGACGAGCGAGAGGCCGATGCCCTCAGGCTGATCTTCCAGGCGGAAGCGTCGCGGGACACCGTCGTCGGTCAGGCTGAACTGCTCCGGCTTCAACCCATAGAGGATCTGACCTTTGATGTCGACAGTCGCCGGGACGAGGATGAGCGAGGTGCCAGTCTGCAGTGTGTAGGGCTGCGTTGCTCCCGGCACTTCAGCGTTGGCTCCACTCGCAGGAGCCGCCGGCATGGGAAGCTCCTGGGCCATCGCCACGCCCATAGTCACCGCGACACTCATGACGATCGCAACGCCCATAAATGTGGCCAGGAGCGCACCGGCAAAGAAGCCGTTGAACCGCCCGCGAATACACCACGCAGTCTTCATCATCGACATTGTCGCAGCTTGCGGCCGGTGCATGTTTAATGCGGCAGGCCGGGATTTTTCCCGAGGCTGAGCAGATTGGCCATGATCCGAAAGCTTCCAGGCACACCCTCAGGCATTTGCCGGAAGAAGGCATAGGCGAGATATACATAATATCCCTTGCCATAATGTGCGTACACCAGGCCGCCTGTTTGCGGGTCCTGGCCGGCATCGTGCACCTCTGTAAGCGCGGTGTAGTGCGATGTGTCATACGTGCGTAGGAAGCCGTGACCGCGCTCCTCTACCCAGCCTTCGAAGTCCTGCGAACCAATCCGGTTGGGAAAGGTAAAAACGGGGTCCTGCGGCTTCAGCAAGGTGACCTTTGCCGTCTCTTCCACAACCTTCTCCGCATCGCCCGGGACAGAGAGCGGATACGGTCCGTAGTTGCGGTCGTACTCGGGTGTTTGATACTCGGTGATCACCACGCCGCCGTTCTCTACATACTCCAGCAGCCGGGAGTTGAAAGTGCGCAACTCTGGCCTTGCGGCGTAGGTACGGATACCGAGCACGATGACGTCATAACTGCTGAGGTCCGCAGCTGCGACATCGCTGGACGAGAGTTCTATCACGTGAATGCCGATGTTCTGCAACGATTGCGGGACATCGTCCCCGGTGCCCATGACATAGGCAACACGCAGGCCCGGTGCGGTCTTCACGTCGACACCCGTGGTGCGATACCCCGCCGGCGCATACAGCGGGTACGGCCGGATGCCGGGGTAGCCGATGGTGGTAAACCCTTGCATGTACTGCTTGCCGGCATAGGTAGCGGCGGCAGTGATGCTGTATTGCCTGGCCTGCACGCCACGCGGGTCGACAGCGAAGTGCAGATTCACATCTTCATTGTCGCGGCCGGTATGAAAGCTCGCCGACGCGGGCTGCACACTCCAGCCGCTCGGCAGCTTAAGCGCGACTGACCCTTCCGCCGGTCCTTTCACGCTGCTATGGACGGTGACATCAAGCGGGAAGGTGCTCGCATTGAGCGGCATGACTCCCACTGGCGGGTTCACGCGAACACTGATCGCTGGTGCAACAAGCAGCGGGTTGAGCACCACTCCCTGCCCAGCCTGGCGCATGGCGGACTGCACCACGCCTCGAAGCGTACTCGATACGCCGTTGAAGCTGTAGGTGATCTCCGCCGAGAGGGGGTAGGGCATGGTGGGCAGCGTCAGGTGCTGCGCGTCTTGAATGTCGTAATAGCTTTGTTCCAATGTGGGTCGTGAAAAGTACGGGGCTGTTGGTGAAGCATCTGGTGGCACGGTCGCGGCAAACATCAGGTCCTGTCCGTCGCCCGGAGCTATCTCTTTCAGGCTGGGCGACTGATCCGTGAGCTTCCACTCGCCGCGGTCTGCGGTGAGACGCACGCCCGTGACCTGCAACCGCTGCGTGCCCTGGTCCGCCACGTGCACGTTTACGCTAAAGCTTTGGCCGCCGATTACGGTCGTTGAGGCGTTCGGGCTATAAGCCGCGCTGCTTGCCGCATCAATGGGCCCAACCGGGCCAAAACGGCTTGGAGCCACATCACGGGGCAGCATCACAGCCATGAGACTCACACCCAGCGACTGCGTGAGCGCAAGCTGAAACTGCGACTCCTTCAGACTGAGTTCATGCAGCGCATTGAAGTGCGCATCGTCGATGCGGTTTCCGCTTCGCAGTTGCACAATCAGAACGCGCGTCAGATCTAACCCCTTTGCCAGTGCGGCAGCGCTCCCGGTGGGGTCATCGGCATCGTACTGCTGCGCGGCCGCGTCAACCTGCGCCGCGATTGCTTTCAACTTCTCACGGATATCTGCTGCTTCACGCTCTGGTAGATATGCGGCAATGCCGGCCAGCGTTGTGTCGATCCCTGAAAAGAAACCTGGCTCGTACTCGGGCAGATTTTGCGGCGTCACACGCGACGCGTACAGGTGGTACCCCGAGTCGAAGCGGCCTGCCGGCGGATAACCTACACCGCCGATCTGTGATTTCTGCTGGTCGAGCCCTTCACGGGCGATTTGAAAGTAGCTCTCACCGAAAAGGGAGTTGTACTCTCCTTCAGGCACAGTGACTGTGGCGTTGGGGACGCTACGCATCACCTCACCGGTAACGTAATTTTTGAATTCGACCGGTGCCCACTTTTCTGTTGCGTAGTCAAAGATGCCTTTGTCCGTAACACGTGCAAAGGGTACACGGGCATACACCTTGAGCGGAGCCCAGGGACGTAACCCCTGCCTGATCTGATCAGGAAACATCTTTGGGTCGGCTGCGGCCTTGTACACCTCCTGCGCCATGACTCCGGCGGCCTGATGGTGGCCGTGTCCATCCGAGACGTAACCCACAAAGACACTCGTGATCACCATCGGACGCACAGTTCGCACAACACGCACCACATCTTCCAGCAGACGATCATGGCCCCACTGCTGGAAGGCTTCCTCCAGGGTTTTGGAAAACCCAAAATCCGCGACACGTGTGTAGTAAAGGTGATCACCGTAATAGCGGTTCGCCGCAAGGTGCTCCTGCGTACGCAAGATGCCAAGCGCTCCCCAGAAATCTCCCGTCATGACGTTCTGGCCACCCTCACCCCGATTCAGCGCAAGAAGAGAAACGTCAGCGCCTTCGCCCCGGCCAACGTAGGTGAGCATGCCACCATCCTCATCGTCTGGATGGGCGTTGATCTGGATTAGGCTGGCGCGTGTGTGCAATTTGCGCAGAGTCTGTGCCAAGCCCGCAGCACCCCGGTCAAAGGACAGAGGGTACGCATAGGCATCCTGCTGCTGGCGCTCTGGACCGGCTTGCTGAGCGGGCAAAATGCTGCAGTTCCACGCCAAAGACAACGTCAAGGCAGCTGTCGCAACTGTCCAGATGCCATTTTGGATTCTTCCAGGCTGCCTCATCCTCATTCAAAATACCTCTTCACTCTTCCCGTACATGGAATGTACTGCATGGCTGACTCCCATAAAGCAGATTCACCCGAGAACTGGACGAGATATCCCGAGAACTGAAGACGAAGATGCCTCCCAGCCTACAAATCTGCTGCCGCCCGCTAGATGTCTTGGTAGGTCATTTTGACTTTCTCCAGGTTGCGTATAAACTCTTCGCAACCAGCATGGCTCCTCGTCTAAAAAGTCCTCCCCGGCGCAGATTCACAGGTAAACTGCCTGTCTCCGTCCGGGTGCCTGGGCGAATTGGGGAGGCGTCGCGCCCGGAGCAACTACGCAAGGTGAACTGCCGCATGCTGCTCCGGTTGCTGCGCACCCACAGTCCCTGTTCGAAAGCCGATCTGGTGCGTTACTCCGGTCTGTCCGCCACAACAGTTTCCGTGGCCACGGCGCAGCTGGAGAGCCTTGGACTGGTAGAAGGTATCGGCGACGGGGAATCAAGCGGTGGCAGGCCCCCAGGGTTGCTGCACTTCAACGCGCGGCACGGCTTTGTAGCTGCCGCGGACGTGGGCGGCACACGACTGCGCATGATGCTTGCCGATGCCAACGGAAGATCCCTGGCACAATGGGCCACACACCTGGGCGAGCGGCAAAAAACACCACGAGCCATCCTCAGCCTGATGCAAACAGGACTGCAGGAGATGACAAAACAAAGTGGACTGTCTACACGCATCCGCCATCTATGCATCGGTGCGCCGGGCATCACCGATGTGGACCGAGGTGTTGTTCTGGCCGCGCCCAATCTGCAAGGCTGGAGCGAGTTGCCGCTTCGGGAGATGGCCGAGCGGGAACTGCGGGTGCGCTGCACTGTGGACAACGATACGAACCTTGCCGCGCTCGGGGAGCGCGCGGAAGGTGTGGCGCGTGGGATGGATGACTTTATTTTCATCGCCATGGGCACGGGTGTGGGCGCGGGAGTCTTTCTGCGCGGGGCCCTGCTTCGGGGCGCCAGCTGGTCCGCCGGTGAAGTGGGCTACCTGCCCGTTACGGGCGCACCCCGGCACACGGTCCGCATGGAAGAGACAGGTCAACTGGAACAGGCAATTGGTGGCGCTGGTGTGGAGGCGAACTGGCGGAAGATTCTGCGCCGTGATCGCCGCTCCGCTCATCAGAGCCTCATGCCGTTGCGCACCTCACAAATCTTTGACCTTGCGGAAGAAGGGCACGTGCTAGCGCTGGAAGTGCTCACCGAGACCGCGCGCATTTTGGCGGATACCATCACCACGATCTCCCTGCTGCTGAATCCGCAGATGGTGGTCCTTGGCGGCGGTGTGGGATCGCACCGGGCATTGTGCCGCGCGACCGAAGCGAAGCTCAAGGAGAATCAGATTGCTCGACCGGCCCTGCGCTCCTCATCCCTGGGCACCGAAGCTCAGCTGTATGGAGCGGTGGCGGTGGCGCTGTCGGCAATGGACGCCGAGCTGCTCTGTTGAACTTTAGCCGATGTTCAGTACCCTTAAGTAATCCGGCACGACTTCCGCAAGGCTCCCCTTTCTCCATAACGCGAGGAAAGTTAGCCAAGGGACTGAAAAGTTAACCTGCTGTCGCACCACAAGGCCAGTTTTCACCGCTTCTTCGGCCTTTGGAGGGTCCAAATGACTTGCATCCACCGTTTGTCCATAGCTCTGGCCTTGATGTCACTTTCCACCTACGGCACCGGCTCGGGACTCTTGGCGCAATCCAATTCCATCAACGGTACACTCCGCGGCCAGATCACTGACAGCAGTGGTTCCCCTGTCCCCAATGCGGCGGTTGTTGTGAAGAACACGTTGAACGGCTTCACGCGCGAGTTGACCACGGATAACGATGGCCGTTATCTGGCAGCCAATTTGCCGCTGGGCGTTTACTCCATTACGGCGACGTCGTCTTCCTTCGCGCCATTTACTCAGACGAACATCCGCGTGGAGGCAGGCACGGATCTGACCGTGGATGAAGCGCTGAAAGCAGGCACGGTGGCCACCACCGTCGAGGTGTCCGCAGATCCGCCCATCCTGGAAACCACGCGTGTGGACCTGAGCCGGACCATCTCCACCGTGGAGACTCAGAACCTGCCGCTCACCTCACGCAATCCGTACAATTTCATCCTTCTGCAGCCGGGCGTTTCCGGCCATCCCAACCCGGAAAACGGTGTGCCGCGCACACTGAACACCAATGGCCTGGTGGACCGCATCAACTACCAGCTGGACGGCATGGTGGATACGGAGAGTGACCGCTACGGCCTGCGCCTTTTCGCCATCTCTGACAGCTATACCGATTCCGTCGTCACGATCAGCAACGCGTTCACACCGGAGTTCGGCAACACCGCCGGCATCATCTATAACGTGCTAACACCCGCGGGCACCAACACGCTGCATGGCGCGCTGCAGTACATCTGGAGGCCCAAGGCTGCCAGCAGTTGCCCCCTGCTGCAAAACTGCACACCGGGCGCGGTTGGTTACAAGCCCAAGCCCGATCTGCACGTGGACGACTATGTTGCGCGGGCCGGCGGCCCCGTTCTCCGTAACCGCGTCTTCCTCTTCGGCGCATATGAAAAGTTGAAGCGCGGCAATCCGCAGGCCGTCACCGTAACACAGGCAAACCAGGCAGCGCTGGTGACATTGGGTGTACCAGCAGCCGACTTCAACACCGCGCCACAGGTGCAGCGCGCGCAATGGGTGGATGTTCGTGGCGACTTTACTATCAATACAAAAAACAATGGATTCGTCCGTTACAACTATTTCCGCAATAACTACCCTTACAACACCAACGTGGGCGGTCTGTACGCGCTGAGTGCGGAGTCCGACTTCCAGGACCGCGCGCACATCATCGGCGCACAACTCGTCACGGCCTTCTCACCCAACCTGCTCAATGAGTTCCGCGGCTCGTGGCCGTACCGCAACCAGGCGCACTTTGCCGGAGCCAGCACCGGCGCGGGCGCCATGATCGCCATCACTGGCGTGGTAAATGGCTTTGGCGGCAGCAACGGCGTCGGCGACAAGTTTCAGGAAAAGATCCCATCCTTCAACGACAACATCACGTTGATACGTGGTGGCCACTCCTTCAAGTTCGGTACCGGTTTTCAGAAGAACAACGATACCCAGTTGGCAGACGTGTTTACGCTGTACACCTTTCCCACGCTTGCCGCGTACACTGCCGCGAAGAACGGCACCAACACACGGTCGTACAGCAACGTGCAGTTCTCCATCGGCCATCCGGGCGCGGGCTACCGCACAATTTTCTTCGATTTCTTTGCGCAGGACACCTGGCAGCTTACGCACAAACTGACCGCTACCTATGGCGTACGCGATGACCAGTACCGTGCGCCGGATGGCCAGGCCAACGCGCCACTGACTACGACGCAATCGTTCCGCACCCCTTTGGGCAACTTCGCTCCCCGTATCGGCTTTGCGTATACACCGCGCGAGGGAATGGTGATGCGGCTGAGCGGCGGGATGTTCTATGAGCCGACGCCCACAAACACCTACTACAACCCCCTCTACAGCAACGGCTCCACCACGAGCGGCAACCTGATCACCACGCTTGGCCCCACCGCCGCGGGATCTCCTGCCTTTCCAGGATCGTTCAACCCGGGTCAATCCGCCAGCTTCCCCACGCCCACGCCTTATGCGCTTACGCCCAACTTTAAGAATGAGTACACCTGGAATGTGAATGCGCAGGTGGAGCAGCAGCTCTATAAGAACGACACGCTCACGCTCGGCTACGTTCTGACCAACGGCCGGCATTTGCAATACCTGCGCAACAGCAACCTCCTCCCGGGCTCGACCGCACTGGCAGATGGCCGACCCATCTTCGGCACGGCTCGCGTGGACACCCGCTTCAACGGCATTCGCTATATCGACATCGGCTCGAATTCGAGCTACCACGCATTGATCGCCAGCTACACGCACCGGCTCTCGGCGGGGCTGACCACTATCGCCAACTACACCTGGTCCCACGCGTTGAGCGACACGCCCGAAGCGAATACCTATGAGTTCTCCAACCTGATTGAAGACCCGACCAACCGCAAGCGCGACCGGGGGAATAGCTCCGTGAATCGGCCGAATGCCTTCAATATCTCGACGGTCTATGAGGGCGTGCCGCACATGAGCAACCGCTATGCAAATGGGCTGCTGCGGGGTAACAACATCGCCTTTACAGTGGTGGCCACCAGCGGTGATGCGCAGAACGAGACAACAGGCACGAACTTAAATGGAGATTCGCTGTCAGCCGGTCAACAGCGCCCCCTGTTTGTCGGCCGCAACACTCTGCGCGGACCTGTGATCGTGCAGGCGGATGCCCGCTTTACGCGCACCTTTGGCACCTTCTTCGAACGCGTCCAGCCCAAGATCTTTGTGGAAGCCAACAACCTGCTGAATCGTACGAACGTGACCAGTATCAATACCGTGGCAAACGTGAACGCGCAGGGCGTGGTGACAGCGGCTCCTTCGCTGCTGCCAACAAGCACGCTTCTGGAGGCGCGCATCTTGCAGTTCGGAGCACGCATCGAGTTTTAAAAGCGTTTGCTGGCGGGTGCCATCCTGTCTTTGGCTGGGTGTCATCCTTTACGTAGTAAAGATCTGCTCTCGAAGGACCTGTCCATTTCGGGGAGAAAGCAGATCCTTTGTCGCCGGCTCTTCAGGATGACACCTTGAAGGTACGCGAGCACGCATAAAGAGTTCCGGCATTCACCTTCTTCCTTTGAAAGATCTCTGAATGAACACCTCAGGTGAAAGTACAAACAGCTCTGCCTTCCCGTCGCCCGTCTACCGCGACACTGTTCTGAAGCATGTCTTTGCCGATGCCCAGCGATTCTTTCTGCCCGTGCTTGTCGAAATCGACCTGGCGCACGTGCTCATGCTGGAGCGCCAGGGCATCCTCTCTGCCGCGTGCGCCACGGCTTGCTTGCGCGCGATACATGCACTCGATTTATTCGAACTGGGCACGTGCGAATATGACGGCAGCGTGGAAGACCTCTTCTTCCTGGTGGAACGCAGGCTCGCTGAAATCGCCGGTAAGGAAAACGCCGGACGCATTCACACCGCGCGCTCGCGCAACGACGTTGACCTCACGATGTATCGCATGGTGCTGCGCGAACGCCTGCTGCAAACGATACAAGCCAACCTGGCACTGCGGACCACACTGCACACCATTGCCGGGCAGCACAGTGGCGCACTCATGCCGGCCTACACCCACAACCAGCCGGCGCAACCCACGACGCTCGGTCATTTTATGATGGCTTATATCGAGGTACTGGAGCGAGACACAGAGCGCATTCAAGCCTGCTACGCGCGGGTAAACCAGTCGCCGTTGGGTGCTTGCGCAATCACCACGACAGGCTTCCCTATCGATCGCGCAGTCACTGCTCAACTGCTCGGCTTTCGTGGGCTGGTGGTGAACTCCTACGGTGCCATTGCGTCGATCGACTACATTGCGGAAGCCTGCAGCGTCCTGGCCACAGCCATGCTTTCGCTGGGTCGGTTTACACAGGAGATGCTGCTCTGGTCGACCAGTGAGTTCGGCTATCTGCGTCTCTCCGACGGCTATGTGCAGATCAGCAGCATCATGCCGCAAAAGCGCAATCCCGTACCGCTGGAGCACACGCGCATTCTCGCGTCGCGCGCCATGACCGAAGCACAATCCGTGCTGAATGCGCTGCACAACACCCCCTATGCCGACATGAATGATGGTGAAGATTCGCTGCAGCCTCTCGTCGCGATGGCCTTTGCGGATGCGGAGCGCGCCCTGCTGCTGCTCAGCGGCGCACTCTCTGAAGCGGCCTTCAACACGGACCGCATGCGGACCCGCTGTGAGCGCGGATTTCTTACCGTGACCGAGCTTGCGGACACACTGGTGCGCGATCTCGGGATCAGCTTCCACCATGCACACGCCATTGTCTCCGCGGCCGTGCAGCAGGCACGGACTGCCGGCGATGATGACCTGCCCGCGCTTTCCAGGAATGTGCATCGGCGGCTTCAGGCGGAGTCGCTGACGATCTCGCAAGAGAAAATTCTTGCGGCGGTCGATCCGGAGCACTTCATTGCAGTGCGCCGCATCTCAGGTGGCCCGGCGCCGGAAGCCCTGCTGCCAGAGATCGCGCGAGCGCATGCTCAGCAGGCCCAGCATGAAGAGTGGCTCGTGGCTGAACGCCAGCATCTGCATCAGACTCGCGTGGCACTGCACGCCACGGTAGCGGCACGAGCAACCACCCTGTAGCATGCAGGCACGCATGCCGGGCGAGCGAAGCACGAAGATTGCAAGTAAACAGACGAACGCACGTGCAAACGTGTCTGCGCCTCCGTTGGAGCGGGGCCTCTCCGCCACGGCCGCGCTGGGCGCCAACATCATTGACATGGTGGGAGTGGGCCCGTTCATTACATTGCCGCTCATCGTCACCGCCATGGGCGGCCCGCAGGCCATGCTGGGCTGGATTGGCGGCGCGCTACTCTCGCTCTGCGATGGCTGCGCCTGGAGCGAACTGGGCACGGCGTATCCGCGCGCCGGCGGGTCATACGCTTACCTGCAGGCGGCCTATCCGCCACGGACGGGCCGCCTCCTCAGCTTTCTTTATGCCTGGCAATTGCTCTTCTCCGCGCCGCTCTCCATCGCTTCTGGATGCATCGGCTTCGCTCAGTACGCGGGATGGTTCCTGCCGGGTGCCTCACGCATAACGCTCTCCGCTCTGGCTGTAACGGCGCTGGTGATCATCACGGCGTTGCTGCTGCAGCCGATCGGGCGCATCGGCCAGGTTACGCGCGTGCTTGGCGTCGTGGTGCTGCTCACGCTGGGCGCTGCCATTGCAGTGGGCTTCACGCACTTCTCCGCGGCTCGAGCCTTCAGCTTTCCAGCTGGGGCATTTCATCTCGACGGGAGATTCTTTGCGGGGCTGGGTGCGGGCC
>CAXTRR010000017.1:54543-74337 GCA_964246795.1 uncultured Terriglobus sp. | reverse complement strand
GCTCAGATCGGGGATGTTGTAGAGCAGAATACCGGCGTTCGGGGCCATGCCGCCCACCTGCTGCATGTCCAGGTTGGCCTCAAAGGAGCCGCCGGAAGCTGGGTCGAAAGGCGCGCCGCCGTCCACTTTGATTTCGGTGATCTTTGGTGAAGCGATCTTTTCATGTCCAAAGTACAGGTCCATATCGGGCTGGTTCAGCGCGCTGGTGATCAGCACGGCGACCGTGGAACCCTTCCCGCTGTATGCCTGGTAGCTGGGGAATTTATAGGCCTGCTTCAGGTCCGTGAACCAGTAAGGGCCTTGCGCGGAATAACGGTTTTCCGGAGCAATGTGGGCTTGGGCGCGAAGGTGAATGGCACTGGAAAGACCTGTGACGATTCCGCCGGCTTCTGCGACGGCCGTGGGCAGAGTGAGCTGGCCCGTGGCTGCAACGATGGTCTGGCCGCTACTCAGCTTGCCAGTCTTCAGTGTCGTCCCAAAGGCGCGTTCCACGACCGTCGCCCGGCCGGTAACGTGCAGGTTCCGAGCCGAGGTCTGTGTGACACTCAAGCCTTCCGCGCTCAATCTCTGCCGGAGAGCCGCCATCTGCGCGACCGTTGGGCTAAAGCGCTGGTGGAACTGTGCGGGGGTGAGCCACTTGCCATAGTTGGCGGATTTTATGTCGTGAACGTCTTTCAGGAAGCTTCGCAATTGATCCTGGTGCTGGAGGGGAACGTAGACATCAAAGCCGACCTGTTGTGAGGCAGCTGCGCGCGCGGTGAGTGCGGCGTGTTCTGCCGCATGGGCAGGAACAGCAATGAGTGCGCACGTGGCAGCGCTGGAGAGAAGAGCTGAAGAGAAAAAGCGGTGCATGGGGTCTCCCGGAGAAGTTCTGCTGCTTTGATCAGAAGTCGACGGCGGCGGGCCGGCAACGTTTGCGGTTCTGCAACGGAGCAGTGCAATGGCAGTACTACAGTGGACGCATGGAGTGGAATAGACTCCCGACGTGAACGCTGATCTATGGACTAGTGTGGGAATGCTAGCATGCGCACTTTAGCTTCGGCGCGTGCAATCGCCTGCTTTTCGGCAGAAGAACGCTTGAAAGTGGGAGCGCGCATCAACTTGGGTTTTGGTGACCGAAGTGTTGGCCGCCGATCTCGCTTACCGCAAGCCGGCACCTTTCCTCAGTCGCGCTTACGTTGCGTGAGAGGATTCCAGGCGGTGCACCACCCTAAGCGCCACCCACATGCAGATGCCGCCAAAGAAGCCGAACGAGCAATCAATGAGCCGCCACCCAAACGGGACGCCACGCACCGGACCCGCCAGAAGGGCAAGCGGGAATATACCCGCACAGGCAATCAGGCCCGCTTGCAGAAGCCACTTATTCCGTACCGGGTCTCGCAGAACGCCAAGATAAAAGAGGGCAAAGACCAGATGCGCAAAGGCCAGCCAGTCCGTGCCATAGCTCAGAAACGGATAGTGCGCGTTGGTTGTTGAAAGTGCGTTCAGCACCTGAGTAAACCAGCTGATCAGGTGCGTGCGCGTTGCAAAAGTTTCCAGTGCCGGCCGATGCAACAAGCGAACAAAACCGCGCAGCTCCGTCTCCAGGGGAAAGGCCGTCACTCCCGAGACGAAGAGGCCAGCAATAAAAATCCAGAGAAAGAAGCGCAGCCTGCGGAGCTGTTGCGGCGAGGTGAGATCGTCCATGCAGGCTTAAGATACCGGACCTCTAAACCGAGGTCGATCGCGATCCGCCATTTTCCCGTGTTGAGGATTATTGAATCGTCTTCATGCGTCGGGTCATGAAGTCCTGCAGAACGTAGCTGCCCAGGCGTTCAGGACTGGTGAAATAGGCCTTGCCGCGGCACATGGCGCTTACCTTTTGCACGAATTGCATGAGCGCGAAGTCCTGCGCGAGCATGAAAGTGTTGATCACGATGCCGGCGCGCTTGCAGCGGTTGACCTCTTCCAGCGTTTCCGAAATTACGATCGGGTCAAGCCCAAAGGCGTTTTTGTAGATGCGGCCGTCCGGCATGGTGAGCGCGCTGGGCTTGCCGTCCGTGATCATCACGATCTGCTTCATGTCCTTGTTGGAGCGGCGGAGGATGCGCTGGGCAACGCGCAGGCCTTCGCGCGTGTTGGTATACCAGGGACCGACCTTTACGCGGGCGACCTGTTGCACGGGCATCTCTTCAGCGGAATCGTGAAATAGCACGAGGTGGAGCGTGTCACCGGGGTACTGTGTGCGAATGAGGTGGCTGAGGGCCATGGCGACGCGCTTGGCGGGCGTGAAGCGGTCTTCCCCGTAGAGAATCATGGAGTGCGAGCAATCGAGCATGACCACGGTGGAGCAGGAGGACTGGTACTCGGACTGCCGGATTTCGAGATCGCTGTAACGCACGTCGAGCGGCAGACCGATGCCTTCACGCTGCATGGCATTCGAAAGGGTAGCGTTGACGTCAAGGTTCATCACATCGCCGAATTCGTAGGGCTTGGTAGACCCGCTGGACTCAATACCGCTGGCCTCATAGCGTGTATCGTGGCGCCCGCTGACCGATCTGCCCATGCCGCCGAGAAGGTCGCGCAGTGTGCGATAGCCCAGGAAGTCCATGGACTTGTCAGTGACATGGAAGCGTGCGTCGCCCTGCGGCTCCGCTGGCTGGTCGATTTCGCCGGGCCCATTGGCGTGCTGTACGGAGCCGTCCTCTTCCGGTTGCTGCGGTTGGATGTAGTCGCCCTGCTGCATGCGGTCCACGAGTGAATCGAGCATCTGCTCACGTTGCTCGTCGGACATGTCCTCATACTTCTGCTGGGCTTCTTCGTCCAGGAAGTCGCCGGATTCCATGACTTGGCGCAGGGCCTCTCGCAGGTTCTCCATGGTGTGTTCACCGTTGAGCTCCTGGAACTGCGAGAAGGGATCCTGGAAACCGGAATCGAGCATGAAATCGCTGAGCGCCTGCATCAGGTCGTCGAGCGCAATCTCGCTGGCCAGGTCGCCGTTGTACTTGGTATAGCGCGTGTGTTTCATCGGGTTCCCATCGGATCGCAATCGGCTTGCCTGAAAGGTGGCCGCAGACCGAAAGAAAATAGATCCTTCACTGCGTTAAGGATGACGAATAGAAGAAGAGGCGAATGGCTAGTTGAACCCTCGTTTGGTGCGTTGGCGAGCCTGCCAGTCCTGCGCCTCTTTTTCGCGGTCACGTATCTCTTCTGTGAAGTTGGCCGCGCGGTCTTTGCGGGTTTGGCGCTCCGCGGCGCTGAAGCTGCGCTCTTCGCTGCGGCTCAGGCGCTTGTGGGCGGTCATGCCCTCCAGCAAAAATTCTGCGGCAGAGACGAGAGCCTCGGAGCCGGCGCGCTTCTCTAGGTTGAGCGGCTTCAGCTTGTCGAAGAGACCCTGGATCTGCTGGAGCTCCTTGAGCGAGTCTTCGGCGGCGTTCGAATCGGAGAGCTGAACGGTTCCGCCCAGATTGAACCACTGCTCGATCTGCTGGGTGTTGGTGTCGGCGAAGTAGCCGTCGAAGACACGGGCGACCGCAGTCCGAATGATTTCGCGGACGACCGTGTCGGCACCACGCATCTCGCCTTCGTACTCAAGCTCGATCTTGCCGGTGATGCCCGGAAGCGCGGTGTAGATGTCGCCAATGCGCGGTACGGCAATGCTCTCGTTGTGAACAAGGGCACGGCGCTCCGCGTTCGAGATGGCCAACTCCATAGTGGAGATGGGCAGGCGCTGCGAGACGCCTGAACGCTTGTCGACCCGCTTGTCCTCGCGTGCCGCAAAGGCGATCTGCTCGATGACTTCTCGGATGTATTTGGGAACGTGAATGTCGAGGGCGGAGCGGGTTGACCAGGCTTCCTGCTCGGTTACACTCATCGCCTGCTCTAGAGAGTCCAGGTAGTGCGTGCGGATCTCCGAGCCGATGCGGTCCTTCAGAGGCGTGACGATCTTGCCGCGCGCGGTGTAGTCCTCAGGATTGGCTGAAAAGGTAAGCGCGACGTCGAGTTGCAGACGGACAGGGTAGCCCTTAATCTGCACGTCACCTTCCTGCATGATGTTGAAGAGAGCGACCTGAATTTTGCCGGCGAGATCAGGCACCTCATTCACTGCGAAGATGCCGCGATTGGCGCGGGGCAGCAGGCCGTAGTGCATGGTGAGTTCGCTGGATAGCTGCTCGCCGGAGCGTGCGGCTTTGATCGGATCGACATCCCCGATGAGATCGGCGACGGTGACATCGGGCGTGGCGAGCTTTTCGACAAAGCGCTCGTCCGGGGTAAGCCAGGCGATTGGGGTGGCGTCGCCCTTTTCTACAATCAGGTCGCGTGAGGACCGGGCAAGCGGCTTGTACGGATTGTCACGAATCTCGGAACCGGCCACGTAGGGGATGAGCGGGTCTAGCAACGTGGTGAGGCCGCGCAGGATTCGGCTTTTGGCCTGGCCGCGCAAGCCGAGCAGGATGAAGTTCTGTCGCGAGAGCACGGCATTTACGATCTGGGGAATGACCGAATCTTCATATCCGACGATGCCGGGAAAGAGCTTTTCCTTGCCGCGGATCTTGGCGATCAAGTTGTCGCGGAGCTCGTCCTTGACGGAACGCGAAACGCGCTCTTCAGTCCATTCACTCTGTTTCAATTCACCCAGTGTTTGCGGCAGGTGCTGCGGAGTCGTGAGCGGGGTTGCCATCCCCCTCAGTATACGAGCCGTACCTTTATGGTGCTTGCCGCGGGCCGGTAAGCGTTGGCACGGTGGTCGGCGCTAGTCCTGCATTTCCAGTTCATCCAACAATGCCTGCATTTCCGACGCGGCGTGGGCGTTGCCGGTGCGTTGAGCTGCTTTCAGGCCTGCCGTGAGCTGTAACGCGGCGTCTGCATTCCGGTTGAGCTTCGCGAGGGTCTGTCCGGCCATCTGGTACGCCGGAACATAATCTGGGTTCAGGTCGGTCGTGCGCCGAAACTCGGCCAATGCGGCTTCAGAGTTGCCATCGCCAAGGTGCGCCATGGCCAGGCCGTAGCGGGCAAAGCTGTCGTTCGGGTTCCCGGCCAGAATTTCGGTGAGCATGGCGATCTTATCCATGCCTCTATGATGCCGCATGGTTGGAAGACCCCTTCCTGCACGGCGCTTGTAAACTACAGAAGTATGGAACAGGAACAACGAAGTGTCCGGGAGTCGCAGGCGGAGCGCAGCGAGATCATTTTTCCCGGGGACACGAATTCGCTCGGGAATCTATTTGGCGGCAAGCTGATGCAGTTCATTGACCTGGTGGGTGCGGTGGCTGCCTATCGTCATGCGCGCGCGATCCTGGTCGTTACGGCGTCAATGGACGGACTGGACTTTGTGGCGCCGGTGCATGTAGGCGATCTGTTAATCCTGAAGGCCAGCGTGAACCGGGCTTTCCGCACCAGTATGGAGGTGGGTGTGAAGGCGATGGTGGAGGACCCCAAGACGCGGGCGCTGCGGCATGTGTCGACGGCTTATGTGACCTATGTGGCAGTGGATCAGACGGGAACACCGGTGCCAGTGCCGCCAATTCTGCCGGAGACGGAGCACCAGAGGCGCCGCTTTGTTGACGCTCTTCGCCGGCGTGAAGGCCGGGCCGAGGAGGTGCAGCGCAAACGCGAAATGCGCAAGGCGCTTGCACAGGATTGGCATGTGTAGCCTCACACTGGTTGTTATTTCAAGTACGCTTCGCAGATCTCAGGAGTAAACAGATGGGAACAGCAGGACAGCAGGCACCGCAGCCAAAGCCTTTGCCGGGCATTGCGCATGTGATTGCGGTGGGCAGCGGCAAGGGTGGCGTGGGCAAGACGACCGTTGCGGTGAATCTTTCCGTCGCGATGGCGAAGATGGGGCACCGGGTCGGGTTGATCGACGCCGATATCTATGGTCCAAATGTGCCGACGATGATGGGCCAATCGCGGCAGCCCTCGATTGTGGGCGAGAACCGGATTGTGCCGCTGGAGAGCTTTGGGGTCAAGTTCATCTCGATCGGTTTGATATCGCCGGGAGACAAGCCGCTGGTGATGCGCGGGCCGATGCTGCACCAGATTATCCGCCAGTTTCTGCAGCAGGTGGAGTGGGGCGAACTGGACTACCTGATCATCGACCTGCCGCCGGGTACGGGCGACGTGGTGATTTCGCTGGTGCAGACGGTGCCGCTCACCGGCGCGGTTGTTGTGAGTACGGGGTCTGAGGTGGCACTGCAGGATGCGCGCAAGGCTCTGGAGATGTTTCACCAGGTAAACGTCGAGGTACTCGGGCTGGTCGAAAACATGTCGCAGATGCGGCTGCCCTCCGGCGAGGTGATTGATGTTTTCGGTGCGGGTGGGACAGAGGCAACGGCGCGGCAGTACAACCTAGATTTCCTTGGCTCAGTGGACTTGCAGCCGGTCATACGTCAAGGTGGAGACCGAGGTTTGCCGGCTGCGCTGGGGGGTGAGGACGACCCGATTGCAGCGGCATATTTCCGCATTGCGCATGCGGTGATCGACCGTGCCGGTGAGATCGCCGAGGAATCCAGGGACGTCTTCGAAATCACCTAGCCATCGATGACAAAGGCCATCTCTTGCAAATCTGAGTCGTTCGCTATCAGATGCAGTGGAATCCAGTTGCTTTCAGCGTTATTCTGTAAGGGATGCGCTTAGGAGTACAAGACGGTGGAGGGAACCCTCCTTGCGGAGTGCCGTTGAGTGCGCGCCAGCAATCCACCTTGACCACCATTGTGGAACAGTATGTCGCGACGGGTGAACCGGTAGCGTCGCAGGCCATTGCGGCCGCACATGGACTGAGTTCCGCGACCGTGCGGAACACTATGGCGGAGTTGGTGGACGCCGGATATCTGGAACAGCCGCATACTTCTGCTGGGCGCGTTCCAACGGCAAAGGCATTTCGTTTGCATGTGGAACAGTTGCGAGGCGGCAATCGGATTGCGGCGGCGCTGCTGCCCAGGCGCTCCCGCACGCGAATTGACGCGACGCTGCAGGGCGTCTCCGGCGCAGAAGCGTTTCTGGAGCGCACCTCTCAGGTGCTCTCAGTTCTGTCGAGCGGCGTGGGCGTTGCCATGGCAACGGTGCGAGAAGGTGAACTGCTGGAGCACGTGCATTTTCAGCGGCTTGCGCTCCGGCGGGTGCTGGCCGTGGTAGTGACTCGGGGCGGCGTAGTGCGTGACCGCGTGCTGCTGCTGGACCAGGATCTGAAGCCGCAGGAACTGGAGGCGGCATCCCGCTACCTGAACGAAAACTTTCGTGGCTGGACGATTGAAGATGTTCGCGCGGAAATGGGCCGGCGTGCCGAAACCGAGCGAAGTGAGTACCGCCAGATGCGGGCCGCCGCGGAGGAACTCTGGACTGCGGCCATTTTGCACCAGCCGCAGCCGGTGCAGGCGGTTTTCGTAGACGGTGTCAGTAATCTGGTAGGAGACGGCTACGGAGGTCAGCGGCTACGCGAGATGCTTGCTGCGTTGGAGACGAAAGAACGCGTGCTGGCTCTGCTGCAGGCCTATTTGGGTGCCGAGCAACTCGGCGACCTTGCCGGAACAGGAACAGTTCGGGTGATTTTTGATATCGAGACGCACGCGCCGGAGATGCAGGGCTTGGTGCTGATTGCGGCACCAGCCTTGAGTGATGGTACGCAACGAGGCGCGGTCGGTGTCATCGGAACACAGCGTATGCATTACGAACACACGATCAACGCTGTGCAGTATGTGGCGCAATTGTTCAGCGAACGGCAGGCGCTTTAGGGTGGACTGCTCCAAACGAGAGAGCTTGGCTGTGCTGTTGGGCAGCAAAGGCGAGTGATGCTGTGGGACTTCAGGATCGATACAGGAAGTGGATAGGCATGAACGGAACAGGCATGAACGGGATAGATGAGTCAATGGAAATGCCGGCGACGGATAACGAACTGCCGGGGGCAGCAGAGATGGAAGAGCACCAGACGGGGTCAACGGACGCCGCGCCGGTTTCGCAGGATGAGTATGACCAGGTGCGTCGTGAGCGCGACCAATTACTGGATCGCCTGGCGCGCATGCAGGCGGAGTTCGATAACGCGCGCAAGCGGGATGCCAAAGAGCGTGCCGATTTCCGCGACTATGCCGTAGGCAGCGCCGCGGAAGGCCTGCTGCCCGTGCTGGACAATTTCGCGCTGGCGCTGAAGGCAAAAGGCACGCCGGAGCAATTCCGTACCGGGGTGGAACTGATCGCGAAGCAGCTGGACGATGCAGTGCGTGCACTGGGGGTGACCCCCGTGGAAGCAGAAGGGTCGCCGTTTGACCCGCATCTGCACGAGGCGCTGGGTCAGTTGGAGACGACCGAGCACCCGGATGGAACGGTACTGCAGGAGGTACGGCGCGGCTACAGAATCAAAGATCGCTTGCTGCGGCCCGCGCTGGTGCAGGTGGCGCGGAACACGGCACAGCGTGAGGCGTAGTAACTGGTAGCTAGCAGACGGTTGAGGAGAGGGTTTTGGCGGCGACGATCAAGGCGGATTACTACGAAGTATTGGCGGTCTCAAAGAGTGCCACAGATGCGGAGTTGAAGAGCGCGTATCGCAAACTGGCGATGCAATATCATCCCGACCGCAATCCGGGCGACACGATTGCCGAGGAGAAGTTCAAGGAGTGCTCAGAAGCCTATGGCGTCCTGAGCGATCCGCAGAAACGCGCGGCCTACGACCGCTATGGGCACGCCGGCATGGGTGGACCCGGTGGCGCAGGTTCAGGATTTCCGGGCGGCTTCTCCGGTGGGTTCAGTGGCGACCCACAGGACCTGAACGACATCTTCGGCGATATTTTCGGCGAGATGTTCAACATGGGCGGGGGCCGCAAGCAGACGCGACAACAGCGTGGGCGTGATCTGCGCTTTGATCTCTCGCTCGAGTTTGAAGAAGCCGTTTTTGGCAAAGAGCAGGAGATCAAAATTCGCAGGCTGGAGGTCTGTGATGACTGCCGTGGCCTTGGCACAGCCAACGGCAAGCAGCCGCAGACCTGCTCACAATGCCGCGGAGCCGGCCAGGTTCGATATCAGCAGGGCTTCTTTTCAGTCGCCCGCGCGTGCCCAAAATGTGACGGCACAGGTGTGCAGATCACCGATCCCTGTGCTACCTGCCGCGGCGAGTCGCGGGTCCAGCGTGAGCATGCCATTCACGTGAAGGTTCCTGCCGGCGTGGAAGACGGCACGCGCATCCGTTATGGCGGTGAAGGCGAAGCCGGCAAGTTTGCCGGGCCATCAGGCGATCTCTACGTGATGCTTGGGGTCAAGCCGCACAAGGTCTTTACGCGTGAAGAAGACGATCTTCATTGCGTGGTTCCGGTCAGCTTTACGCAGGCGGCGCTCGGCGATGAGTTAGAGATCGCAACGCTGGATGGCCCGGCGGTCCTGAAGATCCCCGACGGCACACAGAGTGGCAAGAGCTTCCGGTTGAAGAACAAAGGCGTGCCGCATCTGAACAGCAGTGGCAAGGGTGACTTGATCGTGGAGGTACGCGTGCAGACCCCCACCAAGCTAAACAGGCAGCAGAAGGATCTGCTGAAGCAACTGGGCGAGCTCTCCGCGGTAGAGAACGCACCGCACTCGCACGGCATTATGGATCGCGTGAAGGAAATCTTCAGCTAGTCCGGGTAGCCGGAAAAGTTGCAGAGCAGGCCGATGGGCGTCCAACCCGTCGGCCTTTCCTTTCATCCGTTTCGCCATGTCTCTCGTGGCTTCTTCGCCGGCACCACCGGCCAATCGTGAAACCTGGATTCACCACGCCGTCCGGCAAGTCGCGCTACGGCAGCTTGCGTTGGCGGCGTTGCTGCTGGTCTCTGTGCTGGTGGGCTGGACGGTCTGCAACAGCTACTGGCGAAGCTTCTTTCATGGAGCTGTCGACGCCAGCTTTGCCGATCTGCAGGCTGACCTGTCTTCGCGCGGGAACCGGCAGTTTCTCCGCGTCCACGGGGACAAGGCATTCAACACGGGAATGACCCAGGTAACGACACACACCTTGAACGGAGTGGAAACCAGCAAGGAGACATCTGCGTATTACTACCTGCTGCGTGTAGACGACCAGCCTTTGCTTGTGAAGGGCAAGACAATCATGACAACGCCTGAGGGCAAACTTGTTCCCGTCCCGCAAGATCTTGCAAACGACCTGCTAACCGGTCCCAGCGGGTCGCGCCTTAAAACGGAGATGTTCCCTTACATGCTGGAGGCGGCTGAGCCGTTTCGGGAGAACGGCTACAAGGGCATCGCGGTTAGTCTGGCCGCGCTTGGCTGTGCCTTTCTGTTGGCGCGGCGTGGGCTGCGGCGATCCGGCAATCCGCGCACACATCCGGCCGTTCAGTGGCTGGAAAGTACAGGGCAAGTTGAAGCGGCGGCTGCTGCGGCGGAAGATGAGTTGCGGAGCAGTGTCATGTACAAAAAGCAGGACATCACTCTGACTCCAAATTTTGTTGTGCGCCGTTCATTCTTCGCCTTCCGGATCGTTCCACTCGATGACCTTCTTTGGCTCTACAAGCAGATGATCAAGCAGCGGGTCTACTTTGTGCCGGTAGGCACAACAACACAGTTGCAAATGATCTTCCGTGGCAAGCAGACAGCCAGCATGCGAGTGGCGGCCGCCGACGCCGACCGTCTCATCCAGCAGATCGGTGCACGTCGTCCCTGGGCCTTCTATGGCTACTCATTGGAGTTGAAGAAGTTTGCTGATAATCAACCGGCAATAACTGCTGCCGTGGACCAGCGCCGTGTCGAATTCAAGGCCACTCAAACGTCTGAGGCTTGAAGGTTCAGTTTCGCAGGGCTGCGGTGATTGCGAGTGCCGCGATGGCTGCTGTTTCCGCACGCAGAATGCGTGGGCCAAGAGTCGCGCGCTGCCATCCGGCGGTGTCGAAGTGCTCCATCTCCGATCCGGTCCAGCCACCCTCCGGGCCGACGGCAAGCGCCAGCGTTTGCGTGTCCTCGGCAGTTTGCAGACGTTCCCGAAGGCTTGTTTGCTGCTCCGTTTCCGCAAGCAGGATACGCATCTGCGCCTGCGTCGTGGCCGCCAGTGCGGCATGTAGCGGTGACGGTGAGTTTACCGCTGGCACATCTGTGCGGCGTGATTGTTGCGACGCTTCGTGCACTATGCGCTGCCATCGCTCTGCGCGTTTCGCGGAAGCCTGAGCCAGATGCTTTTCTGTGCGCTGTGCCAGCACGGGAGTGATCTGGTCCACACCGAGCTCTGTCGCTTTTTCAATAGCCCATTCAAAGTGGTCGAATTTGAAGACAGCAAGCAACAAATGAACCGGAAGGGCAGCGTCGGCTTCCAGCTCCTCGTGCAATGTGAAGACCACCTTATCCTCGCTCACGGAGGTGATCTCAGCTCGATGCAGAAATCCTCCTGCGACCACGTCGAAGCTCTGACCGGGTTGGGCGCGCAGAACACGCGACAGATGCGCTGCTTGCTGTCCAAGCAGTGCCGCGGAAGTGCGTTCGTCATTCCAGGTATCTGCGATCCAGCGGCGTCGAGTCATCACTTCACAGTTTAGAAGGAAGTCACACTCGTGCGATCACTGCATGACAGCTGTGAGGCATCGTTTCTTCGCTGGGAGCATTGTGTGCGGAGAAACAGAAAGGGAGCGCTGAGCGCTCCCTTTCTGTTTCTGCTTCTGCTTGCATCGTGCGTTACGGCCTTTGCCACCGCTTCGCTCTGTTTCCGTCTACTCTCCCTGAGTTGAGAATAGCGCGCCGCGTGTACGGCTATCGAATGTATAGAAGTGCGCGATGGGAGTGTCAACAAAAAAATGTGTGTGCTCTGTTGAAAGCCGGGCATAAATCCTCGAACCATTTCCGATGGAGAACTCTTGTGCAGCAGAAGCCGCTTCTCAACACTCGATGATGTTCAACGCAAGCCCCGCGAGGGAAGTTTCCTTGTAGCGCGATTGCATGTCCAGGCCGGTCAGGTACATGGTGCGGATCACCTGATCCAGTGAAATCTTGTGCCCCTCCGTTTCGTTCATGGCCATGCGTGCGGCGTTCACGGCTTTCACCGCGCCCATTGCATTGCGCTCGATGCAGGGAATCTGCACCAGGCCACCGATGGGGTCGCAGGTCATGCCCAGATTGTGTTCCATTGCAATCTCCGCTGCGTGCTCCACCTGCGCATTGCTGCCGCCCTGAGCCGCGACCAGGCCCCCGGCTGCCATGCTGCAAGCGACGCCAACTTCGCCTTGGCAACCCACCTCTGCTCCGCTGATGGAGGCGTTCTCCTTGTAGAGAATGCCGATGGCCGCGGCAGTAAGCAGGTAACGCAGCAAGCCTTCGGTATCCGCCCCCGGAAGGAACTCAAGATAGTAACGTGCAATGGCGGGCACGACTCCGGCGGCACCGTTCGTCGGCGCCGTAACGACGCGTCCGCCGGCCGCGTTCTCCTCGTTCACAGCCATGGCGAAAACGGTGACCCAGTCCAGGGGCGCAAGCGGATCGGCGGAACCCTTCTCGCGCAAACGCGCGGTCAGCCTGGCGGCACGGCGGCGAACGTTTAATCCGCCGGGCAGAATGCCCTCTGTCGCCATGCCGCGATCGATGCACTCCAGCATCGCTTTGGCAAGCGTCAGGATGTCTTGACGCACCTGCTCCTCTGGCGCGGAAGCCATCACTGCGGCTGGGCGGTGAATCGCTTGATCACTTAAAAGGGCGACTTCATTTTGCAGCATGATCTCGGCGATAGTCAGACCTTGCCGTTGTGCCGTCTCAAGCAGTTGCTGGGCGGAGCGGAAGGGGAATGGTACGGCACGAGAGCTCTGCGGGGTGGCTTGCCCGTGTTTGGAGAAGTGCTCCTCCGTCACGATGAAACCACCACCGATGGAGTAGTAGACCTTTGTTGCAAGGATGGAACCGTCATGCCGGTGAGCGATGAAACGCAGGCCGTTCGGATGGGTCGCATGCTCGGGGTCTGGGAACATCTGGCCGCGATGGAAGATCAGGTCTCGGTTGCGCTCGTACGGAATTTCCCGCAGGCCAGACAAGCGCAGAATGCCGGCATCTGCTTCTCTCAAAACTTCCGCACTCTGCTGAGGCGTGACCGTATCCGGTGTGGCTCCGGAAAGGCCCATCAACACGGCACGATCGGTACCGTGACCAATTCCCGTAAGCGCGAGAGATCCATAAAGGTCGGTGCGGAGCCGATGGACCTGGTCCACAAGATTTGCTTGCTGCAGGTCCGTGACAAAGGACAGCGCCGCCCGCATGGGCCCCACCGTGTGCGAACTGGAAGGTCCTACACCGATTTTGAATAGCTCGAAAAGACTGGTCACAACGTCGCTATTCTAGGCTTCCATGAGCGCCTTTCCCATCATCGTAATTTTGAGGCGCACTTTGGGGGAGTACTCGCGGTCGACGTTCCGCTAGTGCTACCGGCTGCGCTTCTTGCGGTTTACTGAAGGTTTTGCCGTGGCCGGCGCCTCGGCATGTGGTCCTGAAACCACACGGATGTACGCCGCGCTCGCGGACAGGCGGAGATTCTCCTTACCGTCGGTCGTGAGCGGTTCCAGGGCATTCCGTACGTCATCGCCCTGAAAGTAGGCGAGTGCCTCGATCGCGGCGAGTTTGGCTCCTGTGTCTTTCGTCGTTGTTGCGTTGATCAATGCCTCGCGGACTGGTGCGGTATGTTCATGACCGAGCTGCGTAATCGCAGTGACCTGTGGTGATGTGCCACCTCCAGTGCCTTTCAGGTAGTTATAGGCACCCATACCAATCCCAATGGGCGGAACCAGCATCATGGCACCCTGTGTTGCACCGATCTTCGCAAGCGCAGCGGGGCTGTGCAGATCGCGGCTGGCCGTGTGTCTGCTGTTCTTCCAAAAGGAGTAGTCTGCGGAGCGCTCGCCCTGCGCTACTGCCTCAAGGATGTCTTCACCGGAAGGATCGTTCAGCTTCCAGAGCGTGCTGGCAGCCGTGTAGACCACACGGGGATCGCTGCCGTTCAACAGTGAGCGGAGGTTTCCTTGCAGCCCGTTGCCCGGGCCGCTTGCCCGGGCCATCTCACCCGCCGCCACAATGGAGGCAAGCTCCACGTCGGCGTCCTTGTCTTGCATGCCTTCCTGAATCAAGGCATCCGCGCGCGGCAGGCCTCCCAGCAAAGAAAGCGCATTGATGGCAGCCAGCCGTGTGTCGAGGCGAGAGCTTTCGTTCAAGGCCTTTTCTATCCGCTTCCACGCGGCTTCTACCTCATCTGCCGGTGTCTCCGCGGCTGTGACGATACCCTTGTCAGGATTGCTGGAAGGAGTGATTTGCGCCTTCATCTGCGCCGGAAGTGTCATGAGGATGCAAACGAAAGTTGCAGAAACTACGGCGCGCATGGGACGTCCTTTTAGGAGAAAGTGGAGCAATGTTGTGGCACCGATGCTATACACTTCGCTGCGAGACGACAAATCATTTTGCGGGTCCCCCAGGTAAATGCTTTTCAAAGCGCTGAGCGCAGCAGTGTATGGAATCGATGCCCACTTGATCGATGTAGAAGTAGACTTTTCCGGCGTCAAGTTGGAGAAGGATATTTTCAACACCGTCGGCCTGCCGGATACGGCCGTGCGGGAAAGCCGTGACCGCGTTCGGTCAGCTATTAAAAACTCCGGCTTCGATCTGCCAACGACCCGCATCACCATAAATCTGGCACCGGCCGACTTGAAGAAGGAAGGTTCGGGCTTCGACCTGCCGATCGCTGTCGGCATCCTTGGTGCGTATGGCGCGCTTCATGCCAAAGACCTGAGCCGCTTTCTAATGGTGGGGGAGCTTGGCCTGGATGGCAGCCTGCGCAGCGTGCCGGGCGTGCTGCCCATGGCGGTGATGGCCAGAGACAAAGGAATACCAAACTTGATTGTGCCGTCAGCCAACGCGCGCGAGGCAGCGGTGGTGGAAGGTGTGAATGTCTATCCTGTTCGCTCGCTGAATGAGGTAAGGGAACTGCTGAACGCCGAGGCCTTCGGCAGCTTGACGGTGCAGCCGCTACGGGTGCCGGCAAATGAGTTGCTGCAGGAGCTGGAGCACTTTCCATTCGATTTCAAGGACGTTCGGGGCCAGTCTACCGCCAAGCGGGCGCTGGAGGTGTCTGCCGCTGGCGGGCACAACATCTTGATGATCGGTCCACCAGGCAGCGGGAAGACAATGCTTGCCAAGCGGTTGCCCAGCATCCTTGCTCCGCTGCGTTTTGACGAGGCGTTGGAGACGACCAAAATCCACTCCGTCGCGGGTGTGCTCAATCCGGAGGAAGGTCTGGTCAAACACCGGCCTTTCCGCTCGCCTCACCACACGGTCAGTGACGCCGGCCTGATTGGCGGAGGCATGATTCCCCGGCCGGGCGAGGTCTCATTGGCACACAATGGCCTGCTCTTTCTGGATGAGGTTCCGGAGTTCCCGCGCAACGTGCTTGAGGTCTTGCGCCAGCCGCTTGAGGACGGCCACGTGACCATCTCCCGCGCCGCCATGAGCCTAAGCTTTCCCGCCAGGTTCATGCTGGCAGCTGCGATGAATCCCTGCCCCTGCGGTTATTTCAACGATAAGCAGCGGGAGTGCATGTGCACACCACCCATGATCCAGCGCTATGTTTCCAAGGTGAGCGGACCCCTGCTGGATCGGATCGACATTCATATTGAAGTTCCTGCGGTGCAGTACAAGGAATTGCGGCAGGGCAGTGCGGCTGAAGGCTCTGCGGAGATACGGGCACGCGTCCTGGCTGCCCGGGAGCGGCAATATGACCGCTTCAGCAGGATCGGGGCGGAGCAGGGAGCCAAGCGAGGCAAGGCAATCTACGCCAATGCGCAGATGTCAACGCAACAGATACGGGTCTTCTGCGAACTATCCACCGATGCCGAACGGCTCTTGGAGCGCGCTATGCAGCAACAGGGACTCAGTGCCCGTGCTCACGACAGGATCCTGAAGGTTGCGCGAACTGTCGCAGATCTGGAGGGTGCACCGGACATCGCGGTGAAGCACATCGCGGAAGCCATACAATATCGCACCCTGGACAGGAGCTACTGGTCTTAACGTGAAGCAAGCACACGGCTCAAGTCACGGGGGCGGAAGTCTGGCTTCAAGAAAGTGTTTGCATTTCACGGAGAGAGAGGATACGGTTCAAAAGGCTGCTGCAATAAGCGGTTTCATTAAGACTCCGCTCGGCTGAGCCTTACGCTTCCGCTTCCTTCGGTCCACATTCCGCTAATTTCGTCCGCAACGGGTCAAGTTGCTCGTGAGGGCGAAGAGCGAAGGGCGAAGAGCGACCGGCGAAAGATGCAGCCTGCGCAGGTATTCTGTCGTCTAAACGAACAAGAACAAAATTGCCCAAATAATTGCGGGCCACGGCCGCTGGAATGCGGTCGAACTTTGAAGGAGTCGATCCATGCGATCTGATCTGATTTTCGGCGCGCTCACCCATGTGACTAACCGCTACCAGCTCTGCCAGTTGGCCAGCAAGGCAACACGTAAACTGCACAAGCCAAACACACGTTTGCAGGACACCACCAATGAGGTGCTTGGCCGTTTTCGCGAGCAGGTGCCCACCAATTTTGAGGTCGGTCCAGAGCCGGAAGAGATTCTGGATCACATTGAAGAGCGTCGTGCAGCATAACCCATAGGAGAGCCAACGGACAGGCGGTCCGGCGGCTCTCTTCAACTTTCGAGCAACTTTCATCCCTTTGCAGTCTCCCCGCAACAAAGCACCCCGCAGCACCGGTCGTTCCGCAGCATCCCCCCGCTCGATCCCCCTCCGGTAGAACCCTTCCCTACAAACTAGAACCATGTACAGGTGACAATGACCATCTCGGAATTGAAAGAGAAGAGCATCGCGGAGCTGGGTAAACTCGCTCGCGGCCTCGAAATTCAGGGCACCAGCGCCCTGCGCAAGCAAGACCTGATCTTCAAGATTCTTCAGGCACAAAGTGAAAAAGAGGGGCATATCTTCGCTGAAGGTGTGCTGGAAATCCTGCCGGACGGCTACGGCTTTCTGCGCTCGCCCGACTACAACTACCTGCCGGGCCCAGACGACATCTATGTATCCCCCTCGCAGATACGGAAATTTGATTTGAAGACGGGCGATACGATCTCTGGCAATGTGCGGCCGCCGCACGAAGGGGAAAAGTATTTTGCGCTGGTCAAGATCGAGGCGATCAATTTCGAGTCACCGGAAGAAACGCGTAATAAGATTCTCTTTGACAACCTGACACCGCTCTATGCGGATGAACGCGTCAAGATGGAGACTGTCCGCGATAACATCTCCGGTCGGGTCATGGATCTGCTCACGCCTGTGGGCAAGGGCCAGCGAGGCTTGATTGTGGCCCCTCCACGCACCGGCAAGACCGTGCTGCTGCAGGCGATTGCAAACTCCATCACGGCCAATCACCCTGAAGTTGTGCTGATCGTTTTGCTGATCGACGAGCGTCCGGAAGAAGTGACCGACATGCAGCGCTCAGTAAAGGGTGAGGTGATCTCCTCGACGTTCGACGAGCCGGCGGCACGTCATGTGCAGGTGGCTGAGATGGTGATCGAAAAAGCCAAGCGCCTGGTGGAGCATAAACGCGACGTGGTGATTCTGCTGGATTCCATCACCCGCCTGGCACGCGCCTACAACACAATTGTGCCGCCCAGCGGCAAGGTGCTCTCCGGCGGCGTGGATTCAAATGCACTGCAGCGTCCGAAGCGCTTCTTTGGCGCAGCTCGCAACATTGAAGAGGGTGGCTCACTCACCATCATGGCAACGGCGCTTGTGGACACCGGCTCCCGCATGGATGAAGTGATCTTTGAAGAATTCAAGGGCACCGGCAACATGGAAGTCATCCTGGACCGCAAGCTGGTCGACAAGCGCGTTTTCCCGGCCATCGACATCCAGCGTTCCGGTACACGCAAGGAAGAACTGCTCATCCCCAAGGAAGACTTGCAGCGCACCTGGATTTTGCGCAAGGTTCTGAATCCTCTTTCGCCGGTAGAGGCCATGGAACTGCTCACCGACAAGCTGGGCAAGACCCGGAACAATCAGGAGTTCCTGCACAACATGAACGCTCTGTAAAGTGCGGCTCTGTACATTTAAGTCGGTCCAGCCGGTCGAGGTACTCTCTCGCCGGCTGAATCGTGTTTGCCTTGGGCCGGCTCCGATTCTGCGCCTGCTACGCCATTCTGGGCACGAGCGTAAGCCGGTCATGGTGCGGAATTTCTGGGCGACAAACCGATTTGGCGGATGCAACGAGTACAGCCAGCTCCTCCGGGTGCTGAGGTCTGCCTAGCAGAAAGCCTTGCAATTCGTCGCAGCGCATCTCGCGCAGCATTTCAAATTGCTGCTGTGTTTCGACTCCCTCTGCGACCACACTCAGTCGCAATGTGTGCGCCATCTCAATCAGCGCCCGGACGACGGCGGTACCATTCTGCGCGATTTGGGCACTCTGCACGAAGCTGCGGTCGATCTTGAGGGTGTCGGCTTCCAGATCGCGCAAGCGGGAAAAAGAGGAATAGCCGGTGCCGAAATCGTCGATCGAGATGCGTACGCCCAATTGCCGCAATGCCTGCAAATGCTTCCGGACAGATTCGAAATCGTTGGCCAGCGCAGTTTCAGTAATCTCCAGTTCCAGGTAGCGCGCTGGCAGCCCTGTTTCGCGGAGCGTACGCTCGACGGTCGAGACGAAATCATGGCGTGACACCTCAATGACGCTGATATTGATAGCGATTCTTTGGAGTGAGGAGCCCGCCGCAAGCCACGCCTTCATCTGCTCACATGCGCGCCGCAATACCCATCTGCTGAGCGGCACAATCAGCCCTGAAGTCTCGGCGATGGGAATAAACTCCGCAGGCGAGATCCCACCTTCTTCGCCGTCGTTCCAACGCGCAAGGGCTTCAGCGGCAACAAGGCGGCTCTGACGGCAAAAGATGGGTTGATACACCAGATGCAAGTTCCCACTGAATAGCGCTGTTTGCAACTTATCGGCTAGCTGTCGTTTGCGTTCATCTTGTGGATGGCTGACCTGTCTGGCGTATTGAAAGGAACTTCGTCCGGTACGCTTCACGGTGTACATGGCGCGTTCAGCCGCAGCCAGCAGGCCATCTTCTTCGGTGGAGTCTGCCGGATAACAGGCGATGCCAATGCTCACACCCGTGCTGAATTCGCGCCCATTCAGCAGTTGCGGTCGAGATACGGAGTAGACGATGCATTCAGCGAGCGCGTTGATCTCCGCATGGCTCAGAGGACGGTGCAGCAGAATGACGAATTTGTCGCCGCCGAAACGGCTCAATCTGTCGGTCGGAGCCAGGCAGCCGCCAACCCGCGTGACAATTTGCAAAAGCAATTCGTCCCCGGCTCTGTAGCCGAGCAGTGTGTTGGCGTAGCGAAGCCCATCAACGTCCAGGTACATGCAGACCAGCTGACTTGCTTGTTGCCCTGCTGCCTGCAGCAGACGGGTAAGTTCCTCCCGCATGGCCGGCCGATTTGGCAGGCCAGTGAGTGCATCGTGACTGGCGCGGTGCATGAGACGGGCGTGCTGAGAATGATGACTGCGCAGCCGTGACGCGGCTCGAAGCAGTCCGAAGCAGGTGAGTGGACCGTTGGCGGCCAAGGCCACCAGAACCAGAATTCGAATGCAAGGCTGCGTAATCACACCCGAGCAAAGCAGCGCGGCGGCAACGATCGCTGCGGCCGTCCACTGCAAGAGGGCCGCGGTCACCGTGATGCCGTCAAGCTGCCGCAGCCATTTCAAAAGGCGCAATCGGGTGAATCTTTCAAACATCGCGGAGCAGAGCATCTCCGGACCGTGCTGGCCATCCCAGAGGTGTGCGTGCCTATTCACTTCTTGCGGACGTAGGCTGGCTGTGGACATACCTGTGCGCTATCGG
>CAXTRR010000017.1:38607-54533 GCA_964246795.1 uncultured Terriglobus sp. | reverse complement strand
TCTCCAAACACCAGAGAGAGTGTCGCTTCTTGGGACGATGCAACATACACGCCGGACCCCGTTGCCGGTACCATCTCCAGCCGGGTTGGGGTTGACGCTCCGCGACACCTGCTGTGCAATGAAGCGGTGCGCTTACGCGCCACTGAAAGTGGTCCCTACATGCCGTCGGACGCTGTTCTCACACCCTTGCCGGAGACAAGTTCAACGCTTGCATCCACCGCACCCACCAGCAACCGGCACCTGATCCGATGGGTGGAGAAGATGGCGGAGCTGACGCAACCGGACCGCATTCACTGGGTGGACGGATCGGACGCGGAGTACAGCCTGCTCTGCGAGAAGCTGGTGCAGGCGGGCACCTTTACCCGCCTGAACGCGGAACGCTGGCCAGGGTGCTTTCTGGCCCGGTCAGATGCGCGCGATGTTGCGAGGGTGGAGGAGCGCACTTTTATCTGCTCGCTTTCCAAGGATGCCGCCGGCCCCACAAACAACTGGATGGATCCCTTTGCCATGCGGCGCAAGCTGAAGCAGATCTTCCGCGGAGCGATGCGGGGCCGCACCATGTACGTTCTGCCGTTCAGCATGGGGCCGGTGGGTGGACCCATGTCGCGCATCGGTGTGCAATTGACTGATTCTGAGTACGCGGTCGTGAACATGCGCATCATGTGCCGGGTCGGCAGTGATGTGCTCCGCGAGATCGACAAGGGTGAGCAGCGCGTGGTGCCCTGCATGCACTCAGTCGGCGCGCCATTGCAGCCTGGCCAGGCGGATGTGCCCTGGCCCTGCAACGATGAGAAATACATCGTGCACTTTCCGGAAACGCGCGAAATCTGGAGCTATGGCTCTGGTTACGGTGGCAATGCTTTGCTCGGAAAGAAGTGTTTTGCCCTGCGAATCGCCAGCAACATCGCACGCGACGAAGGCTGGATGGCGGAACATATGCTGCTGGTGGGCGTGGAATCGCCCGCGGATACGGAAGGCCGGACGGAAAAGACCTATGTTGCCGCGGCGTTCCCCTCAGCGTGCGGAAAAACGAATTTTGCCATGATGGTGCCGCCGTCGGCATTTGCGGGTTGGAAGGTTTGGACGGTGGGCGACGATATTGCCTGGATCCGGCCGGACGAGCAGGGGCAGCTTCGTGCCATCAATCCAGAGACAGGCTTTTTCGGCGTCGCGCCGGGGACCAGTGAGCGCACCAATCCGAACGCGATGGCGACGCTCCGCCGCAATACGATTTTTACCAATGTGGCGGAAACACCGGAGGGCGGCGTGTGGTGGGAGGGCATGACGGATAAGCCGCCGGCGGAGTGCGTGGACTGGCGAGGCGAGCGCTGGACACCCGCGATCGCAAAGGAGACCGGCCGGACCGCCGCGCATCCCAACGGACGATTTACCGCGCCAGCTGGTCAGTGTCCCACCATCGATCCGGAGTGGCAGAATCCAGAGGGTGTGCCGGTGAGCGCGATCCTCTTCGGGGGCCGCCGCCCGTCCACGATTCCACTGATCTATCAAGCTTTCAACTGGAGTAGCGGCGTGTATGCGGGCGCCACGATGGGGTCGGAGACGACAGCCGCGGCAGGCGGCGCACTCGGCCGCGTGCGGCGCGATCCCATGGCGATGCTTCCATTCTGCGGATACCACATGGGTGACTATTTCCGTCACTGGATCAAGATGCAACGCTCGCTCCAGTCCACGCCTCGCATCTTTCACGTGAACTGGTTCCGCAAGGGTGAGGACGGCCAATATCTTTGGCCCGGCTTTCGCGAAAATATGCGTGTACTGCGCTGGGTTGTGGATCGTGTGCGCGGCCGCGCGCAGGGCAGGGAAACGCCCATTGGATGGACGCCCTACTACGAGGACATGGAATGGAACGGACTGGAATTTACCCCGGAACAGTTCGCCGCGGTGCAACGCGTAAACGTGGCTGAATGGCGGCGCGAGGTCATCGGGCACGAGGAGCTGTTCATCGATCTGCACCACCATCTGCCGCCGGAGATGATTTACGAGCGGGAACTGCTGATCTGCCGGTTGTAGTTCCAGCCCGGACGGTGGCGTTCAGCCGCGAACCCGTGGGACCCGGACCTTGCTGGGATGCAGTGGCAGCCGGCCGCCCTGGACCGGCGAGTTGAGCACCATGGAGGTGTTGGTGGCCACGTAGGGCATGAGCGAGTCGATCACCGATTCCAGGTGGTTCATGTCGCGCACGGCCACCTGCACAATAAAGCTTTCGCTTCCGGTAACTCGGTGGCACTCCAGGATCTCCGGCACCTGCTGCGCGATGCGCGTGAAATTGGAGAGGCGGTCACCGGCGACGGTGACTTTTACGAAGGCCCGTACGCGCAAGCCGAGCGCGGCCGGATCGATCTCCGCTCGGTATCGCAGGATGACTCCGGTCTGCTCAAGCCGGTGCACCCGGTCGATGACTGCCGGCGTGGACAGATAAACGCGCCGGGCGAGTTCGGCAAAGGAGAGCCGCGCGTTTTCCTGCAACTCTTCGACGAGGCTCAGATCGATATCGTCCAGTTCGGCTCTGCCATCTTGCCGTGACTGTGTTGGCAAAGAAGGTCTCCCCGAAACTGGTGGAGCGGCGTTGCCGCGGGACGGCTGAGTTGGAGAACGGCTTTTCGACTCCAGCGTTCGTTTCTTGGTGCGCAGGGCCATACTACCTTTCATAGTAAGGCCGGATAGTCACTAAAACTTAAGATCCTGCTTCTATTCAGCCATAGGCATGGCCTACGCTAACACCCTATGCAAGTGATGACTGCTGAAACATGTTCAGCTGCTCCTGGAGTTGCTCCCCTGCAGCGGAGGCGGCTGGATGCGCTTCGGGAACTGGTAGGCAACACGCCCATGCTGGTGATCGACTACCGATTTCGCGGCCGCACGGGTACAGTTTGCGCCAAGGCAGAGCACCTGAATCTGAGCGGCTCGATTAAGGACCGCATGGCGCTGCATACTTTGGAGTGCGCGTACGCTGACGGATCGCTGCATTCAGGTGACTGCATTGTGGAGGCAACAAGCGGAAACACAGGCATCGCATTGGCCGCGTTGGGCAGGTCGATGGGTCACCCCGTCACGATCTACATGCCGGACTGGATGAGCCGGGAGCGGCTGGACCTGATCCGCAGCTATGGAGCGCGTGTAGTCAGTGTCAGCAAGGAGCAGGGCGGATTTCTGGGCAGCATCGACTGTTGCCGTGTGCTTGGTGCGTCACAGAGAGACGTTTTTCTGCCGCGGCAATTCGAAAATCCCGCCAACGTGGCAGCGCATGCGCTGGGTACTGGGCCGGAGATACTACAGCAGATTCGGCATGCGGGTTTGACGCTGGACGCCTTTGTCGCTGGTGTCGGCACGGGAGGCACCGTGATGGGCGTAGCCGATGCGTTGCGCCGCGCCGGTCTGTATGGGCCAGGTCGCCACCTTCGCTGTCATCCAGTCGAGCCGGCCGAGTCACCGACAATGAGCACGGGTCACAAAGTCGGATCGCACCGCATCCAGGGGATCTCCGACGAGTTCATTCCAAAGATCGTTAGACTTGAATCTCTGGATCGAGTCATCGCCATTCACGATGGCGATGCCATCCTGATGGCCCAGAAATTGGCAAGCGAACTCGGCCTGGGTCTGGGCATTTCATCCGGGTGCAACTTCATCGCGGCGATCCAGGCAGGCATTGCCTTCACCCATCCGGTGGTGGCGACGGTCTTCTGCGATGACAGTAAAAAGTATCTCAGCACGGGCCTGACGCGTCAGGAGCCGGTACGCGACGGGTACTTTTCCCAGGAAGTCGAGTTGCTGGATATGCGGGTGGTCCCGCGCTGTTTCTGAGAGGCCGTCCCGGAGCAAAGCGAGAGGACGCGATGTAGGCTAGGCTGCGTGGGGTGTACACGTATCTTCCGGGTCTGGTGGACTGTTTGCGCGGCGGCACTGGCCTGCCTTACCACGGGCGCGCAAAGCATCCAGCGCGAAGTTTGGACGACGGAGAACGGCCTTCCCCAGAACAGCGTGCACGCCATGCTACAGGCCAAAGACGGCTACGTTTGGCTGGCTACGGAGAATGGTGTTGCGCGCTTCGATGGGCTTCGATTCGAACGGTTTGGTACGGAGACAGAAAGCGCTTTCAGCAGCAACGATGCGTGCTGCCTGGTCCAAACGGCGGATGGCGCGGTCTGGATAGGCACATCCGGGGGGCTGGTGCGGTTTCAGGACAGCCACTTCTCACGCGTTCTGGGCACGAGTGCAACACTCGGCATCGTGGCGGACGACTCGACCTCCGTACTGTTGTTAACTGCTGCAGGGCTACTCCGGGCACGCGGGGAGAACTCTGAGGCTATGGCACTCCCCGGTGGTGCAGAAGCGACTGCCATCGGGAAAGGGAGTTCCGGCTCCGTGCTGATTGCAGCCGGCACACAGCTATACCGGTCGCTGGGAGGTCAGTTCCGGGAGGAGCGGAGTCTTCCCGCTGCGCCCGTCGAACTCCTGGAAGATAAAGCAGGCAGGCTGTGGTTTCGTACCGCGTCGGAGGTGATTGAGCGAGTCGGCACAACCGACCGGCACTGGGCGTTGGGCAAAGAACTGCCGGGTAGCCGGCTGGAGTCGATCTCGGTCACCGAGGACGGCCTGGTTGCTGGAACCAATCGCGGCGCCTTCCTGCTGCCGGATACCCCAGATCGTGCTGCCGTTCAGCCGGTGACCGAACTGGCAAATACCGCAGTGCTGAGCGCCATGGTGGATACAGAGGGTGACCGCTGGTTCGGCACAGACAGCTCCGGCGTGTGCATGCTGCGTCGCAGGGCGATCGGGAGCATCGAGCAACTACAGAATGAAACTGTCACGGCCGTTGTAAGCACGTCGAGTGGGAACCACTGGGTGGGTACGCGCGACAGTGGACTGCGGATGCTGCGCAGTGGCGCGGTAACGACACCCGCGGTGAACAAACGTCTCAGCAGCCAGGTCATCCTGGCGCTTGCGCCAGCTGCGGCAGGCGATGTCTGGACAGGTACTCCGGAGGGCCTGGATCAGCTTGAGGCTTCGCGGGTGACCCACTATGGTGCTGCGGATGGCCTTCCCGATGATTTGGTTCGTTCTGTTCTAGCGGACCCGGACGGTTCTGTCTGGGTGGGCACACGGCGGGGGCTGGCGCACCTGCAGGCGGGGCACGTGAGCCAGGTACTAACCATGGCGGACGGCCTGCCAAGTGACGTGATCGGAAGCATGCTCCTTACGCGGAATGGCGACCTGTGGATCGGCACCCTCGGCGGTCTGGCTCGTCTGCACGATCGTAAGCTGGACCGGATTACCCTGCCGGCTGACTCAGCCAGCCGGGCGGTCACAGCGCTGGTGGAATTGAGGGATGGCGCCATCATCGTTGGTACCCGAAGCAGCGGTGTGTTTGTTCTCTCCCCCACCGCCTCAGGACGGCCTAAGCCGGTGCGCTCTTCCCGGCTACCGATGGTGGTTGACGCGTTGTTGTTGGATGACAGGGGAGATCTCTGGATACGAAATCCGCTGGGTGTGGCCAGGGCAAGCGCCGAGGCTGTTGAGCATTGCGCTGAAGACGATCAACACACGCTTCAGGTCCGGCAGTACGGCACGCCAGATGGCATGCCGAGCGTTGACGCTTCCTCGGACGGCCATCCGTCGGCGTGGCGCGACAACAGCGGCGTGCTCTGGTTCGCGACGCGCCGGGGACTTGCCATGCTGGACCCGGCACAGCTGCCGGTGGACCGTGTGGCTCCGCCCATTGCGATCGAGCGCTTTCTGGTAGATAACGCCGTGATGGCGACCACGCGGGACGCAACGTTGGCCGCGAGTTCCAGGCGGTTCGTCATCGAGTACGCCGGTCTGAGCTTCGCGGCACCGGCGCAGATAGCGTACCGCTTCAGATTGGAAGGCTTTGACCGCGAGTGGATCGACGCGGGAAACCGGCGGAGCGCCGAGTACACCAACCTGCCCGCTGGGAGTTACCGCTTTCTAGTTGAAGCGCGCAATGCGGATGGCACTGTGAGTTCAACTCCGGCAGAGCTTCGCTTCCGAGTGGCCGCGCCGTTTTATCGCCGCTGGTGGTTTTACCTAATCCTGCTGGTGCTTGCCGGACTGTTGACGTACGCTCTGTACCGCCTGCGTCTGCGACGGGTTCAGCGCGAGTTTGCCGCAGTGTTGCAGGAGCGTAACCGTATTGCGCGAGAGATTCACGATACGTTGGCGCAGGACTTTGTCGCTGTTTCACTTCAGTTGGAGGTGACCTCCCAACTGCTGCGGGCAAACGCGACCGCGGCCGCACAGGAGCAGGTGGATGCCGCGCGTACGCTGGTGCGGGATGGTATCCGTGAAGCCCGTGAGAGCATCTGGGCGCTGCGGGCCAACACTGCCTCCGACAGCCTGCCTGCAAGGCTGAGCGCATTGGTGCAGCGCACGGACGCCACTCCCGCGACCGCGCAATGCCTGGTGAAGGGAGCCTATCGCGCGCTTGCCACGGCCACCGAGCAGGAGATCCTTCGTATCGCAAAGGAAGCGCTTGGAAATGCCATTCGTCACGCAGTCGCTCGCCGGATTGTTGTGTCTCTCCACTATTTGGAGGATGCGGTGGAGTTTGCCGTGCGAGATGATGGGCGCGGCTTCAGAGTGGCGGAAGGTTCCGCCCGGGTAGGACACTATGGTCTGCAGGGCATGCGCGAGCGCGCAGCCAGTTTTGGCGGGCAGCTTGAGATACAAAGTGCTCCAGGTCAGGGCAGCACCGTGTCCATCAGGGTGAGCAGCAGCCGAAAGTGAAAGATAGGGGCAGCATGGCAGAGAAGATTCGCGTCCTGGTGGTGGACGACCATCACGTAGTCAGGCAGGGACTGGTCGCCCTTTTGCGCTCTTCCGCCGAGGTCGAGGTGGTGGGGGATGCGCCGGACGGCGGTGAAGCGGTGACGCGCTTCGAAGATCTGCTGCCAGACGTGACCCTGATGGATTTGCAGATGGCAAGAATGGGCGGGGTGGAAGCGATCACTCGCATTCGCGCCAGGCATCCTGCTGCGCGCATCGTGGTGCTTACGACGTACGACGGCGATGAGGACATCTATCGCGCGCTCCAGGCCGGTGCCAAGGCTTATCTGCTGAAGGGCATGACGATCGAAGAGTTGATTGAGACCATTCGCGTGGTCCATGGGGGAAGATCACGTATTCCCGCCGCCATCGCGGAGAAATTGGCTGATCGCGTGAGCGGCCAGGAGCTGACGGCGCGCGAACTCGAAGTTCTGCAGCGCATCGTCGCTGGCCGCTCCAACCGCGACGCCGCTAACGATCTCGGCATTTCTGAAACCACGGTAAAAACCCACGTGAACAATCTGCTGAGCAAGCTGGGCGTGGTGGACCGCACACAGGCTGCCACCGCGGCAATTCAGCGTGGCATCGTCCATCTCAAATGAAACATATGCTGCATCGTAGATGTTACATCCTGGCTCTGCTGTTGCTGGCTGTTCTGGTGCCCTGCCGCGTGTTGCCGCAGCAACATGCTTCGCCGCAATGGCGCGTGGCCACCGAGCAGGAATTGGTACGTTTTTTGCCGGCGCGGGCACCAGTGGAGAAGGAGCGCATCGAGACGGAGATGCGCACAGCATCCGGCATTGTGGATGATGCGGGAAGAGTTGTGGCGGGGGTGGTGCTCATTACTGCGGGCTACTCGGCGGACGGCAAATACTCTCACTACCTGATACTTGGAACGGGGCTCCGGCTGGGCAGTTTGCTTCTGCCGGCGGGCAAGTATGTTTTTGGATGGAAGCGCGTGACTGACGGCCTGGACACCACATTTTACGATGCGGCGACTGGCGTGGAGCGCGGCCATTCGTTAGCCAGACAGTTGCCAGCGGGAACGCACGTGGAAGCCTTCCGCATCACCCCTCCAGCGGACCATCCCGTGCTGCAGGTCG
Organism: uncultured Terriglobus sp.; assembly: GCA_964246795.1. Lineage (GTDB taxonomy): Bacteria > Acidobacteriota > Terriglobia > Terriglobales > Acidobacteriaceae > Terriglobus. Next base: position 46,626 of record CAXTRR010000017.1, on the reverse strand, counting down.
GCCGCTTTGGCATTCCTTATTCACTGGAGTAGCCTGCCTCATTCAGAGCACTCTTTGCATTGCCTTGTGCGTGAACTTCCCCTCTTCAGTCGTGTGAAGCATCTTCCGCGCGAAGAGCAGTTCACAGTCACAGCTCAAGATCCTCTTCGTAAGCAGCGTGACGGTGCAGTGTTGAATGCCTTGCAGCAGATTGCCCGTGAGCCGCCCAAGTCAGCCATCACCTTTCATGAGCCTGCCAGGAATGGAAAAGGAACGAGCTGCTTTCACCGGTCACAAATTCGTCCCGGCACCTTGCTCAAGGTCTACCCTGACGGCGGCGTTTTCATGGCCACTCATTACAAAGACGAGCAAGGAGCGCGCCTGCACGGGATAGATGTCGCCGGGCCGGACTGACTGACGCTCTGGCGTTTGCGTCGCGGTCTGCAGGACACATTCCCAGCTTGTACCACCGTTGCACGTTGGCAGGCGATACGGTACGGTCTCGTAGTGGTCATTGATCACGAGCAGAATCGTTGCCTCATGGCCGCGCTGCTCAATCCCGGTCGGTCTCGCCCGGCCATCCAGCAGCATGCCAAAGCAGCGCGTTCTGGAGTCTTTCCAGGAGTCCAGATCCATCTCCCTGCCGGTCGCGTTCATCCAGATCAGGTCGCGAACCTCCAGAATCGGGTCGATTTTTCCGTTCAGAAAAAGATTCCGCCTCAGAATCGGGTATTGCTTGCGCAATTGAAGGAGCTTTCGTGTGAACTTCAGCAGGCTGCTGTTCTGCTGGAGCAGAGACCAATCGACCCAGCTGATCGGCGAATCCTGGCAATAGGCATTGTTGTTGCCCTGCTGCGTCCGCGCGAACTCATCACCCGCCAGTAGCATGGGCGTGCCCTGTGAGAGGAGAAGCGTTGCCAGCAGATTGCGCATCTGCTGGTCGCGCAGCGCGAGTACCTCCGCGTTTTCCGTCGGGCCTTCCACGCCACAGTTCCACGAGTGGTTGTGAGTGGAGCCATCACGGTTGCCCTCGCCGTTCGCTTCGTTATGTTTGTCATTGAAGCTGACCAGATCATTCAGGGTGAAGCCATCATGCGCTGTGACGAAGTTTATGGAGGCCCAGGGGCGGCGGCCCATGCAGTCAAACAGGTCGCCGGAGGCAGTGAGGCGTCTGCTGAGTTCGGCGATGGTGGTGCCGCCCTTCCAAAACTCGCGCACCGTATCGCGAAACTTATCGTTCCATTCTGTCCAGCCTGGGGGAAAGCCGCCAACCTGATATCCGCCGGGACCAACGTCCCACGGTTCCGCAATCAGCTTTGTGTTGGCCAGCGTGGGGTCCTGGCTTACCGCCTTCAGGAACCCGCTCTGGTTATCGAAACCGTTGGGCTCACGGGCCAGAATGGTTCCAAGGTCGAAGCGGAAGCCGTCCACATGGGTCTGTTCTACCCAGTAGCGCAGGCTGTCGCAGACCATCTGCAACACGCGTGGATGGCTCACATTTACAGTGTTGCCGGTACCGGTGTCGTTGATGTAATGGCGTGGCATGTGCGGCAGCAGCCGGTAGTAGCTGGCATTGTCAATGCCCTTAAATGACAGCGTGGGCCCAAACTCGTTGCCTTCCGCGGTGTGGTTGTACACCACATCCAGGATGACCTCAATACCGGCTTCGTGATAGCGCGCCACCATCTCCTTGAACTCTGAGAGCGCGCGGTTCGGCTGGCTGGCGTAGCGAGGATCAGGCGCAAAAAAGCCGATGCTGTTATAGCCCCAGTAGTTCGTGAGCTTTAGGTCGTAAAGGTGGCTGTCCGTGACGAAAGTGTGAATCGGCAACAGCTCAATCGAGGTTACGCCGAGGCTCCGGACATACTCGACGACTTTTTCATGGCCTAGACCTTCATAAGTGCCGCGCAGTTTCTCCGGCACATCTGGGTGCTCTTTTGTAAAGCCCTTTACGTGGAGCTCATATAGCACGGTTTCATCCCAGTTCACACGCAGATGGCCGAGCCGCGCGGGCTGTCCGCTCCAGTCAAACTGAGGATTGACCACAAGGCACTTCGGCATGCAGACCGCGCTGTCACGCTCGTCGAAGGTGGTGTCGTCATGCGTTTCGAATTTGTAACCAAAGATGGCCGGCTTCCAGTTGAGCTGACCGATGTGCGCCACTGCATAAGGATCGAGCAGAAGCTTATGAGGGTTGAAGCGGTGGCCGTTGCGCGGATCGTACGGCCCGTAGACGCGGTAGCCGTAGACAGTGCCCGGCATCACGCCTTCCAGGTAACCATGCCAAACCTGGTTCGTGTATTCAGGTAGCGCGATGCGCGCCTGTTCACGCCGGCCTTCCGCGTCGAAAAGGCAGAGCTCCACCTTTGTAGCGTGTTCAGAAAACAGCGAGAAATTGGTTCCTCGTCCGTCCCATGTGGCCCCACGAAGGGCAGGGCTGCCCTCACTGAGCTTATAGCTTTGCTTTTTACCAACTGCCACTTCTGAAACCGCCGTTTTCGTAATCGATATTCATCATACTTGGCGGAATAATGGAGCGCAGGCCGCCGCGCCCTCTTGCGCCGCAGACGACGGAGCCGCCAGAGACTGCATCCTTACGGTTTAACCCCCGCCGAAAGGCAAGAACTGAGGAATGATGGAACGCACGCTGCTGCCCGGTAAACCTTATCCGCTTGGAGCCACGCCCAGCCGGCTTGGAACAAACTTCGCTCTCTTCTCTGAAACAGCGACCGCGGTTCACCTCTGTCTTTTTGACGATGACGGAAACCAGACCGACCGCATTCCGCTTCGGGAGCGCACCGCGTTCGTCTTCCATGGCCTGGTCCGAGGCATCAAAGCCGGGCAGAAATACGGTTACCGTGTGGAAGGGCCATGGGACCCTGAAAACGGTCTCCGCTTCAACAGCAACAAGCTTCTGGTCGACCCTTACGCGAAGGCAATTGCGGGACAGGTCGACTGGAAGGCGCCAATCTTCCCCTACGATGTGACAAGCGGCGACGAGCTCACGTTTGACGATCGCGACTCGGCGGCAGGTGTGCCGAAGTCCGTGGTAGTCGATCCGCATTTCGACTGGAGCGGCGACTGTCCGCCGGAAACGTCTCTTGCGGATTCCGTGATCTATGAAATCAGCGTGGGGGGCTTTACCCAGAGAAATGAGGACGTGCCCGAGAAGCTACGAGGCACCTATGCCGGCCTGGCCTCGGACGCGAGCATTGCGTATCTGAAGAAGATTGGTGTCACAGCAGTAGAGCTGCTGCCGGTGCATCATTTCATCGATGAAGGGCAGCTTGTGGACCGCAACCTGCGCGATTACTGGGGCTACAACACGCTCGGGTATTTTGCGCCTATGTCGCGCTTCAGCTCCTGCGGCGACGATGGCTGCCAGGTCAATGAGTTCAAAGAGATGGTGAAGAAGCTTCACCAGGCCGGCATTGAAGTCATTCTGGACGTGGTTTATAACCACACCTGCGAGGGCAACGGCATGGGACCGCTGCTGAGCATGAAGGGGATCGACAACACCAGCTATTACCGCCGCGTGGCGGGCAAGCCACGCTACTACATGGATTACACCGGCACCGGCAATACGCTGAATCTGGTTCATCCGCAGGTCCTGATGCTGGTGATGGACTCCCTCCGCTACTGGGTGACGGAGATGCATGTGGATGGGTTCCGCTTCGATTTGGCAGCGACACTGGCGCGTGAGGAGCAGGCGGTGTCCAAGCTCTCCGGCTTCTTCGACGTCATCCACCAGGATCCGGTTTTGCAGGACGTAAAGCTTATTGCCGAGCCCTGGGACGTGGGCGAGGGCGGATATCAGGTCGGCAATTTCCCGGTGCAGTGGGCGGAGTGGAATGGAAAATTCCGCGACACGGTACGCCGTTTCTGGAAGGGAGATGACGGCACGCTTTCCGACTTCGCGTACCGCATTACAGGCTCATCCGACCTGTACCAGTCCGACGGACGCAAGCCTTATGCCTCCATCAACTTCATCACCGCGCACGACGGCTTCACGCTTTGCGATCTGGTGAGCTTCAACGAAAAGCATAACGAGGCGAACGGAGATAACAATTCAGACGGTGCAAATGATAACGACTCCTGGAATATGGGCGCCGAGGGGCCGACGGACGATGCGGCGATCAATGAATTGCGTGAACGCCAGATGCGGAACTTCCTGACGACGCTCGTCCTGTCGCAGGGTGTGCCCATGATTTGCGGTGGCGACGAGTTGGCGCGCTCACAACGCGGCAACAACAATGGCTACTGCCAGGACAACGAACTGACCTGGTATGACTGGAAGCTGGATGAACCGCGAAGACGGCTGCAGGAATTCACCTCCAAGCTGATTCAGCTGCGGTGCGCCCACCCAAATCTGCGGCGGCGCAAGTTCTTCCAGGATCGCCAGATTCGTGGTTCGGTGGTCCGCGACATCGCCTGGTACAGCGCGGCGGGAACGGAATTTTCCGACGAAGACTGGAACACGACCTGGAACAAGTCTCTTGCCATGCTTCTGAACGGAAAAACGCTGGGCGTGGTGGACGAGGACGGCAAGCCGGTTACAGACGACAGCTTCCTGTTTCTTGTCAATGCATCGGACCAGGGTGTGGAGTTCACCCTGCCAGACCCACCCGCCAAGACGCCCTGGCATCAGGTGCTGGACACGCAGAACCTTGACGATCCCTTTGCCGCATGCGATTTTGGCGACAAGGTGATTCTGGGTGGACGCTCCACGCGCATCTTCCGCGACGGGTCAAAAGAGAGCCAGGCAGAGTGTAAGTAAGCGAGGGCTGCGGCCGCGTATAGAGATGTACGCGGCTGCGGCTTTCTTGTTTGTCTCATTGTGCGCGGATGCGCAGCGATCTGCCATGCAGCGGGCCATGACTGCGACGCTTCAGGGCTTGCCTGTATCGGCTGTCTGGCTGAACATCCCGTCCGGAGGGATCGACGGCAGTTTTGGTGATGTCGCGTCCGTGGCCTTGCCTGGCTCCACTATCAAGCCCTTGGTGTTGCAAGCAGCCTTGAGATCACACACCGTTTCGGAGCGGACTGTATTTGCGTGTTCCGGAAACCTTGTCGTCGCCCATCACAATCTCGCCTGCAGCCATTCCCGCGCGATTACAGTCCTGGATGCCCGGCAGGCTCTGGCCAACTCCTGCAACGCTTACTTTGCTGGCGTTGCACAAAGGCTCAGCCCAGCTGTATTGCGTAACGCCCTGACCACGGTCGGCTTTCGCGTGCCGGTCTTGCCCCGAACGCCGGAGAACAGGGTGCTTCTCGCGCTCGGTCTGGACGGCACGCAAATCTCTCCGGCGGGACTAGCGCGCGCGTATCGAGAGCTTGCGCTTGGCCTGGATGCGGAGCCAGTACTGCGGGAGGGCTTGCTGGATTCCGTAAACACCGGTATGGCCCATGCGGCTTCCACGCCGGGAGTCATGCTGGCCGGCAAGACCGGTTCCGCGCATGACGGCACGCCCCTGGGCCAGCATGGCTGGTTTGCTGGAATCGTGCTGTCACCAGACGGCAGGACCGCGGAGCATGTGCTGGTGGTTTACGTTCCAGGTGGCAATGGCAACGACGCGGCCGCCCGCGCACACATGTTGTTGGCACAGGTCGCGCATTGAATTTCCGCGCGCTGAATCTGCTGATGGCTGTTTTGATCGTGGGCTTCCTTCCCATTCAAGGTGGTTGCGAAAACGCGAGTGCCGCAGGGGCGATGGACATCACCGCAAGGCTTTTTTCCACGGCGACGATTTCGCATCTGCGGGTCACATCTCGCAATGCGTCGTGGCGCACCTGCGTGCACTGTCCCACCCGGCCAATACCGGCGCCAATGGAAGTGGACTGGACCGGAACGAATCCAGGCGTGTTAAGAGTAAGTGGCCAAGCCTTGCCGTTGATGCTCCTGGATGGTCCAGTCGACATGCAAGCCTCTGACGGTCAGCGCGCTCAAGTGGCAGGGCATTGGCGCGTTGGTGCAACGAAAGATGGCCTGCACGTGACAGTCACTGTGCCAAGTGAGCGATATGTAACGGGTGTGCTCGCCGCGGAAGCCGGGCAGGGGACACCCGCAGAAGCACTGAAGGCACTCGCGGTTGTGGCGCGCAGCTTTGCACTCACAGGCGCGGCTCGGCACGGTGCTGAGGGGCTTTGTGACAGCACCCACTGCCAGGCACTGCGTTTCGCGCCTGTTCCCGCGGATATAGCATCCGCCGTTCAGGCGACTGCCGGCGAGACGCTATGGAGTGGCGGAAAACGGGTGCCCGGCTACTTCTCACAAAATTGTGGAGGCATGACGGAGGGCTCAGCCGAAGCCTGGAGCGGTCCCCGGCAAGCCTGGCTTGTGTCACATCCCGATCCCTACTGTCAGCATGCTCCGTCACAATGGCATGCGGAGTTGCAGGAGAGTGATGTGCGCGCCGCACTGGCACGGGAAGGTTGGAATGTGTCCACCCCGATCGAGACGATTGAACAAGTGGCACGTGATGCAAGCGGCCGGGCGCACCTGATTCGCATGCACTCTTCTCAGCAGACCGTCACCCTTTCCGCAAGCAGCTTTCGCTTTGCCCTGAACCGTTCTCTGGGTTGGAACCAGTTGCGCAGCGATCGCTATACGGTGCATCGGAGAGGTGCAAAGCTTGTCTTCGATGGCGTGGGCTTCGGCCACGGGGTGGGCTTGTGTCAGGCAGGTGCAAAGCAGATGGCAGCGGAAGGCAGAAGCTATCGGAACGTCCTTGCCTTTTACTTTCCAGGGACAACCGTCCGCATCGCGGCACAGGATGGTGGTTGGCGGTCTCAGCAGACAGCCCATGTCTCGGTGCGGGACCTCCAGCAGGATGTCGCCCTATCGCGACAGGCCGAGCAGGCGTTCGCTGAGGCAAAGCAGCAATGGCGCGGCAGAAGTGACGTCCGTCTGCAGCTCACGCTGTACCCCACCACCGAGCTATTCCGCCAGAGCACTGGAGAGCCGGGATGGGTGCTGGCTAGCACGCGTGGGGCAGAAATCTCCCTTCAACCTCAGAATGTCCTCAAGCAGAACGGCAGCGTGGCGGATGTGCTGCGCCATGAGTTGCTGCATGCCATGGTGGAAGCTGACGCGGCCGCGGCCGCGCCGCTGTGGCTGCGCGAGGGTCTGGTGGAGGTGTTGAACGGGGAACACTGCACGAGCGCTGCTTCACTGTCCCTCTCAGAGATAGAGCGGGAACTGAGGAACGCGTCGACGAAACTGGACAGCCAGCTTGCGCACACAGCTGCATGCGCGCGTGTGCGCAGCTCGTTACAGGCACACGGCCTAGAGGCGGTCCAGGGATGGCTCCGCGGCGGCGTGCCGGCCAATGCTGTGCCGGGCAAGTAACACGGCCTCTACGGCGAGCAGCACCAGCACCAGCGCGACGCCGATGGCAAACACCAGCGGTAATCGCAGCAGGGCACTCACGATCTCTCCAGAGACGGAGTCCACCGGATGCCAGTTCACCAGCCGGGGAGTGACCCAGAGAAGCAGGCTGCACACCAGAACCGTTGCTACCCAGTGCCGCCAATCGAGCAGAACGCGAAGCCCGCTGCGGAAACAGGCCGGCAGTGCCCGGTTTGCAACGCTCTCCACGATCCATGGCAAAAGCAGGGCAGGAAGAACGATCCACAGCAGGACCATGAGCAGGTCCTGCTGCCAGCTGATGAGCCGGTTGTAGGTAAACACGGTCCGCAGCTGAGGGCCGAAATGTGAATTCCAGTAGCCAGCGCGTTCAGGAACATGATCCCCCAGGTGCGCTGCAAGATGCCATGCAAAGACGGCGAAGGCGAACCAGAGCAGGAGAATGAGCGACCCGAGCCAGAGACGCTGGCGCGCTGCTGGCCTGCGAATTCTCTGTATCGTGAACGCGTGCAGAGCTAGAAGCGCCGCCGCGATCACGGCGCCCAGCAGCACCGAAAGCACAAGTTCCCACACGTGGGAGTCAGGAATGCGCAGCCAAAGCAGGCTGGCGGCCAGCAACAGCAGGTTGCCGAAGCTCTGCAGCAGCACCAACCGCGGTCCGATTCGGCTCATTC
>CAXTRR010000017.1:24288-38597 GCA_964246795.1 uncultured Terriglobus sp. | reverse complement strand
GGCCACCTCTTTAACGTCCAGGTGGAGAGGATCGGTGGTAGCCTGCACACCCGGTTGATACATGGGTGCTACCCGCGCCGGACTGACTTCAAAGCTGCCCGGGTTCACTACTTTTAGTAGATAGAACGAGTCGTGCCGATCCGCAAAGGTGGTGGCGAAGATGGCCGCGCGATCGTCGTGAAACTCCTGCCGTGTGTACCAGGAATCCCATGTGTACGGCCGGTCCAGAATCGTGTAGCCATCGTTACGCTGCAGAAATTCGGTCCCCGACGGAATGGGATCCTCAATGAGCAGATACTTCTGTGGTGACCCGTTGACCCCCAGGTGCACCGCCAGCACGTCGCCCTGCGACACTGGGCCGCGCAATGGTTGCAGTCGGTAGACGATGTGACCGTCCCGCTGTTCGGGCATGAGCGTGAAGTAGTCGCGTGAGATGTTCAACTGCATCGTTCCACGCTGAAAGCTGTTCCGCGTGGTGGAGTAGAACTCGCCCTGTGCCGCCCAATAGGCCTTGCCTGCTCCCTGTGTCACCACTCGTACGCTGTTTCCGTTGCTTTGCAGGTGCTTCGCATCGAGTTCAATGTGCAGCGTCTCACCACGTAGCGCGTCTTCCCGTGTGAAGTGACGTTTCCCGGCGGACTGTCCATTGATCAGGACTTCAACACTGAGGTCGGCATTCAGCTCCTGTGAAGCCGCCAGGTAATCCGTCAGGCCAAAGATGACGAAGGCGGTGTCCTGCGTGGAGCCCCACCAGTCGCCCTGTGTGCGATTTGCCACAAGCCATTGCGCGGCTTTTGGAATGAGCGGGCTTTCCGGGCGCTGCTGGATCAGGAACTTCATGGCGAAAGCTGTTGTCGCGGCGCTCTCGTCATAGTCGATGTCGAGCAGATTGTTGCGGCTGGATGACCAGCTTGCCAACTCCCCCTGTACACGCGCCTTGCCTTCCAGCAGGGTCGCAAGCTCACCGGCGCGATTGTCATGCGAGAGCTGCAGCGCAAGACCGGCATAGGCCAGAGCCTGCGAACTCAGATCGTTGCGGCGACCGTACAGGGTGTCGAGTTGATCCGTCCTGCTCCGGCCAGCCAACGCCATCGCGTAGACGGCATAGGCGCGCAATTCTGGCAGCATGCGTGGATGCTCTTCTAGCTGCTTCTGCAGGAAAGCGGTGGCGCCTCCCATCATCGAATCGCCCTGGTCATAGCCGGCAGCCTTGGCCTCGGCAAGCCCACTCACCACGTAGGAAGTCATGAATATCTGGCTCTGATCCTCCTTCCACCAGCCCCATCCACCGTCGGCATGGTGGTAATCCTGCAACCGTATGAATCCCGCATCGATGCGCTCCTGAAGCTTCTTCGGATCCGTTCGAACGGGCACATGCAGTTTCTGCATTGCCTGCTCCATGATGATGTTCGGCAGGAAGCTGGACATCGTCTGCTCGGTGCAGCCATAGGGAAAGCTGCTCAGGTAGTCCAGCGCGGCAAACAGCGAGCCGGCAATGGAAGGCGAGACGTCTACATGGAGAGTGTGTGCATCTGCGTCTGTGCCGGCCGGAAAGCTGATTTGCGCGCTGCCCTCTGCGCCGCCATTCAGTTTGCCAGAGGCAGCGAGGATTTCTTTGACCCCGGCTGGCTCCACGGGCAGGGAAATCTCGAGTGCATCGCTCTCTTCATTTGAGATGGCCTTTGCGGTCAGTTTCGCCATGCCAATCACGGAAGCACGCAGGTGATAGTTCACTGTTCCTTCGGCCTTTGAAGCAACCGTGATCTGCTGCGGTCCGCCACCCACCACGTCGGCACCGCTCGCGTCCAGCGAAACACTTACCTGCTTTTCCGTCTGAAGATAGTTATGGACGATCACCGGAACGGTGATGGTGTCGCCTTTCTTCATGAAACGGGGCTGCCCCATGCGGACAATCAGGTTCTTGCGGACCAGCACACGGTTTACCGTGGCACCGGCCCGGCTGTCCATCGTGATGGCACGAACCGTTGCGCGCCAGGTCGTGAGCGAATCCGGATAATTCAGTGTCACGCGTGCATGTCCGCTGGCATCGGTGCGCACCTGCGGCTGCCACAGTGCGGTATCCGGAAAGGACTTCCGGATGCGCGGCGCTTTGGCGTCATTGCCCGGCTTCACCTGTGCGAGTTGGGGCCGGTAACGTGAGTGCCGCTCCGCCAGCATGGGTGAGCGCAGACCTGCCTCGCCGGTGAAGTAGTAAGTCAGCGAGCTGTCCAGGTCCGGGTAAATCGGCCGCTCCGGATACAGCGCGGAAACCATGTCTCCACTGCTGTCTGGATAGAGCGAGTAGATCGCCTCATCTACAACACCGAAACTGAGCTCTGCCGTGACAGGATTGCCTTTCCAGTCGCGGGTGACCACATCGTAGCTGGCCGCCTGACCAGGCTGAAAGACCTCCGCTGCCGGTGTGATGCTGATCTGTAACTTCTGTTGATCCGGGGGCACCTTCAACGAACGGCGCGCCTGGTAGAGCTTGTCGTCCACTATGAAGGAGGCATCCACCGTCAAATTGGGTTGCGAGTCGCGGGTGATCGGAAGATCGAACTGTAAAATTTTTCCATCGCTCGACAGCACCTTCTGGAACTCGGCCGTATAACCGGTGGCAGTGACGAGAGCATGGATGTTCTGCACCTGACCAATCAGCGTCAAGTGTGCCATCTCGCCCGGCGCGTAGCTCTTTTTGTCTGCGATGATTCGAACCTGTGCAGAGCCGCCCTCGCCGTCTTCAAGATCCTGACCGTTTCCGTTCACGTAAACGTAAGTGTTGTCCTGCACGGTGCGGTGTTCCGGTGTGTTTGCCGTCGCAGTTACATACACACTCCCATGAACGTTTACCGGAACCGAAACCAACACGGTACCATCCGCGCCGGTCATTGCATCCGTGTCACCAACGTTGATCGTCTCCGTGGTTAGTCCACGAGGTGAGGACTTGATTTGGGTCAAATGCAGGTGCACTTTGGCCTGCACCGGTTTGTCTTCGTAGTCCACGGCGTTTACGCGAAACTGTGCTGGCTGTCCCTGGGTGATGCTGTAGCTCACCGGTTCAGCATGGATGCGGAATGATCCGTAGGTGGCCAGGAAGCGGTAACGCGCGGTGATCTCGCGGCCAGCCTCGTCCGTCACCCCGGCTTCGACCACGTAATCCAGATCCTCGTGCTGCTTCTCGACGAAACGCGTTGGTATGCTGACGGAAAATTTGCCATCCGCGTTCAGCCGAGCCTCCGTCTCACTGTTCTGGTCTCCCAGAAACGGGTCGTTGCCCGTTTCCTCCTCCGCCCCGGTGCTTTCGTCAGAACTTGTGGCATTCAGGCCTGTGCCGTTGCCGCTGTCATCGTCTGTGGCCGGGTCGCCCCACCAGTAATGAGCAGACTGGTATACGCGATATTTCACCTTCGCCCCAGCAACGGGCTCGCCAAAAAAATAGCGCGCCTCAATGTTTGCCGTGTTGCTTTCCCCTTCCATGACCCGGGCCCGTGCCGTGGAGACTTTCACCTGGTACTCCGGCTTGCGATATTCCTCCACGCGGAAAGAGGCAGTGCCGTCCGGCCCTGTGCGATTGCCGACGGAGATCTCAACTTGATCGAAGCCGAGCGTGGCATTGGCAGGCAGCAGGATATCCCCCTGCACGGACCCAAAGCCTGAGATTGGAAAATCCTTGTCCAGAAGGGTCTTCTGTCCAGAATCGGTGATCTTGACATGAGCCGTCGTTGCCTTCGGCAGGATCAGCGCATCGCCCTCCCGCTGGCGCAGAACAGACCGGAAGTGAACCGTATGCCCTGGCCGGTAGACCGGCCGGTCAGTGTAGGTGTACGCCGCGAACGGCTCGTTAGCCTGTTGCGTGAAAGTGGAGTACCAGGGTGCGACGAGCGCGATATCGTCGCCATGGCGAGCCATGACCCATGTTTTGCCCTTGCCACTGCTATCTGCGTTTTCTGCTGGAGCGTCTCCGTCTTCCGCGGCTGTTTTAGCTTTCTCGGCTGTTCTGGCCTCGCCCGTGTTGAAGATCACCACACCATCGGCGGAGGCCTGATGTTCATGGCGCTCGCCCTCCATGTTCAACACAACCTTGGCGTCAGCGACGGGTGCACCTGTCTTTCGGTCCACCACAAAAGCAACGACCTGGCCCGCCACCGTGCGAGTCACAAGAGCTGTGCGGCTCACCATCAGCAGTGTGTATGCCTTCAGATGCCCGTCTGTGGCTTCCACCAGGTACATGCCGCTGGGAAGTGCATCAATGGGCAGCACCTGATTGTCGGAAACAAAGGTGGGCGGCAACTGCTGCTGCCATCGGGCAACCAGCTGTTTGTCGTTGAGGAGCGGAATCTGAGCAAACTGCGCCGCGTTCAGAATGCGCGAGCGCTGTGTCAAGCCGGACTGTTTGGTCTTGAGTGCGTCCCGCGTGGGCCGGGAAAACTGCTCCCGGAAGAACTGCTTCACCTCATACAACAGACCGGTCTTCCAGTCGTGGAACCGTTCCAGCGGCGTTTTTTCGTCCACCTGCTCTGTGGGGCTCAGATGCTCCGGCGTGCCGAAGCTGTGCATCTCTGCCAGCCCACTCACGAATTTTTCGGGGTTTTGAACGCGGTAAACGCGGAACTCTAATTCGGATTCGTTCCGGGTGTACAGATGGAGCCTGGGCTTCTCCTCCGGCGAGAACGTTTTGTACGTGCTGAGCGTGAAATATGGCTGGGCAGCGGCAATAGCTGGGCAGGGAAGCAGCGCTACCAGCAGCAGTGCCAGCAACAGCAGGACCAGACGGGCCGCTAGTCTTCGCGCAGGATATTCCAACGGTAGACCCCAAGGAAGTTCGGATTGCCGGCTATCGGATGCCATCGCGGATCGGGATGGTGCAGCAGGTCGTCGATCAAGACCCGTCGCATCTCGCCACGGTGTCCGTCGATCGGTCCGGTGTGGTAGATGACCCATGCTCCCTGCTTTTCCGTGATGATCATCGAATGATACGTTGAGTTCTGTTCAAGTTGATGAAAGAAAATCAGATCGCCAGGTTTGGCCAATTGCAGGTCACGGCCCACCAGGAATGCGTTGCGCGAGAAGAGCGTCTTTGCGTCGGCAAACTGGGCAAAAGCTTCGGTATGCGCGTCCACGAGGCGGTAATGACCGGAGGTAACGCGAAAGAGATTCGCTCCGAGAGGCGTCTCCGGGTATGCCCATTGCTCGACGGACGGAAGTGAAGGCATCTCACCCGGGGTGAACTGCCGGTACCAGCGATCGTCATGCCGCAGCAACGTTTGGCGGTAGGCCCAGCGAAGCAGTGAAGCGCAGTCTGTGATCTCACCGGGCAGTCTGTCCGGCGCGGTATCGGCGGCCTGCAGGGCGAGGTTGGTAAACCATGTCCGAAAGGCCGTGCGATCCGCTGCGGAGTGAAGGCGGAGGTAATCCGGCGTGCCGTCGCCTGCGCTGTCCTGCTCGCTCGGAATTGCATCAACTTCCAGCGAAACGGGCCTGCCAGAAGCGACGTAGACGGCATGCACGTTCCCTGGCAGCACGGGGCTCCGCAAATAAAGCGCAATGCGAAACGCGTCCAGATTCTCTGCTCGAATTCCGCTGCTCCTGCCGCCTTCTGCGGCGGAAAGCGTAAAAGGCCAGCGCTGTCGAACCAAAGCGATTCGATGCTCCCGGCCATCCGCGGGTACCGTGCGCTCAACATCGCTCAGATAGACGCGATGTTTGAAGTGCACGTAAACGAAGATCCCGGGCAAAGTGATGCCGCAGAGACAGCACCAGGCAAAAGATTTGCGTGAAAGGGTTCTCATCCCGATGGACCTGATCTTACCGAAACCATGCAGCGACTAGAGTGCGCAAGCTGACCAGGAATTGCGGAGCAGGATTCGGAGTGCCGATTCAACCAGCTGGATGTCATGCTCTAGTTGATGGAAAGCAACCACGAGTCAGGGAGAAGGACGCGGGAGATGACCATTGACGATCAGCGGTGGCAGGCGGTGCTGGCACGATCCCAGGAGGGCGACAGACTTTTCGTCTATGCGGTCACAACGACCGGCATCTTCTGCAAGCCATCCTGCCGCTCGCGTCGTCCGCTGCGTGAGCATGTTCGCTTTTTCAGTGATGTTGCCGCTACACAAAATGCCGGTTTTCGGGCGTGTCTGCTCTGCAAGCCTGCCGCTGTGGACAATCGCGACCGGCTGACCGCTCTGGTTCAAGAGGCCTGCACGTATTTGGAGAAGCACATTGACGAACCACCGAGTTATCAGTACTTGAGCGAGAGGGCCGGTCTAAGTCCTGCTTACTTTCACCGCAGCTTCAAACGCGCCATGGGCATGACGCCTCGGCAGTACACAGCACAACTCCGCATCAAGAAGCTCAAGAAAACATTGCGAAAGGGGGCGAGTGTGACGGACAGCATTTACACCGCAGGCTACGGTTCAAGCAGCCGGCTCTACGAGAAGACCGATGCAGAGCTCGGCATGACACCTGGAGAGTACAAGGCAGGCGGCCATGGCATTGCAATCACGTATGTGTGCCTGCAAACGGTCGCCTTTGGAACCATGATGATTGCCGCGACCGACCGTGGCCTGTGCTTTCTGCAGTTTGGCGAGAGCGAGGCAGCATTGCTGGTAAAGCTGCGGGGCGAGTTCCCGCTGGCGGTAGTAAATCATCGAACTGAGCCGCCGCACCCACACTTCGCGCCATGGATCAAAGAGATCCAGAGCTACATCTCCGGGCAGGCGTCAGATTTGCGGTTGCCGCTGGATTTGCGTGCCACAGCCTTTCAGATGCGCGTCTGGCAGTACCTGCAACAAATACCCTACGGCCAGGTGCGCTCCTACTCGCGCATTGCGAGCGACCTTGGCGCACCAAGAGCCACCCGTGCCGTCGCCGGGGCCTGCGCGGCGAACCGCGTTGCTCTGCTGGTGCCGTGTCACCGTGTCCTGCGCAACAATGGCGACCTGGGTGGCTTTCGCTGGGGTCTGGACCGAAAGCGTGCCTTGCTCGACATGGAAGCGGCAGGTATGGCGGCACGGCCGTCCGCGCAGAGCTAGGATCGCTGCGGCAGAAGTCCGAGGCTCTCTGATGGCAGGGGCACGGCTCTGGATTCCTGGTCCTTGTACTGCAACTGATACAGCTTCCAGTACAGGCCGCGGCTCGCCAGCAATTCGTTGTGCGTTCCAAACTCGCGCAGTTGGCCCTTGTGCATTACAAGAATCACGTCTGCCCGCTGAATGGTGGAGAGCCGGTGCGCGATGACAACCGAAGTACGGCCAGTGATCATCTTTTCGAGGGCCGCACGCACACGCAGTTCCGTCTCTGTATCCACGGAAGAGGTGGCCTCATCCAGAATCAGGATCGCCGGCCGGTGCGCCAGGGCACGTGCAAAGCTGATGAGCTGTTTCTGCCCGGTGGAGAGTGTGGCTCCGCGCTCGTGCACCTCGGTATCGAAGCCGTTCGGAAGGGAGCGAATGAAATCGCCCACGTTTACCTCGTCCGCGGCCTGCTCCACCTCTGCATCGGTGATGTTTTCTGTACCCAGCCGAATGTTGCTGCGGACCGTTCCGGTGAACAGAAAGGCATCCTGCAGCACCACGCCGAAGCGCTTGCGCAGTGCCTCCAGCGACTGCTGACGAACGTCCACACCATCCACCAGAATGCTGCCACGCTGAATGTCATAGAAGCGCATCATCAAGGCGGTGATGGTCGTCTTCCCCGCACCGGTGTGCCCAACGATCGCCGCGGTGTGGTCTGTCGGCACGAGAAATGAAACTCCGCGCAGGATCCATTCGATCTCCGTCGACGCGGCAAGCTGCTCCGACGTTGCGCGGGCAACGAACAGCTCCTGCTCGGCGCTGAGTGTCTGGTAGGTGAACCAGACCTCGCGGAACTCAGTGGAGCCGCTTGCGTGCGCCACGGGACTGGCCGTGATGGCAGGGCTGACAATCGCCGGCTCCGTGTCGATGAGCGTGAAGACTCGTTCAGAGGCCGCCATGGCTGCCTGCAGTATGTTGTACTTCTCGCTCAGGTCCTGAATGGGCCGGAAGAAACGCTGGGCGTACTGAATGAACGCGATCAGGACGCCCAGCGTGACGGTACTGCCCAGCAGCCGGTTGCCGCGCAGCACGCTGCCACCGCCCTTCCAGATGACGACCGCGACCGCGAGAGTCGAGAGAAACTCAACCGCTGGATAGTAAAGCGAGTAGGCCTGCACCTGATCAACATAGGCATCCCGGTGCTCGGCATTGGTGTGCTCGAAGTCGCGATACGCACGCTCTTCGCGATTGAATAGCTGCACCACGCTCATGCCGCTTACGTGCTCCTGCGTGTAGGCGTTGATCTTTGCAATAGCGGTACGGATCAGGCGGTAGCTGCGCCGCACCGCATCACGGAAGAGCCGTGTGATGTACATGATGACCGGCAGCACGGTTAGCGTGAGCAGCGCCAACACCCAGCTCATCCGCAACATGATCGCGACGATGAAAATGAGGACGAAAATATCTTCAAAGATTGCCAGCACGCCGCTGGTGAACATTTCGTTCAGCGCGTCCACGTCACTGGTCACGCGCGTCACCAGCCGGCCTACCGGATTCTTATCGTAAAAGCCGATATGCATGCGCTGCAGGTGCCGGAAGATCTGCGAGCGCAGGTCGAACATGACGCGCTGGCCCGTCCACTGCATCAGGTAGGTTTGCCCAAACTCAAGCACGTAGCTCAGGACGATGGCGATCAGGTACACAACCGCGCACTGCGCCACGCCGGTCATCGCATCATGCGAAAGATAGCGCGTAAACCACGGCGGATTCGGCGACGGCGTATCGACCATGTAGCGGTCCACGGCCAGCTTCACCAGGTAAGGGCCGACTACGTCCGTGCCCGCCCGCAGCAAAACGGCAATTGTGCTTAAAACAACGGCGAGTTTGTACGGGCGCAGATAGGTCAGCAGCCGGCGCATGAGGCGGCTGTCGTATGCCTTGCCCAAGACCTCGTCGTCCGAACCGCCGGTCTTTTTGGGTGTCTGTGCTGGTTTTGCTGGTTTAGACCGCGCCATCTCTGCTGATTCTAGATGCGCGCATGCCAGTCCCGTTGCAACGATTGATGACCCGCCTTGCAGGTCATGGGAAAATAATGGAATGGCACAGCCTGCCGGCCTTTACGTTTCCGTGCCGTTCTGCCGCGCAAAATGCACATTCTGCAACTTCGCATCGCAGGCCTTCCCGCCGCAACGCATGCAGCAATATGTGGACCGGCTCTTAGCAGAAATCCGCGGGGCGCGCGCCTTTGCCCGCGCCAACAGCCTGGAACTTGCCGAAGTAGCCGACACTGTTTTCCTGGGCGGCGGTACGCCTTCATTGCTATCGGCAGCGCAAATGGAAAGCATCTTCAGCGCCCTGCGAAGCGAGTTTACGATCGCATCCGAAGCAGAAATCACCATTGAAGCCGCTCCCGGGCAGATTGCCGATGAGTTGCTGGACTCGATGCTGCGCGGCGGTGTCAACCGTGTCTCGCTCGGTGTTCAGTCATTTGTCGACAGGGAATCACGTGCCGTCGGCCGACTGCACACCGCGCGGCAATGCATCGCTGAGCTGAAACGCTTGCAAGGTGCCGGTGTGCGCGAGCGCAACATCGACCTGATCGCGGGCTTGCCGCACCAGAACCCAGAGAGCTGGCAGGAGTCGCTCGGCGCCGCAACCGACTCCGGCGTACAACACATTTCCGTGTACATGCTTGAGATCGATGAAAATTCTCGCCTGGGAAGCGAAGTACGGAGCACCCGCGTTTCATCACAACTTGCCGTGCTGGGCCAGCAGGCACGTTACAGCGCTGCCGCCGTGCCCCAAGACGAAGTCTGCGCCGATCTGTACGGGCAGGCGTGTGAGTTTCTGGAGCTGCAGGGCTTCGCGCAGTACGAGATTTCCAACTTCGCGCGCGCGGCGCATAGCTCCCGCCATAACCGCAAGTACTGGGAGCGCAAGCCCTATCTCGGCCTTGGGCTCGATGCCCACTCCATGCTTCCTGCGATGCAGGCCTCCCCAAGCAGGCAAGCTGTTCGTTTTGCGAACGTCGATCATCTGGAGAGTTATCTGGCCGCTGAAACATCACCGGGCTTTGAAGAGATAGACGACCTCGCCGCCTTTGAAGAAAGTGTGTTTCTCGGGTTGCGTTTAGTGGAAGGAATCTCCATGGCGGAGCTGCGCGTCAATCATGCCGCGTCACTAGTCGAGCCGCTCGTACAAGTGGCACAGCAACTCGCCGCTGATGGCCTGATGACGATGACCCCCAATCGTATGAGCCTCACGGCAAAGGGAAGGGTCCTTTCTTCCAGCGTCTTCGGTGAACTGCTCGCCGTGCCCGCATAGAACCGCAAGAAAGGGACGGCAGCTTGATTCAATTTGGCCGTGATCAGAATCAGGTGTCACATACATTTCGCCACATCGACGAAATTGGGCTGGAACGTGTAATCGTCCGATTTGCGATTCTTCAATTCCTTGAACCCGTGCAGAGCACGTTGCCGTTAGGATTGACAGTGGGCAGTGTTGAAGCGAAAGGAGTCCGCCTTGATTTCCGAGCCTACAAATTCATCGATGGAACAATCAATGTTGGCCGCATTAACCCCGGGTAACGAGGCCGGACGCCCTTTGACCGCAAAAGAGTTTGCTCTGCTCGATGCACTACTGTTGGTATCTCTTGAGCAGCACTTGCGCGCAAAGTTAGGCGGTGCCCGCGTCGAGCAAATGTCAGATGGCGGCATGGGAAGCCTGAGGTTTTTGCACGCAGCTGGCACACCCCGCCGGATGGGCCGTGAAATCGTGGAAGCGACCTATGTCGATGAAGACGGCGTTCCTGTTGAAATTTCAATCAATGTGGACAAGGACGGTGAGCTGTTCGAGTTGGATATGTGGAAGGCCAACTTTTCCCCTTTGCTAAGCTTCCCAGAACCCTCACAGGTACACCTTGTCTGATTCCATGATCGATCTGCGCAGCGACACTGTCACCAAGCCCATCCCAGCTATGCGCGAAGCCATGGCCTACGCCGAGGTCGGTGACGATGTCTATGGCGAAGACCCAACGGTCAACCGGCTCGAGCAACGTGCCGCTGAAATCTTCGGTCGCGAGGCCGCGATCTTTGTCCCGACCGGCTCCATGGGCAATCAGATTGCACTCGCTCTGCACACTCACCCCGGACAGGATGTGATCTGCGAGGCGCGGGCCCACGTGCTGGACTGGGAGATGAACATGGCGGCCCGCTTCTCCGGCTGCCAGTTGCGCACCGTTCCGGCGGAGCGCGGCATCCTGCAGTGGAGCCAGATCGCACCGCTGCTCTCCACTAGCGGACTTTATTACAAGGCAAGTACCGGCCTGGTCTGGCTCGAAAATACCCACAACATGGCTGGCGGTACGGTGAGTTCTATCGCGGTCATGCGTGAGGTGATCGAGGGCGCGCACGCAGCCGGACTGCCGGTGCATCTGGATGGCGCTCGTGTCTTCAATGCGGCGGCTGCGCTCGGCACTGACGTTGCCACGCTCACGCTTGGCTTTGACACGGTAAACTTCTGCCTATCGAAAGGCCTGTGCGCTCCCGTGGGCTCCATCCTTGTCGGCACACGCGATCTGATCCGCCGGGCGCGCTCTGTCCGTAAAGCGCTCGGCGGAGGCATGCGGCAGGCTGGCATTCTGGCCGCGGCCGGGCTGATCGCATCGGAAGAAATGCCGTCGCGCCTGCATGAGGATCACCGCAACGCCAGACTTCTGGCCACCTTGCTGCGAGATGCGGAGGGCCTCTCGATTGCGCCCGGCGACCCTGAAACCAACATCCTCTTCTTTACAGTGGAAGGCAGTTCCGCGGAGTTGGTCACGCGGATGAAAGAGCATGGCGTGCTGGCCAGTGCCATCGGCCCACACAGCGTTCGCCTGGTCACACATCACGACGTTTCCGCCGGCCAGTGCCGCCGAGCAGCTCAGGTAGTTGCATCCCTGGTTCAAAAAGAGGTACCGGTTCCGGCATGACTCGCGTAGACTAAGGCCCACACTGACCTGCGGCGACAACTCATGCATGTCGCCGCATTCCTTTGTCCCAAGCGCACTGGAATGCTTTGGGAAGCGCGGTGAGATTCCGCCACTGCCCCGCAACTGTGATCGCGCGCTCATTCGTCATCAAGCGATGAGCAAGACGTTAGAAGGCTGCCGCAACCTCACTGCCCATGAGCGGGAAGAGGCCTGCGGCGAACCAGCCTCTCAGGTTGAAGCGCGCAAGTCAGGAGACCGATTCCATCTGCCGGCCGCGAACCACGCTCCGAGGGGAGTGGAGGAGATTTGTCCATGAAAAAGCCTTTTGTCAGGCGCGCCATCCCGCGCGTCTTCTTGCCTGTGTTGCTCAGTTGCATTGCTGGTTCAGCCGCGCACGCCATTGTCGTTCGGGGTACGATTCGCGACCCGCTCGGCCGCCCGCTCAATGCGGTCCACGTTCAACTCGTCAGCGGTCAGCAGGTCATCGCTTCCACCATAACGCTCGACGATGGCCACTTTGAGATCCGTTCCACCGAGTCCGGACGTTTTCTGTTGCTGGCCTCGGCTAACGGCATGGCGGTTACCCTGGGTGACACGTTTTACGGCCGGGCACTGGATGCGGTGGAGCAGAATCTTACCCTGACGCTCAGCCCCGTGCGCGAGAGCATTACTGTCACCGCGACGGGCCTGCCCACGCCGGAGGAGCAGAGCAGCGCAGCTGTCACCGTTGTTCCACGCGAGGACCTTGGCACACGCGCTTTCCTGACCAGTGAACTGCGTCTGCAGCCCGGCGTTTCCGTGGTGCAGAGCGGCCAGTATGGTGGGGTCACCAGCCTGTTCATACGGGGCGGCAACTCCGACGCGAACCAGATCCTGGTCGATAGCGTACCCGTGAATGACGTGGGCGGCCGTTTCGATTTCAGCAATATCGCGTCCACCGCAGTGAACGGTCTGGAGGTACATCGCGGACCGGACAGCGTGCTCTACGGAACCGATGCGCTTGCCGGTACAGTACGCTTCGACACACCGCATGGCACCTCTCTGCACCCAGTGGTGAACTACTCGGGCGACGCGGGCAACTTCCATACCTGGCGCAATGAAGCCGAGCTCTCCGGCACGGTGCACAAGCTCGACTATTACGGTGCATTCAGCCGCTTTGATTCGTCCAACAGCCTGCCTTCCGACCGCTACCACCTCACAACGGCAGCGGCGAATCTAGGCTATCAACTCAGCGGCAATCTCTCCTTCCGAGGCACGCTACGCACGGGCACGAGCGCCACGGGTGTGCCCGGGCCGTTTGCCTTCTATGGCATCAGCTCACTGGCACATCAAGGGGACCAGGATCTCTACTTTTCCGGCGTTATTGATGGCACCTACCACGACAACCTGCACACAACTCTGCGCTACCTGGGCGGACGCAAGCGCGAGCAGTTCCTTGAGTTCGGCGCTGTGGGCGTTCCTGTCAACATGAACTTCGGTGGCTTTCCGTTTACTGCCTACTTCGGCAAACCCGTCATAATTCGCGGTGCGAATGGCACCTCCGGAACGGGGCAGGCGGAGTTCGTAACCGGCACCAATGACCGGTCCGACAGCATCAGCAACCGCGACGGCACGCAGTTCAGTACCGACTACCGCTTCACGCCGCACCTCTCCGCACTCGGGGGCTTCCGCTTCCTGGAGGAGCGGGGTGCCTCACGCTATCCCACCTTCGGCATCAATCAAACGGCTGACCGGCGCGACTACCAGTACACGCTGCAGTTCCAGGGCGACGTGAAGCACCGTATCTTCCTCTCCCTCGGTGGTGCCGTTCAGCACAATACGCTTTACGGCACGGAAGGCACTCCGCGTCTCGGCGTCGCCGCTTATCCTGTGCGGCCCGGCAATGGGCTGCTACGCGGTACCAAGCTGCACTTCAACTTCAGCAAGGGTGTGCAGGAGCCGAACCTCTCCGCGCAAACCTCCTCGCTGTACAACACGCTTGTCTCTGCCGGTAAAGGCGCAGCCATCTCGCAATTCGGACTGAGCCCCATTCAGGCGCAGCGCGTGCGCACGTATGAGGGTGGTGTCGACCAGAATGTGATCGCCGACCGGCTCAAGCTGAAGTTGAACTATTTTCACAACCAGTTTGGGCGCCAGGTGGAGTTTGTGGGCAATACGGACATCGCCACCTACTTCAACGTTCCTTTGCCTACCCTCTTGCCGAATGCATTTGGTGCCTATGTGAACTCATTGGATTTCAGCGCACAAGGCGCCGAAGGCCAGGTAGAGTTTGCCGCGCCTCACCACGTTTTCCTTCGCGGCGGTTACACGTACCTCTCCAC
>CAXTRR010000017.1:0-24278 GCA_964246795.1 uncultured Terriglobus sp. | reverse complement strand
CCTCTCCACAAAAGTGGAGAAGTCTTTCTCCGGAGATGTAACCGCGGCCCTGCAGGGCTTTGCGAATGCGAATGCAAACTATCCGGGCATTGCCATCGGCAGCAGCTCGCCGCTGATTGGTGCGCGGCCATTTCGCCGGGCTCCCCAAACCGGCTATGCCGTTGCGGAGTACACCGGCACCAGATGGAGCGCGGCTGCGAAGGCCGCCGTATCGGCACGTTCCGACGACAGTACCTTTCTCTCGTTCCTGTCACTTGCCGGAGATAACTCGCTTCTGCTCCCAAACCGGAACCTCGCTTTTGGTTTCGCTAAAGTTGACGTGAATGGAAGTTACGACGTGCGGCCTAACCTCACACTCTTCACGCAGCTTGACAACCTGCTTGGCCAACAACACATTGGACCCATCGGCTATCCTTCGCTGCCGTTCACTTTCCGCACCGGCTTAAAACTCCGCCTAACTCGGGAGTAGCTGAAAGCCGCATGCCGTTTAACGACGTTCTGAGTGGCATGCTTACGTACCGGACAGACATGGCGTCTTACTAGATGGTGCATTTCCAGAATGCGCAGAAAGTTAGGGTGCCATGTCTCTTTCCGGCAAGCTGTGCCAAACCGCTGCTTCACTTCTCGTTTTTTCCGGTCTCATCCCATTCTCTATCCGCGCTCAGGAAGGACCCCAGACCACACGTGTGCTGGTACGGGCTGAAGGCAAAGGAGGCAATCTCACCTCAGTTCCTGCGGCCGCCATCAAGGTAGAAGTGGGCGGCCATGACCAGCCCGTGACGGCGTGGAAACCTCTCGTTCAGGCGGCGGGTCTTTCTACCGCATCGCCGCGCCAGCAGGTAGAGGTGGCCATTCTGCTGGATGACGGACTTCGCAGCAACTTCGACGTCAACGTCGGCGAACTTGAGAAGTTTGTCGGCTCTCTGACTTCGGCCAGCACCTCGGTCGGTGTCGGCTACATGCGTAACGGCAGCGTTTATTTCCCGCAGGGTTTCAGCAAGGAAGCCGAGACGGAGCGCAAGGCAATCCGGCTGCCCATCTCCTCACCTGGATCAAGCGGCAGCCCGTACTTCTGTCTGCAGGATTTGCTGAAACACTGGCCCACCCACACCAACTCCGCCCACGTTGTGCTCATGATCACCAATGGGATTGATCTCTACAACGGCTCGGTAAGCCCTCTGAACCAGGACAGTCCTTATGTGGATGAGACCATCACCCTGGCGCAGCGTGCATTCGTGCCGGTCTATTCGATTTACTTTGGCGGACGGGCGGTCAACAATGGTCCCGGCAGCTTTTCAGGGCAGAACTACCTGAGCAAAGTTGCCGACGAAACCGGTGCCATCAGCCTGAATCAGGGCACTCTCACGCCACCCACCATCACTCCGTATTTGCAGCGTTTTCAGCAGGCGCTGAACGACACGTATACGTTGGAGTTTCTAACAGCCGCAAAGCGTCTAGAGCGGCTGAAGATCAGCAGCACGGAAGCAGGCGTGAAGCTGAAGACACAAAACCAGGTACAGGCACCCAGCGGCCTTTAGTTCTTCAGGTCGTGCTTGAAAAAGATGGTGCCCGGAGGGGGACTTGAACCCCCACGACCGGTTAAGGTCTGCGGATTTTAAGTCCGCTGTGTCTGCCGATTTCACCATCCGGGCATCCTGCTGGTTCAGCGGAGTGTTGCCGCTTCGGCGCCGTTCACCACGGCAGCCTCCGCCTCCAACCAGTCCACCAGCCTGACAAACGGGTCAAAGCCGATCACATTAGGACCATCGGCCACGAAGTTTGAGAGTGCATTCGTGTCGTAGTAGAGCAGGGAACCATCGCGGTCGTCCACGATGTACTCCACCCCTCCGATATGGATGCCGGAGGCGGTTATGATCTGCTCCACTTCGACAATGACTTGCGCGGGAGGCTGAAATGCTTCCACGCGAATTCCAGACTTCGGCGCGTCAACGGCACAGGCACCTCGGCTCAGCTCCACGCCGCCTGTGGTTCGGCAGATATCGGCCGGGCAAAGGTCGAACGTCTCTCCCGTAATGTGAACCTTGATCGCGTAGAGATACTTGCCGTTCAGGCACTCCACCCGGACGATGTGCTGACCTCGTGCCGGGATGAACTCCTGCACCAGGGCTGTCGAATCCAGCCCCAGGGCAAGCTCATTCCGGGTTGCCGCGGTCTCCAATTCCTGCATGGAATCAAAGCGTATAACACCCGCGCCGGAGCCGCCGATGTTTGGCTTCACTACCACCGGCCAGCGCAGGCCGGTGATTGCTTTTGGAGCCTGAGATGCCCGGTGGATCACAGCCGCTTTCGGATACGCGATGCCCAGCTTGTCCATCAGGGAAAGCTGTGAAGCTTTTGAAAGCTCTGACCGGTAGGCTTTCACGCCATTGATCACCCGCACGCCACGTGACTCCAGGTGCTCCAAGTAGCCGGCGGTGTAGAAGATCTGGTCGCCATGATCGCGGTTCCAGGCTGACGGGCTCATGCGATTAAAGACGACCGAGTAGAGCTCCTCCGGATGATCGTCCGGCGTATAGCTGTGCTCCACAGCGTCCAGCTTCACATAGGGCGTACCGCGCCGGTCCAGTTCGGCAAAGAGCGGCTTGAACCAGTGAGGCTGCTCGTAGTAAACGGCGATCGGAAGATTTCTGGGCATCGGGCTGCGCTCCGGCATATGGTCTGGGCGGAGGTCAGCCCCCGGCCCAACCATAGTGTAACGATTTGCCCAAGGGCCGCGTTCTTAGAAAAGCCTTGGCAACGGCATTCCCATGTGCAGCGCGGCACGCTCTGCCGCCAGTGCGCCGCACATGCCGTGCACGCCTCCTCCCGGTGGTGTGGAGGAGCTGCACAGAAAGACATCCGGCAGCGGTGTGGAATAGGGCGGCAGCTTGGGCCGTCGCAGTATCTGTTTGAGTGTCATCGCACCGCCGGAAACGTCGCCTCCTACCAGGTTTGGATTCCACTGCTGCATAGCCATTGCATTCTGTCCGCTGCGGGCCAGAATGCAATCTCGAAAACCAGGAGCGTACCGCTCAATCTGTTCTTCAATGGCGCTGGTCTGGTTGGCAGTGCTGCCGTTCGGCACATGGCAATAGGCCCAGGCAGTGTGCCTGCCCTTTGGCGCACGCGATGGATCGAAGAGGCTCGGTTGAGACAGCAGAATAAAGGGCAGCTCGTTGCGCCGGCCTTCATAGGCGTCCAGCTCTGAGGCGCAGATCTCCTCCATCGAACCGCCGATGTGCACCGTACCTGCCCGCCGGCAGAGTTCGTTGGTCCACGGGATTGGCTCGGAGAGCGCCCAGTCCAGCTTGTAAATGCCCGGCCCATGCTGGAATCGTTCGAAAGGACGGCGCCGTCCCGCGGCAAACATTCCATCCGACAGGTGAAGAAACCCGGATGGTGTCACGTCCAGCAAAGTGCAGTCTGCCGCAGGCAATTCTCCAAGGTGGCGCACAGGGTGATCCATCACCAGTGTTCCATCATGCTCCTGCAGCACACGCAGCAGCGCCTCCGTGATGGACTGCGACCCGCCCTCGGCAATCGGCCATCCATCAGCATGCGCTGTGACACCCAGCACCAGCGCCACCGCAGCCGTCGATACAAAATCAAGCGGCACCACGGAGTGCGCCGCCATGCCCGCGAACAGCGTTTGCATACGTCTTGTCTTGAAGTGCTTTCGAGCAACCGATGTTGCTGATTGCAACGCCGTGAGGCCGAAGCCGGCCAGCGCAAAGGGGTGCCTTGGCACGTGGAAGACCGGCCCGAGTACGTCATGGATCAGGTCCTTCCACGCCGAGACAATAGGCTCCATCAGGCTGCGGTAGGCGGGTCCGTCCGCTCCAAGCAAGCTCACCGTCTCATCCAACGAGTGCATGAGTGCGATCCCATCGCCATGCGGCAGTGGATGTGCGAGCGGAATAGGCGGCTCGATCCAGCGCAGACCGTGTCCCTCAAGATTCAGCGAGCGAAAGAAGGGTGAGGCAACGCTCATCGGGTAGACCGCGGAACCGATGTCGTGCCGGAATCCGGGCAGTGTCGCTTCTTCCGTGCGGACCGACCCTCCAGGCCGGCTTTCGCCTTCATACACTGTGACCTTCACGCCCACCCGCGCCAGGGCAATCGCCGCGCTGAGTCCGTTCGGGCCGCTACCCACCACATTGGCTCGCTTCATACTGAATGGGATGCGCGAACTTCCAGAGAGCATTCCAGACGCGCCTTAATGCGTCGATCTTGCCGCGCACGCCCATCTCTGGTGAACGGCGTGGTGCCAGCAGCGACGCGGCGCTATAAGTCTGCCTCATTTCGCCGGACAAGAACACCCGGCGAACCCTTTTGCCGTGTCGTGGTGCATGGAGCAGACATATTGCGGCCAGACTGCCTGCAAAGCCATGCGCTTCAAGCCGGTAGTGTAATGCTGCTGATAGTGGGTCACCACTCCTGCATCGGCCCCGTCAGTCGAATCAAAGCGCTGAATCAACTGAGAGACGGCCGCCGGATCAAAGACCTTCTCACTGTAAGCGGCCGCATAATCGTAGCTTTCATGCCAGGCTATGTGAGGCCCACTCTCCGCGTTGGCCTGTTGCAGTTTGTAATCCATCAGCCTTGCGCTGAGCGGATCTACCGTGGCCGTGAGGAACGCTGGTCCGTTGCCGCTGAGCGGAGTGATCGACGGTACTGACTTGATGGCCACCCGCTGCTCCGGACCATAGTCCTCGCCAATCACGTGCATCTCGTCCACATGAGTATGACCGGCGACGACGAGCCGGACAGTTGTGGCATATCTGGTCAGCACTTCGGCGATGCGTTCCGAGGAGAGAAACATTGCCGGCGTACCTCCACCGCAGATGTTGGCCGAGTGCAGAAAAGTGTTGTACACGTTCACCCCCGGTGGAATGTGTGTCAGCACCCAAACTTGCTCTCCGTGGGTCCTGGCGGCACTCAGGGTTCTCTCCAGCCAGGTCAGCAGTGCCTCGGCATGTTCCGGGTGCGGCGTGCCATCACACCCCCGGTAGGTGCTCGAAAGAAAGATGTCGTCCAGCACAACAACGCGTGTGTGGTGCATGGGCGGGGGCATGCGCAACGAGTACGACCCCAGCCGCCGATATTCCGCCTCACTCTCGACGGCTTCTTTCCTGTCAACGACACGCCAGCCCCGGCGGATGCCAGTTGCCGTGCTGCTCAGGAAATTGCTGTCGGCGTCAAACTGGTAGTCTCCACAACCCGAATCGTTGTTGCCCAACGCAACGTAGACCGGCGTCTGCGGGAAATGCGCATTCAGTTGCATGACGACATAGTTCACCGTCTTCTGCGCAAATGTATCCAGACCCTCCCGGGAGTTGCCGATCAGCTTCTTGTACCGGCAGTCGAACTGATGCACCACAATGTCGCCTGCAAGTAGAACAAAAGCGGGGCGCTTGTCACTTCCAGCGGATGCCGCGGCAAAGCTGGACTGCAACAATTCGTGCTCCGCATCCAGACCTTTGGAACCGCATTCCGTTTGCAGGGCGGCGTATCTTTCTGGTGCATCTCCGGCGGATGGCTCGGAAAGAATTTTCTCCCACTCTTCCACGGTCGCCGCGTCCAGACGCTTGACCTTGGTGGGATCGCGAAAGGGATCAAAGTGCGGATCGCTCAGCAGCACGGCCTCTACGGTGGTTGGAGGGCCTGTCTTCTCTGGATGCGGGAGAGCATAAATACTTTGAAAGGCGGAGAGCGACAGCAACAAGGAGAGAAGCCGAACAAGAGTCTGCACTCGCATGATCCTATTCTCTCGCGCCAGGTGAAGCCTGTTTGTCTGACCGTGACGAAGCGGTCCCTCATGACAATGCCATCCACGCTGTCGACAGTTGACGCTGCGGCCTCACTCATGCAGTACGGCACCGCCTAGGGAGCTTTTGTCTGGTTCAGCAAGATTGGGCCCGGTGACTTTATCGTGATCACAGCAGCCTCCAGCAGCGTCATCTGGCGGCCCTTCAGATTGCGCGCGCATCGGGCGCAACGACTAACGCTACCACGCGGACTTCCGCAAAGAAGAAGCAACTTCTATGAGGGCCTGAGCTTCAGAACCCTGAAGCCAAGATTGATTGCGCCTTTCCCCTCGCTGAGACGCGGCAAGCCTATGAATACCTGGAGAGCAATTCCCAGGTCGGCAAGATCGTCATCGAGATGTAGTGCCGCCCTGGTGCCTGCACTTTTTGGGAGGCTTAGCTTTCCCTAATCCAAAAGGTTTCGTCCTGGCAGCCCGCATGCATATGCATCGGGCATGTCCACTTCCACGGCCACCCTCGATCTCGCCGCTGCGCCGCCCTCGCGCGGCAGCCTTGGCTCACTTCTGATTGCGGTTCTTGCCTCCACGCTTCTGTCGCTTGCCGTGGTTGGGGGTGCTGTCGTTTGGCTGCTGAAATCCGGCAAGCTTGCCAGTGCCGTTTCGGCTGAGAAGAAGGTACCGGGCGCTGTATCTGCTGCCGAGCAGGCAGGGGACGCAAAGGGCGCGGAGGCCCTCCCACCTTCACATGTGCTCGCGCTCGAGCCCATGGTGGTCAACCTTTCCGATGCTGGCGGCCGCAGCTACCTGCGGGCCAGCATCAGCCTTCGCCTTGCAGATGAGGTGAAGCCCAAAGCAAAAGAAGAAACCAAGGCCGACAAGCCGGACGCGAGCGCTTCCGCCGCGTTGCGTGACACCACGCTTGCCGTGTTGGGCGCCCAGACCTCCGACGCTCTGCTCGCTCCCGGCGGTCTGGAGGCACTCAAGAGGAAGCTTAGGCAGACCTATGCTCTCGACAACCGGGAGATGCATGTGCTGGATGTTTACGTGACTGATTTCCTGGTACAGCGCGCATGATTGCCCCCGTGGAAAGCACCACACTCGAACTTGCCGCTCCGGAGCCAGCCATGCCGGCGGCTGCCTGGGCACCACTGCGACAGCTGCCTGTTCGCCTCACGATCGACATTCCGCTGCCGGCCATGTCCTTGCGGGCTCTTCGCTCTCTCGCTCACGGTCAACTGCTGCAGAGCACCCTGCCTGCCTCGGACGATCTGCCAGTCGTAGTCGGCGGCGCCTTTCTGGGTTGGGCGCGATTTGAATGCGTGGACGATCGCATGCTGATGCGCGTCACGCGGTTGGCTTAAGGAGATCCTCATGAATCAGCGATACGCAAATGAGCCGTATGAGTCGGAAACCTCAACGAACGTTATGCAAATGCAGCCGCCGGCGAGCCGTCCGGTTCTCTTCGCCGGGCTTGGGGAAAAGCTCTCCCGGTGGATACCGGCCAGATCGAGCCGCACACGCCAGCTTCGGCTCGTGGAGACCCTGAACATCGGACAGCGGGGCTCGGTGGCAGTGATCGAGTTCAATGGCAGGCCGATGCTGGTCGGCCTTGGCCGTGAGGGCGTGACAAACATCACCGCACTTCCATTGACGCAGGGCACCGGAGGTTCGCGGTGATCCGGCACAGCTACCAGAAGGCCGCACGGCTGCTGCTGTTAAGTCTGGCGGCCGCAGCTCTCACCACTCAGGCTCACGCCGCCGCCGACCAGTCGTTCTGGGTACATCGGCCTGCCACACGCACCATGGCCGCACAGCTTCCGCCGCATCGGGCGCAGGCCTCCGTGCCTCCGGTCCACGGTGTTGCAGCCCGGAGCAGTGCCACTGAGCCCACGTCTCCAGCGCATGCAGCTAAGAGCACGCCGGCACTACCCCGAGCCGCGGGCGACCGTAGCATCAGCGAAGCGCTCGCCATCGGAAATAGCTCGCCCTGGGCGGTCGTCACAGGTCTGACGCTGCTCTCACTTGTTCCCGCGATCCTGCTGGCGATGACGCCGCTGGTACGACTGCTCGTGGTCTTCCACTTCCTTCGCCAGGCCCTCGGCACGCAAACCGCGCCCTCCAATCAGGTGCTAATGGGCCTCGGCTTGATGATGACCTGGTTCCTGATGCAGCCGGTGATCAACGATGTCCAGCAGCAGGCAATTGCTCCGTATCGCGCGGGTCTGATGGACGGTGAGACCGCACTTGCGAAAGGTTCGGAGCCGGTCCGCAAATTCATGCTCCGTTACGCCCGCGACAAGGATTTGGAGCTCTTCAGCGCAGCCGCATCCCCGCAGCGCATGACCACTCGCGACGAAGCTCCCATGAATGTCGTCGTGCCGGCATACATGCTCAGTGAACTCAAATCCGGATTTCAAATCGGTGCCATCCTCTTTCTGCCCTTTCTGCTTATCGACCTGGTTGTTGCCAGCGTGACGAACTCTATCGGCATGGTGCAGTTACCGCCGGTGGTCATCTCAACGCCGGTCAAAATCCTGCTTTTCGTTATGGTTGACGGTTGGCATTTGCTGGTCAGCTCGCTCTTAAAAAGTTTCTAAGGAGATTCTTATGGGACCCGACATGGCGGCGCAGCTTGCGCGCCACCTCTTGATGGAAGCCATGCTCCTGAGCGCGCCCGTGCTGATCGCGGGTTGCCTCATCAGCGTCGGTCTGAGCCTGCTGCAGACACTCACCGGCATCCAGGAGCAGACACTCACCGCCGTTCCCCGCCTCCTGGTGGTCTTCGTGGCCGGCATCGCCACCATGCCCTGGTTTCTGCACCGTGCTGTCGATTACACGCTCCGGCTCTGGTCAGATTTTCACCGCTACCTCGGATAAATCACAGGACTTCGAAGAAGGCGATCTCAGACAAGCCATGGCTCTCGACCCGCACACCCCGGCCGCACTGCAACACCTGCTCGATGCTGGCATCCTTGCCCTTCTGCGGGTCGGCGGTGTCGTCGCCTTTGCACCGCCTTTTCAATCGGCGGCGGTGCCGCCCCGCATCAAGGCGATGCTGTCGATCTCGGTTGCTGTGCTGCTGGCACCAGTCGCGGCTGGCCTGCCTGGGACCGCCACGGAACTCACGGTCACAGGCTTGCTGGGCGAGGCTGTGATCGGCGTCCTCATCGGCCTGACGCTGAGCCTGATGAATGAAGCCTTGCTGTTTGCCGGCAACCTGATGAGTGTCAGCTTCAGCTTCTCGCTGGCCAACCTGCTGGATCCCAATTCCGCGGTTGAGACGGAAGTGCTTGGAGTTCTGCTGAACTGGGTTGGCGTACTGGTTCTGCTCGCATCCGGTCTGCACCGCGCCATCTTTGCCGCGCTTTTCCGCAGCTTGACGGCGGTCCCTCTGGGCAGCGCGGTGGTTCACGCCGCGGCTGGCCGGCAGTTCGCCTTTGCCGTGGCGGGTGTCTTCCTTGCTGGGGTGCAACTTGCGTCGCCCGTGATGGCTTCCGCTCTGCTGGTGGAGATCGGTCTTGGTTTGGTGGGCCGTGTAGCGCAGGGCCTGCCCACGCAGATCCTGAGTGTGCCGCTGAAGACTGCCGTCTCCTATGTTGCCTTCATCGGTTCTCTGGCGCTCTGGCCCGGATGGATCGAGCGGCACTTCAGCGCTCTGCTCGACGCCGCGATGCAGGCGGTGCGGCCGTGAGCGCGGATAAGACCGAACAGGCAAGTGAGCAACGCAAGAAGAAGGCGCGCGAGCAAGGCGATGTTGTTCACAGCCGTGAGTTGATGGCAGCCTGCGCGATGTTGAGCGGCCTGATGTTGCTGGGCGCGGCTGCACGGCAATTCGCGTCTGCCTGGCGGACGGCATTCGCGGGCAGCATCGATGCTTCGCTGCAGAGCTTCGCTTCGCCACAGCAGATGGTGGCCGATTGCGGACACCTGATGACACCACTGCTGGCACCGCTGGGCATGGTGCTTGCCGCGGCCCTCATCGGTGCTCTTGGCAGTGGGGTCCTGCAGAGCGGTGGCGTACAGTTCCGCCCCGGCGCGCTGGCCTGGAAGCCGGGGCGCTTGAACCCGCTCACCAACGCGAAACAGATCTTCAGCACACGCTCCGCCATGCGCTTTGCCAAGGCTTTGTTGCCTGCCGCCGCGGTCACTTTCCTCGCTTTTCGCCTACTGCGGCAGAGCCTGGAATTCATGCCGGCCATGAGCGGTGCCCGTATCTCCTCCGTGATGGAGAGTGGCTACACGCTTGCGATCGATGCCGCCTGGGTAGCAGTGGCGTGGTCCGCGCTGGACTACGCCGTCGAGTGGCGCAGCTGGTCGCAACGGCTACGCATGAGCAAGCAGGAACTGCGCGACGAGGCCAAAGAAGCGAATGGTAATCCGCACACCAAGGGCCGCATCCGCCAGATCCAGCGGACCATGCGTAAGCGCCGTGTGAAAGCCGACGTTTCCCGTGCGACCGTCATCATCACCAACCCAACCCACTACGCCGTTGCCTTGCTTTTCAGCTACGAGACCATGGGCGCGCCGACAGTGCTTTGCAAGGGCCGCGACCTGCACGCCCTGGAGATTCGTGAAGAGGCGCGCTGGGCCGGCGTGCCAATCGTCGAGAACCCGCCTCTCGCCCGGTCCCTCTACCGTACCGTCGAGGAAGGCCACGCGATCCCCTTCGACCAGTATGCCGCGGTCGCCGCCATCCTTGCCTACCTGTACCGCCAGCAGGTTCAGCGTGACAGCCAGCGTCAGCAGCAGCAGGGCGGCTATGGCGTGAACGGCCGTCCCGCAGGCCTGCACACATCTTTGCCAGCATCCGCCACCGCACCCACGATCGAGGGACAACGATGAACGAAACTGCTATCTCACAAAAATCTGCCACCGGTTTCGCACAATGGAAACCACTGCTTCTCCCGCTCGGCGCTATCAGCACCGTCTTCGTGATGCTGGTGCCGGTGCCCGCGCTCATGATGGATCTCCTGCTCGCCGTTTCCATCGCGGCTTCTGTTGTGGTCTTTCTTACGGCGGTCCAGGTGCGCAAGGCGACCGAGCTCTCGGTCTTTCCCACGCTTCTCCTGCTGCTCACACTCTTCCGTCTATCGCTGAATTTAGCTTCCAGCCGCCGTATTCTGCTGCACGGCAGCGAGGGAACACACGCCGCCGGATCGGTGATTGAAGCCTTTGGGCAATTCGTGGTCGGTGGGAACTATGTCGTTGGCTTTGTACTCTTCCTTGCCCTGATCGCGATCCAATTCCTCGTGGTGAGCCACGGCGCGGTACGCACAGCTGAAGTTACCGCGCGGTTCACGCTGGACGCTTTGCCGGGCAAGCAGATGGCGATCGACGCCGACATGAACGCCGGCCTGATCGACGAGCAGGGTGCGCGCAAACGCCGTGAAGCCATCGCTCGTGAAGCCGAATTCTACGGTGCCATGGATGGCGCGGCACGCTTCAATCAACGCGATTCCCTTGCCACTATCCTGATCACGGCCATCAACATCATCGCGGGCCTGCTTATTGGCGTCCTGCAGCAGGGCGTTGACCTGATGACCGCGGTCAAGACCTACACCATTCTGACTGTGGGCGATGGCCTGGTCACCATGATCCCGAGTCTGCTGGTCAGCATCGCCGGCGGCCTGGTGCTCACTCGCGCTTCTTCGGCGGGCACACTCGATCAGGAACTTGGCGCGCAGCTCTTTGCCCGGCGCAACACCCTCTACATGGCAAGCGGTGTGCTTTGCGCGCTGGCGCTGGTGCCCGGTCTGCCGAAACTGGCATTTCTTGCACTTGCTGCGGGAGTGGCGCTCTTTGCACGAAAGCTGCCCCCCACCTCTGCGCTTGCGGAAGCCGATACGGAAGCTACTGCTAAAAACGGCCAGCCTGCTGCATCAGACCCGACCTCGACTGAGAACCTGGCCAGCCTGCTCAAAGTCGACGACCTTACTTTGGAGATCGGCTTTCAGCTCATTCCCATGGTCGACGAGAAGCAGGGTGGCCAGATGCTGAACCGCGTGCGTGCCCTGCGCCGGCATCTAGCCACGGAACTCGGTTTTATCGTGCCGGCAGTTCACATCACTGACAACCTGCGGCTCAAGCCGCGTGAATACGTCGTTCTGCTGCGCGGAGTGGAGATCGGCCGCTGGCAGACGGAAGGGGATTGTCTGCTGGCCGTTAACTCCGACCCACGCGCCCGCCACCTGCCTGGGATGGACACGCGCGAACCAGCCTTCAATGTCGCTGCCAAGTGGATTCAGCCCGGCCTGGAAGAACAGGCATTGGCCAGCGGCTATTCCGTCGTGGACCAGACCGCGGTGATTGGCACGCACCTGGCAGAACTCATTCGCCGTCATGCGCACGAACTGCTAGGCCGCGCGGAAACCAAACGCCTCCTTGATACCTTGAACGAAAGCCACCCAAAGCTCGTCGAGGAGCTCGTCCCTAAGCAGATGAGTCTGGGCGAGGTGCAAAAGGTACTGCAGCAGCTCCTGCGGGAGCAGGTGTCCATCCGTCACCTTGGGACGATCCTCGAGACACTGGTCGAGTTTTCCGCCGCGAATAAACATGTGGTCTTTCTCACCGAGCAGGTGCGCCAATCGCTGGGCCGCGCGCTGGTGCGGCCGCTCCTCGACGCAGAAGGCAGCCTGCCCGTGCTTGCACTGGACCGCGCCCTGGAAGAGGAGATCCTCTTCACCTTTGATCCGGAAGGCGCCAAGCGTCTGCTGGGGGAGGGGGGAGTGCGCAAGCCGGCTTCGGCACAGACCTTTCTGCGGCAGCTGCTGGAATCTGTGAAACGCCTAACCGGTGAAGGCGAGGCTTCGGCCCTCCCCGTGCTTCTATGTCCATCGCCGGCACGCTATCACCTGCGCCGCTGGCTGGAGCCGTTCCTGCCCAAGGTCACCGTGCTCGCACCCTCGGAAATTCCGCCGGAGGTACGCGTCCGCAGCCTGGGAACGGTCGGTCAACTGCACGGGTAGCACCAAACGCATTTCAGGAGAGCAGCATGAGCCACGATACATCTACACCCTTCGCCTACCCACCCGAGATGCCGGCACTGCTGGCCCAGGGGACGGCTGCCCTGCCGAGCGCCGGCATCGTTTACGGCAGTTCACCGGATCCGTATGGCAAAACCACTTCAGATCTGCCCATAAGCGCCGAGGAACGCGACCGGCTGCTGGTGGAACATCTGCCCACCGTGCGCTTTGTGGCGCGACGCATCCATGAGCGCCTGCCCCAGCATGTTGAGCTTGACGATCTAATCTCCGCCGGGGTCGTCGGCCTGATCGATGCCTTTTCCAAGTTCGACCGAAACAAGCAGGTGCAATTCAAGAGCTACGCGCAGTTCCGCATTCGTGGCGCGATCCTGGACTCGCTGCGAACACTGGACTGGAGCCCCCGCGAGCTGCGCCGCAAGGGTCGCGCCATTGAGGAATCCATTCGTTCCCTCACGCTCTCGCTCGGTCGCGCGCCCAGTGAGCAGGAGATTGCCGGAGAGATGCAGCTGCCGCTCTCCGAATTTCAGCAACTGCTTGGCGAGCTAAAGGGCCTGGAGATCGGCAGCCTGAACATGGAGCGCAATGAGGACTCCGGCGACGACGAGCTTGCGTATGTGCCGGGTGATCCGCAGGACGATCCGCTTTTCCGCTGCCTGCAGGGGGAACTCAAGCAGCACCTGATTGATGCCATCCAGGAGCTGCCGGAGAAGGAGCGCTTGGTGCTGACCCTCTACTACTACGAGGAGCTCACCATGAAGGAGATCGGCATAACGCTCGGCGTGGTCGAGTCTCGCGTTTCGCAGATCCGCTCGGCCGCCGTACTTCGCCTGCGCAGCAAGCTGGCCGGTCTGGCTGGCCGAGGTGCCGCACCAAAGAATGCGAGGCCGCGCCATGCCCGCGCCTGAAATCCCAGCTTTGCAAATAGCCGGTATGCCGCCGGCCGAGCGCTTCGACTTCGGCCAGGCAGGTCACGTCAGCACCGATGAAATGCGTTCGGTGCGCGCCACTGATGAGCAGTTCGCCCGCAGCCTCACCCATGCGCTTTCCGCCTGGCTGCGCACCGACCTGTCTGTCACGCCGCAGCCCATGCAGCAGGGCAGCTTTCAGGAATTTCTGGAGGGTGCGGAAGAGCACTATCTGTTGCCGCTGGATTTGCCGGAGCACCACACGCGCGGCATGCTGGCATGGCCGCTGCGGCTGGTTCCGGAGGTGGTGGATCTTCTGCTGGGAGGTCGTGGCGGCGTGCCGGAACTTGGCCGCGAAATGACCGAAGTCGAGGAGTCGGTGCTCGGGGCTGTGCTGGAAATAGTGGTTCGCGAGCGCAACGCTGCCTGGCACTACATCGGCATGCGCATGGTGACAGGGGAGCGGGAACGTGACGGGCAGGAACGCCGCATGCTGCCTCCACAGGAGAAGATGGTCCTGTTGCGCTTCGGCATTACCGTTCCGGGTACCAGCGGAGATCTGCTTTTCGCCGTCCCTGTGTCGGCGCTGAACAATACTCTGCGAACATTCAGCGCGACGCGCGCAGTACGCCGGCCGCGCAACGACCAGGAGCGCGAACGTGTGGAAGCCACTCTGCGCCATGCGCGCCTGCGAGCTTCTCTTTGCTTTCAAACCGTGCGTGTACCCGCGGCGGAGTTGCAGGCGATGCAGCCGGGCTCACTGCTGCGGCTTCCGCTTTCCAGCAGCGCCGCGGCGGAGTTGCGCCTCAGCAATGTCCCATGCTGCGCGGCACAGGCGGTGCGTACAGGGGAGCGCCGGGGAGCGCGTCTGCAGCACTCGCCCTTCGCCGGAAGCCCTTCGCTGCTCTCCGCGCCTTCTTTGAATGCCTGATTGCCACCGATTCACCCCTGATCTTCATTGCAGAAAGAGGACCACTCATGGACGATCTGATTCCGGCAAGCTCAATTGCCGACCCCGTCTTTCAACCCTGGATGGATGTAGAGATGGAGGTTCGCCTTCATTTCGGCGGTCGTGAGATCACCATCGGCGAAGCGCTGGACTTCGGCCCAGGCATGGTGCTGGAATTGGACCGCCACGTCTCTGAACCAGTCGAGTTGCTGGTGGGTGACCGCATCGTTGCACGCGGTGAGGTGGTCGTGGTGGGCGGGAACTTCGCCCTGCAAATCTGTGAAGTGGTGGCACCGATGCCAAGGCTGAAGAGTGTGCGATGCCTGCTCTAGCCATGACCTCCGCCAATAGCAGGGCCGCGCTTGTTGCTGCATCGCAGACCGCCGCCTTGGAGCGCTGCCCCTGCGGCCGGCGCCGTCCCGTTGCGGTTGCCCTGGGCTTTCGCAGCGCCACACGCCCCTGCTTTGAGGAGCGTTGGTTCTGCCGGCGCGGCTGCCTGGAAGAAGCTGTGAAGCACACCGTTCGGCGTGAGCTCCGCAACGGTGTCTCTGGGGAGACGCGCGTGCGTCACCGCGTACCGCTGGGTTTGATCCTGCAGGCGCGTGGCCTGCTCAGTTACGCCGAGTTGCAGCGAGCTCTGCAATTGCAAATGGATAGTGGCGCGCGCCTGGGAAAGGTACTCCAGGACCACTTCGGCATTGCGGAAGAGCGCATCGCCACCGCGCTGGCGACACAATGGAATTGCCCCGTGTGGACACTGCCGGAGATGCCGGCGGCGAACCTGTTGTGCCTTGCCCCCTGGACGCTGTTCCGACGCAGTGGAAGTCTTCCTCTGCGGCTTATCGGCGCGCGTCTTTGCCTGGCTTCCGCGGACAGTGTCGACGCGCCAATCGCGCTCGCTCTGGAACGCATGCACGGCGTTCAGGTGGAAAGCGGGATCGCGGCAGCGTCACAACTGGAACAGTTTTGGTCCCGCCTGGAAAGATCCGGCCCCGGGAGCACTCGGGAGTTGGAGTGCAATACCGCCGAAGAAGCAGCGCTTGAGGCGGCCGGTGCCATTACGCAGATGCAACCGGTCCGGTCCCGGATTGTGCGCGTTGGACGCCGGCTCTGGTTGCGCTCCTGGCTGGAAGCCGCCGCCGCTGAAGGTGGGCCGATGCAGGCCGAGGATGTGGTCGATCATCTCTTCACGCTGCCGCCCTCGGGTGCGGCAGGCCTTACGGTCTCTTAGCCTGCTCTAAGACGGACAGGCCAAGCTTCGGCACACAAAGTGCACTAGTAGTGGGCATGGACAGCGGACTTTATACGGCGTACACCGGCGTTCTGGCACGCACACAGGCGCTGGACACAGCGGCCAACAATCTGGCCAATGCCAATACCAGCGGCTTCCGTGCGCAGCGCGATTACTTCCGCGGGGTGATGACGGGTATGGCCCCCGACACGGAAGCAGCGAGCGGGTTGAGTGATGCCGTGAACCGCTTCGGCGTGCTAGGTGGCACGGTGCTGGATTTATCTCAGGGACTTCTGCAGAGCACAGGCAATCCTCTTGATCTTGGCTTGCAGGGACAGGGATTCTTTCAGGTCCGCACACCCTTGGGCGTCCGCTTGACTCGCGACGGCTCGTTCCAGCGCAGCCCGGACGGTACCCTGACCACCCAGCATGGCGAACCCGTTCTGAATGATGCCGGCGCACCCATTCTTCTGCCCACCGGTGCCGCCCATGTCAGCGCGGACGGCACCATCTCCGTCAGCCGGCCGGACGGCACCGCCATTGCAGGCCGGGTTGCCACCGTGAATTATGCTGCTGCCGATCTCCAGTCGGAAGGTGCGAATTTATACACGGTGCGCAACGGTGCCAAGGCTCTGCAGAGCTCGGCCACGGTGCAGGAGGGTGCACTCGAAGGCGCTAACCAGGATGCGGTGCACGGCACCATGCAACTGCTGCTGGTGCAGCGTCAGGCCGAGATGATGCAGAAAGCTCTTTCGGTTTTCTCCAATCAGTTTGACAAAACCGCCTCAGAAGATCTGGGTCGGGTGTAGAAGGAGCTGTTCATGATTCGAGCAATGTATACGGCCGCCAGCGGTATGAGCGCGCAGCAGGCCCATCTGGACACGGTCGCGAACAATCTCGCAAACTCCGCGACTGCCGGCTTCCGCCGCCGCCACCTTCAGTTTGAAGACATGATGTACCAGAACCTGGTCACGCCCGGCTCGGCCCAGAGCACCTCCACCACGGCTGCCGGACTGCAGATCGGCCTGGGCACGCGCGCCGTGGCGACAGAGGTGGTGAACACCCAGGGTGACTTCAACCAGACCGGCAACCAGCTCGACCTTGCGATTCAAGGCGCGGGGTTCTTCCAGGTCACGCGGCCCGACGGCACCAATGCCTACACGCGTTCCGGCAATTTTCATCTAAACAACCAGGGTCAGATGATGACGGCCAATGGTGAGCTGCTGAACCCCGCCGTCACCATTCCGAGTAACGCAACGACCGTTTCCATCTCCCAGTATGGAATTGTCAGCGCGACGTTGCCGGGCCAGTCCTCACCGTCGCAGCTGGGACAGATGCAGCTTGCCACCTTTGCCAACCCGGGCGGGCTCACCTCCATCGGCGGCAACCTCTTGCAGCAATCCAATGCCTCCGGCAACGCGATCGTGGACGTGCCCGGCGGCAACTCCG
The DNA here is from genome assembly GCA_964246795.1 of uncultured Terriglobus sp. Taxonomy (GTDB): domain Bacteria; phylum Acidobacteriota; class Terriglobia; order Terriglobales; family Acidobacteriaceae; genus Terriglobus. The sequence continues at coordinate 6,994 of CAXTRR010000017.1, read as the reverse complement.
GCATGGGAACGCTGCAGCAGGGCGCGCTGGAGGGCTCAAACGTCGATGTCGTGGAAGAGTTTGTGCAGATGGTCATGGCTCAGCGTGCCTATGAGAGCAATTCCAAGGTCATCCATGTGGCTGACGATATGTACCAGCAGGTGAACGGGCTGGTGCGGTCATGACACGCCGGCTGCGATTGCTTGGAGGAAGTGCAATGGTCCTTGCCTGCAGCCCTGCTGGGCCGTTGCGGGCGCAAGCAGGTGCGCTCCACGGCTGCTTCGCCACGGTCGCCCAGGCAGCTGAAAGCATACTTGGGTCTGTCACTTCGGCGAGTCGACAGGGGTATCGCGCAGATGCGTTGGTGGTCGACCCGGTGCTTCACCGCGCGTGGCTGCGTGTTGCCAACTGTGCTCACCCGGAGCATCCCGGCGTTTTGGTGCCACTGGCAGTCGACACGGCGAATGCGGTGCCGGTGATCGCAACTGTCGTGGAAGTGAAGCGAGCATCAGTGGCAACGCCGCTGGTGCCACCCGGCCAGGCCGTGGAGATCGCTTTCAAGAGTGATGCCGTACAGATGTCGCTTCACGGCAGAACTGTCGCTGCCGCCCACGTCGGCGATGGCGTGGAGGTCGTACTGGAGGGTTCCACCGCAGTGGACGCCAACCCCCAGCACATGCATGGACGCCTGGTCGCGGCAGACCGGGTGGAGGTGCGCTCATGATTTCCAATCGGCATTCACTCTGGCACCCCGGCCGGCCACAACCGCCTGTTATTCAGGGGTTCTTCCTGCGGTTTGTCGCGGGTTGCGCTCTCGCACTCTTCGCGCTCGGCTGTGCCTTTGCGCAGGACTCAACGAAAAAGGGTGTCCTGCATGCCAAGCCGAGTCCCGCAGCCACTTCGCTCAGTACATATCTCGCCAGTGTCCACGCGGCCAGTGCGGGCATGCAGCCTGAGCCCGGTGCGGTCTGGACCGAGGCGGGCCGGCTCGACCGATTCACGGCAGACGTCCGGGCCATGCAGCCGCACGACCTGATTTCCGTCATCGTTTCGGAGACCCTTGAGTCGTCTACGGACGGCACCGTCAAGGGCAGCCGCACTTCCAGTGCCAACGCAAGCATCTCCGCACTGTTCTCAAAATTTTCCGCCGCCAGCGCCGCACAAGACCTGATCAACCGCAACGCGGCATCGGCGCTCAACTCACAGGGCCAGAGCGCAAACAACTCCAGCCTGAGCACCATTCTGGGCGGAGAAGTCGTCGAAGTTCTGCCGAACGGCATGCTTGTGATCGAGGCCGCGCGTCAAGTCGAATTCTCTCAGCAAACGCAAACTATTGTTCTGCGTGGCCTGGTCCGGCCGGAAGACATAAGCCAGCAGAACCAGGTGCGCTCAACGGCTATCAGCAGTTTGGAACTGCAGGTACGCGGCAAAGGCGTCGTCACGGATTACACCCACCGTCCCAACATCCTGGTCCGATTGCTGGACAAGGCGCTGATCTTCTAACCACCGATCCAAAGCGGGACTCTCAAATGCGCGGACCACGTCTGACCTCTCGAATGTTTTTCTGTGTCGCTTTGCTGACCGCCACATGCGCGCTTGCCGCAACGGGGCACAATGAGCCGCACCTTGCCCGCGTGAAGGATATCGCCACCGTGGAAGGCATTCGCGATAACCAGCTTATCGGTTACGGGATCGTGGTCGGATTGCAGGGCACCGGGGATAGCCAGCAGACCGGCTTCCCGGTGCAGACCCTGGCAGCCACGCTCCTTCGCCTTGGCGTGAGCGTTCCTGCGAGTTCCATCCGTGTGCAAAATCTTGCGGCTGTTTTTGTTTCCGCTTCGCTGCCGCCTTTTGCACGTTCCGGCACACGCGTGGACTTAACCGTTTCCTCGGCCGGCGACGCACGCAGCCTTGAAGGCGGCCTGCTGCTGTTGACGCCCCTTTATGGAACGGACGGCAAGATCTATGCCGAAGCACAAGGTCCCCTTGTGTTGGGAGGTTACGCCGTAAGTTCGAACGGCAACAGCAAGCAGGTCAACCATCCAACCACCGCGCGCATTCCGCTGGGGGGCGTAGTCGAACGTGGCGTTCCGCTCGACCTTGCCGGCCGCAACAGCTTTTCACTGCTGCTGCAGGACGCCGACTTCCGCTCCGCCCGCGCCATGGCCGATGGCATCAACACGAGTCTGGGCCGTACCGTGGCTCATGCGACAAATAGCCGCATGGTCGAGCTGCACGTTCAACCCGGTGATGACATTCCCGAACTGCTCTCCCGTGTGGAGGCCGTCGAAGTTCCTTTCTATCCACGGGCAAAAGTCGTGGTGAATGAGCGTACCGGCACGGTGGTCATCGGGGGCGCGGTTGTCCTTCAGCCGGTGTCGATTCTGCACGGCGGCCTTGCCGTGAATATTGTTAGCGAGTTTCAGGCATCGCAGCCGAACGGCTTTGCAGGCGGCAACACCGAGGTGCTGCGACAGACCCAGGTTGACGCAAAGGACAAGCCGGTAAACCGCATCGATCTAAAAAGCGGGGCGACGGTGGAGGATCTGGTGCGTTCTCTCCAGATGATCGGCGCCACGGCCCGCGACGTCATCTCGATCCTGCAGGCGATGAAATCAGCCGGCGCAATCGAAGCGGAACTGGAGGTTCTGTGATGCTTCCCTTGGCCACTTCTACCAGTGTCGCCGCACCTGCCACCTCAGTTCCTGCCAGCCCAGGTCCTATGAGCCCTCCCAACTCACGCCTAGATAAAGCCGCTCATCAATTTGAGGCTATGTTGCTGCAGGAACTGCTCAAGCCCCTGACTTCCTCACGGGACGAGGGTGGCGACGCGGAAGTGGACAGCCTGACCGGTGGGTCCTCCTCCGGGCCATTGCAGAGCTTTGGCACCCAGGCCGTTGCGGAAAGCCTGGCGAACACCGGCGCGCTGGGCTTTGCAACGCAGATTGCATCTTCGCTGCAGCAGCACGCGAGTGTGTCAACCATCCGCGACACATCTCCTGGAAATCTTTCCGGCACGCGCTAAAGTTCCCCGAGCGGTAGCCGATAAGGCAAGAAGAGGAGAAGAACCATGGCAAATATGACAGGAATCGGTAGCTCACCCTTGCTGCCCACGCTGGTACAGCAGAACGATCGAGCCGCAAACATCCGGAATAACTCTGATATATCCACAGGAAAAGGCATTGCCAGCACTGGCCCTGACAAAGCCGCGTTAAGCAGTGCCGGCGGGGTACTGGCGAAGGCAATCTCAACTCCGGACAGCGATGACGTACGCACAGCCAAGGTCGCGCAGATCAGCGCCGCCATCGCCAGTGGCACGTACCAGGTGCCGGCCGGTGCTGTGGCTGACAAGCTGATTCAGCACCTGCTTGGGTAGTCACCATGATCGAGTCGATACAAGGACTGCTTGAACAGGCGTCCGCTGCTCTCCAGACCAGCGATGCTCCAACGCTGGCGCGGCTTTGTCACGAAGCAGAAGGGTGGTGTCCGGCGAACGCCGGGGCCGGCCCGACTGAAGCTGCATCTCTGGCGATTGCATTTCAGACCTTTAGCAGGCAGGTCCACCTTGCCGGCAACAACGTCCGGCTGCGTCAGGTTCTGCTGCAGCGCCGAACAGGAGGGCAAAGCAATTGGGTACCCTGAATGGTTTGTTCGACAGCGCCCGCAACGCTCTTCAGGCCGATCAGCTAGCGATAGAGACAACCGGCCAGAATATCCAAAATCAGAACACCGCAGGCTACGCTCGCCGCTCCGTCACCTGGACGGAAAAGGATACGGTCCGCATCGGCGGCAATAACGCCGGTCTTGGTGCCACGGCCACCGTCTCCGCTCAGCGCGACACTGTGCTCGACCGCGGCGTGCAGCAGGCAACGGACGCGGCAGCGGCCAGCAGCACACGGCTGAGCGCATTGCAAAAATTGGAAGGTCTGTTCACCCTGGATTCCACCGGAAACGATAGCTCCGGTATCAACACGGCCTTGAGCGGCTTTTTCACTGCTCTTAGTTCAGCTGCCGCGGACCCCACGAATCCATCGGCGACGCAGGGCGTAACGGCTGCGGCGCAAACGGTTGCGAACACACTAAACCGAACATCCTCCCAGCTCAATTCACAGCAGGCAGCGCTGAACCAGCAGGTATCAACAGGTGTCCAGCAAATAAACAGCCTGCTTCCCCGGATCGCGAAGCTGAATGGCGAGATCGGCAGAGCCGGTGCGGCAGATACGGCAAACCTGCAGGACCAGCGGACCGCGCTGATTTCTCAACTTTCGCAGTTCGTCGGCGTGCAGCAGGCTGTCGCCCAAAACAATACGCTTACGATCAGCACTGGCAACGGCACGCTGCTGGTGGGCGGTGACCAGGCCTATGCCCTCAGCGCGGCGAATGTTGCAGGAAGCACAAGGGTCTACGCTCCCGCATCCCAGGGTGGCGCGGAGATCACGGCGCAACTGCAAGGCGGTTCGATCTCGGGTGCGATGCAGGCACGAGACGGCGATCTTACCTACGTCCAATCGCAACTGGACATGCTGGCCTATACCTTTGCCACGGCTGTTAATGGCCAGAACCAGGCGGGCCAGACCTCCAGAGGGACGGCGGGGAGCACAATCTTCACCATCGGACCTACTGTTGCGGGTTCTGCCGCTGCCGTCGCACTTGGCACCGGAGCCACGATAGCCACGGCTGCTGTGGGTGAGGCGAGCGGCGGCAATGGCAACGCGAATGCTCTGCTGGCGCTACAGTTAGCGGGATCGATCGGCGGCCAGAGCTTCTCGGGGTCTTTCAGCAGCCTGCTCTCCGGCCTGGGCACGCGAGCGGCGGAAGCCAAAGCCACCAGCGCCGCGGACACGGCAAATGCAACGCAGCTCAGCACTCAGCGTGACCAGCTCTCTGGTGTGTCGCTTGATACTGAAGCTGCCAATCTGGCGCAATATCAGCGCAGCTATCAGGCGTCCGCCAAGCTGCTTAGCATCCTGAACAGCCTGATGGCGACCGCGATCAACATCGGGACTAATACACCCGTACAGTAAGGCAGCCCTGCGGTAAGAGAGGATTTGTTCCATGCGCATCAACGAAACCGCAATGAGCCAGCTGGTGCAAACCGCCGCATCGCTGAGCGACCAGCAGACAAGGATCGCGCAGCAGCTTTCCAGCGGCGTCCGTATTTCGTCACTGGCGGACGATCCGGCGGCGGCGGGGCAGAGCGGCATCCTTGGCAGTGCCATCGCACAGGCGGACTCCTTTACAAGCTCCGCCACGACCGCCCGCTCGCGCGGCCAGGCGGCTGACTCCGCGTTGGGCGCGGCCGTGAGTCAACTCACCAGCGCGATCAGCATTGCCGTGCAGGGCCAGACCGATACGGCCAATGCGGTCGACCGCGCCGCATTCGCCAACCAGCTCAGCTCGCTGCGCGACACACTCCTGAATCTGGCGAACAGCAGCTACAGTGGCTCCTACTTATTTGCCGGAACCGCCACGGGAACAGCACCGTTCAGCATGGACAGCGCAGGCACGGTGACCTATGCGGGCAATAGCCACACTTCTACTTTGAATACCGGGAGCGGTACAGGCTCATCTATTTCCACCTCCGCCGATGGGCAGAAGATTTTCTTAAGCGCAACGGCTTCGGTCTTTGGTGAATTGCAATCAGCCATCGCGTCTCTTCAGAGCGGAAATGCTCCTGGCCAGGCCTCGGTAACCGCTCTACACACCGCGCTCTCGCAAGTAACCTCACAGCGGGCCGGCATAGATATCAACCTGAATCGAATCGAGGCGGCATTGACGTACACCGCAACCCAGGAAACGAATCTAAAAGTTGATCAAGGGAAGCTCATCGCCTCTGATCCAGTGGCGCTGGCGACGCAGCTGGCAAGCACACAAACCCAGCGCACCGCACTTTTAAGCACAATCGCCATGGTACAAAAGGGAACGCTCTTTGACTATTTGTGAGGTGTCCACGGTCGTCAAGCCGTCTCCCAACGAGCTCCCGTTCCAGCCATCCGGTAGACTCATGGCGAATGCTCGGTGCCCTTCGATTTCTTTGGAATGCCAGCCGTGGCCATCGCCTTGCACCCTGGCGCAGCCCCTATCTGCGTTGGCGTCTGGAGACCTACTCAGGCATGCATGCCGAAACCATTACCGCCGCGGATATCTTTCGCTTTCTCTGGAGGGAAAAACGGCAGTTCCTGCGATTCCTGCGATGGACCGATGAGATCAGACGAGACGCCGAGCGCTCCTGAACGATCAGCTTCCCCTGCGCGGACCAGAAGGGAACTACTGGCCCATTCTGGTCTTGCTCTGGCTGCGATTGCGCTTCCAGCCTGCTCACTCGCTTTGCCTCCACGTCGTGCTGAAACCCGGGAATATGAGCCATCCAAAATAGACGCAAGCGGTGCAAATTCACTGAAGGCGCAGGCCTCCGCTCACGGCTTGCTCGCCGGCTGCGCGCTAAGCCTACCCATGCTGCGCGCCTTCCCGGCGTATCGAGAGCTTGTGCGAGCCCAGTGCAGCATAGCCGTTGCGGAAAACGCCATGAAGTGGGCCGCACTCCGTCCCGCACCGGACCAGTATGCATTTGAAGACGCGGATGAATTGCTCAGCTTTACGCAAACACACCACATCAAGCTCCGCGGGCACAATCTCTGCTGGCATGAGGCGCTACCCACGTGGTTCGAGAGTTTGGCTACACCGGTAAACGCCCGCGCGCTGCTCACTGGGCATATCCGCACAGTGGCCAGCCGCTACGCCGGCCGTATCCACTCCTGGGACGTTCTGAATGAAGCAGTAAACGTACACGATGGCCGTGCTGACGGCTTGCGTAACTCGCCCTGGCTCCGCTTGATCGGCAGTGACTACATCGAACTAGCCTTTCGCACGGCACGAGAGGCGGACCCGGCGGCACTGCTGACCTTCAATGAGTTCGGCGTTGAAGCTGACGCTGCCCCCGACGAGGAAAAGCGGACCGCTATTCTGCTTCTGCTCCGTCGTCTTCGCCAGCGCAACGTGCCGATCGACGCTGTTG
>CAXTRR010000016.1:22968-74787 GCA_964246795.1 uncultured Terriglobus sp. | reverse complement strand
GCTGGAGAGCCTCGCCCTCTGGTGACCTCTGAGTTGATGCCCGGTCACTGCCCTTTACGCAATCTAGCCAAGTCCCGCAGGTACTGCTTCAGTGGCTGCGCCGGACGTCCCCAGAATACCTGTCCCGGCCCCCGGAGCTTCTTTCCGCTCAGCACACCAGCCCCGCCGCCCAGGATCACGCCCGGCCCGACCACCGCGTGCTCGCCGATGCCCACCTGACCGCCCAGAATCGCCCCATCCTCCACGACCGTCGACCCACTGATGCCGGTTTGAGCTGCGAGAATGACGTTGCGGCCGATGCGGCAGTTATGGCCAATGTGCACCAGATTGTCGATCTTTGTGCCCGCCCCGATGCGCGTTTCACCCAGCGCCCCCCGGTCAATCGTGCTGTTCGCGCCAATCTCCACATCATCCTCAATCACAAGCGAGCCCCGTTGCGGGAAGAGCACGTAATCGCCAGCTGGCTTACGCGCGTAGCCGAAGCCAAGCGAGCCCAGCACCGCCCCGGCCTGCACCTGAACCCGTTGCCCCAGGATGACGCCGCTTTCGACAACAACCCGCGCGCCGAGGTAGCAATCCTGCCCGATACGCACATTCGCCGCAATCACGGTGCCCGGACCGATCCGGCTTCCCTGCCCAATCTGCGCGGTTGGATCAATGATTGCGGTCGGATGGATCTTGCCTGGGGCCGGAGGAGTCAGCTTTTTCGCGACAACGGCAAAGGCAAGACGTGGGTCGGTCAGGCGCATCAATCGGCTTTCCTGACTCAGCGATGTCACAGCCAAACTTGGCAGAGTCAAAATGAGGCCGGCAACCCCCTCCAGCGCCACATCGAGCGCAGGTTGATTCGCCGCAAACACAATCATCTCTGGAGACGCAGCATCAATTGACGAGACCCCGGTCAACTCTGCTTCTGAAGCAGCGTCGATCTCGATTTCGCAACCGGCTTCCCTGAGCCACTGCGCGATTTGTTTGCGATCGGCCATGTCAATAAAGGGACGGCTCTCCGGGTGGCCGGGTCTTCCATCGCCGGTGCAACCACAGCCATTGATCCGGATACTCCCGAATATACCGCTCCAGTACCGACGTAAAGAGGGCCGTATTTGCGACCGCATCCGCTTCCGGACTCTCCGTGCGCTGCAGAACGAGCGGCTCACCAAAATGCAGCACATAACGCTGCTCATCCGAATGCCACAGCAGGAACCCTGGCAAAACAGCGGCATCCGTCTTCTGCGCGACGCGCGCCAACCCTGATGCAGTACATGCCGCGTGCCCAAAGAATGGAACAAAGACGCCTTGCGGGGGGGTCATATTTGTGTCCATCAGGATACCGACCGTCTCGCCAGCATGCATTGCCCGCAGCAGCCCCCTCGCAAAGTCGTCCTTATGCAGAATGCGATTGCCATGCTGACATCGGATGCGGTTTACCAGATCATCCACCAGCGGATTGTCCAGGCGGCGGATCACCATACCCATTGAGTGCCCGAGCAACGAATGCACGAAGCTGGAAAGCTCCCATGCACCAAGGTGACCAGTCAGCACAAATACACCCTTACCGCGCTCCTTCGCGGCAAGGTAGTGCTGCAGGCCTTCGTAACGCATGACCTCACGCTCGACCACAACCTTCGTGTAGCGACGCATCTGCGCAAATTCCGCCAAGAGCCAGCCGAGATTCCGGTAGAGCTCGCTGAGAACCTGTCTACTCTGGTCATCATTCCACTCGGGGAAGGCAAGCTGTAGATTTCGGCGTCCAGTTCTGGAGAGCCGGCTAGCCAGTGCCGCCACACTGGAGGCCAAAGCTGCGCCCACGCGCCGACTGGCCGGCCGCGACACGCTTCCCAGGCCAAATAGCAGCAGGCGGACAGCCCCATACTCGACCCATTGCAAAAACGTTGGACGCGGCGCGGCGGTTCTGTCTGTGGTCCTCAACTACTTCAGTGTATAGAAAAGCGGTCACGCCTGAACCAGACGCAGCAAACCCTCCGTATGACCGGAGGGTTCGTCGTTGAAGCTGTCTGCATGGCCTACTTCGTTGAGGCGAAGTACTTCGCCACTGTACGCACAAACGGCTTCGCATCTTCAGGCGTCGGCACATTGCCCTTCAACACATTTGCATAGGGCACGTTAGCACCGTAGAAGTCACGCATATCGTCCGTGTCGTCTGACAGTACGGTGCCGGTGAGGTCGATACCCGCAAAAAGGCCCTTGGCGCGCGACCAGGTCAAGAATTCAGACTTCAACTTCCAGTCTGTTCCTGCTTCACTGTTGCGGCCGACCGGGCCTGCGGCTGCGGAGGCATCACCGCCGATTTTGAACTTATTCTGCAACATGTGCTGCAAACCGTTCTTGTTCACCGCCACAAGAACCAGATCTGTCGACTGTCCGCCCGCCTGGAATCCAAAAGAGCCGCCCGTCAGCCGGACGAACACCGGTGCGCTCCAGCCATGGCCGGTCCGACACGTTGCCGCACCCTTGCCGTACTGCGCTCCCACCAGGAAGGCACCCTTCTTATAACCAGGAATCACCACCACGCAAGTTGCGCCGGAAGTGATCTGGTTGGGGATCGCTTTATCGGGTACTGCCATGATCTCGTCGATTGTCTGCTTCGCGTTCGTCAGGCGCTCATCGATTTTCGCTTTATTGTCATCTGCATTTGCCGTCACGGCACTCGCAGTCATCACCGCCGCGCAAAACAGGGCTGCCAGCTTTCTCATTCCTTAAATCCTCCCGGAGACCGCACCACGGCTCGCCGCCGCCGGTCAGGCAGATAGATGTAGGGCGTTATCGTCAAGTTGTGTCGCGCGCCCGTTTCCGCGGCACGGAGCATCTCCTTGGCATGGGCTCTGGCCTGGTCAGTGCTTGGCGGTCAGTGATCACGCCGCGAAAAAAATGGGGCTGGACCGGAGTGGCTCTCGCCCTTCACAGTACAGCCCCTCTTCTCCCAGGTCTGTGTTACGTAGGTTTAAGATGAAGCAGCACAAAGGTTGTTGCAAGTTACGCAATACCTACGTACTTAGTAACCACTTGGAGTTGACCAACGTTTACTGTCTCCGGTACGGCAAAATATGGCCAGTTCGGGGCCAGTCGTGGAGCTGGATCTTCAGAGATTGAAACGATCAAGTACCTGTACAGTTAACGCGACCCTGTTGTTAACGCCTACTTTCCGCATGAGGTTCGCCACCATTCCTTGCACGGTGCGGTGACTAATGCCCAGTTCCGCCGCCGTTTCCCGATCTGACCGGCCAGCGACCAAATGCTGCAGCACATCCTTCTCACGTTGCGTGAAGCGGACTTCCGGCCGTCGCGGCTCATCCGGTGAGTAGGTTTCTATCAGGCTCGCCAGAACTTTCCGCGGTGCCCAGATGGAGCCGTCCGCAACGACAGAGATGGCCATGCGGATTTCTTCGGGCCCACTCCACTGGGATAGGTAACCCTTCGCTCCCGCGGTAACTACCTTTCCGATGTACTTCGGATCATTACTCTCCCCCAATACCAGAAGGCGTAACGATGCACGCGCCCGCCGAAAGGCATTCATCAAGGCAAAGAGTTGGTCATCGGCATCGATCAGCACCATGGCAAGCCCTGGATCGCGTACCGCGTCGGTCGGCGTCATCGGCACCAGCTCCGCCAGATCGGAAAGAATAGAGATCAGGCCTTCAACCCGCAAGGGGTCCGAGACAACAGTCCCGATTCGCAACAGAGCGGGCTCAGAGGGGATGGCGGCAGCCATACTATAACTTGGGCAACACGATGCCGACCTGATTTTGATACTTGCCGGCCCGGTCCTTGTAGCTCACCTCGCACGGTTCGTCTGACTGGAAAAATAGAATCTGGCAAAGGCCTTCATTGGCATACACCCGCGCCGGCAGCGGTGTGGTGTTGGAGATTTCCAACGTTACGAAGCCTTCCCACTCCGGCTCAAAAGGAGTGACGTTCACGATGATGCCGCAACGCGCGTAGGTGGATTTGCCGACGCAGATCGTGAGTACATCCCTGGGTATCCGAAAGTATTCGACAGATCGAGCCAGCGCAAATGAGTTTGGTGGGACGATTACACTGTCCGCTTCCACGCTCACAAAAGAGCGCTCATCAAATGCCTTCGGGTCAATGATCGCGCTGTTGACGTTGGTAAAAATCTTGAATTCGTTGGAAACGCGCAGGTCATACCCGTACGACGACAAACCATAGGAGATGCAGCCGTTTTTGACCTGCTTCTCACAGAACGGCTCGATCATACCTGTGTGCGCCTGCTGGCGAATCCATCTGTCACTCTTGATCGACATCCATCTCCTGACAGGCCGATGCGCTGCACGAACCCGTGCGCAACGGATGGCTCCATCTTACGGCATAGCGTCGGCGTGGCTGCACCCTGGAAAGAGCTCCTCATGCGTTGACGCCGTCTCCTTCGGCCTCTACCATCAGGGAACCGACTGCCGGTGAAGCGCAAACAAGGCAAGGGCGAAAAGCGTGATCAAGCAGGATTTGATTCAGCGAGTGGTAGACGGCACGGGTCTGCCCCGGACCAAAGCAGAACAGGCTGTTGAAACCGTCTTTCGTGGATTGAAAGAGGCCCTGGTTTCGGGCGAACGCATTGAATTGCGCGGCTTTGGCGTATTCACCATTCGTCCACGCAAAACGGGGATCGGGCGTAATCCGCGCACCGGCACAGAGGTGGCGATTGAACCTGGACGCGCTGTTCGTTTCAAACCCGGGCGTGAACTTCAGGCGATTGCACAGGCCAGTGACAAGCCGGCGCAGGAGAGTGCTGGCGATTAAGCCTTTGGTTCCGCGGTGAGCGGCACCACGCTGAACTGGTCGAAGACGACAGGAAAGCTCAGCTTGCCCGGCGCGGCCGCAACCATGCCGATCTCCGCTTCGACATCGGGCGGGAAGTATGCGACGCGCAGCATCGTCCACGCTTTGCCGTCCAGCGAGTAAGCAATGTGCACGGAGTCTTTGTACCGCTGCAGGCGGAGGTAGATTTCTGCGGGACTGTCTGTGCGCGGCGTGACGGACCAATCGGAAACCTCCCGCGTGACCACCGCGCTCAGGTTCTGCTTGCCGTCCACGAACTCAATACCGGTCTTGATCCAGTTCTTCTCATTCAGGCGGACCATCAGGCCCGCCTGGTGATACAGCTCGCGGTACTGGCCGCGGATGCGCACCTTTGCTTCAAAATTGCCGCTCTGTTTCACGTAGTGGAATGGGCCATTGTCGCGGATGAAGCCGTAGTGCGTGATGCGCCAGTAGTCGGTACCAGGATCGACCGTCTCCGTCAGCGTACCGCCTGTTTGCTTCCACTGCTTCGGTTCGTTGTTCCACTGCATGGCGGACCCGGATCTTTCCTGGCCAAGGGCCGTGGCTGCCACCAGTAAACAGAAAGCTGTGATCCTGCGACCGAGACGCATGCGCCGTGTTCTCGCCACCACCTTACATCAGGCTGAGCGCATCGACATCCACCAGCAGTGCTTTCCGCGGGATAGCCTGCCGGTCCGCAAAGGCCAGCAGACCGCGGATGACTCGCTGCATCTCAGCGCGCTTCTCCGCTTTCAGCACCAGATGCAAGCGATGGATCCGCTTGAGCCGGGCGATGGGTGCGGGCGAAGGGCCAAGCACGCGCACACCGGGCGAGCCGCGTTCGCCAAACCAGCGGCCCAGCATGCCCGCCCACGCGCTGGCCTCCTCCAGCCTCTCCGACTGGATGACCAGGTTCGCCAGTACGCCGTACGGCGGATAGAAGAAGGGCCGGCGGAACTGCTTTTCCTTCGCGACAAAGCCCAGGTAATCATGCTGCGCGGCGAAGCGCACGGCGTAGTGATCGGGATGGTAGCTCTGCACGATCACGCGTCCTGGTGCCTCACCGCGGCCTGCCCTGCCGCTGACCTGGGTGAGCAGCTGAAAGACGTGCTCGGCCGCACGGAAGTCCGGCATGCCCAGCGCGTGATCGCAACCGACGACGCCGACGGTCGTGACACCGTGAATGTCATGGCCCTTCGCGATCATCTGCGTGCCCACCAGCAGGTTGATCTCGCCGGAGTGAAGCCGGTGCAGCAGGTGCTGCATGTCATTGCGGCCGCGCACGGTATCGCGGTCCATACGACCAATGCGAGCACCCGGAAAGATGGCCTGCAGCTTCTCCTCGCCCTGCTGTGAACCCGCGCCGAAGAAGTACAGGTGCTCGCTCTGGCAGTGTGGGCAGTGGCGCGGCACTGTGCGTTGAAAGCCGCAGTAGTGGCACTCCAGCCGCTCCCCCGTGTGCGCATGCAGGTCGCTGTTCAGCACCGGCCGGTGATAGGTCATGGCGATCGCACAGTTCTCGCACTCCATGCGCTCGCCGCAGGACCGGCACATGACCACGTAGGAATAGCCACGCCGGTTAAGCAGGATGATGGCCTGCTCGCCGCGGTCGAGCGTGGCTTGTGTCTGCTCGATCAGTGCGCGGGAGAAGATCTGGTCGCTGCCGGTCAGGCGAAATTCCTCACGCATGTCGACAAGCTCCACTTCCGGCAGGGGCCGGTTAGCGACGCGCTCCGTCATGCGGATGAGCTGATACCGCCCGCGTTCCGCATTCAGCCAGCTCTCCATGGAGGGTGTGGCGGACCCAAGCACCACCGGTATGCCGAGCAGCTTGGCCCGCATCACGGCAACGTCACGGCCGTGGTAGCGCGGCGTCTCCTCCTGCTTGTAGCTGCTGTCGTGCTCCTCGTCCACGATAATGAGGCCGAGCGACGGCACTGGTGCAAAGACCGCGGAACGCGTGCCGACCACGACACGCGCCTCTCCCCGGCGAATCCGGTGCCATTGCTCAGCGCGCTCATCCGGGGTGAGTTGGGAGTGCAGCAACGCGACATCGCCTGCAAAGGCCGCGTGCATCTGTCCGGCCATCGCGGGGGTCAGGCCGATCTCCGGCACCAGAAGCAGGGCGGATCTTCCCTGACGCAGAGACTCCTGCATGGCCGCCACGTAGACCGCGGTCTTGCCGCTGCCGGTCACGCCATACAGCAGGTGCGGCTGAAACTCCGTGGTAGCCAGCGCGGCGGTCAGCTTTCGCGACGCCTCTGTCTGGGGTGCGTTCAGCGCATGCTCGTGCGCGTGCTTCTTACCCTCGGCGTGGATGCCGCCCAGATCGAATGCCTGCGGCGCATCCTCAAGCGAAAGGATGCCACGACGCACCCGCGTACCGAGCGTGCTCTCCGGCAGCGGTGCCGGCACCAGTTCGCCGCGCTCGCTCACAGCGGTGCGCTCCCGCAGGCGGAGGCGGAGATCGCTGAGCCGCATCGCTCCGCCCGCCACGGTAATCTCTTCCAGAATCGCAAGCTGGTTGCCGTTGAGCCTGGGCAGCCGCACATCAGGCACCATGAGCACGAGCTTTTCCAGCCGGCGCGCGTCGCGTCCTGTCGCCTCGGTCGCGCGCTGCAGCCAACGCTTGCGCACCATGCCCTCCAGCAGCGCCTTGTTGGCACCGGTCGCGCCGCGCAGGGCGGAGAGTTTCACCGCTTCCCCGCTCTCCAGGTGATTCAGCACGGCATATTCGCGGTTCTGCTCTTCCGGTGGGAGCCGCGACCGCCGCGAGCTGCCTTTCTCCGCACCCTCATGGAGCACGGTGCGGCCCTGCTCGGTAATGCGGTAGAGCAGCGTCCGCCGAACCTCCGCGGTCAGGGGCAGCATGCCGCGCAGTACCTCGCCCAGCGGCGCCACATAATATTGCGCGATCCACGCGGCCAGCCGCATTAATTCCTCGGGCAGCAGCGCCGCCTCGTCCAGCACCTGCTGCACGGACTTGACCACGATGCCCGCGGCCGGCTCGTCATCATGCAGCCGGAGCGCAACGCCCATCAGCTGCTGTCCGCTGAACGGCACCAACAGCCGCGCTCCCACGGCCGGTTCGTGCGTGCCGATGGCATAGGTAAAGGCCCGGTCGACCGGTACCGGCAACGCGACATCGACAAACCTGGCCACGGATCAAGTTTAATGGGCGGCAGCTTCGCAACGACCGAGCATTCGCCGTCCATGTCGATGTCTGGACCGAGTCAGGAGTGCAGCTCTGGGTTTGCCGCCTTGGGCAAGATCTTTTGCCGGAATTTGCTCCGATCCGAGCGCGCCTGAAAGTGCCCACTCACGACAAGCCTCTGTGAAGACCAATCCACCAGAGCAGGCGAAAGACACGGTGCCAATCCAAAGCGTGGAGCATCTACTACGGCACGGAGTGTAGACATGAAGATTTCCGGCAATACGATCCTGGTCACCGGCGGCACCAGCGGCATCGGCCGCGCACTTGCTGAGGCGCTGCACGAAAAGGGGAATAAGGTGATTATCGCCGGGCGACGGCAGGCGCTGCTTGACGAGGTCACGCGCCGCAACTCCGGCATGGCCGGGATCGCCGTGGACCTGAGTGACAGTGCAGCGATTGAGACGTTCGCAAGCTCTGTGAAGAGCCAATTTCCGGACCTGAATGTCCTCATCAACAACGCAGGCATCGCCGGCCTGGAGGACTACACGGCGGACTTGATCGACCTGACACGCGCTTACAGCACAATCCAGACCAACATCACCGGCGTGGTGCAGCTATCGGCAGCGCTGCTGCCTTTGTTACGCGCGCAACCAGCATCGACACTGATCGTCACCACTTCAGGGCTTGCGTTCGTCCCCTACCCGCCAGGTCCGGTGTACGGTGCGACGAAGGCATTCATGCACAATTGGCTTGACGCACTTCGTGTGCAACTGCGAAAGACCAGCGTTGAAGTGCTTGAGCTCGCGCCGCCCTACGTGCAGACGGAGCTTGGCGGTCCACAGCAGGCCAATGATCCGCGCGCCATGCCGCTTGATGAATACACCAGGGAAGTCGTTCAGATCCTGGAGAACAACAGGATGGACAAGGGAGAGATCCTTGTGGAAAGAGTGAAGCCACTCCGCACCGCCGAGAAAGATGGAACATACCAGAACTTCCTCGACATGTTTGCCGTCATGCACGATTAGCTAACTAGACGGTGGTCGCCTCACAGGCCAGGCTGCCGGTCCTAAATCACGAGAACGACGTTTATCATTACGAAACCCTAGGAAGGGCAGGCAAGGAGCATGCAGGTACGAAGGGCGTGAATTACCGCAGTGGTTCTTGGCTTGGGTCGACAAACTATAGCGCAGACGGGCATCTTTCCCGCAGGCAAACGACACCTCTACGTGCATTGTGAGGCGCAACCGCACGGTCCGGTTGTGATCCTAAGTACCGGTCTCTACCGAGAGGCGAACGACTGGAAGCTGGTAATGCCGCAGATTGCTCGCTTCACTCAGGTCTGCAGCTATGACCGGGAGGGCTTGGGTCAGAGCACCATCGATCATGATGAAGCGCGTCCAGAGAGCGAGAGCATAGATGATCAGGTAGAAGACCTAAAGAACTTGCTCGCATCGGCACACGTTGAGGCTCCATACCTTCTTGTTGGCCATTCGGCAGGCGGTCTCCTTGTTCGCAGATTCACAAAGAATTTTCCTGACAAGGTAGCGGCCCTGGTATTCATTGATTCGGCTCACGAGGAGCAGGTGTGGCGTTATCAAGCGATTGATCCCAGCTCGGTTCAAGGACCACCCGCTGACCCAGTCTTCGTGGAGCGAGGAGGCGGAACGGCACCCGGCAAGTTGCTGGTCTGGCACTATGACAAGCCGCTGATAGTTTTGCAACACGGCATACCGCTCAGCTTTAATGGACCCATGGCCGCTCACACTGCAGAATTCAACGCGGCAGTAGACAGCATGACAAAGGATCTCGCCCGCCGCTCCTCCAAAGGGCAACTGCGTATCGCAATGAGAAGTGGGCACGAGATCATGCTCGATGAACCGCTGGTGGTGATTGAAGCCGTCCATGATGCATGGACCGAAGCGCTAACCCCTGAACAGAAATAATGGAGTCGCATCCTGGTCGGGAATCTTGGCCGTCGCCACAAACGAAGGTTTCTGACGATGCCCGGCCTTACTTCCCACAACGGCGTCTATCGGTACTGATCCGCACAGTTGCCGAAAGCCCGACCTTACGGGATTTGACCGCAAGCAGAGTGTTGACGACCAATACGATGCTCAACCCGCTGACTTCCCAGTCCGGCTCCAAATCCAATCAAAGGAGAGGATTCCTCCGGCCAGGCCGAAGCCCAGGCCAAAGATGCCCGGCATTATGTCGTGTATGTTCGCACCAAATAGAAAAGAGACGTAGAAGCCCACGAGGAAGGCAACGACGAAGCCGCACAGGGCACAGAGGGATGAGACGGCTATGCGGCTTGGATTGCTCATGCCAGCGATGCTACCGCACTGATGCCGCCCGTCTGGATGCTCCCGAAGGCGTTTGCGGAAACTGGCGGCAGATTGGTACTGACAAGTCGCATTCTCGGCAATGTCCCTCTTCCGATGTCGTGATGATCCCCACTAGCTTAGCCGTTCGTACGTCTCAGCTCCTTGACGCGGCTGGTGAGCCATCCCACTCATACCAAGTATTTTCCGGTTTGGCCTGATGCCTTCACAGGTCGAGCAGCATGTGCACGTTGGCGCGCGCGTAGCCCAGCGGCGGCAGTTCCTCAGGCGAAGCGTGGCGGAAGCCGAACGCCTCATACAAACGCAATGCGCTGCCCAGGGTACTGTGACTGCCGAGAAAGAGGCGGGTCGCGCCTAGCTGCCGCGCACGGCCGATGGCGAACTGCAAGAGTTGCCGGCCGATGCCCCGGCCCTGCATCGCAGGAGCCACCGCCATCTTCGAGAGTTCATACAGACCCGGGCCGTAGGGAACGAGCGCGACGCATCCGACTCGCTTCCCATCCTGTTGGGCAATGTAGACGTGACCGCCCTTTGCCACGATCTGTCCCTCCGGGTCGCCGAGCGTGAGTCGATCTTTGTCCTCCAGCCGGAATAACTTCTGAATCCACTCCTCGTTGAGTGTGCGAAAGGCTTGGGCATCGGCTTGCGAATGCATCTCGTGGATCTCTGTGACAGGCACTTCTGTCAACACTTTGTTTTTCATGTCAGCAGAGTAGGGTTAGACCACTCTTGCGTCCAATCGTAAGATCAGGCGAATCGATAAGCTGTGTGCATGGATGAGGAGATTGAACTAAAACATCTGCGGAGCTTTGCCGCCGTTGCCGAACATCTGCACTTTGGCCGGGCGGCACAGCAGTTGCATCTGGCCCAGCCCGCGCTGTCGCAGCAAATCCGCCGGCTGGAGGAACTGCTGGGGCACGCGCTCTTCCTGCGGACGTCGCGAAGCGTCGTGCTCACCTCAGCTGGCGAGGTGCTGCTGCAACGGAGCCGGCGCAACCTGCAGACGCTGCAGGCAGACCTGGCCGAGGTCCGCAGCGTCGCCCGCGGCGAGATGGGCAGCCTGAACGTGGGTTTCATCGGCTCCGGCGTACTGACAAAGTTCGCAACAGTGCTGCAGCGTTATCGCAAACAATACCCACGCGTGCAGTTGCAGTTGCACGAATCGTTCACCTCACAGGTTCTGCATGGGCTGAGCAGCGGCGCGCTGGACGCTGGTCTTCTGCGCGACAGTGACCCCGAGCCGGGTGTCCATCGGGAACCGCTCTTTACTGAGCTGTTCCTGGCGGTCGTGCCGCGGCACCATCCGCTTGCCGGGCGCAAACGCATCATAGCGGCGCAGCTCAAGCATGAACCGTTCGTTTTCTACGCGCGCAGCGCCGGCGCACTCGCGCATGACAAACCGTTGTCCCTGTGTGCCGGGGAAGGCTTCCGGCCACGCGTCGTGCAGGAAGCGTCGAACTGGCTGACCATTCTGCGGCTGATCGAGGCGGGGCTCGGTGTGTCCATTGCGCCTGCCTGCGTCCGCACGATCGCCAATCGCAATGTTGTCTTTTTACCGCTCACGGGAGCCGCGGAGCGCAGCGTCGTCGAACTCGCCTTCCGCGACGGCGAGCAGCGGCCGATTGTTCAGGAGTTCGCAGTGCTGACACGTTCCATCACAGCAGGCCACGTGATAGAAAGGCGCAAGGAGAACGCATCCAAATAAGCGTGAAGCCATCCAGCTTGCAGCGCTACGGCCCCGCTTCCGGAAGCACCGGCGTGGAGGCATTTGCCATTCTGCCGGAAGGCCTGCTTGTGCGATTTCGCAGCGGCGAGGGTTACCTGTATGACCGCGATCAGCCCGGAGCGCGGCATCTGGCCCGCATGACACGGTTGGCGCGGCAGGGACGGGGCCTGAGCACCTACATCAGTCAGAACGTACAAAACCGTTACCGGCTGAAGCTGACAAAGAGTGAACTGCGAGATCTGCTGGCTGACGTGGAAGCTAGCCGCGGGCCGGCGGCTTGAGATTCAGTTCCACCATGACTCGTTGCAAGTCCTTCCATGCCTCGCCTTTCTGCCGCGGATCCCTCAACAGGAACGCCGGGTGATAGGTGACGGCGCACTTTGACCCGCGCACATCGAACCACTGCCCGCGAAGGGCTGCGAGCGACTGCTTCACGCCAAGCAGGTAGGTTGCAGCCGTGCTGCCCAGCGCCACGATCACCTCCGGCTGCACAATGTCGATCTGTTGCAGCAGGAATGGCGAGCAGGTGTTGGCTTCCACCGGCTCCGGTGTGCGGTTCTGCGGCGGGCGGCACTTCACGATGTTGGCGATGTATACGGCCTCACGCGCCAGGCCCATGGCCGCGATCATGTTATTCAATAGCTGGCCTGCTTTGCCCACAAATGGGAGGCCTGACGCATCCTCATCGGCTCCGGGGCCTTCGCCCACGAACATGAGCCGCGCCCGCGGATCACCATCGGCAAAGACGATGTTGCGGCGGCCGGCATACGCCAGAGGACACCGCGTGCAATCGCCAATCTCTTCACGCAGCTTTTCCGATGCGCCCTGCTTCTGCTCAGGAAGAACGCGCACGGTGGGCAGGGGAACCAGATCATTGAACGGCGTAGGCTTCGGCATCTCTGCTGAAACGATACCGCTTGCCGGTGCACCTCCGCTCTCCATCTGAGGCAGCAGTGTCGCTGGCTGACTCGCAAGGGGCGAGGCGATCACAATGGAAGGTCCTGCGGCTCTTGTAACTGCCGGCTGCGGAGTACGAGCCGGCCCCGGCTGCAACCGCTCTTGAGCCCGCTCAAAGGGTGTCCGCACCGGCGCAGCCTGCGCAGGCCTCGCCTGTGCACTTCCGAGATGCTGCTGTTCTGTCCGCGGAGCTGCGCTCGCCTTGCTGGACTGCTGCATTGCTCCGGACTTAACTGGCTTCAGTGCGGCGTACCACGTCAGCAACGCTGCATCGTCGCTCGGCTCGCCTGCACGAACCAAGTCGTAAATTCCCAGGTCTCGCAGGTAATCGATGTATCCACGCAAGTCCTGAGCGGAGGGGTGAGCGGCGGAGCTCATCTCCCGATTGTAACGAGACTCAGCAAGTACCTACGCGGCTTCGTTCTAAAGATGAAGCATCTCCGGCTTTTTCGGCACAGCGGAGACGACGTACCGCACTTGACCGCCGCGGATCTCGTCCTGGGCCACGCGGCAGGCTTTCATGCTGTTGGTGGCAATAAGCGGCACGGCCCCGTTTTGCAGCTGCCGGGCTCGGCGTGCAGCTCCCTTTACCAGGCTGTACTTGTTATGCAGCGATTCGTCGATCGTCATACGAGTGACTCCTTGGTAAACCGTGCCTTTACTCTACGCTATATTGCGCAAAATGGCGTAAGCGGGTGTCTTGCGCAAACGCTCTTAAAGCCGTGACCTGTTCCTGGTCTTTCTACGATGGGAGGTCAAACGCACTCAGAGCTTCTCGAAGCCGCCGCGGTTGCTGAGCCGTCTCACAACAGTCTGCAAGCATCCGGTGCGCCTCCGCATCGGCCCTGCGGGAAACCAGCACTACTGCCCTCAACTCGGAAACGGCCGTGTCCAGCACGTCGTTTACGATCGCGTACCGGTAACGGTTGAGGTAGGCGAGCTCCCCGCGCGCCTGTTTGAGCCGGCGGTCGATCACCGCTTCATCCGTCATGTGCTCGGCGACGCTGCGGTTGCGCAGCCGCTTTTCCAGCACTGCCGGGCTGGGCGGCATGATGAAGATGGAGACTGCCTCCTGCATGCGCTGCATCACTTGCATTGCACCCTGCACGTCAATGTCCAGCAGCAGATCGCGATGGTGCTCGGCCGCCAACTGCAGTGCCGACCGAGCCGTGCCGTAATAGTTTCCGAAGACATCGGCCCACTCCAGAAAGGCATCATCCGCAATCATCTGCTCAAAACGCTCGCGTGTAATGAAGTGGTACTCGCGCCCATCAGTCTCAGAGCCGCGTGGGCCTCGGGTGGTGTACGACACGCTGAAGTCCAGCCCTTCCACAAGATGACGCAGCTCCGCCACAAGTGTTGACTTGCCTGAACCACTTGGCGCCGAAATGATGAAAAGAATACCCGCCATACCTGCCTCTCCATGTCTTCCCTGCTACTGCGGTCAGAGCGGCACGAGCGGCACGACCGTGAGGTGCGCTTTCATGCCGCGACTTCTTCGGCTGGTACTTCTGCCCCAGGAGCATCACGAAACTGCAGCTCGTAGAGTCGTTGGTACAAACCGCCGTTGTGCATCAACTCCGCATGTGTTCCTTCTTCGGCAATGCGGCCCGCTTCCACTACCAGAATTCGATCGGCACGGCGCACGGTCGACAGCCGATGCGCGATGACAAAGGATGTTCGGTCCTGCATCAGGTTTGCAAGCGCAGCCTGCACCAGCGTCTCGCTCTCGGCGTCCAGGGCCGATGTTGCTTCGTCCAGGATCAAAATCGGCGCATCTTTCAGAAGCGCGCGGGCAATGGCGATGCGTTGCCGCTCCCCACCGGAGAGCCGCAGGCCACGCTCGCCAATCAGAGTGTTGTATCCGTCCGGCATGGCCAGGATGAAGTCGTGTGCCAGCGCCGCCCGTGCCGCCGCTTCCACGCGCGAGGCGGGCACGTCCGGCTGGCCATAAGCGATGTTGTTGCGCACCGTGTCGTTAAAGAGCAGCGTCTCCTGCGTGACTGTACCCACCAGTTTGCGTAGTGACGACACATTCACTTCCCGAAGATCATGCCCGTCAATCCGGATCGAGCCGGCCGTCGGATCGAAGAAGCGCGGGATCAGGTTCACCATCGTCGACTTGCCGGCGCCGCTCGGCCCCACAATGGCCACAAGCTCGCCGCGTTTTACGGAGAGATCGATGCCGTGCAGCACAAGCCGCGAGCGGTCCTGGTCGTCATCCTCCTCGCGATAGGCAAATTGCACGCCGGAAAGGACGATCTCGCGCTGAAATGCCAGCAGGCGAAATGCGCCTCTCTTCTCGGGAACTTCGTCCTTCTCATCCAGGAACTGAAAGATCTTTTCGCTCGCGCCCAGCGCCTGCTGAAAGCTGTTGTAGAACACCGCAAGCTTACGCACCGGGTCATAAAGCGTGAATACCGCAATCAGAAAGGTGATAAACGAGCCGGCTGTCATTTGCCCGTGCACAATGCGGTCACGGCCCAGCTTGAGGAGCAACGCAATGGCCACGGAAGCCAGTGCGTCCATCAGTGGTGAAGAGATTGCTTGCACACCGGTTGATTTCAGGTTGGCCCGGAGTAGCCGGCGCGCTGCCCGGCGAAAGCGAGCCATCTCAAACATCTCCATGCCGAACGCTTTCACGATGCGGTTGCCCGTAAGCGTCTCGTGCAGAATGTTCTGGATGTCGGCGAGTTTGTCCTGCCCGCCGCGCGTGGTGACACGAACTCGCCGGCCAATGCGCCGCGCCGAGAGTAGCACCACAAAGACAAAGCCCAGCAGCACCCAGGCCAGATTGCCGCCGTAGATGATGACGACCGCGGCGGTGAAAACCAGTGTGAAGATCTGCTGGAGAAAATCACTCAGCACGCTGCTGACCGCGATCTGGACACGTTCAATATCGTTGATCAGTGTCGACAGCAAGGCTCCGGTCGTATACCGCTGGAAAAAAGCAATGGATCGCCGAAGCACCGCGCTATACAGATCATTGCGCAGGTCAGTGATCATGCCGTAACCGGCATAGTTCACCAGGTAGGTGCCGGCATAATCGCAGACAGCCTTCACAACAGCCGAGATGACCAGCGCGAACGCGACGATTGTCCATGCATTGTGCATGAACGCCGGTACAAAAGGCTGCAGGTTCACCGTTGCGTGCGTGTGCGGAACGGGAAACTGCAGCAGTTGCCGGGGAGACGCCTGCGCGCTTAGGACGTTGTCAAAGATAGGCCGCACCAGCAGGATGCGCAGCGCAGCCATGGCCCCAACCACGGCCATCAGCAACATGGAGAGGAACGAAAAGAAAAGGTAGGGCCTTAAATAAAGCAGCAGCCGCCACAGTCGATTCATGCGCAGGGCTCGCATCGCGGCGATGTCGGGTAGAGCAACACTCCCGTCATTCTAAGCATTTCTACCGGCTCCGGCCTGAAATTATGACGGTGCCCGGCACTCAACGTGGCATGTCGCGATGCTCGATCTTCGAGCGGTAGCCCGCATTGCCGAGCCGCTTCTTCATCTCTTCGGCCATCGCAACGGAGCGATGCTGGCCGCCCGTGCAGCCAAAGCCGATTGTCAGATAGCTCTTGCCCTCCTGCATGTAGTGCGGCAGCAAAAAGAGCAGCATGTCCGTGGTGCGCTGTAGAAACTCCTGTGTCTGCGGGAAGCTCTTCACATACGTGGCCACCTTCCTGTTCTGGCCGGTCTGCTTGCGGAACTCCGGGATGAAATGCGGGTTGGGCAGAAAGCGGACATCGAAAACCAGATCGGCCTCCGTTGGCACACCATTCTTAAAACCAAAGCTCATCACGGAGATCAGCAGCGGCTGCTCACCTTCTTCCCGGCTGAACTGCGCGTTGATGTGGGCCCGCAGCTCATGAACATTAAAGCGAGAGGTGTCCAGCAGTACGTCCGCCACGTTCCGGATCGGGTCCATGCGCTTGCGTTCTTCGTGGATTTGCTTGCCCACTAGTTCGTCGCGGCCCAGCGGATGTGGCCGGCGCGTCTCTGAATAGCGCCGCACCAGAACGTCATCCGCGGCTTCCAGAAAAAGCACGGTGGTGGGCAGGATTTCGCGCACCTGCTGCAGGATTTGCGGAAATCGGGCGATCTGCCCTTCACGCACATCCACCCCGATGGCTGCACGGCGGATTTCACCAGAGCTCCGCACAAGTTCGGCGAATTGCGGGATTAATTCCAGCGGCAAGTTGTCGACGGAGTAGTAACCGAGATCTTCAAAGGACTTCAGAGCGGATAGTTTCCCGGCACCTGAAAGCCCGGTCAAGACGATCAGTTCGTGTGCACTGCCTTTCGCAAAGCGACCGCTTGCCGGCTTTGCTTCGGTTACTTCCAGATCCGTCGCGCGGCGCAAAGGTCCGGCGTATTCGGCCTTCTTTGCAGCCCGGCTCACTTTCTTTGGCGCCATCCTTCCTAGCATAGCGCCAGATAGCGGGAAGGGCCCTGGGAGCCAAGTGACCGTAGCTGATCAGCCACGGCCGGATGGAGATCAAAAGCAATGCTCGCTGCGGTATCGGGCAGACTCCAGTGTTTTCACAGGATGTCGTCAGCCAGCCGCGCGAGCATTGCGTTCCTACGTTCACATCGAGAATTAGATGGTCTGTTGTTCTTCGTGTAACTCGCCGTCATCTATCAAGGCGATCTCCTTGCCAATACCCGTCTTGCTGTTGGCGAGCCGCTTACTTTCGGCGTCGACGCTCCCCTTAAGATCCACGTCATCCTCGCTCTGCATGCGGACGCTGCCGGTTGCGTCCTGACCCGGATGGTGCCGGGTGGTGATCACCTTCTTCTTATTTTTCACAGCCTGTGCCTCGACTTTGTCGAGCGCTCCCATCAAGGCCTTCTCCCATTCCGCGGCCTCATCATGCATTGCGACTTTTGCCTCGCATCTTGCGGAAAGGTCGTGCAACGGGCTGAAGATTGCAACTTCCACTTCGCAATGGTTCTTCTCGCACGTCAACACAATCTTGGCAGAACACTTTGGGCCAATAACGCGCTCAATTCGGTTTAGTCCTGCTTCTGCCTGCGCGCGCAATTTCGGTGTAACCTGCGTGCCTCTACCGGTGATCTCCAGATCCATGCGGACCTCCTTGCTTCTGCAGACTAGGATGCGTCCTGAGCCGGGCAGGTGCCACTAACCCCGCCGGCGGCGCTGGTGCGTGCTGGGGATCTGCATGTCTTCACGATATTTCGCAACAGTGCGTCGGGTAACCTGAATGCCCTGCTCCTGCAGTTCGGCGGCCAGCGCGTCATCGGTCAGCGGTTTGGAGGGGTTCTCGTCTTCGATCAACTTGCGCACCTTTTTCTTAAGCAACAACAGTGGCAGGTCGCCGCCCTCCGGCCCATTCACACCCTCTGAAAAGAAGAACCGCAGTTCGTAAACTCCCTGAGGCGTGTGCACGTATTTGTTTGAGACGGCCCGGCTCACGGTGGACGGATGGACGCCAATCTCTTCCGCGATTTCCTTGATCATCATCGGCCGTAGCCCGTCCACGCCGCGCTCCAGGAACTCGCCCTGCCTGCGCAGGATGCACTCGCAGGTGCGGACGATTGTGTTTTTGCGCTGCTCGATGTTGCGGAGCAGCTGTATCGCGGAGCGGTACCGCTCCTTCACGTAATCCTTGACTTCGCGCTCGGTCTCCTTCTGCCGCAGCATCTTGCGGTACCCGGCGTTGAGCCTGAGCGTGGGCAAATCTTCTTCGTTCACCACCACAATCCACCCGTCATCGCGCCGCACAAAGGCGACGTCCGGCTCGATGAGACGTGTTTCCTGCAGGCTGTAGCGCTGTCCGGGCCGGGGATCCAGCGTGCGGATAATCTCGATCGCGGCATGCACAGCGTCTGAGTTCGCCTGGAGGCAGCGGCTCAGCTCACGGATGTCGCGCTTTTGCAGCAGGTGCAGGCAGCTGGCAATGATGCGCTCCGCAATTTCAAGGCGCTGCTGGCGGGCTTGCAGCACCGGAACTGCTCCATGGGGATCGCCCAAAGCCCTCAGTTTGGCGATGCTGGTTTCCATCTCCCGCTGTTGAATCCCGAGTTGCAGCAGCAGACACTCACGTAAATCGCGTGAACCGATTCCCACTGGATCGAGGGTAAGAATCACCCGCCGCGCTGCTTCGATCAACTCGTGAGTCACTTCGAGACCGCCGGAAGAGGAACGGAGGTCGTCATCGCTCGCGGTCAGATATCCGTTTTCGTCCAGGTTGCCGATGATCAGCTCGGCCGTTTCCCTTACCTCTTCCTTCAACTGCATGGCCCCGAGTTGCCAGGTCAGGTGATCGCTCAATGACGTCGGCTTGGAGAGGAAGTTCTCAAAGGACGGGCTGTCTTCCATCGCCTCAAAACTCGATCCACCCGTACGAAAACCCGGATCAAGGTAATCCTGGAAGTACGAGCCGAAGTCAATCTCGTCGAAGGGGTCCTTCTCGACTCGGTCCTGATCCGCCTTCTGCTCCACGGAAAGATCCCTGTCACCCTCACGTCCGGCCAGCTCCTCAAAGCTGGCTGTGCTCTCTTCGATCTCCTCCAGGACAGGGTTCTCAACAACTTCGGCATTGATCATGTCTTTAAGTTCAAGCTTGTTCAATGCGAGCACATTCACCATCTGCACCAGCCCCGGCGTCAGAACCTGACGCTGCGAGACGCGCAGATGGAGCTTGGGCTGGAGAAGCAACATTCACCTCGGAGAGAATAATTAGTCGTGAGCTATCCGCATTTTCCGGCATCGCCGAAGCTTTGGCATGACGATTGCATAGCTACTGTAATCCACGCCCGCTGTAATTGGAAACAACACGGAAGTAGAGCCACGAATCGCGTCCCACTCTCTGTCCAATATGGACCCAGAGGTCCAGGAGGGCACTCCCCCATTCTGGTCAGCGGATGCGGCCTACAGTGTGAAATTGGTGCCCAGGTAAATGCGCTTCACTTCCGGATCGCGGCCCAGTTCACCGGGTGTGCCATGGCGGAAAATTCGTCCTTCCGTAATGATGTACGCGCGGTCCGTGACATTCAACGTCTCCCGGACGTTGTGGTCTGTGATCAAGACGCCGATCCCGCTGTTCTTCAAAGAGAAAATAATCTCCTGAAGATCAAGCACGGCAATCGGGTCGATCCCGCTGAATGGCTCATCCAGCAGGATAAAAGCAGGCTGAATGCACAGACAGCGAGCAATCTCTACCCGCCGTCTCTCTCCACCGGAGAGAGCATATCCCCGTGTTTGCCGGATATGTCCCAGATTGAGCTGTTCGATGAGCGTATTGGTACGGGAACGGCGGCTCTCCCAGTTGCCTGATTGCGTCTCCAAAATGGCGAGGATATTCTCTTCCACGGTCAGTTTGCGAAAAACCGACGGCTCCTGGGGCAGGTAGCTGATGCCGAAGTTCCGCGCCCGCAGATACATAGGCGTCCGGGTAATGTCCTCGTCGTCAATCCGCACGCGGCCCGCATCCGGGCGCACCAAACCCACGATCATATAAAAGCTCGTTGTCTTGCCGGCGCCGTTTGGACCCAGCAGACCCACCACCTCACCCTGCCGGATGGAAAGGCTTACGCCCCGCACAACTTCACGGCCGTTGTAACTCTTGGCAATGTTGTCTGTGGTGAGGGTACGCAGCTTTGAGGACGCGTCAGAGGGCGCTGCGGGTGAAATCGGTAACGTCATTGTGGGCTGCATCAGGGGGTGTGGCCAGGAACCTTTCGCGCGGGCGTCAATTTTGGTTTGCCTTGGCTTTTTCGCTCAGGAACAAGCGCATCAGTATGTACGGTGCCATTCTTTGCGCCTTCAACCTCGACGCTATCATCGCCAGAATGGAAGATCAATAAGGCTCCGGTGACGGTGCCCTGCACTGTGTCGCGCACCACCGGCGGTGCGGCGGCAGTGCCTGTGAGCTGGTATTGCTGAGTGGCAGCTGTGTAAACCAGGCGGTCACCGGCGGCAGTGCGACCGGGTTGCTGGATACTTACGCTCCCCTGGGCAATGACCTGCTGCACGGAACCAGCGCCGAGTCCCCCCTGCGGCCCACTACCCGACGAGGGCTGGAACAGTGCCGTTGCTTCCTGGGCACTCACCGTTCCATCCGGCGCAAGCATGCGCACACCTCCGCTGAAGTGAGCCTGAGCCCGCGCGGCGGAGGCAGACTGAGTATAGACGGCATCGCTGCTTAGGACACGGATCGGAGCCGTTCCGGCCGCCTGAATCTTCTGCGCGCTCATCGGCCCTGCGGGCAGCACGGCCCGGACAAGCCCCGTGCCTGCACCAGCCGCTGCTCGAGAGACCGCCGCGTGCGCGTGAATGCTGCCATCCGTCCGCACCAGGTCAATAACCGGTGCTTCAAGCTGGGCAGAATTGTTCCAGAGGCGGGCCGGCACACTCCCGCCATACAGCGTTGCCGTCTGGCTCGTCCTTTGCAAAGAAGCACGATCGGCCAGGAAGTGAACCGGGCCGGCATCGCGCGATCCGGTTGTCGGCTCCGGTGGAGCAGCAGCCGGACGAAGCGCAGCTCCCGTGGTGTTTGAGGCATAGCTGCCTCGCACCCTGCCCTGGGCTTCCGCATCGCCGGTAAGCCTTGAAAGCGTGATGCGGTCTGCGACGATCTGCGTGCCTGTATCGTTCACCACGGGGTTCCCGGTCAGCACGGCTTTGCCGGTGGTTCCGGTGTACTCGACACGCTCCGCTGTGGCATGGCTCAGTGCAGCGGTACTTGTGTCTCGCGGTTTCACTCCGATGCTTTGCGTTTGCGCAGGCCGCCTGTCCGTAATCGCCACGTGACCCTGCTGGATCAGCGATTGAACGGCTTCCGTCGTTCCACTTCCGCCAGAACCGCGAGCGGCTTCCGGACCAAACAGAACGAGGAGATGGTCACCGTTGCTGCTGCGTTCTCCGCCGTCTGAGGTGTGCTGCTCCAGCCGGGTTGCGCCTTCACCCTCCATTCGGCGAAGCTGCCAGTGGCCGCCAATGCCATCCTCGCCAAAGGCGCGCAGCGTAGCGGCGGTCACCACCGTTGTGTCACTCCCGCGGTTCTCGCTCCTGCTCGAGCCGCCTTCCGATGAAGACGCTTTGAATGGGTCAATAATCTGCAGCCGGGCATTGCCAGTGGCAACAAGGTTGCGTGGTGAGCCGTGTTGTGCTCTTGGGTGGATCAGATCGCCACTTACCTTGTCGGCTGTGAGATCGCGGCTTGCCCCGGGCCGATCGCCTTTTATGTGCAGGCTGGCGCTGCGGAGCAGGTCAACGTGCTGCGGCCGACCCTGCGCGGTAAAGGTGGCACGGGCCTCCGCCGCGCTGCCCGTGGCGCTAGCATCCACCAGTTCCACACCGCCTGTCAGGACGGCATCGTGCGGACGGTTGCTCTCTGAAAAACTGGCAAGCAAATGTTGACCGCGTATCCGCGCGCCCTGGGAGGAGTCCAGCTCCACGTTTCCGTCGGCGTGAGCCTGCTGCAGGCTGCCGGCATGAACGGTTCCCTCGGGCCGCAAATCCAGCTGCAGTGTCTGGGCACGCAGGCGGTCGCCGGCATCCTCCAGCGCGGCATGGTGCAGCAGCGCGGTGCGCTTCTGGCGGTCCAGCACGGCGTCGTCGGCGTCCACCATTTCCAGGTGGCCATTCTCCTCACTTTGCAGGTGGACGTCGTGGTGCAGGCGCAGCAGTCCAGTATCGGCGTCATAGTCAGCGCCATGGGAGTGGCCGTGCAGAGTTCCGTACTGGAAACGCACTTGATCCTCTGTAGCCGCAACGCCAAGCTTCTCCAGGAAGACCAGGCCGCTGGCATGGATCGTAATCCGCTTTGCATTTGGCTGCGGTGCGTTGCCAGAGACGGGTGAAGCGAGATCCAGCTCGGTTTCACCCATGGCGCGAATCACGCCATTCGGCTGGTCGTACTCGAACTCCGCGCCGCGAATGCTGTCTGTGCGGTTGGAGCCAGGCTCGCCATACAGGGTAACGGAGACATTGTGCAGGGTTGTTTTGCCGTTCTCCCGCTGTATCGCCTTGGCCGCATGAACTGTAAAGAGTGTGCGGCCCCTAACAGTTTGCGAGTAGGTGAAACCGTCTGTAACCGAGCGAATATCCGCGCCTAGCAGATGTGGCAGTTCACGCAGACTTTTGCGTGCGCGCTGACGGGCGTAACCAATAAAGCCGGCGACGATGGCCGCCAGAACAAGCGTGCAGGCCAGCAACCAGCGGCGTACACGCTGCAGGCTAACGCCGCGTTTGCCCCGCTTCTCCCTTACCGCCTCGGCTGCCTGCATCTGCACTTATCTTCTCACCGGCCTTCATTCGTTGCTGGAAAGCCCTGCATCCAATGAGGAACATGGCCGATCAGCTTTATCTCAGTCTCTGGTTCCCCAATTTCCGCTTCGCAGCCCTGCCGGAGAAGCTCACAGGCGTTCTGGCCCAGTTTGCGCGAGTGGCGGGCACTCCGCGCGTTTCCGCGGCAACCACCATCCCGTTCGGCTGGCATGAGTCGCCCATCTTCCAGCGTGTCTTTGTGAATGACGAGCGTTCCGAGATGTCCGACGATTCGCTCGCGGCCAACGCAGTGGCAGAGGCCACCGAACAGCTGCATGAGGACACGGCATACGAATTCGAGGTGAAGTGGCAGCTCTGGCAGCCCGAAGTGGCAGCCGATGGCCTGGATGCCACCTGGCGGCTCGAAGCGTCCACTGTGAAGGTGATCGGCTTCGGGCCGGAGTTCGACGAAGGCTCGTACGAGCAGAATGGACATATTCGCGTCGACTTTGGCCTGGACACGCCATGGACCCAGGAAGATGAAGATCTGGACACCGCCGGCACTGAGCGGGTGAAGCAGAATGTCGAGAAGTTGCTGGCGTTTGTGCTTTCCGTCGAGAAGCACTGCGGGATTAGTTCACGGCTGCTTTGGACGGAGTCCGGCGAGCCGCTCGCGGAGAAGCTGGTTGCCAGGCTGCAGCGGCTTAATTAGACAGGTTACCGGGCAGCGTCATTTGCGAAAGAGGACGGACCGTCGTTGCACGGTAAGGCTTGCCTTCTCAGGCGCTTTGAACGATCTCTGAAAAGTCGGCGATGGTGGAAAAGTCTTCTATGATCTGCGACAGCAAGCCAAGACGGGCTGCGCGGAGGTCGGGTTCAGGCACCATCACCATGACCTTGTCAAAGAAAGCATCAATGGTTGGGCGCAACGTGGCGATGGCCTGCAGGGCGGCAGAGTAGTCGCCGGCGGCACGCAATTGCTCGACCTTGCCGGCGCGCTGCGTGGCTTGAGCTGCAAGGGAAAGCTCGGCGGGCTCGCGCAGGGCGGTGTTGATCTGCTCCACTGAAGCGAAGCTCTCGCCCTTGGCACGGCCCTGCTCCACGATGTTGCGCATGCGTTTAAAGGCCGCGCTGATGGCCAGGAAGTCTTCCGTCCCACGGGCGGCCGCAACTGCATCGACACGGGCAATTGCGTCGCGGACGTCTTCCGGGCGGGTCGCCATCACGGCACGGACGACATCGTAAGCGGCACTGTGAACTTCGCGCAAATACCATTCCAGCCGTTCGCTCAGGAACGCATGGACCTGCGGAGCGGCAATGACGGCGGTGTTGTTGACTTGTGAAAGCGTGAGCGGAAGTGTGCTCTCCGCCAGCATCTTGACGATGCCGTTGGCGGCGCGGCGTAGAGCAAATGGGTCCTTTGAGCCGGTGGGCTCGAGGCCGAGGGAGAACATGCCGGTGACCGTGTCAATCTTGTCGGCGAGGGAGAGCAGCAGACCCTCGGGGGTATCCGGAATCCGATCTTCCATCGACACCGGCAGGTAGTGGTCGTAGATGGCCCGGGCGGCGGCTTCCCTGCTGCCCTGGGCGCGCGCGTAGAGGCCGCCGACAATTCCTTGCAGCTCGGTAAACTCCTTGACGAGCTCGGTCGTAAGGTCGGTTTTGGCCAGACGCGCGGCCTCGTCAAGTGCTTCCAGATCTACTGCTGTGCCGGCGTGCTGGACGGCCTGCCCGAGGGCGGCGGCGATGCCGCGGATGCGTTCGGTCTTCTGTGCGTAGCTGCCGAGCTGTTTCTGAAAGGTGACATGCTCGAGTAGCGCGATGCGTTCCCGCAATGGTGTGCGCTGGTCGAAATCATAGAAAAAGCGTGCGTCATTGAAGCGTGCGCGCAGCACACGTTCATTGCCCTGGCGGATAGTCGCCCTGGCGGCTTCGCCCGGCTCGGTGTTGAGCACGGTCAGGAAATTGGGCAGTAACTTCTTGTCTGGTCCCTCGGGCGCGAAGTAGTTCTGGTGATCGCGCATCACCGTAACAAGGACTTCCTCGGGAAGTTGCAGGTATTCAGCGTCAAAGCTGCCGGGCAGTACGGTCGGCCACTCGGTCAGGTGCGTCACCTTGTCTACCAGCTCGTGGTCTTCGCGCCAGCGTGCCTGCGGCAGGGTGCGGGTGACGTGGTCCAGGGCCTTGCGGATGCGATGGCGCCGCTCTTCTACGTCGGCAAGCACGTGCGCGCTGCGAAGTTGCTCTTTGTAGGTCGCAGGTGCATCGATGCGGATGGGCGCCATGCCGTGCAGAATGCGATGGCCATAGGTAAGCCGCTCCGCCGTCTTGCCGGCCCATGCCAGCGGCACGACTTCATCGTCGAGCAGGGCGACGAGCCATTGCAGCGGACGGACAAAGCGCTCCGGTTTGCCGGGCCGCCAATACATGTTTTTCGCCCAGTAGATGGCGGCGATCTCGCAGGGCAGCTCCGCCGCGATCACCTCTGCGGCGCGCTTGCCGGCATGGTGAACGGTGGCGGCCAGATATTCGCCCTTGGCATTTGTGACGGTACGCAGTTCGTCTAGCGCGACGCCAGCCTTCTTCGCAAAGGCGTGAGCTGCCGGAGTGGGCTGGCCGTCCTTGTAGGCGGCCTTTACGGGTGGGCCGAGCAGGTCTTCCGTCGAGTCCGCCTGTTGTGCGGCAACGTTGTGCACCAGCACCGCGAGGCGCCGGGGTGTGGAGAAGCTTTCAATGGGTGTGTCATCGGCAACGAGGCGTTCACGCCCGAGCAGTTCGCGAACACGCAACTCCAGTTCAGCCTGCGCGGAGGCAATCATGCGAGCGGGAATCTCTTCAAGGCCGAGTTCAAGCAGGAAGTCTGGCAATGCGTTCTCCAACGTGATTGATACCCGGTCCGCGAACTTTTGGTATCCGGGGAGATTAGCGCGGACCATCAGCCCGCAAGATTCGTGCTGCCGAAGACCTAGGGCACCGCCCTAGGCGAGAGTAGCGCGGGCCTGCAGCCCGCCAGGTGGAGGGGCGTTCAGCACCGCAAGAACGCAGCCCGAGAGGTCAACTTGCGAGTTGGCCGCGTCGCTCATTCTGCGAAGCGTAGGCTTTCGCGACACCAACGATCAAGGTGCGGATACGGGCCATCACACCGACGCGCTCGGTCACCGAGATGGCACCGCGGGCGTCCAGCAGGTTGAAAAGATGGGAGCATTTTAGGGCGAGTTCGTAGGCGCCCAGCACGGGAAAACGCTTCAGCGTGGTCGGGTCCGTGTGTTCAGGCAGCGAGGCCGCCGCCGCGAGCAGTGAGAGGCACTCGGCCTCATAGCCATTCAGGTGTTGCCATAGCCGCTCGACATCGGCATGGTCAAAGCTGTAGGCGGAGAACTGCTCCTCCTCAGGAAGGCGGATGTCGCCGTAAGTCGTCGGTGCGTCCGTGAGTGGGTCGCGCGCCCAGACGATGTCGTAAATCGAATCCAGGTCCTGCAGGAACTGCGCCAGCCGCTCCAGGCCATACGTAATCTCGCCGGTAATGGGGTCCAGGTCCAGCCCGCCGCACTGCTGGAAATAGGTAAATTGGGTGATCTCCTGGCCGTCCATCATCACCTGCCAGCCGACGCCCCAGGCTCCGCCAACGGGCCACTCCCAGTTGTCCTCTTCAAACTTGATATCGTGGCCGGCAAGGTCGATGCCGATGGCCTGGAGGCTTTGGAGATAGAGCTCCTGAATGTTGGCCGGTGGCGGTTTCAGCACGACCTGGAATTGCGTGTGTTTGTAAAGCCGATTTGGGTTCTCGCCGTAGCGGCCATCCGCCGGGCGGCGCGAGGGCTGAGCGTAGGCGATGCGGACAGGTTTGGGGCCGAGGACGCGCAGAAAGGTGTCGGGCGACATGGTGCCGGCACCCACTTCCACATCAAAGGGCTGCTGGAGCACGCAGCCCTGCCGCGCCCAGAAGGTCTGCAGCGCAAAGAGGATTTCCTGAAAGGTAAGCGCGGGTGTGGTCGAAGAGCTTGGTGCTTCGGCTAGTTGGGGCATGAATAAAACCTGAAGGTAACGTTGGTCTTCAGGATACAGGGCGTATCCAGATACGGCTCAACGCGTCTGATTGCATGCGCGGGAACCCACCCCTTGCGATAAAGCCGCAAAGCATGGGACACCCAGCTGTCAAGGTTGGGGCACCGGCTTGTGCTGTTCTGGACTCAGGCGGTCAGCGACGGTGGCGCGGCTTTCGGAGCAGTCCCGAGTTGCTGGTTGGGTTCGGGACCGAGCACGAATTCCAGCCGGGCACCTTTTGCCAGCTCCTCGTGACGCACCCAGAGGCGGTCCAGTGGTTTGCCGTCCAGCTTGACGGACTGGATGTACTGATCGGTGGGAGCGGAGCGGGTTGCATCAATCTGCAGTTCCCTGCCACCGCCGGTCTGAATGCGGATGTGATCGAAGACGGGCGCAGTCAGGACATAGGTGGCACTGACCGGGTCGACCGCGTAGAGGCCGAGCGAGGCCATCACGTACCAGGCGGACATTTGACCACAGTCCTCATTGCCAGCCAGGCCGTCGTAATCGTTGTGGTAGAGCGTGTCCAGGATCTGGCGGACGCGCATCTGCGTCTTCCAGGGCTGGCCGGCGTAGGTGTAGAGAAAGGTGATGGCGTGGCTGGGCTCGTTGCCGTGCACGTACTGGCCGATGAAGCCGGACATGTCCGGTACCTCCTCGTTGCTGACGCCGGGCTCGGCCTGGAAGAGTGCGTCGAGCTTGGTGAGGAATGGTTCGCGGCCGCCGAAGAGGTCAATGTAGCCCTTGGCATCATGCTGGACAAAGAAAGTAGTTTGCCACGCATTGGACTCGGTGTAGTCGCGGCGGCCTTTCTCATGGCCGGTCGCGCGGGGATCGAAGTTCGGTGCCCAGGAGCCATCCGCCATCTTGGCGCGGATGAATTTGGTTTTCGGATCGAAGAGGTTGCGGTAGTTCTGCGAACGCTTGCGCTGCAGCGCGGCGTCTTCGGCGTGGCCGGTCGCGTCGGCCACATGGGCACAGGCCCAGTCGTTGTACATGTACTCGAGAGCTTTGGAGACGGTCTCGCCCTGCTTGTCGGCAGGGATATAGCCAAGCTTGCGGTAGTCCGGCAGACCTTCGTAGGCGTCGTCCATGTTGCGCTTGCGCATCACGCCATAGGCGCGATTCCAATCGATGCCGGGAACTTTCTTGGTGCATGCCTCGGCCATTACGCTGCTGGAGTGATAGCCGGTCATGCAGAAGGTTTCTGCACCCTGCAGCGGCCACACCGGCATGCCCCCGGGGCTCTCTTCCGCCATGCGGATGAGGCTCATCACCATGGGCCCGACGCGTTCACTTTGCCACAACGTGAAGCTCGGATGCAGCGCACGGAAGGTGTCCCACAGAGAATAGGTGCTGAAATTGTGCTGACCGGCTTCCAGGGTGTGCACCTGCTGGTCCATGCCGCGGTACTGGCGGTTCACATCGTCCGCCACCGTGGGCGCGCACATCATGTGGTACATGCTGCTGTAAAAGATGGTTTTGCGTTGCGTGTCGAAGCTGTCGACGGAGATTTTGGAAAGCTCACGTTGCCAGGCGGATTTGGCGTCAATACGGGCGGCGTTGAAGTCGAAGTCGGGCACCTCCGCCTTCACGTTGGCCAGGGCGTTTTCGGCGCTGACCATGCTGATGCCGACCTTAAGAACGACCGGTCTGGCGGCATCAAGATGCAGCGCGGCGTGCAGTGTCTTGCCGTCGGCCGTAGTCTGCTCGACCGGTTGCCGGTCCTTATACAACTGCGCCTTGGTAAAGGGCTGTGAGCTGACCAGGGCAAAGTAAATCTGGCGGGTGGTCGGCGCCCACTTCTTCACCACGCGCCCGCCCAGCACGGTGTCTTTGCCCACGAGCTTGAGTTGCGAGGATTGAGTTGGTTGGTTGGGGTCAGCGGGATTATCGGTCGAGTCGGGGCCATGCACCAGATCAAGCAGCAGGTGCGCTTGCTGGCCCGCGGGAAAGGTGTAGCGGTGCACGCCGACACGCTCCGTGGCGGTGAGTTCCGCAAGAATGCCGCTGCCCAGCTTGACGGAATAGTAGCCCGGCTCGGCTTTCTCATCGCTGTGATTAAACGGGGTGCGATAGCCGGTTTCAGGCTGGCGTTTGTCGCCCGGCACGAGCTTCACTTCTCCCACGCGCGGAACGACCAGGATGTCCATCAAATCGATGGCACCGGTGCCGCTCAGGTGGGTGTGGCTGAAACCCATGACGTTTGTGTCGGAGTGATGGTATCCGGAGCACCAGTCCCAGCCGTGGTTGTCAGTATCGGGGCTCAGCTGGACAGCACCAAAGGGCACGGTAGCACCGGGAAAGGTGTGGCCATGGCCGCCCGTGCCGACAAAGATGTTGACGTACTTTGTGAGGTCGCCGGCCGGTGGCTGCGTGTTCCGGTTGTTTTTGTTGCGCTGGGCCTGCAGGCCGGTGGCCGCGACCGCAAGAGAGCCTGTTTGCAGAAAATTACGCCGAGTCCACACCGTCAGAGAGCCTCCGGGGAAAACGATTTCACCCGCCCTCTAGTATGCACGGCTTGCGGCGTCTTTGGCGCGAATTTTGCAAGGCCTGCGAATGCCTGATTACGCTCAAAGGCCTTGCGTCATCCGCAACGGATCATTGCACTCGGCGGAGCGGGAGCCGTTTAGATGTGGATGGTCCAGCCGAGCTGCTCGAGCTCCCGTTCAATGCTTGCAAGGGCGTTCTCAAGAGCTGAGCGGCGGTGCGGACTGGAGGTGCGCTCCGAAAGAATGCGTTCGCGTTGCATCTGAAGCCCCTGCAAGCGGCGCTGCCGCTCCGCCGCATTCGCTCGTGAGATACGCTGACCTTCCGCGATCTGTCCTGATGCCTGATCGATGGTGGGTGCCGGTGCGGTTCCCTGCTGCTCTTCCACGTTTTTACTCTCCCAGCCTCTTGCCATAGCGTCATTCTATGCCTTCGCAAATGAGTATTCTGGCGCCTCCCGGCTTCATCTCGCATCGTGGCGGACGGTGATGCATCTTGATACTGGATGATGTGCGTTCATCGCTTTCCTGGTTCGTTAATCGGCGGCCAGGAAGAGCGTGGGCGGCTTTACAAGGACCTTGTTCGTCTTAGGTCCTAAGTTCCAAAAGCTGGAGGAAGCCCAACCATGTGGATCGTACGTCTGGCACTGCGACGGCCTTATACGTTTGTGGTGATGGCGGTGCTGATCCTGGTGATGGGTGTGGTGTCGATAGAAACGATGTCGACCGACATCTTTCCCTCTATCGACATCCCCGTGGTGAGCGTGGTGTGGACCTACAACGGCACCAGCCCAGACGAGATGGAAAAGCGCTTCACCACCATCAGTGAACGCGCCATGACAACGACCGTGAACGACATCGAGCATATCGAGTCGCAGTCGGTCTCGGGCATCTCCGTCATCAAGATCTTCTTCCAGCCGGGTGTAAAGGTTGAGGCCGCCGTGGCGCAGGTCACAGCCGTCAACCAGACGATTCTGCGGATTCTGCCGCCGGGATCGACACCGCCTTTTGTGCTTCAGTTTTCCGCCTCGAATGTGCCGATTCTGCAGGCTGTGTTGTCTTCCGACAAGCTTTCCGAAGCGGACCTTTACGATCTCGGACTCAACTTCATCCGCACGCAGCTTGCAACGGTCCAGGGCGCGCAGGTGCCCTCGCCGTACGGTGGCAAGGCGCGGCAAATCATGGTGGACCTGGACACCTCTGCCCTCTATAGCAAGGGCCTCTCTCCCGCGGATGTCGTGAGCGCCTTGACTGCGCAAAACCTGATCCTGCCGGCGGGTGACGCCAAGATCGGCACCACCGATTACACGGTCAGGACCAATGCCTCGCCGCAGGTGATCGGTCAGTTGAATGACATACCCATCAAGCAGGTCAATGGCGCAACCGTGTACATGCGCGATGTTGCCCAGGTACATGAGGGCTTTGCCGTGCAACAGTCGATCGTCCGCGTGGACGGGCGGCGTGCGGCGCTGATGACCATCCTGAAGGCGTCTTCCGCATCCACACTGGACATTGTCAAACGTGTGCGCGAAACACTGCCCAAGATACGGGCCAACCTGCCGGCACCGCAACCGGATATACGCCTGCTCTTCGATCAGTCTGTCTTTGTAAAGGCAGCACTGCAAGGCGTGGTGAAGGAAGCGGCCATTGCCGCGGGCCTAACCGCCATCATGATCCTGCTCTTCCTGGGATCGTGGCGATCCACGGTCATCATCGCGGTCTCGATTCCGCTGTCGATTCTTGTTTCCATCATCGTTATGAAGTTTCTCGGCCAGACATTGAATACGATGACGCTGGGAGGCCTGGGTCTAGCTGTCGGCATCCTGGTGGATGATGCCACGGTGGAGATTGAAAACATCCATCGTAACCTCGGACTGGGCAAGCAGATTGAGCCGGCAATCCTGGATGGCGCCGCGCAGATTGCGGTGCCGGCGTTTGTTTCCACGCTTGCCATCTGCATTGTGTTCGTGCCGGTGGTCTTTCTATCCGGCGCGGCGAAAAGTCTGTTCACGCCACTGGGCATGGCGGTAGTTTTTGCGATGCTGGCCAGCTATCTGCTGTCGCGAACACTGGTTCCCACCATGGTGCGCTTCCTGCTGGCCAAGGAAGTGGATGTGTACGCGCTGGCAGAGGCAGAGCACTCGGCCGGGCACACGCTTTCAGCGCAAGAGTTGGCCGAAGTGGAGGCCAAGCGCAGCCGACTGGGCATGATCTGGCGAACGCATTTCGCCTTCAACCGCGTTTTTGAGAAATTCCGCTCAGGCTATCAGCGGCTGCTGGAGTGGTGCCTGAGTCACACCAGCTTTGCGCTCACCTGCTTCGGCATCTTTCTGTTGATTTCCTTCTGCACGGTCCCGTTTATCGGCCGCGACTTCTTCCCGGACGTGGACGCAGGCAGCTTCCGGCTCCATGTCCGTGCACCCGCCGGCACACGAATCGAGCAGACTGAAGCGATCTTTGCCCAAGTGGAGCAGACAATCCGCGAAACCATTCCGGCAAAGGAGCTGAATGTCATGATCGATGACATGGGCGTGCCGAATGGGTCGTTCAACCTGGCCTTCGGCGACGGGTCGCTGACGGATGTACAGGATGGGGAAATCCTGGTCTCTTTGAATGAGGACCACCATCCGACAGCCCAGTATCGCGAAAAGCTACGGAAGGTGCTGCGGCAGAAGTATCCCGAGGACACCTTCTATTTTCAGGCGTCAGATATCGTCAATCAGATTCTCAATTTCGGCCTGCCCTCGCCCATCGATATCCAGGTAAGCGGCCGGCTGGCGGCGGCCAACTACGCCGCGGCTGAGGCGATCCGTAAAGAGGTAGCCAGCGTTCCGGGAGCTGCCGACGTTCACGTTCACCAAATCCTGTATGCGCCGGAACTGCGGGTGAATGTAGATCGGACACGGGCCGGCACCGTCAACCTGACTGAAAGCAATGTCGCCAGCAGCATGCTCTATGCGCTCTCCGGTTCGGGTACGGCGACACCCAACTACTGGTTGAACCCACAGAATGGCGTGAACTACTCCGTGGTGGTGCAGGTACCGCAGTACCAGCTGGACTCGGTCGAAAAGCTGAACGCATTGCCTATCTCCACCCCGAGTACTCCAGCGACAAGCGGTAACGCTTCGGGTGGATCGCTCTCCGGAGGTACTGCTGCCGCAATCTCGACAGCACCCACGGCGCAAGCGCAACTGCTGTCGAACCTTGCGCAGATCCAGCACGGCAGTTCCCCGGCCATTACGAACCACTACAACGTTCAACCGGTATACGACGTTTTCGTGAATACGCAAGGCCGCGACCTTGGAAGTGTTTCCGCAGACATCAACAAAATCCTGGACCGCTTCAAGGCGCAGAACAGGCTCCCCAAGGGTGCGACGCTCACCGTTCGCGGCCAGGTAAAGAGCATGGAAGACAGCTTTACCGGTCTTGCCCTGGGCATGATCTTCGCCGTGGCTTTGGTGTACCTGCTCATGGTTGTGAATTTCCAGAGCTGGCTCGACCCATTCATCATCCTGATGGCGCTGCCGGGTGCCGCCTGCGGGATTCTGTGGATGCTTTTCCTTACGGGCACCACCTTCAACGTGCCGTCGCTGATGGGTGCCATCATGACGGTAGGCGTGGCGACGGCAAATTCCATTCTGATGGTGACCTTCGCCAATGACCAGCGCAGCGCTGGGATGAATAGTGTGCAGGCCGCGGCAGCGGCCGGATTTACACGCTTGCGCCCCGTGCTGATGACCGCGCTTGCGATGATCCTTGGCATGCTACCAATGTCCCTGGGCATGGGCGAGGGCGGCGAGCAGAATGCTCCCTTGGGACGCGCCGTGATCGGTGGATTGCTGGTAGCGACGGCCACTACCCTGATCATCGTGCCGATTTTTTATTCGCTGCTGCGCCAGGCACCGCCGATGGGCGTACAGGTGGAAGCAAATGTGGAAGAGCGGGAGCTGGAGCACGCATAACCCGGCCCGTAGATGCTGAATCCAATAACTCAAATAAAACGCCCGGTTTGATCCTCATCCAATGCAGAGGAGCCAGAGAAGGAGCCCAGAACGTATGGCCCAGAATTTCGTAGATGCCCCGGCCGCCGCCCAGCATGATCCGAGAGAGGCGCGGCCTGACCGGAGCGC
Organism: uncultured Terriglobus sp.; assembly: GCA_964246795.1. Taxonomy (GTDB): domain Bacteria; phylum Acidobacteriota; class Terriglobia; order Terriglobales; family Acidobacteriaceae; genus Terriglobus. Next base: position 40,914 of record CAXTRR010000016.1, on the reverse strand, counting down.
ACCTGGCCGTGGCCCGGTAGCAGCGGCCGCCGCCGCCTTCCTTTTACTGATTCTGTTGGGTGTTGTGTTTTTGATACCGAAGCTGAGGCACAGGGAGGCGCTGGTAGAGGACGCGCGCGCAAGCGGCGGGCCGCAACCGGTCGAAGTGGCAACCATCACGTATGGGCCGAGTGGCGGCAAGCTGGAACTACCTGGGACGGTCCAGGCATTCGAACAAACTCCAATCTTTGCAAGAACCTCCGGCTATGTCACAAAGCGGTTCGTCGATATCGGCGACCATGTGCGCGCGGGTCAGTTGCTCGCTACCATCCAGGACCCGCAGACGGAGCAGCAGCTGCGGCAGGCGCAGGCCAATGTTCTGCAGCTGCAGGCACAGCTTGTGCAGGCCCGCGCCAACGCAAAGCTGACCACACTGAACAATCAGCGCTATGAGCAGCTCTATCAACAGGGCGTGGTCTCCCGCGAGGCCGCGGATCAACAGGTCGCGTACTCCGGCGCAAATGACGCTACGGTGCAGGCGGCGCAGGCAAACATCGCGGCCGGCCAGGCAAATGTCCGGTCTTTGCAGGAGCAGGCGGGATTCTCTCGCGTGCTGGCGCCGTTCACGGGTACGATACTCTCGCGCGGCATTGACACCGGATCCCTGATCTCCGCCGGTTCCTCCACGACAGTGACACAGCTCTTCACGCTGGGTCAGTCCAGCACGGTGCGCGTTTTTACGAATGTGCCTCAGTCCAACGCGCCGGCGGCGATGAGTGCGCATACCGCACAGGTAAACTTCCGTGAATTGCCGGGACAGGTCTTCAGCGGTGTGGTCACACGGACGTCTTCCTCCATCGATCCGAACTCCCGGACACTGTTGACGGAGATCGATCTGCCAAACGCGAACGGTAGAATACTGCCGGGCATGTTTGCCACGGTCAGCTTCGACACCTCGCGCACCGAGGCACCGCTGCTCATTCCTGCAAACGCGTTATTCGTGCGGACAGCCGGGCCGCAGGCCTACGTAGTGGACGCGCAAAACCTGGTGCACCTGCGAAACCTGGTGCTCGGGAGGGATCTTGGCGCAAGCACGGAAGTCGTGAGCGGGTTGAAGAAGGGCGATCGGGTCGTACTCTCTCCCGGCGATACGGTCACCGACGGCATAAAGGTGGATCCACAGCTGCCGGGCGCGGGTTCGGCAGGATGACTCTCATGCAAGGTCAAGAAACAGGACAAATTTGACTTCCGAAATCTCCAGCGCAGCTGAGGGTGGATCATCACGGGGCATTGTCTCGCTGCGAGGCCTGCGTAAGGTCTACACCGGCAAAGGTTCTGTTACCGCGGTGGACGGTGTGGACCTTGATGTGCCGGCGGGCCAGATTTACGGCTTGCTGGGACCGAATGGCGCAGGTAAAACTACGACGATTTCGATCTGCACTACCCGCGCACTGCCCACCGCGGGTACGGCGCACATTGCCGGAGTCGACGTCGTGCGACACCCTTCTCAAGCGCGCCGGCATATGGGTGTGGTTCCGCAGTACAACACGCTCGAGCGGTCCTGCACGGTGGAGGAAAATCTGCAGTTCCATTGCCTCTACTTCGGCTTCAGCAATAGTGAAGCGAAGGCTCGCACGGCGGAGTTGCTGGATCAGTTTCACCTGACTGAGCGGGCCAGGTCCTATCCAAATCAGCTCTCCGGTGGGCTGGCGCAGCGGGTCCAAATCGCACGCGCAATTGCTCATCGGCCTCAGGTACTTTTCCTTGATGAGCCCTCCGCGGGTCTGGACCCGCAGAGCCGCATCGCCATGTGGGACGCAGTGCAGCGGCTGCATCAGGAAGGCATCACAGTGGTGCTGACAACACATTACATGGAGGAAGCCGACGAGTTGTGTGACCGGCTTGCCATCATCGATCATGGCAAGATTCTGGTCGAGGACACACCGGAGGCCCTGAAGGCATCCCTGGGCGCCAGCAGCATCTTTGAGCTGGACTTGCGGGAAGCCACAGAACAACTTCGACCACGGCTCGCTTCCCTGCACGGCGTTCTTTCCGTCGAAACGACACCCAAAGGGTTGCGCGTGATGGCCGCCAGTTCCGAAGGTCTGCTGCCGGAGGTCATTGGGGCAGCCAGCGCATTCGGCTTACGCGATATGCGCATCACGGAGCCGTCGCTGGAAACCGTATTCATCCGGCTGACCGGTCGGGATCTGCGAGAGTAGCTTAGGACTTCACGTGAGCAGTTGACGCCGTTGAACCCTGTCTGACGAGACGATCACGCCACATATTCAGGATCGGGAATGGAGCATGCGATGTCTTCTGCCGTAGTTACGCCTGCCGTCATACCCGGCCGGGGTTCGGCTTCGATGCGGACGCAGTATGCGCGTGCCTTTGGCGGGCTGCTGCTGCGGGATATGCACGTACTGCGGCGCGAGCTGTTCCCCTTTGTGATCCGGGTCTGCATGAACCCGCTGCTCTTTCTTTTCGTGTTCACGTATGTGATGCCGCATATGAGCGGAGGCGCTGCGCTGAACCCGACGGCAACGATGGCGGGCGGCGCGGGTGCCAATTTCGCCACGGTACTGTTGCCGGGGCTCATGGCCGTGGGCATCATGTTCTCCGGTATCGCGGCAGTGGCCCTGCCGCTGGCAGTGGATTTCGGCGGCACCCGCGAAATCGACGACCGGGTAATGTGCCCGTTGCCGACGAGCTTTGTCGCCTTTGAGAAAGTTGTCTTCTCCGCGATGCAATCGGTGATCGCCGCGGCGATCGTCTTTCCGCTGGCCTACTTCATACCCTCCACGCCGGTCTACGCGCACGTCACGAGCTGGCCATTTCTGATTGCCGTGGTCGTTCTGGCATCGCTGGTGGCAGGGGCACTTGGTCTTGCCATCGGAACAGCGGTCAAACCACAGCAGATCGGCCTGATCTTCTCAGTCATTGTGATCCCGATTACTTTTCTGGGCTGCGTGTACTACCCGTGGGCACTGCTGGGACGCATCAAGTGGCTGCAGTATGGTGTCCTCGTCAATCCCATCGTCTACATGACGGAAGGGCTGCGAGCGGCACTAACGCCGACGCTGCCACACATGCCACCCGCGGCAATCCTGGGCATGCTTCTGTTCTTCCTGGTACTGCTGACGTGGGTAGGAACACGCGGATTTATCCGCAGGGTCATCAACTAGCTGCTTACACACCACCGGCGGTGGGCCCAAGGGCCACGCCTTTCTTTCGGCTCAGCAGATTCGCTTGCCGATTGCGCGCAGCCTGGCTAGCATGGTCTATTTTGTGCCAGAAAGCCGCGAAGTAGTCGACCGCCGAGATGATTGAGACGACCGTCATCCAGTAGATCGCCGTGATGGCAATCACGTGGACGGGCAGGATGAACCAGCCAGGGCCGTTACCGCCCAGCAGGTTGGAGCCGGGGCCGAAAATCCACGCGCGGTAGCCGTGATCGAAAATGCAGGCCACCACGCTGACGATCTGAATGACAGTTTTCAGCTTGCCAATCTCGCTCGCGTCAATTGTGAAGCCTTCATTGGCCGCAATGGAGCGTAGCCCGCTCACCAGGAACTCCCGGCCGATTACAACGACCGCGATCCACGGCTTGACCACGCCAGGATCAAAAGCGACAAGCGCGATGTAGGCCGAGGTCACCAGCAGCTTGTCCGCGAGCGGGTCCAGCAGCATGCCCATGGTGGTAATCTGCCCGCGTTTTCGAGCGAGATAACCATCCAGGCCGTCCGTTACGCTGGCGGCGATAAAGAAGAGTGAAACCGCCCATTCCTGCGTGTGCCCGTGGAGCGGCGAACTCGCTGAGAGCAGCCATATCAGCAGCGGCACACAGGCGATGCGGCTCAACGTCATGGAATTTGGAAGGTTCACAAATCCGCCCACCGCTGACTCGCGGTGCCCTCATTCTCCCATACTGCTGCTGTGGGCGGTGAGGATCGTTTCTTCCGGATGTGGTGCTTTCGTGTGAGTTCGGATATCCCGCTTTTCTGTGTGGCGACGAGAAACAACGCTACAAAGCTGTTAACGCCGCTTCTTCCGCGCTCGAGCCGCGAAAGAACTAGAGCCCCCGGGCTAAGTGCCGACCGGGACCTCCAGCGGTTCCGGACGGCTCAGGCATAAATGCCCCGTTGCTTGGTGGTGTAGGCGACACGGTCAATGGCCAGCATGTAGGAGGCAATGCGATTGTTTACCTCATGCGATTCGGCATAGCGGATGACATCGATGAAGCTCGCCGACATAATGCGATCCAGGCGGTCGTTGACCTCCTCCTCGGTCCAGAAATAGCCCATCCGGTCCTGCACCCATTCAAAGTAGCTCGCGGTTACGCCGCCGGCGTTGGCCAGGATGTCCGGCACAACGAAAATACCATTCCGCTGCAGGATTTCATCCGCCGCCGGCGTGGTGGGGCCATTTGCGCCCTCGCACAGGATGCGCGCGCGAACGCCGGCCGCATTGCGGCTGGTGATGACGTTCTCAGTAGCGGCGGGGATCAGGATTTCGCACTCGGTGGTGAGCAGTTCGTCGGCATTGGCCTCCTCTGCTCCAGCAAAACCGCGGATGGAGCCGGATTTGCGCCGATGTTCCATGAGTGCGGGAATGTTGATGCCGACCGAGTTGTACAGGCCGCCGTCCCACTCGGCGATGCCGACGATACGATAACCCTTCTCCTGCAGAAGCAGAGCTGCGTTGGAGCCGACATTGCCGAAGCCCTGCACAATGACGCGGCAGTCGCCCGGCAACATGCCCAGATAGCGAAGGCTCTGATCACAGGCAATGCTCACGCCGCGGCCCGTAGCGGCAGTTCGGCCGCGTGATCCGCCGATATTGATCGGCTTGCCGGTGACCACGCCGGTCACAGTCTGGCGCATGTGCATGGAGTAGGTATCCATAATCCAGGCCATGGTCTGTTCGTTGGTGTTCATGTCGGGCGCGGGAACATCTTTCTCCGGTCCGATGAACTCGACAATCTCACTGGTGTAGCGGCGGGTCAGGCGTTCGAGTTCGCCCTGGCTCATCTTTTTCGGATCGCAGATCACGCCTCCCTTCGCACCGCCGAAGGGTATGTTCACCACGGCACACTTCCAGGTCATCCAACTCGCCAGGGCGCGAACCTCGTCGAGACTCACATCCGGCGAGTAACGGATGCCGCCCTTGGCCGGTCCGCGCGCAAAGGAGTGCTGCACGCGATACCCTGTGAAAACCTCAATCTTGCCGTCATCCATCACGATGGGAAAGTGGACAATGATCTCGCGTGAGGGCTGGCGGAGAATCTTCCAGATGCCTTCATCCAATTGCAGCTTCCGGGCCGCGTAGTCGAATCGGGCTGCCTGCGCCTCCCACGGGTTGAGTTCTGTCTGAAGCGCCTTTTCCATATCGATGAGTGCTGGTTCTGCTACTGCCATACTGCTCGCCTTGCCTTTCGTACTGCCCCCGGAGGGGCTCACATTCGTTTGGACGCCCGCACGCCACCCACGAAGCGAAATTCTCGTGAAGAGCCGGATGCGGTCCTGCAAACCCGCCAAATATAGGCGCGCGAGGGGGCAACCCGCAATCCCCAAAGGGGGGAGCAGGGGTATCTGGAGAGGCATCTTTGGAGGCAGCCCAGTGGATGACGTGGTCTGGCGCGGCAGATGAGGCTGAAGCGGCTTGTAAGCGGCTATTTGCCTCTGCTGTTGAACGGGACTCTGAAGATCTTCTGCCCCTAGAGCATCGCGACCGGTTCCTGGTTACTGGGCAGGAAAAGCGAAAATGCAGTCCCCCGTCGGCTGGCATGCTGCGAGGACCGGACGCGGAGCTGGCCCTGGTGCCGCTCTACGATTCCCTGCGAAATCCAAAGGCCCAGACCGTTCCCGTTCAGGGCTTTGGTGGTGTAAAAAGGCTCAAAGATGCGCTGGCGTGTCTGCCCGTCCATGCCGTGGCCGTTGTCGGCCACGGTTATGCGAACACCCTCAAAACCGCTGCGCAGGTCGTAGGCGTTGTGGGCGCGGATGCAAAGCCGGCCACCGGTCCGCATCGCGTCAATCGCGTTGGCAATGAGGTTGTTGAGGATCTGACGGATGTCATTCTCAAAACACAGGATGTTGCGGTCTGTTTTATAGACGCTGTCTACCGTGATGCCGCTGTTCATGAGCCGGCCGTGAAAAAGGCGGAGCACCGGTTCTATGAGTTGGTACGCGGTCACCTGAGTGGGACTGTTGGCCTGGCGGTGAAAGCGCAACGTCTGTGTGGCGATCTGCGACACACGGCGGAGTTCTTCCTGGGCCATCTGTACGTAACCGGTGGCGTCCTGGCCCAACCCCTGCTCGCCGGCAATTAGGTAAAGCAGGTTGGTGACGGCCTCCAGTGGGTTATTGATCTCATGCGAGATGGAAGAGGCGAGGCGGCCTACGGCGGCCAGCTTTTCACTGCGCACCAGAGCTTCCTCAGCCTTGCGCAGGTGGGTGACCTCCAGCACCGCCCCGCTGATGGCACGCACAGTGCCATCGGCATTCATCACCGGTGCGTAATTGCTGTTGAAGCTGCGAACCACACCGGGGCTGTTCTTGAACTCCAGGGAGTGCTGCTGGTCGCGGAGAGACTCACCATGCCGAACCCGGGCGAGCAGAGTGGAAATTCCTTCAGAGGTGACAATCTCCTCTACCTTTCGGCCGACGATCTCCTGCTGCGGCAGGCCAATGATTTCGGCGAGACGTTTGCTCACGCGGAGATAGCGGAAATCCTCCGGGTCGCAGAGCGACAGGCCGACCGGTGCAGAATCGTAGAGAGTTTCCAGCTCGGCGCGCTGACGCTCCGTCTGGTGCTGCAGGGCGAGCAGCGAGTCCACGGCGATGCGGCGGTCGTGGATATCCTCCGCGACACCAAGCCACATGTGAATGGAGCCGTCTCCATTGCGGAGCGCCTGCGCACGCAGGTGAAACCAGCGAACCGCGCCATCCTCCGCACGGATCAGGCGTGCTTCCAGGTTGTACTCTTCTCCTGTCTGTACACTGCGTATCCAGTTCGCGAGCACGGCGACGCGGTCAGGCTCGAAGAACGCGGAGATCCATTCTTCACCCAGGTTGGCGCGATAACGTTCACCGATGTATTGAACGAAACGGCGATTTGCGTACGTGATGCTTCCATCGGGAGCACCGGCCCACACGCATTGCACACCCAGGTCGGTGAGCGCACGGTAACGTTCCTCACTGTTGCGCAGTGCCTGTTCATCCTTGCGGAGCTGTGTGACGTCGCGCACAAACAGGACGATCCCGTCCTTGGACGGGCGTACCTGAATCTGGATCCGGATGTTCAGGGGTTCAGGGTACGAAGCCTCAAACGAGCCCGGGATGAATTGCGACATAGCGCGAAAGTAATGCTCCACATAAGGAGAACCGTCGTAGACTGTGTCCGGAAATGCCTGGAAGAAGCTCCTGCCGAGAACTTCCCCGCTGGCCGCAAGCAGCTTTCGTGCGGCATCATTCAAGAAAGTGATGATCCAGTTCCGGTCGATGGTAATGACCGCATCCGTGATCGCGCTCATTACCTGCAGTTCGCGGGCATTGGCTTCGTCGCGGGCCGCTTGCAGGTGGCGGAGTTCTGTGATGTCCTGGAAGACGACCGCGATGCCGCTGCCGGAAGGGAACACACGGTTTTTGAACCAGGACTGGAAAGGTGCGTAGAAGAAGTCAAAGTCTTCCGAGACCCGGTCTTGCATCACTCGCCGATAGCGGCGCTCAAGTTCTGTACCAGGAGTTCCGGGATAGATCGTCCAAAAATCTGGCCCATTCAGGTCTTGAGGCTGGATGTGCCCAATCCGCTGTGCCATCTCATTCGCGTAGCTGATGCGCCAGTCCAGGTCGACCAACAGGATTCCGTCGGGCAAATTGGAGAGCGTCTCCAGAAGTGCCACACTTACATGGGTCGTCATCACCGCGTGCGCGGGGCGGAGGGCGGGCGCATCTACAGCGGGTTCAACTGCTTCCGTTTCTACCTTCATGAGTGCAGCCAGTCTAAATACTCGGATCCGGAACACATCTGCATTGCCGCAAGGCCCCTTGCTCTTACAGCGGAATCTCGCATACCGGGCAAGCGCATACCCGCGTAAGTACGGCTTTGGAACGCACTCCCTACAATAATAAAGAGTGGCTCTCTTCGAAACAGGCACGCAACGATTCACACCTGTGCAACGCTGGCTCCTCGCCGTTGTACCTGTGCTTGCAGCCGGCCTGCTTCGGTTGCTGGGTGCGACGTTGCGCTTTCAGGCACTCACTGAGCCAGCCGCGCGCCCCGCGGATGCGTCGCGTGACGGCGAGCTTTACGTCTTCTGGCACAGGTCGCTGCTGATGGCAGCCTATCGCTATCGGCACCTCGGGATCCGCATCCTGATTTCTTCGTCGTTCGATGGGGAGTTGATTGCCCGGACGGTGGCGCTGCTTGGCTTTGTGCCGGTGCGTGGGTCGAGTTCGCGGGGCGGCGCGACTGGACTGCTGGCCATGTCGCGCGCATTGGCTGCCGGTTTCAAGTGTGCCATTACAGCGGATGGGCCGCGTGGGCCGGTCTATGTGGCAAAACCAGGCGCGGCCGCGGTGGTACGCAATGCTGCCAGCCATGACAGGACAGCACGGCAGGTCAGCGCTTTTTATCTCCATGCCGAGCGGGCGTGGAAGCTGCGGTCCTGGGACCGCTTTGTGATTCCCATGCCCTTTAGCCGCGTTCACGTGGTCTGGACCGCGCCCATTCCGGCAGCTTCGGCGGAGCTTGGGTCTGAGTTGCAGGCTGCCCTGGAGCGGAGCGTCCGGCTGGCGGAGTCCCGTCCATGAGCATGCGCGTCGCTGATTTCGACTTTGCTCTGCCACCGGAGCTGATCGCACAGCATCCACCGCCAGAGCGGGATGGGGCGCGAATGCTGACGCTGGATCGGTCCAGTGGTTCAATCGCGGACCGCCACTTCCGGGATCTACCGAAGCTGTTGCGCGCTGGCGATCTGCTTGTGGTCAACGACTCCCGGGTCATTCCGGCGCGTCTCTATGCGACACGCGGTGGATTGAAGACACAGCAGAACTCGCCGGCGCCAAGCGGAAGAATCGAGGTGCTGCTGACCCAGCAGTTGGCGGGCTCAGAGTGGCGCGCCTTGGTAAAGCCGGGCCGCAAGGTGCAGTTGGGCGAGGTCCTCCGGTTCAGGGCCGCGCCTTCCCTGACTCGTCAGTCGACCGGCGGTCTCGACTTGTTTGCGGAGGTGGTTTCCTGTGGCGAATTCGGCGAACGTGTGCTGCGCTTTGAGCCCGTGCCCGACTTTTTCAAACGCCTGGAGACGCTTGGCCACATACCGCTTCCACCCTATCTTCACCGGCCAGACAGCATGGAGGACCGCGCGCGCTACCAGACCGTCTATGCCGGCGCCACGGCGCATGGTTCGGCAGCCGCACCCACGGCTGGGCTGCACTTTACGCCGGAGGTTCTGGAGCAGGTGCGTTCTGCCGGCGTGGAGATCGCCACTGTGACGCTACATGTGGGGCTGGGGACCTTCCAGCCGGTTCGGGTGGACTTGCTGAAGGACATCCGCCTGCATGCGGAGCACTACACGCTGCCGGCAGCTACGGCAAAGGCGCTAAACACGGCGAGGCAGGAGCGCAGGCGCATCATCGCAACAGGCACGACGGCCGTTCGCACGTTGGAGCATTGCGCTCTGCAGGCAGGCAATGCACCGCTGCAAGCGCACAGCGGAAGTACATCAATTTTCTTGAGCCCCGGCCACCGGTTCCAGCTGGTGGATGCTCTGCTGACCAATTTCCACTTGCCACAGTCCACACTGCTGATGCTGGTCTCTGCTTTTGGAGGGACCGAACCAGTGCTGGCGGCGTACCGGCATGCGGTGCGGGAGCGGTATCGATTTTTCAGCTATGGAGACTGCATGTTCCTGAGCTGATGTACTCCGGAGCACATTTCCTAGCGATAGCGGCGATAGTAGGGGTACGGCCCGTACGGGTAGGGTTCATACGGGTATGGGCCGGACGCGTAAGGACCGCCGTAGTAGCCAACGGATGGTGGCGGCAATGGTCGCCGAGAGCCTTCCGGACCGGCATAGCCGCCAAGGCGCTGCATCTCGGCTTCAGAGAGTGTGGCCACCTGAACCGGTGTGGTGAGCCGGAAACGCAGAAGGGATTCCGCCGGGATTCGCGCGTTCCCGTTGCCGGAAGCCGCGGCAACACCCAGGCCGGCGGCACCCCCCACGCCCGCACCAATCGCCGCACCCGCGCCGCCGCCTGTAACTCCGCCAAGAATGGCACCGAGCGCCGCCACGCCTAGAGTCGTATTCACGGAGCTGACGGTCTTGTCATGACCGTTCACCGTGAATGGCTCGCTTTGGATAGGAATTTGTTGGCCGCCGAGATCAAGTTCATTGAGCTGCAGCGTGAGCGAGCCACGGCCCTTCAAAGCGCCCGCACCGTGCGCGTCGATGACGCTTCCTTGCACCTCTGCACCGCGCGGAATCGCGATGTAGCCGCCGGCAAGAATGTCGTTTTCAACGACGGCGTTGAAGGTAGAGCCGGGCTCGGCGTCACCGCTGGAAATCCAGCGAGTGATGCGCACCGGCAACACCGCTCCACGGGCGATGACCACCGGTTGGCCACCTACCTGGCCGTAGCTCGCCGGAGCGGTTTGAGCATATGGACCCTGCTGGGCATAGGGCCTTTGCGGCGCACTGGGATCGTAACCCTGCTGCTGCTGGCGTTCCCAGTCACGGCGGTAGACACGGCCCTGTGGCTGCTGGCCGTAAACAGGCTGCGGATAGTTCTGCTGGGGATAGCTCTGCTGGGGGTAATTCTGCTGCGGATAGTTCTGCCGCGGATCCTGGTTTGCGGGCGATCCGGAGCCGTTTGTGTCATAGGGATCTTGCGGCTGGTTCGACGATGGATAGCCTGACGGAGGATAGCTGCCTTGAGGCCTTCCCTGACCGTAAACAGGCTGCCGCGGCGCGGTATTGGCCTGCGGATAGCCCTGCCGCTGGTCCGCCTCCGGAGCCTGATTGCCGTTCACCGGACCGGCACCGTCTGCTGGTGAGTTCCCAGGCAAGACGTTACGGTCTGCGGGATCGTCATCCTGGCTGTTGGCTGCCAGGGGCGGACTGTCGTTCACGGCGGAAGCCGAACTCACGGCGTCCCGTCCGACGGAGAGCTGGTCAACAACCTTCTTTACGCCAGCGGTGTGGGAAGCAACCTGTTCGGCAGCGACACGCGTGGCCTCATCCGGAACGGCACCGGTGAGCGTGACCGTGCCAAAGGCCGTGGAGCTGTTGATCGGCTGGTTTGCCAAGCGCGCATCGCCGGCCATGGCCCTCAGGACATTTGCTTCCACCTGCGCATCACTGGTGCCGCTTTGCGCGGTGGCGGCGCCGACGAGAACGGCCGCCAACGCGAGCGTGCCAAACGCCTGACCCATCAAATTCTGCATGCTGCTGCTCCAACCTGGGCCGAAGACTTTTCGCCCTATCGGCTATACAGACGCGGTTTGTGGAAAGAAGTTCTGCCGGGCCTGCGCCGCACTCATTCCGCACTTGCCCGCCCCTGGCGAAGCACACGGATCAGCACCTCAAGGATGCGTGCGCCGGCGCGCAACGAGGCGCGAAAATCTCCAGAGACTTTAGATACGCCACCGTGGCGGACGCGATAGCCGACGGGAATCTCCAGGATGCGGAGATGGTGCTGCACGGCCTTGATCTGCATTTCCAGGCTCCAGCCATAGGTGCGTTCACGCATGCCGAGCGCGGCGAGGGAGGAACGTCGGATCGCGCGGAAGGGTCCCATGTCGGTGTAGCGGAAGCCGAGTACAAGGTGGATGATTGCGCCAACGAAGCGGCCGGCGAAGACCTGCGAGCTTAGCATGGAGCCGGGCTCACGAGGGATTCGGCCAAGCCGCGTGCCCATGACAAAGTCCTGCTCGCCGCGCGCGATTGGACCGGTTAACTCGGGCAGGTGGGTCGTCACATCACTCCCATCTCCATCCATAAAGACAAGGATGTCGCTGGTGGGCATCGCGGCCTCCACACCGGCCATACAGGCCGAGCCATAGCCGCGGGACGCGAAGATGACCCGGGCGCCAGCTCCGGCGGCCAGGCTGGGAGTGTCATCGGTACTGCCGTTGTCGACGACGATGCACTCGGCGATATGCTCCCAGGGTAACCGCGAAACGGTGTAGCCGATGGACTCGGCCTCATTGAGTGCCGGGATGATGACGGAGACGGGCATTTATCCAACCTCTGGCCGCTTCATGCGACCGTCCAGCGATTCAGCTTGGACCTGTACCGGCGCCATAGCGGCATCAGCAGCAAGGCCGCGGCAGTTGCGCCATACGTCCAGGAGTTGGCGAAGAACATCTTCGGTCCGGGCTCCGCGTATTGGGTGGTGAGCCAATAAAAAACACTGTAGGTATAAACGAGCATTGCGAGATTCGGGACGAGCAGGAAGAGCGGCACCAGCCAGGCAACATACCAGGGATAGTGCGGCGAAAAGAGCAGCATCAGCGTGAAAGCAAGAGTGGCTGAGCTGCGCAGGAAGACTGGCCGAAGGCCTTTGTCCTGCTGCGCATTTGCCTTCCAGGCCCACCACAGAAGCGGGGCGAAGCAGGCCGCGCAAAAGATGAAGTAAACAGCGGTCGGAAGCCCGCTGAACCCGGGCAGATGCCGTGCAGCATCAAGCAGAAAGTAGCGGGAGCCCGAGTTCATGCCCTCCTCCTGCACATACCCGTTCGCAAAGCCGAAGACTTTCATACCCACACCGGAATAGACAGCGTAGCCGGCAAGGACGACAGCCGCGAGCGCGGCAGGCATCTTCCAGTCGCGGCGCCGCCAGAGCGCAGGAAAGAGCAGCAAGGGATAAAACTTCACCATGACAGCCGCGCCCAGGGCCAGGCCGGTAAGCACAGGCTGGTTGCGATAACGGAAGAGAAGCGCCAGCACTACGCAGGCAATGACCAGGCCATCGATGTGGCCGCTGGAGCCAATTTCCCAGATAAGCAGGGGGCTCCACGCGTACAGAATGACCTCTTCCCTTCTGCGTCCGAGAGCCTGTAATAGCCGGATCAGTGCGAAGGCCGTCACGCCTTCCGCAGCGAGCAGCGCCAGCTTCATCATGGTAAGCGTGCCGCTAATCCAGGTAACGCAGAAATAGAAAATCTGCGCGCCGGGCGGGTAGATGGTGGGCGCGTAGTCGCGGCGGTTGATGTTAGGAAAAATGTCGTCGTCACGCAGGGCGCGGAGGTGCTCGTTGCCCGGAAAGTAGCGATAAGGATTCACGCCATGGTGTTGCACAACGCCGTCCCAGACGTACCGGTAGATATCGCTGGACAGGTAAGGCTCAGGCATCAGCAACGTCAACCGGCAAAGCAGCGCCGTAAGCAGGATGATCCACAGCGTCCATCGGTCGACCGGCATTCTCCAGACAAGAAGCGCGGCCCCGAGCGCCGCGGCGAGCGCCGCCGTGGACGTCTCCGAGTAGCCGATGACAAAGTGATCAAACTCAATCGCCAAGTGGTGGGAAAGACCGAGCAGCATGGCACCGAGAAGACCCAGTGCCAGGTTGGTAAGCCAGGGCGCGCCATGGCGAAGCAGACCCGGGCGCGATGCAGCGGCGTCACTCATTCGTGTGGCTTCCCACGTTGCCATGGTGCAGCTCCCTGTTCGTCAAAGCGCTGGAGAAACTGCCGGGTGAAAGCGGCGTCGTAGCCCGCAACGGTGGCTAAGCCGGGCGGCCTAGCCTGCAGAAGTTCCTTCGCCAGAACGCCGAGGGTGGCGCCGTCGTCCACGTCGTACCAGAGCGGCAGCTCCACGAGTTCGAGGCCGGCTTCGGCGGCCCGCTCACGCGTTTCCCGGAGGACAGAGCCGGTGCTCCACGCGATGCGGTCGAAGACGGCGAAATGCGGCTGCTTTAGACCGATCAGGTAGTAGCCGCCATCGTCGGAACCGCCGAGAACGACACGATCGCCCGGCCTTGCGAGTTCAGCCACGGCCTGCTGCAAAGCAGAGTGCGGCAGCGTGGGGGAGTCCGAGTCAATGAGACAAACCGCCCCGAAACCGCAGCTCAGGATGTCCGTAGCGGCGAGGTGGAGGCGTTCGCCGAAGCCGTCACCACGTTGCGCGATCAGCTGGAAAACAGTGGGCAGCAGGCCGTCGAAAGCGACTTCATCGCCCACCGGCGTGTAGCAGAGCACGCCCTGCGCACCGTGGATGGCCGCAATGTTCGCGGCCGTGTCGCGAAGGAAGCAAATGTTGAGCGCGGCCGATTGTTCCAGGGTGAGCGGCGGGGCCAGGCGGGTTTTCACCTTGCCGGGGCGTGGTGCCTTCGCCATCACCGCAAGAGCGCAGATTCCGGACAGATGGGATTGAGGGGCGGCTGGATCAAGGATCAAATACTGTGAAGGTCCGGCTGCGGAGCGTGCGGTCTCAGGCAAAGGCCGGCTCCAGCTGCTCGCTGGCCATGGCTCCGTCCGTCCGGGGAGCCAGCGGCTTGGTGCAAACCGCGTGCTGGTAACGGCCAGTGCGCTCCAGTGTCACGCTGCTCCAGGGCTGCGAGTAGATGAGCGCGCGAAACTCTTCTTCCGTCATGGTGGTGACGCGGTGCGGCTCAACGTAGGGAACTTTGGTGAAGGAGGTGAGCTTGGCGAGCATCCACATGCAGCTGAGCGGGAGCTGAGTGCGTGCGCTGGACACTGGCTCAGCGATAAAGACCCGCCCGCCTGGACGCAACACACGAAAAACCTCTCGCAACACATCGTCTCGATTCGGAACGACGAGGAACAGGCGCGATATCACGATCACGTCCACTTCACCAACGGGGGCGGGCAAGGCATGAACATCAGCGTGGTGAAAACTGCAGTTGGTCAGCTTCATTTGAGCGGCACGCGTACGGGCCCGGTTCAGAAGCGCCTGCGAGAGATCGATCCCGGTCGTCCGCATCTCTGGGTAGTTTTCCGCAAATCGACAGGCGTAAAAGCCCGGTCCGCAGCCAAGCTCTAGCAGGTGAGTCCCCGCAGGGGGCGCTCCGGCCCAAAGTGACCGGGTAATTTCCTCGGAGTGGTCATAGAACAGGTGCTCACGGCAAAGCGCATAAAACCATCCGCAGCGCTCAAAGAGACTGTCTGGTTCGCGACAACAGCAACTTACTGCGTCAGTCGTCATTTGGTCCTGCACCTGCATGCCTTGATTCTCCTCCGGCGGCCACACCGTTTGCCCAGCATTGTCCTTCAGATCAGGTTGGCGGCACCGTCACCTGTGCCTTGCTCTCCAGTTGGATGCGGAACCGTTTCCAGAGTAACGGCTCCGGTGTAGGAACTGCAACGGAGAACGAAATCGTGAAGAGTTCCACCTGGCGGCTGGCCTTTGCCGGGTTTCATAGATGCGTCGGCACTCTTCACGGAACAGTAGGAACTGTTGGTGGAGCCACAGGCACAGAAGGCTCCCGGATGCTGCCCTGAATGGCCTCGTCCAGCTGGATGCCATTCTTCTGCAGCAGATTACCGAGAGCGCGATCCAGCGACATCTG
Organism: uncultured Terriglobus sp.; assembly: GCA_964246795.1. Classification (GTDB taxonomy): domain Bacteria; phylum Acidobacteriota; class Terriglobia; order Terriglobales; family Acidobacteriaceae; genus Terriglobus. The sequence goes on along the minus strand of CAXTRR010000016.1, from coordinate 25,405 downwards.
CGCCTTCATATAGTCGGAGCGAGCGGCCACCTCCGTCGAGCGTGCCTGGGCCAGGTACGCCTCATCCTGCACGATCAGGAAGTTGGTGCTGGCACCGACGGTGAACTTGTCGATCTCCGCCTGAAGTAGTTGCTGCTGATAATTGGCGCTCTCAACGGCAGCGGCATATGCCTGGTGTGCGTTCTCCAGGGAGACGGCGGAGTTTTCCACCTGCTGGCGAATGTCGTTTTGAAGTTTCAGGCTCCGACCCTGCGACTGCCGGAGCTGCAGGGCGTCCCGCGCGGCATCGGCCTGGGCGATCCGGTTCCGCAGAGGGAGGTTGAGTTGGATTCCCCCCTGGTAGATGGTGGAGAGACGCAGGCCACCCTGGGTAAGCGCGCCCGGAACGGTGACTTCCCCCGTACCCGCGGAACCGAGGACCTGGTACGGAACCAGGGATGAGCCTCGCGTTTGCACGTTGGCATACAGGTTGAGCAGGGGCCTTGTGCCGTTGGCCGTCGCCCGTGCGGAGATCTGGTTTGCCTGTACCTGAAGCGACGCCTGTGCCAGGTCGGGACGTGTGCTGATCGCGTCGGCGGTAAGCGCCGCGACATCCAGCAGCGGTGCCGCAGACGGCACGGCGATGCGGTCAGTGGGGACAATGGAAGCGAAGTTGGCGGCAGGGTCAGCCAGGTTGCGCAGAAGTTGTTCCCGAAGGATCACTTCCTGCTGGCGGTACTCGCCACGTGCCTGAATCAAGTCGAGCCGTGTGGAGGAAAGCAGCGCCTGAACCCGTGTGAGTTCGATGGGCGCAAGCGTGCCTTCGGCAACCTGGTTGCGGTCGTCTTCAAAGAGTTTCTGCACAGCCGCGAGGGATTCCTCCTTCACGCCGATGTTTTCGCCCAGCGAGACCAGGTCGTAGTAGAGACGTGAAGTTCCGTAAATGGCCTCAAGCACCTGCTGCAGGAAGAGCAGGCGTGAAACCTGCTGATTCACTTTTCCGATACGGATGAAGCGGACATTGACCTCTCGCCCGCGGCCGCGCAGCAGCGGCTGTGAGAAGGTGGCGGAAACGCTGGGTGCATGGAACGGGTTGTACTGCGAATTGCCCGCGTAAAGCACCTGCGGCGAGTTGTTCACAAAGGCATCCAGCTGACCACCAAAGGAGAAACCCTGCTGGTAGTCGATGCCGGTGTTTACATAATCGAGCGGCGCGGTGCTCGTCGTTGTGCCAGTGCCACTTCCTGTTCCGGTGCCGCCCCCTGTGTCTGTCGCCGTGATGAGGGAGGCCTGATTGGACCGGCGAAGATAGCCGGCCTGCCCGATTACAGTCGGGTCAAAGAGCGGAATGGCCGGGCCGGGGGCATAGGTGAAGGTATTGCTCTGGCTTAGGTTCTGCTGGACGCTGTTACCTGTCTGTGTGACCTGGGAAAGGTCGGTCACGTTCACGCTGGTGGGTGCGGCCGTGCCGGTGACGCTGGCGGTGATGAGCAGCGGGCTGGTGACGGAGCCGACGCCGGGCGCGCTCTGCTGGATGCTGTAGTCGAGGCCACGCAAATTGCCGCCGCCCTGAGCGCGCAGCAGATCGGTGTCGGCGATGAGCAGGTTATACCGGCTCACCTCAACATCCAGATTGTTCTCGATCGATAGGATGATGGCGTCATGCAGGGAAAGGTAGAGCTTGCCGCCACGGATCAGGCTGGAGAGCCGGACGGCATTACCCCCGGGAAGTTCCGGCGCATGTGGCGCACGATGCGGAGCGATCAGCCGGAAGGGGCTGGTGACAGGTGCCGTGTAGCGTTCGTTGCGCGGAGATGCGGCGTCACTGCGATTTTGCTGGACCGTGGACGAGGTCCCCACCGGAACAGCAGATTCCGGGGCGAGCGGTTCGATACTGCGCACAGTGACACTGGAGCCGTCGGGTCGCGGCAGTGGAGCGTCCGGCGCAATGGCAGGCACCTGCTGCCCCGGGATGGCCTGCTGACCCAGGGACTGGGCCGCGGCGGGCTGGCTGGAGGACGGTGAGGTGTATGGCGATGGCTGCTGGCCATTTGCCGGGCTTTGCTGCCCATCTATCTGGCCGCATACGGGGAGGAACGCCGTCCAGCAGACGATCGCCGCAATCCAGCCACCCGGCCGCTTGCCTGGGAAAGTGGTCACTGGTTGGTTCCCTTGCTCTTCGTCTTTTGCTGAGGCCCACTGCCTTTCGAGTTCTGACCTTGCGCACTGGTTCCGTTGTTTGCGCCCTTTTTTCCCTGGTTGTTGGTGCCTTCCAGTTGCTCATTGACGATGGACTGATCGCCGTACTCGTTCGGGCCGGAATCGGGATTGCGGTTCTGCTGGGAGCCTCCAGGACCGGCTTCCCTGCCGGTGGCTTCTTCGGCCTGCTGCTTGTTCATGCGGGGTTGCACGGTGGCACCTTCCCGGACACCATCTGTCACGGTGGTGACCACGGTGT
>CAXTRR010000016.1:0-22958 GCA_964246795.1 uncultured Terriglobus sp. | reverse complement strand
GTAGCGAGGGAAGATCGGCGCGGGCGCGGGCAGGGTGTCGCCCGCGCGCAGGCCACCAATGATCTCCACGGCAGGCCCGTAGTCACGACCAATGCGCACCGGAACTAAATGCACCTTGTTGTCTTGAATGACGGCAACCGCGGTTTGATTATTACGCACGATAACGGCGTCGCCCGGAACGGTAAGCGGAGGTGTGCCGCGCACCTGCTGAAAGCTGACAACGGTGTACATGCCCGGGAAAAGCATGCGGGAGTGGTTGTCGATGTCGACCTCGGCCAGCATGGTGCGGGTGTTTTGATCGAGCGAACTGGCGGTGCGGGTGACCGTGCCGGCGAGTGGCTTGCCACCGCGTTCCTGCAGAAAGACGCTGGCGGTCTGACCGCGATGAATACTGCTGGCGTATCCCTCCGGCACGGAAACCAGGATGCGGAGTTTGTCGATTTGCGCGACGGCAAAGATGTTGCCACCTTGTGCTCCGCCGGTGGTTGGACTCGCCGTGGTTGGGCCTGCGCCGCTGGAACCGTTCGTGTTCGAACTCGCGGGTGAAGTGGTGCCGCCGGTCGGAGCATCCGCTGTGGGGTTCGGCATGGCGGAGACGGAACCGGAGCTCCCGACGAGCGCTCCCACATCCGCGTTTCGCTGTGTGATGACACCGTCAAAGGGCGAGGTGATGCGCTCATACCCCTGCAGCGCAGTGACGCGTTGCAGGTTCGCGCGATAGCTCTCCACGTTGCGCTGGGAAGACGTCACAGTCGCAAGCTGGGCGCGGTAGTTGGTCTCCTGCTGGTCACCGTCCTGACGTGAGAAAACACCTTTCGAGACAAGCGTGCGCCAGCGCTCCCATGTAACGCGGGTAAAGTCGAGCTGAGCCTGCTGCTGGGCTTCCTGCGCTTCCGCCTGGCGAAGCTGCTGGCGCGCCTGGTCCACCTGCTGATCGAGCTCAGGAGCATCCAGAATGGCGAGTAGCTGGCCCTTTTTCACACGGTCGCCGATGTCAACATAGCGTTTGCGGATATAGCCGTTGGCGCGCGCGTAAATGTATGCCTCCGTGAGGGCGGCCGTGGTGCCTGGCACGGTAAGCTCACCTGGTTCGACCGTCTGCTCGACCTTGATTACATCCACGGCGGGCTGTTCCTGCTCGCGCTGCGTGGCTTCCGCTTGCGTCTTTTTGTTGCGGCTGTGAAGGGGCAAATATCCGAGGAAGAAGATCAGAAGCAACACCGCAAGACCAGCGCCGACCCAGAGAAAGATCTTGCCCCATGGGCGATGCTGCTGCTTTTCCTTCCTGTCGAACTCCTGCTGAACGTGGCGATCGTGCTCCACCTGCTCGTGCTTCTTATGCGCGGCCTGACGCGCACGAGAGTCTTCCCGCTCCCATTCATCCCGTGTCATGCGGCGGTCTGGATCATCTTCAATTGCACGGAGCCGCTCGTCTTCCGGGTAGATCCGTTGCTGGAGGTCGTCACTCATCTATTGCTTGTCCTGGCTTACGCGGGCTGCTCGTCTTTAAGGTCCTGCGGCGGTGGCTGTGTTTCACGCAGGCTGTTCTTCATTCGTCAAGCGGGCTGGGGGCTGCCTTGCGCCTGCGTTTTCTTCTCGTTCTTTTTGTCCCCCTCATGGTAGGCGCGGTCAATCTCCTCATCGTAGTTGCGGGGTGCCTGCTTGCTGAGCCAGGAGTACATGACGGGCACCACAAAGAGGGTGCCGAGCGTGGCAAGCAGCAGACCGCCAATAACGGCCCGGCCGAGCGGTGCATTCTGCTCGCCGCCTTCCCCGAGTGCAAGCGCCATGGGCAGCATGCCGATAATCATGGCCAATGCCGTCATGCAGACGGGCCGCAAACGGGTGTATCCCGCGCTTTCCGCGGCCTCAATGCTGTTCTTGCCGGTAAATCGCTCATCATTGGCGAAGACGACCATCAGGATGGAGTTGGCGGTGGCAACGCCGATGGTCATGATGGAGCCCATGAGCGAGGGAACATTGAAAGTGGTCCCGGTGAGGAAGAGCATCCACAGGATGCCGGCAAAGGCCACCGGCAGTGCCATGAGGATGATGAGCGGGTCAAGCCAGCTCTGGAAGTTCACTGCCATCAGCAGATAGACGAGGATGATGGCGAAGACGATGCCGAGCCCAAGACGCTGGAAGGAGGTGGACATGGTCTCCACCTCACCGCGCAGGGCAATCTGTGTGCCCGTGGGGACATTCTTCTCCGTCTCTCTCATGATCTTGCGGATGGCTGTGGCAACGGAGCCGAGATCACGTTGGTCAACGTCGGCGTAAATGTCGTAAACCGGCTGAATGTTGTAGTGGTTAATGATGATCGGCGTAATATCGCGCTCGAAGTTGGCGACGTTGCCCAGGAGTTGGCTGGTGTTACCGGCGGGCGAGGTGATAGGAATCCGCGCCATGGTCTGCAGAGAGTCAATACGGTATTGCGGCGTTTGCACCACAACCTGGTAGTTGACTCCGTTCGTCGGATTCAGCCATTCGTTGGGCGCGGTCTGGCCGGTGCCGGTGAGAGAAATGAGCATGCTCTGCGCAACGTCCTGCTGTGTCAGGCCGATCTGCCTGGCCTTCATACGATCGACGTTGACGTTGATGGCCGGTTCTTCAATCTGCTGGTTGATGTGCGCGTCGGCAATACCCTGCACTGCCTGTATCTCTTTGAGCAGCTGCTGTGCGAGCGGGAAGTTCTGCTTGGCGCGGCCGGAGATTTGCAGGTCAATCGGCGCGGGCAGCCCAAAGTCGAGAATCTGGTTCGTGATGTTGGCCGGCTGAAAGAAGAAGATACCGTCCGGGAACTTGGCATGCAGATCGGCGCGCAGGTCACGCATGTATCTCTGCGTATTACGCTTGCCCGGATTAAGTGCGATCTGGATGTCACCATCGGAGTCTGAAGTTGCGCCACCAGAGGTGAACGCGAGATTGATGCCGCCGTTTGGCAGGCCAATATTGTCCAGAATGAGCTTGATCTCTTCCGGCGGAATGACACGGCGGATTTCCTGCTCTACGGCGGCAAAGTACTGCTCAGAAACCTCCGGGCGCATGCCCTGCGGCGGATAGATATGCAGGTCCATCTGTCCAGAGTCAACGTACGGAAAAAAGTCCTGTCCTATCAGGAAGGCAAGCGGCATGGAGAGCAGCACGAAAAGACCGAAGCAGGCTACAGTAATGCCTTTGTTGTCGAGGGTCCAGACGAGCATTTTGCGGTAACCTTCACGCCGGCGTTCGAACCATTTGTCGAAGCGGGAATGGACACGCCAGATCACATTGTCCTTGGCTTCGCGCTCACTTGCTTCCGGGTCCTGATAGAGTTTGATTTCCTTACTCAAAAGGAAGTGCATCATGGTGGGCAGAAGTGTGCGGGAAAGAAAATAAGAGGCAAGCATGGCAAAGACGACGGCCATGGCGAGCGGCGTGAAAAGGTATTTGGCAGGACCAGTGAGCAGGAGCACCGGCAGGAAAACGATGCAGATGGAGAGAGTGGAAACAAAGGCGGGTGTGGCAACCTGCTGCGCACTATCCAAAATGGCGCGGACCAGCGGATCGCCGTTGGACATATTGCGGTGCGTATTTTCGATCTCGACTGTGGCGTCGTCGACCAGGATGCCCACGGCGAGCGCCAGTCCGCCCAGGGTCATTACGTTGATGGTCTGACCGAGCGCGTAGAGGATCACCAGCGAAGTAGCAATAGAAAGCGGAATTGAGGTGCAAACAATCAGCGTGGAGCGCCACGATCCCAGGAAAAGCAGGATCATGAGGCCGGTAAGCGCGGCCGCGATTACGGCCTCCCGGACAACTTCGCTGATGGAGTTGGAGACGAAGATGGATTGATCAAAGAGTGGCGTGATGGTGAGGCCCGGAGGCAGACCGGCCTTTACCGTGGGGATCAATTCCTTCACACCCTTGACGATGTCGAGTGTGGAGGTGTCGCCATTCTTCAGCACGGTGAGCAGTGCAGATCGCTTGCCGTCCTGCCGAACGATGTTGACCTGGGGCGCATAACCAAGGCGAACCTGCGCTACATCCTTGACGAAGACCATGGCACCGTTGGCCGAGCGCACCGGCAGATCGTTAAGCGCGCTCACAACAGACGGTGACGAGTTGATCTTGATGACGAATTCGCGGTCGCCCATGCGAGCGACGCCTGCCGGCAGGATCAGATTTTGCTGATTGAACGCCAATGAAACGTCCGTCGCGGAGAGATGATGCGCATAGAGCAGGTTGGGATCAATATCAACGCTGACCTGGCGGACCTTTCCGCCATATGGCAGAGGAATCGATGCGCCTTTCACCTGTGACAAGCGGGGCCGGATGAATGAAGTGCCAAGATCGTAGAGATCTTCCTCGGTAAGCCCCTGGCCGGAGAGCGCCAGTTGCACGATGGGCACACTGCTTGCGTCGTACTTCAAAATGTTGGGCGGGTAGGTGCCCGGGGGCAGAATGCGCAGAATCGTTTGAACTACGGCGGTGATTTGCGACAAGGCGAGCTCCACCTTCACGGTGGGTTGAAAATAAACGCGGATGACAGAAACGCCCTGGTAGCTTTGAGAGCTGGTGTGCTCAATGTCATTGACCGTGGTTGAAAGGGCACGCTCGCAAACCGTGACAATGCGGCCCTCCATCTCCTGCGGCGGCAGCCCGCTGTAACTCCAAACGATGGTCACCACCGGAATGTTGATGTAAGGGTAGATATCTTTCGGCGCAGTCACTGCCGTGCCGATGCCCAGCAGCATCATCAGCAGGCAAAACACAACAAAGGTGTAAGGGCGCCGAAGCGCCAGCCGAACAATCCACATCCTGCTTCAATCCTTGGTGAACAGTTAATGTGACGCACAAACGGAGTCTTTCGTCGCTATAGTTTGTTGGAGGGTGGAGACCGGCAGGATGAAGATCACGACGGCCAGCTTTCTCGGCATCGACTGCGGCACGCAAGGCACGAAGGCACTTCTGCTCTCAGAAGAAGGTCCGGTGCTGGGCCGTGGCTATGCAAAACACGCCATAATGGAAGCGCAAAATGGCGCGCGTGAACAGGAACCCCGGTGGTGGGTGGAGGCCATGTGTACCGCGGTCACAGCCGCAACGGCAGCACATGGTCTCCTTCAAGTGGAAGCCCTTTCCATCTCCGGCCAGCAGCACGGACTGGTAGTGCTGGATGAGGCAATGGAGGTCATCCGTCCGGCAAAGCTTTGGAACGACACTGAAACGGCACCGCAGAATCGAGAGTTGCTGAACCGTTTTGGCGGCAAGGCTGGTTGGCTTGAGCGCCTCGGGATCATTCCGCTAACCGGGTACACAGTCTCCAAGCTTTTGTGGCTTGAACAGCAGGAGCCGAAGAACTTTGCGCGGATCCGTCACATTCTGCTGCCGCATGAGTACTTGAACTTCTGGCTCACCGGCCGCATGTGTGCTGAGTACGGTGACGCCTCTGGAACGGGCTATTTCGATGTGAGGTCGCGAGGCTGGATTCGTGAGGTGCTGGACAGCATCGACCACGGATCGGGTCACCTGTACCGGGCCTTGCCGCGGCTTGTGGACGTGAAGAGCTTTGTCGGCACGCTGCGGGCAGAAGCCGCGGAACGGCTTGGATTGCCGATCAGCTGTGCCGTGGCGGTGGGCGGCGGTGACAACATGATGGGGGCAATCGGGACCGGTAACGTGGAGGAAGGCGTAGTCACGATGAGTCTGGGCACGTCGTCCACGGTGTACTCCTATCGCAAAGCTCCAACACTGGACTCGACCGGAAACGTTGCGCCGTTCTGCGCTTCCAGCGAAGGCTGGCTGCCGCTGGTTTGCACGATGAACGCCACGAATGTGGTGACGCTCACACTGGAGTTGCTGGGCAAAACAGTCACGGAGATCGACACGGCTCTGGCCGCCACTTCGCCCGGCGCGGATGGTCTGGTGTTTCTTCCCTTTCTGAACGGTGAGCGTACCCCTGACTTGCCGGCCGCCCGAGGATCACTGGTGGGTGTGTCAATGACCAACTTTACCCAGGCCCATCTAATCCGTGCAGCTGTGGAAGGTGTGAGCTTCGGCGTCCTGCATGGGCTTGACTTGATCCTCGGCGGAAGTCAGCCGGAACGCATTTTGTTGATCGGCGGTGGCGCGCGTTCGACTGGATGGAGGCAACTGATCGCGGATGCGACAGGAGCCCTAATTCAGGCGCCCGAGGAGGAAGAGGCTGGCTGCCTGGGTGCGGCGATCCAGGCCATCTATGCCTATCGGCAACAGACGGAGAACCCGGCAACCTTTGTGGAGCTGACCGCAAGGTACGTCAGAATTGATCCGGAGAAGTCAGCGATGCCGGATCGTGGTCTTCGTGGGCTCTATGCTGCGGCGATCCAGCGCTACCGGGAACGGCTCTTCGAACTCTACCCGGAAGCTAAGCCCTCCTGATCCATGCGGCGCTAGCGAAAAACACGGAATGAAACCCCGGAGCTGAAGCCGTAGGGATTCAGGCCGCCGTAGGTGAAGTTGGGCCAGCTCTGGTATTCGAAATCGATTGCGCGGACCGTGAAGCGAGAGCGGCCTATGGGTACGTCGACGCCCGCACCAGGAGCAAGCACGAGGTAAGTGCCCTCTGCGTAGTTGTAGGGGAAATGGAACCAGCCTTCGCCAATCAAGAGCTTTCCATAGGGTGTAACCCACCGAGTGGGATGCGCGTACTTTGGGCCGGCGAGGAATGTTGTCTCGTGCGTTCCTGCTTCCTGGTTGTAACGAAGCACCCTGGATTCGACTTCGAGGGAGAGCTTGCGCGTCCGTTCAATATCGCCATAGATGAAATAACCACCGAGCGTCCGCTCGCTGTAGTCGGCCTGGTAGCTGGAGTAGCCTCCGCCTATTTTTACGGCCCAGCCACCCGGTCCAATGCCCGCGGGCAGAGCCTGTGCATGCGCTGCGCCGGCACCAATGAGGAGCAGCGCAAATGCCAGCAGAACGAAGAGGACCACCAGCTGCAGGTGCCCGAGCAGGGCGACAAGGTCTGAAGCGCGCGGGCCACGCTCTGCAGAACCAGATCGAATGACGGCTGAAGTGTCGCTGCATGCGGCACACCCACTCCAGCCCGTCGCGCCGTTCATCGCGTCCTTTCCGCTCTCGCGGTCTCGGCAGCCGCCCATTACTGTGTCACCTTAAGTTGTAAGGGTGCGGACTGAGTCACGGCTGTGTTAGCACCAATGGCGGTCACGTTGAAGGTGTACTGGCCTGCGGGGGTTCCGTTCACGTCGAGCGTGCCGCAACCGGAGACCGCAAACGATACCGCAGCCACCAGCAAGGCAAGCAACGTGGGGAGCATGCGGCGGCTGCGGCGGGAACGCACGAGCAGGAAGATGACGGCCAGGCTGCCGGGTAACGCGCAGAGCCTTGCCCGCGTGGAACCGAACGGTTTTGCGACAGAATCGCTGTTCCGGGCCGTTGCAGCGCCGCCGGCGACAAGGGGGGAACCCGTATCGACAGTGAGCTGGACGACCTGGTTTCCGTTTGCGTCCAGCTTGGAATGGTCCGTGCTAAAGGTGCAGGTGGCGGACGCGGGCAGACCCACACAGCCAAGTGCAAGTGTGTCTGAAAAGCCCTGCAGCGATGTCAATGTGATCTTGAGTGTACTGTGCTGCTTGCTGCTGAGCGACATGGTGTTCGGGCTCAGAGTGATGGTGAAGTCAGGTGGATCGTTGACCACCAGACTCGTACTGCCTGATGCTGAACCGCTGTAAAGCGAGTCACCCGCGTAAGTGGCAACGACGCTGTAACTCCCCTTTATGCCGCTCAGCGAGAGTGTGGCCGTACTGGTGTTGCCGGCGGGATTGCTCGACTGTGAGTTCAACCCTGACGCATTCAGAACGGCCGTGCCCAGCACTGTGGACCCCGAGGTGAAGACCACGCTGCCCGAGGGCGGGATAGGGCCATCACCACTCAACGAGGCAGTTAAAACGATCGGCTGGCCGGTGAGCGTGGATGCCGTGGACGAGGCGAGCAAGGTCGTCGAGGCATGTAGCCGGATGCTTTGCACCAATACGCCGGAGCTGCTGGCCGTGTTTTCGGCATCGCCTGCATAGGTAGCCACCAGACTGTGCTGGCCCACCGCGAGCGTCGCGGAAGAGAAAGCGGTGTTCCCCTTCGCATCGAGGATCGCAGTCCCGATGGTGGCCGTACCATCCGTCAGCGTCACCGAACCGGTCGGCACCGAATTCCCTGCTCCAGCACTCACCATCACTGTGAATGGAATGTTACTTGCAACTGCGGAAGGATTGATCGCCGACGCGAGGGTGATAGCCGTCTGTTGCTGGATCACTTCCTGCACGGGGTTCGAGGTGCTGTTTGCGTGATCGCTGTCGCCCTGATAGATGGCCAGCAGCACATGTGAGCCGGCGTGCAGTGCGGTGGTGGAGAGGGTGGCAATGCCGCCCGCACTGACGGTGCCGGTGCCGAGCACTGTGGATCCGTCAAGGAAGTTGACTGTTCCGGTGGGAACGACACTGCCACCCGAAACCCGGGCAGTGAGAGTCACGGCAGCAGTCACAAAAGACGGGCTGCCGCTGCCGGACAATGTCGTCACGGTTACTTCACTGTCAATCAATTGATTCAGGGCGGCGCTGGAGCTGGCTTGGTTCACGTTGTCGCCGGAGTAGCCTGCACTGATCGAGTGCTGGCCGGGAGAAAGAGATGTAGCGCTGAATGTCGCCAGGCCGGCGGCGTTTACCGGAGCCGTTCCTAGAATGGTGGTGCCATCCAGGAATGTGACCTTACCCGTGACGGGAAGACTGCCAGCAGGCGCAACAGTGGCTGTGAAGACGACGGTGCTTCTGCTGGAGCCGGGGTTCCTGTTCGAGTTCAGGGCAGTCTGCGTTGACTGCTGAATGATCTCTATGACCGTTGCAGAGTTGCTGCCGCCGTGATTCGTATCGCCGCTGTAGGTAGCCGCCAGGCTGTGTGCCCCCGGACTCAGCGGCGTGCCCAGGTTGAGCGATGCAAGGCCGCTTCCATCCAGTACCAGCTTCTGGCCGAGAGGAATGCCGCCATCTGTAATTTGAACAGTTCCCGCCGGTTGCGAGCCGCTTCCCGTCACAGCCACTGAAAGGGTGATTGTGTCACCGGCAAGGGCCGGGTTCTTGCTGGCGGCAAGGGTGGTTGCACTGGCGGCCTGCGTGATTGTCTCGGCCAAGGACGCGGTGCTGCCGCTGTGTGCCGCATCCGGCAGGTAGCTTGCAACCAGGTTGTGCGTTCCCGCGGCCAAGGACATCAGCGGCGTGTATGAGGCCACGCCGTTGCCATCAAGCGTGAGCTTTGGACCAAACGGAAGTCCACCATCTGTCATCTGGACCGCGCCACCCGGCTGGGGACCGCTTCCTGACACCGTGATGGAGAAGGCGATCAGATCCCCAGCGATTGCGGGATTCCTACTGGAGCTGAGCGCGACAACGGTGCTGTTTGCGTTAATGTGCTGCGGGATTGAACTCGATTGGCTGGAGGTGTGATTGACATCTCCAGGATAGGCAGCCGTGAGTGCGTGGTCACCAACGCCCAGTGTGCTTGTGACAAAGGAGGCATTGCCGTTGCTGTCGAGCGTTGCAATACCGACCCTGGCGTCATTATCGAGGAGGATGACGCTGCCACCGGGCTGCGCGCCGGTTCCGACAACGGAGATGGACAGAGTGACCGCTGTGCCAGCGGAGGCCGAACTGCTCGCGGCTGCCACCGTCACGGAGCTCGTACCCTGATTTACAGTTTCTGCAATTGCGTTGGAGTTTGCGGGCTGGAACGTTCCATCGCCGGAATAGCTGGCGGTGATGGTGTGCGGCTGTCCTGGCGCGAGTTGAAGGGTGGTCAGGTTGGAGCTGCCGGTGCCGCTTACGGGCGTGGTCGCCAGCACGGTGTTGCCGTCGCTCCAGACGATGCTTCCGGTGGGCGTGCCCGTGGCAACCCGAAGGGCAGCGGTAAAGCTGACGGCGGTTCCGCCGAGCGCAGGATTGCTGCTGGTATCAATGATCAGCTGAGTGCTTTGCTTCGCGATCGTGAGCACACCTGGCGCCGAAGTTGAGGGCCCATCGTTGCTATCGCCGGCGTAGCTTGCAGTAAGCGTGTGCGGGCCGATCGCGAGGGTGCTGGTGCTGAAGTTTGCTGTGCCAGCGGCAGTCAGGGCCACTGTACCGATAACAGTGGAGCCATCCAGAAGACTGATCGAGCCCCCGGGAATACCGCCGGAGCCCGTGACCGCGATGGTCATCGTCACCGGCGCACCCAGGCCGGCCGTGTTCGAGGCCAGGCTGAGCACTGCCTGCGTGGTGGCGAGATTTACCTGCAGCATAGTTACGCCGGAGGTGCTGCCGGTATTATTTTGATCGCCAGCGTAGGACGCCTTGAGCGGGTGCGCACCAAGTGCGAGCGAGCTTGTGGAGAGCGTGGCCACGCCTGCACCGTTCAGTACGCCTGTCCCAAGAATCGCATTGCCGTCAAAAAAGGTGATGAGCCCGGTAGGGATAGTGCGCGCGCCGCTCACGCCGGCCGTCAGAGTGACCGTTCCGCCAGTACTGGCTGGATTGGGTGTCGCGGTGAGACCGACGATCGTCACAGGATTGACGAGCTGCGCCAGGCTGCTGGATGTACTGGGGCTGTTGCTGTCGTCGCCCGGAAAAACGGCCGTAATGTTGTGCTGGCCGGGAACGAGGGACGATGTACTCAGTGTCGTGACACCAGCCTGAGACAGAGTACCGGTGCCGAGCAGCGTGCTGCCGTCAAAGAACTGCACGCTTCCACCGGGGATCCCGGAATTACTGGAGACCTGAGCGGTGAAGAGCACGGGCGACCCCTGTGCAAGTGTGGCTGCAGAGGTCGTTAACGATGTATTCGTGGTGGTTTTGGAGATGAGTTGTTGGATGGGTGCGGAGTTGCTGGTGGTGTCGTTCGTATCACCCGCATAAACCGCGGATAAATCGTGCGTGCCGACCGGGAGCGAGGCCAGCGTGAGAACCGCCTTCCCTGTACTGTCCAGCTGAGTAGCCCCAAGCAGCCTGGCTCCCTCATAGAAGGTAACGGTGCCGCCCGGAGTGCCACCCGTGCCGCTAACGGAGGCAGCCAAAGTAAGTGGCAGGCCAAAGACCGCGGGCGAACCGGAACTGGATAGCGCCGTTGTGGTGGACGCCTGGCGAACGTTAAAGTTGAGCGACGCACTGGAGGGCTGGTCGTTTTGATCGCCACCATAGTTGGCCGTGAGCATATGGGGGCCGGGACCCAGCGTTGATATGGTGAAGGTCGTAACGCCTGAGGCATTCACGGTTCCCTGGCCTATGCTCGTCCCGCCATCCTTGAAAATCACAATGCCAGAAGGGTTACCGCCATTGCCTGTGACGCCGGCCGTGAGCACGACCGCTTTGCCCGCGATACCGGGAGCCGGTGAAGCGCCGAGAGTCGATATTGTGGTGGCTAACTGCACATTCAGGCTCAAAGCCGCGGACGCACTTGTGGCGTAGTCAACTGCGCCGTTATAAGTAGCGATGATGCTGTGCTGACCGATGCTGGGCGAGTTGATGTCGACAAAGGCGATGCCTGAGGTTAGTGTTGCCGTTCCAAGTGTCACGGATCCATCCAGGAAAGACACCGAACCGGTGAGCGGCGTAGTCGCGGGGTTCAGGGCACCGGTGACTGTTGCGGTCAGGCGTACACTTCCGCCCGCGGGAACGGGAGACAAGCTAGATGCGAGCAGGGTGGTGGTGCTGATGGCGGTGACGGATTGCGTGACCGGTGAGGAACTGCTGGCGAAATCATTAGGGTCGCCGCTGTAGGTCGCAGTGATGGCGTGTGCGCCGACAGCAAGTGCCGGAGTGGACAGCGCCGCTGTGCCGCTCCCATCCAACGTCACGGTTTGCAACACTGCCGAGCCATCCAGGAAGACGACCGAGCCAGTGGGGATCAAGCCCGACTGACTGTTCACCACTGCCGTCAAGGTTACAGTGTCGCTGAAAGCGACAGAGGGGCTGCTGGTGGAAAGAGCCACACTGCTGGAAGCTTTGCCGACGACCTCCGAAATCACGTTGGAGGTATTCGCAATCGCAACTGTGTCGCCACTGTAACTGGCAGTGATCTGGTGCGTGCTGACGTTGAGAGCGCTTGTGCTCAGGCTGGCGAAACCACCGCTGTCAAGCGTGACGGTACCGAGGGGAGTGCCGCCATCGAAGAAGGTTATGGTTCCGGTGGGCACGGCATTTTGAGTAGAGACGTTGGCAGTGAAGGTGACGTTCTGGTGATAGGTAGAAGTCCCCGGAGAAGCGCTGAGTTTGACAACGCTTGCAACTTTCACTATCTGCGTGAAGTTCGGAGAAATGCTTGATTCGTTGTTGGTGTCGCCCGAGTAAGAAACTGAAAGCGTGTGCGCGCCAAGGCTGAGAGTACTGATGGTAAGCCGGGCGATGCCGGTGCTGTCGATGGTGCCGGTGCCTAAGGTGGAGGTTCCGTCCAGGAAGGTAACGGTGCCGGTCGGCAGCGATGTGCCAGTAGTAGCCAGAGTGGCGGTCAGTACGACGGGAGCACCGAAAGCGGAGGGATTTGCGCTGGAGGTGAGGCCGACGATTGAGGCGTCCAGCTTGGTGGCGGGGCCTTGAAGCGTGATTGTCTGCGCTGAGTTAGGAGAATCCGACGCGATCGAGATGGATCCGATGACAGGGTCGCCCACTGAAGTCGGCGCGAAGTCTGCGCCGATGACGCAGGTGAGAGATGAGTTGACTGCCCTGTCAGGGGAGCAGGTTGTAGTGGCAGAATCCACTTTAGCGTTGGTAACGGCCTGGACTGCCGCAAAGTTCAGCGGCGCATTGCCATCATTCTCAAGCATGGTCGTCTGCGGGAGCGAGACCTTGTTGGCCCGGATGGATGCGTAATACAACGTAGTCGAGTTGCTGCTGACCATGCGAATGCGGTTGTGAAAAACGTCCGCGATGAAAAGGTCTCCAGCTCCGTCGAGCGCCAGGCCATACGGGCCATACAGGCCGGCGGTGTTGGCTGCGTTGCCGTCGCCCTGGAATGTCTCGTCGCCGGAACCGATCACGGTCTGAATGACACCGCTATTCGCATTGATTTTGCGGACACGGTTGTTACCGCTATCAGAAATATAGATATTCCCTGCAACATCGACAGCGACGCTGGATGGGCTGTTCAAGACAGCACCGGCGGCATTCGCATTGTCACCGTCAAATCCGGGACGACCATTGCCGGCGATGGTGGTGATTGTGCCGGAGGTGTCTACCTTGCGTACACAATGGTTGCTCTGATCGGCGATGTAGACGATACCGGAGGCCGCAGCGGTTACACTCCAGGGGCCATTTAGCGACGCGGAAAGGGCAGGTCCGCCGTCGCCGCTATAAAGCGCCTTGTGATTGCCGGCAAACGCACTCAGGACGCCGGTAGAGAGATCCAGACGCCGAATGACATTGTTCAGTGTGTCGGCAATATAAAGATGACCGGAGACGTCCAGCGCCACACCGCTCGGGCTGTTGAGCAAAGCCAGCGTGCCGGGACCGTCATCTCCGCTGTATCCGTACGTACCAATTTGTCCAGCTATGGTTGTGATTACATTAGTGAAAGCATCTACCCGGCGGACAACGTGGTTGCCACTGTCGGCGAAATAGAGGTTGCCAGTTGCATCCACCGCGACGGCACTTGGCAGGGCGATGGACGCCTGTGTCGCCGGGCCACCGTCCCCGGATGCTCCAGGACTGCCATTGCCGACAACCGTCGTGACGATCTGCGAAGCGGCGTCGACGCGGCGGATTCGATTATTATTCCCGTCCGCAATGAACAGATTCCCTGCACCATCGACAGTAATTCCGTAGGGAAGATAGATGGGGCTGGTGGTGGCGGGAATACCGTCGTCGCCAGGGTGATAGATCCAGGAGGCATCGCCGGCAACGGTCTGAATGGTGCCAGGAACAAATAGTGAAAGCGGACCAAGACCGGTACCGACGATGTTAGAGGAACCGACAACACTGTTATTGCTATCCAGCAGGATCACCGCGCCAACACGTTGACCCGGGTATTTCGGCTGGAAGATGACAGAAAAGTTACACACTTTGTTGGGAAGATACGTCGCCTGTGTTGAGCAATCCGCCACGCCCGCCAGCGAAAAGTCCAGGTTTTCTACACCGCCCGTGCGGAGATGCACGGAAGAGATGGTGCCGCCTCGTGGCAACCTGACCGATACGTTGACCGGCGACGATTGTGTGCCAATGGGTGTGGGCGTGCCCAGAATCACGGTTTGGCCAAAGCTCAGCCCGGTGAAAAGAAGGGGCGTAAGCGCAGTCAGCAGAGGAGCCGCGAATGCCGCTAAAGCTTTTGTGAATGCCGAAGCCATCCGCCCGGAAGCGGTTTGCGGGTGAGATGCAGGGACGGGACCGGATCGGTGGCTGCTGGTGGTTGACCAAAGCATAGGAGAACCTCAAAAAGAACCTTGTTCGCGTGACGACACGTACTTACTTGAAACGGGGGAGGAAAGCAGAGGCACTTAGAACCATTTGGGATAACTTGGTCCGTGCCGTCTGGTGCGGCATTGCCGAAAGGTTCCAGTTGGACGGTCTGCGAGATAGGCATCAATTCATAACTTCCGTACACAACTCTTCTGTTAAGTTGAAGCCGGTTGCATAGGCCGACCCACTGTCTCTGGTTGTGTCCGACTTCGTTACACATACAGAGGTGTACCACGGTGATCTTAGGTAATCTGTACGTCGAACGGCGGTCATCATCCCACGTTTGTGCAATGTCATCCGTGCTTTGGGGGAGTTACGTCGTGGGTGCGGGTTGAGCGCAGGGTTGAACCCTGGAACGTCCACCCACGTGCCTGGCGTGGCGCAAGCGCGTAGCGGGATAGTGTGGGGCGCCAGGCGAAGACTTTCGGCTCACGGCTGGCTCCTCTGCTCTAATCAGAGACAGATGACCGACTCGCACAGCCTGAATGGCTTGATGGTGCTGGACAAACCCGCCGGCCTGACTTCCCATGACGTTGTTGCCCTAACCCGGCGCGCGACGGGTGAACGCTCCGTCGGCCATTTAGGAACACTCGATCCAATGGCAACGGGCGTTTTGCCACTTCTGCTTGGGAAATGGACCAGACTGGCGCCGTTCTTCTCGGGCAACGACAAAAGTTACATCGGAACGATCCGCTTTGGCTTTGCGACGGATACCTTCGACGCCGAGGGTGAGATGGTTGGTCAGCAGGCGTCACTTGACAGAACGTTGCACGAACTTCGTGTGCTTTCAGAGAGGTTTCAGGGCACGCTCGAACAGGTGCCGCCGGCATTTTCCGCAAAGAAAATCAACGGCGTGCCTGCTTATAAACTCGCCCGGCAAGGCAAGCCGGTGGAGGTTAAAGCCGCACGGATCACAATTCACAGCTTCACGCTGGGTGCACTGGAGGGCGACACGGTGAGCTTCGCAATGAGTGTGTCTTCCGGAGGCTACGTGCGTTCCGTTGCGCATGAACTGGGAGTGCTTGCAGGATGCGGAGCGCACCTGGCTTCGCTGCGACGCACCTCGGCGGGCCCATTTACGCTGGATCAGGCTGTTAGCCGAGAGATGCTGATCAACGCCGCGAATGGCTTGACGATCCAAGACCTGCTAACGCACCCCCGGACAATCCTGCCGGAGTTTCCCGCCGTCACAGCAGACGAGGCAGCGCTGGGCCGAATGCGGAATGGCATGGCTGTCAACCTGCCGGAGTATTCACAGGCTGCAATGGTGAGGATCTTTCGCGGTAGCCGGGACTTGGCCGGCATCGGCAGGCGTATCGCCGGAACGCTGATCCATCCCCATCTGAACCTGCTCTAGAAGTCGTATGCCTCGCGGGCAGGTCTGCACTCGATGCTTGGTGGGCGCGGGTTCGGGAGCACTCACTTCTTTAGTAGCGGTTGCAGAAAGTCCGCAACGTTTTTTGCCACTTGCACACAGCCCTGTGCGGTTGGGTGTATGCCATCCTGTTGAATGCTGCCCGGGGTGCCGTAGACATTCCGCAGAAGAAAAGGGTAAAGCGGCACCTTATTCTGCTTCGACACGCCGCGGTAGACCTCAGTGAATTGCTGGATGTATGGCCCGCTGAATTGCGGAGGTAGCGTGATGCCGGCGAGTGCGACCTGCACACCTGCCTGCTTGAGCTTGCCCACAATGGCGTCGAGATTCTGGTGGTAGGTGCCGATGGGGATGCCGCGCAGGCCATCATTGCCGCCAAACTCCACGACGGCGATGGCGGGGCGCATCGCGATGACACGGTCCACGCGGGCAAGGCCGTCTTTTGTTGTTTCTCCGCTGATGCCCATATTGACCACTCGATAGTGATATCCAGCTTGATCTAGATCGGTCTGGAGACGGCTTGGATAGGAGTCATCCGCATCCACGCCGTAACCGGCGGTCAGACTGTCGCCGAAGCAGACGATTACGGGGCGGCGATCGCGGGCACCGGCCGCAGTGCCGGAATCTTCGGCAGGCAAGGAGGGGACCTCACGAGAAACGGTCGAAGCTGTGGGGGTCGCCGTTTCAGTATGTTGTGTCGCGTCCGTCGGTTTACAGCCGTTTGTCATCAACGTCAGCGCTGAGATTAGCGCGATCGCTCCCATCCGCATGCGGTTATCGCCTCCTGTGCAGGATACAAGCCGGCATCGGTGGCTTGCTCCATTGCTGGACTACGCAGCCATTCGTTTCGCGAGATACTACAAGGGTGAGCAAATCTGCCTCTCCCAGCATCCGCGTCTCGAATCTGGTCAAGACCATTCGCAACGGCACACGCACGGTGGAAATCCTGCGCGGCATTACCTTTGATGTTGCGGCTGGCGAGTTCGTCGCGATCATGGGATCTTCCGGCTCCGGCAAGAGTACGTTGCTGGGCTTGTTAGCTGGGCTGGACAGCCCGAGCAGCGGCGACGTTTTGCTGCAGGGAACGAGCGTGAGCTACCTGGCAGAGGATGAACTTGCGACCATTCGCGGCCGGCTCATCGGTTTTGTCTTCCAGTCTTATCAGCTAATCCCCACACTCACTGCACTTGAGAATGTTCTGCTGCCTTTCGATTTGAGCGGCAACACCTCACAGCGGGAAGGTCTGCAGCGCGCACGTGACCTCCTGGCCTCGGTTGGACTGGCTGACCGCGCCGAGCACTATCCGGTTCAGCTTTCCGGCGGCGAGCAGCAGCGTGTGGCGCTGGCACGCGCCTTTATATTGAGGCCGCCCATCGTGCTGGCCGACGAACCAACAGGAAATCTTGATTCAAAGAACGGCGCACAGGTGATGGAATTGCTGCTGGACCTGAACCGGCGTGAAGGCACAACACTGGTCCTGGTGACGCATGACCCGGCTGTGGCGGAGAACGCTTCGCGCGTGATCACGGTGCGAGATGGCGCGATCCTGTCTGACACCGGCAGCGCCAGCATGCTTGAGGATTCCGCAGTACCGGTGGTGGCATAGATGGCGGCCCTGCCCTGGCGGACGGCGGCGCGGATTGCTGGGCGGGAACTGCGCGCCTCGCGCAGCAAGTTTCTCTTTGTGATTCTCTCGGTAGCGATTGGTGTCGCTGCCCTGACCGGCGTACGCGGCTTTTCCAGCGCTTTCCGGCAGACGCTGCTGATACGTGCGCGGTCCATTCTGGCGGGCGACCTGGGTGCGCGAATGTTTCAGCAGCCCAGCCCGGCGCAGCGAGCGCAGATTGCAAGCTTTGCCTTGAACGGAACGCGTGTGACGCCGGTGACTGAGATGACCGGCATGGCAACAGCAGCCAACTCGCTGGATCCGCTGCTGGTTGCGCTGAAAGCCATCGACCCGGCGGAGTACCCCTACTACGGCAAAGTGGCGCTCAGCCCCGCCTTGCCGCTGAGCCAGGCAGTGGGCCTCGGCAATGTTGCGGTGGGTGAAGACCTGCTCATCCGGCTCAAGCTGAACATCGGTGACCGCATCACGTTGGGCGACGCGACGTTTCGGATGGTGGCAACGGTCACCAGCGAGCCGGACCGGCTTTCCAGCGCCTTCGCTGCAGGTCCGCGCATCCTGCTCACACAGCAGGAGCTGGATGAAACTCACCTGCTGGCGCCCGGATCACGCGCGAGCCAACGCTACCTCTTTAAGCTGGCGCAGCCGAACGATGCCGCCGTGGCGAAACTAAAGTCTGCCGTGGAGACCGCGCTTCCCGAGTCTCAGGTGACGGACTACCGCGAGACGAACCCGGCAATCAGCATGGCGCTGGACCGCTCCACCGGTGTGCTCTCACTGGTGTCACTGGTGGCGCTGGTGCTGGGAGCTGTTGGAGTCGGCATGGCTATGCGCACTCACCTGCTGGAACGGCTGGACACCATCGCCATTATGAAGTCGCTGGGAGCGCAGAGCGGCTCGGTGCTTCGGATCTATGCCCTGCAGACCCTGTTTTTGGGACTGCTGGGCGGTGCCGTGGGCGTCGTGCTGGGTATCGGCGTACAGATTGCTCTTCCCTTTCTGCTGGCCAGCCTGCTGGGTATGACGCCGGGCTTCCATGTGTCCGGCGCGTCAATCCTGGCGGGTATGGTGACGGGCGTGCTGATTACGGTGCTGTTCACCCTGCCGCCGCTGCTGGATGTGCGCAAGATCCGGCCAATCCTCATTCTGCGCCGTAACGTGGAAGAAAGCGCCGTTGCGGGCGAGACGGGTGCGCAGCGGGTAGGTCGCTGGCTGCGCAAAAATGGAGCACAGATCGGTGCCTTGCTGCTGATTCTTGCAGGCCTGACACTTATCGCAACACGGCTCTCGGACTCGCGCATGGTCGGGAACATCTTCACCGCCGGGCTGGTGACGGTTCTGCTCGTGCTGCTGGCAACGGCGGCGCTGCTGCTGTGGGCGTTGCGGTTATTTCTTGCCAAGACACGGCTGGCTTTGCCGTCGGTGCTACGCCACGGGCTGGCAAATCTGTACCGGCCGGGCAATCCGTCCGCCGCTCTGCTGGCGGCGCTGGGGCTGGGCATCATGCAGATCGCGGTCGTGTTCCTTCTTAGCCAGGCGTTTACGAATGAGCTACGCGTTTCTACTAATCCCACGCTGCCAAACGTCTTTCTGATCGACGTATCCAATAGTGAGATTGACGATGTACGGCACCTGCTCAAGCAGCAGCCGGAAATTCGTGGAGACTCGGAGTTTCTTCCCATCATCGCTTCACGCATTCTCTCGATTGACGGCACGCCTGCGTCGAAGTTGAAGTTGAAAAACTTTCCCAGCCGCATGCTGCAGAGCATCACGCTCACCTGGTCGGAGTCGCTGCCCGCCGGGACCAAGGTGCTGAAAGGCACATACTGGAAGCCGGGCGAGAGCAGGCCGCAGGTGGCCATTGGACAGGGCCACGCCGAACGCCTTGGTGCTCACCTCGGGTCTCGGATCGTCTTCGCATCTCCGGGCGACCCCGATCATCCAGTGGACGCGGAGGTGACCGCAATCATCCGCTCCGACGGCCAGCACGCCTATGGACGGGCAGAGTTCATCCTGCCCAAGGTGCCGCTCCAGGGACTACCTGTGGTTTGGTACGGCGGCGTGCATTGCGAACCGGACAAGGTCGGCCTGCTGCAGCGCGCGCTTTTCTCAAAGTACCCCACGATCACCGTCATCAATGTTGCGCAGGCTCTGGAGACGCTGCGCAGTGTGCTGCTTCAGGTTTCGCTGGTGGTGCAGTTCCTCTCCGGCTTCTCCATCTTTTCCGGGCTGGTCATTCTTGCCTCTGCCATTGCGGGTACGCGCTACCGGCGCATCCGTGAGGTGGTGGTGCTGAAAACGCTTGGCGCGACACGAGCGCGCATCGCGGCCATCTTCTCAGTGGAATTTGCCATGCTGGGCTTTGTGGCGGCGCTGGTGGGCCTGCTATTTGCGAATGCAAGCACGTGGCAGCTTCAGCGCAAAATGGAACTGGACTACCACTTTTTTGCCGGGGAGAACCTGCTGGCACTGCTGGGCATTGCCGTACTCACTGTGGCAACAGGGTGGCTGGCCAGCTATCGCGTGCTGGGGCAGAAGCCGCTGGAAGTTCTCCGCCAGGAGTAGCTACTGCGGGTATTCCCTGCCTTTCCACGCCACGCGCTTTGCCAGGGAAACCTGCTGCCACGAACGCACTGCGATGTAGCAGAAAAGCGGCAACGCGAAGACGGACAAGCTCACGTCAAGGATCGATGCGTTCGAGCGGCGGACACGCGTGTAGTAACGCAGCAGGACACGCAGCCAAAGCACACCAATGGCCGCCTGCTGCCAGAGCACAAGCCAGTGCAGCGCAAGTGGCAGCAAAGGCAAGCCAATGAGCAGAAAGAAATCCAACAGGCGCGATGCCGCAAGCAGCAGTGGTCTGCCAAAGAGCAGCGCCAGATTCTTGGTCCAGCCATCAATCATCTCGCCCGTTGTGCGATACATCCGCGCAGAGACGGACTCCGGCGCGTAGCGCAGCCGAATCGGGTGCCGACGCTTGAGCAGACGGGCGAGCGCCACATCCTCAAGCACGCGGTCCGCAACGGCCTGGTGGCCGCCCACATCCAAGTAGGCCTGGCGCTCGACGAGCAGGAACTGCCCATTAGCAGCGGCCACGGGGCTGGATGGATCGCTCACTTGCTTTGGCGGATAGGTGCTGGCAAGCTCCGAAAAGATGATGGGCAGGAGCGCCTGCTGCACCAGGTTGGCCGCAATCTGCCGAGGAGAATATGAAAGCATGGCCAACTGGTGGCGCTCGGCCTCGATAACGGCGCGGTGTGTGGTTCGCGGCTCGTGCAACGTGTCTGCATCTGTAAAGAGAAACCACTTGGCAGTGCGTGCAACAGGCTGGTTGACGCCCCACCAGAGTGCGGCATTTTTCCCGGTAAAGCCGTGACGACGCGCCTTCAATTCCGGCGCTTGCAGCACATGCAGGCCGTTATGGCTGCCGGCCAGCCGTTCGGCCAAGGCAAAGGTGCCGTCCGTCGAGCCGTCGTCAATGACAAAGATATGCCACTGCTCGCCCAGCAGGAAGCCTTGCTCCGATTGCGCGAGCAGCGAATCAAGACAGCCCTGCAGGTTGTGCACCTCATCGCGCGCGGGAATAAGCACGGTGAGCTCATGCGTGGCGGGCTCGTCCTCATCCGCTTCGACCTGCGAATAGGCACGGGTGCGATTGTCTGCAAGCCGTGCTGGCGGAGCGCTGCCGTCGAGCCTCAGTGTGAACTCTTCCTTCTGCACGGCATGTTCGCCGCTTACCAACTCCTCGTCCGCCATTGCTCCGTATTATAGGAACTGTGCTTACCCGCTGGCCTTCTTCACGAGCGATGCTGAAACGCGCCAGTCAATTGACGCTGGGAGGAGCCGTACTTCTGCTGGCTGGAACCGGGTGCAACCGCGGCGATCATCCCCAGCAGGTGGAGAAGCCCGCGCCTGACTTTACGGTGCATGACGGTGCGCGCACGGTGTCTCTCAATCAGTTTCGTGGGCACGTGGTCATCCTGAACTTCTGGGCCACCTGGTGTGCACCCTGCCTGGACGAGCTGCCCAGCCTGCAGGAAATGCAGAAGCAGTTGCCACAAGTCCAGGTGCTCGCCGTTTCCATTGACGATGACCCCGACGCTTACAGCGCATTTCTGAAGCAGTACAACGTGCGGCTGCTGAGCATTCGGGACGGCTCACAAGGCGCTAACCTGCGCTTTGGAAGTGTGCGCGTGCCGGAGACCTTTGTAGTGGACCGCAATGGTCTCGTTCGGCGCAAGTTCGTTGGTCCGCAGCAGTGGACCAGCCCCGAAATCGTCGAGTACCTCGCAAAGCTTTAACTTACTGGAGCTGTCATCCTGAGCTTGCGAAGGGTCTGCTTTCCTGCAAAGCGGCTAGCGCTTGAAAGAAATAGATCCTCCACTCCGTTCAGGATTGACACCTCAGCAAGGAAGCACTGTGGGATCGCCTGAGCCGGCATTACGCAACTGAATAGCCCATGTCGCGCAGCACCTTCTTCATGTACTCGTGGCTCTTGATGGTGCCCGGCAGCGGGTCGCTCTCCATGATTTCGTACTCAAGATCGACGTAGCCTGGATAACCGATGTCGATGAGCGCCTCAAAAATCTTGCGTACGGGCATAACTCCGTCGCCCACCGCGACCTGGCTTTCCTTCACCAACGGGTCGGAGAGATCCTTGATGTGGACGTCATACAGGCGCTTGCCGGCCATGCGGATGGCGGCAACGGGGTCCGTCTTGGTACGCAGCGTATGGCCCAGGTCGATGCAATAGCCGACGCGGTGATCCATCGGTTCAATGGCCTTCTGAATGTCGTAAGGGGAGGGCCACTCGTGGTCTTCCGGTCCGTGATTGTGAATGCCCATGCGCACGTCGTACTGCTGGCAGAAACGCGCGACGCGGGCCAGCGTCTCGTGCGTGGGCGCACCGACAAATTGCGAGATGTTTGCAGCCTTCAGGTACTCGAAGCTGGGCTTAATCGCCTCGTCCGTATCGACCTTGAAATAGATTGCGCCTGTGTTGGTGAGATGGATACCGGCATCTCGGTAGGCCTGTGCTTCGGCCGGCACGCTGCTGAGCGGCGTCATGGGCAGGTGAAAATCCGCCTTGATGTTCAAGTTGGTAAGCTTTGCTTGCTTCAACATCTCTATCATCTGCGGCGGCTTGAACTTGCGAAAAGTATAGGAGCACTGGCCTAGTTTGAGCGGCGAAGTCTTTCCTGAGCTGCCAGTCTGGGCGGCATGGGCAAAAGTGGGCAGAACAGCCAAAGCCACCATCGCGGCTCCAGAATTGAACAATTCACGGCGGGTAAGCTTGGACATGGGCGCGAGTATATCTCCGCAGATTAGAGATAGTCCAGCACGCAAACGAATGCGACGGGCCAACAGCTATAGGAGCGAACGCAGAAGCTACATCATCGTCTGCGACACAGTCCCGCTAATTGGCATCTGGTCGCTATGTGCAAGTTGCTGATTTGATTGGCTCCGCAGGTAGGACTCGAACCTACAACCCTTCGGTTAACAGCCGAATGCT
>CAXTRR010000015.1:56229-75104 GCA_964246795.1 uncultured Terriglobus sp. | reverse complement strand
TGCCGGAAGGCTGGAAGCGGTGCGCCCTCGGTCTGCTCGACATCGAAGACATAACCATTGCGAAAGCCCACAAGCGTGCGGGTGTTCTGCCTCGTAAGGTCTTTCTCGGCGTCCTCGTCCTTCTTGCGCTTGATGCCGACAATAGGGGCAAGAATGCGGATGCCGTGCTCACCCTTCTTCACCTTGCGTCCAAGCTGGTTCCACGTATACAGTCCGGCCACGCGGGTAGCTTCGGGCTTCTGCCGTGCGATCTCCAAGATGTTGCCGAGCGAGTAGTTATGGAAGCGGCTCATCGCGTTCAGGTAGGCGGTGAGGGCGCCGGAATGTCCGGCCTCCAACTGCTCGATTAGGCTTTGACATGGGCCGCGATTACCTCTTTCGCGGTCGATGGCTGCTGGTTCTGGCGGGGCTTGGTGGTGGCTGCGCTGTTCATGGTGGTTCGCTCCGTTGCCGTTGCTGTTGCTCTTCCGCTGGTGAGCCAGCGGCATGCGTACATGCCGCAATAAGCGGAAAGGGTTTAGCAGGGCGGCAAAGGGCAAGGGGTAGGGTATCGCCCACCCAGAGGGGCGCAGCACTATCGCGCTGATTTCTCGGAACGAAAAATTATGGGGATACCCCTTGCGCTGCGCCAGGGTGCAACCCTCAGGGTCGGATCTGCACGCGCTCTCTGCGTGCCGGTGTTTCAGGGCCGGCGTTGCGGGCAGGAACAGGCCCGCTGAGGTGGATGGCGGAAGACGCGCTGCGGCTGCCGACAGGCGAGGAGCGGAGCTCCTCCCTTACTCAGCAACAACATGTTCTCAGGCGTTAGCTGGCACCCCAAGCGGTCCTAGAATGATCCAAGATGAAGAACAGAGCAAAAGGATCCGGTCTGTCGTTCAGTGCTGTCGTTGCCGTAGTCTGTAATTTTCTTCTGTGGAGCTGACGTTGGAAGATCTTGCCCAAGACAGGCATGAACACTAGGTGACTAAGTTCTGGACGCTGAACTTTCAGTAAGGGCACAAGGTCTGGGGATCAACTACGGAGATCTTGTGAGGTACAGGCCGGGAGCGTGATGCAGCACTGAGCGCCATCCACAATGGTCTTGTCGAAGAAGATGGTGCCGTGGCTACGGTCGATGGCGAGTTTAGCGATCGATAAACCCAGGCCAGCTCCGGACCAGGCGGCGGTTTCCGGGTTCTTGCTGATAAAAAATCTCTCCAGGATTCTTTCGTGCTCGCCACTCGCAATACCTGGGCCAGCGTCATGAATGCAGACCTGCTCCATCGCGCGTCCGTTCCGGAGGAGCTTCGAATAGTTGATGCGCAGTGTGGAACCAGGTGGAGAGAACTTCAGGGCGTTGTGCAACACGTTCAGAAAGGCGACCCGGACGAAGCTGCGGTCCGCGCAAATCTCTTTCCTGGAAGTGTCGTCGTGGGTCTCTAGGACGGTGACCTGTCGTTCCTCGATGAGAACTTCCAGGACATCTAGGACTTCGCGCACGAGTTCAGGAAGAAGGATCAGCTCCTCCGTTTCACCTGTCTGTCGAGATTCGGTCCTCGCTAAAAGCAGAAGGCCATCAATGGTCTGATTCAGACGAACAGTTTCTTCCAGCATGCTACTGATCGATTCCCGAAACCCAGCCTCATCATGCGTCCGCTCGATGGCAATCTCTCCCGTGGCACGCAAAGCGGCCAAGGGGGTACGAAGCTCATGAGCAGCATCGGCGGTGAACCGCTGCAGCTCTCCAAATGCCCTTTCGAGCCGGTCGAGCAGAAGATTCAGCACCCGAGCCATGTGACCCAGTTCATCGTTGTCGTTGTCTACCGTCAGGCGCTCGCTGAGATTGCTGGCCGTAATCTTCTCTGCGCGACTGGCCATGGTGTCGAGCGGCCTCAGAGCCCGTTTCGCGATGGCATAGCCCGCAAAGCCTGCTGAAAGAAGGGCGATGGGTAGGGCCAACATCAACAGCACGAAGAACTGCATCATGCGGCTGGTAATGGGTGCAAGGCTGTAACCGACTCGGATCAGGACCGGGCGCCCTTCTACCGGGTGCACATGGCTGATCAGGAAGACGTGAGTCTTGTCGGGCAGTTGAACGGTTCGTTCGTTGAACGATTCCGCACCTTCGCCGGGGAATATCTCGGCTCCTAACGCCTGGCCTTTGAGGGTTGCGCTCCGATAGAGAACCGATCCTGAAAGATCCCGGACTTCCATGTAGCGGTCCACAAGAAGGCGATTCTTAGGCCGAGCGAAATAGCTTTGCTGAAGTTCCAACTGACCTGTCGAAGTGAAACTCAGCAGGCCCTCAACTGTTTCCACATCCTGCACTTCATCGTGGTACATCTGCCGTTGAAGAAGCGCATATTGGAAGGCGAAAACGGCAGCAACGTAGAGGATCAGAATGCCGGCGAGCACGGCTACATACCAGACCGTGAGCCGTGTTCTTACACTTCGAAATATCGGACAGGTCATGATTGCGGCTCACGAAGCGTGAAGCCCACGCCCCGTATCGTCTGCAAGAGTTTGACCGGAAACGGATCGTCGATTTTGCGTCGGAGACGTTTTATTTGAACGTCGATCACGTTGTCGATGGCCGTAAAACGCGATGTTTCCCGCCAGACATCACGCGAGAGCATCTCACGCGACACAGTGCGGCCCCGGTTTTCGATCAGATAGAGCAGCAGATCGAACTCCCGTTGCGTGAGGACCACCTCACTGTCCGCGCGCGTGACCTTACGCGCATTCACATGGACGATGAGGTCTGCCATCTGGAGCGTCGGGGCTTCAGCGGGCGGAATTGTCCGGCGCAGCAGTGCCTCGATGCGCGCGAACAGCTCCGTGAAGGAGAATGGCTTTCCGAGATAGTCATCCGCTCCAGACCTTAGGCCTGTCACGCGGTCTTCTACCTCGTTATGCGAGGTGAGGACCAGCACGCGCAGATCATGGCCTTGCTCCCGAACCTGCCTTAGTATCTCAAGTCCGCTTCTGCCTGGAAGGGTGAGGTCCAAGATGATGAGGTCCGGACGGAAGCTGTAGACCAGAAAGAAGCCCTCTTCCCCGGAGGAGGCGACTTGAACCTCATACCCGTTATTCGCAATCTCTGCCCGTAGAGCTTTCGCCAGCTTCAAGTCGTCCTCGACGACGAGAATGCGATGCCGAACTGCTTGGTTGGACAAGACGGGAATCCTCCTTGCAATGATGGCCGACACGAGCGCAACCGACAAGCTGTTCAGTAGTTTTGTCAGGAACTTGTAAGGCAATGTCAGGCGATCGTTTGGTCAACTAAGGAAGTTCAGAGGCGCGGTGAATTCTCCTCTCCATTACGGAACGGGCGCTACCTCGTGAATTGGTTCGATGATCCTGAGGCCGGAGAGTTCGAGTTGAGAGAAGGATCGAAGAAGCGCTTCAGGCGGCTGCTGATCGCCGCCACGTGCTGTGTTGCGGTTGTACTGCTGATTGTGTTCTTTGTCCGCCGCGGGCGCAAGGATACGGATGCGACGGAGACCGCTGCGGCGCCGCCCGCCGTTGCGACTGCAACAGCACAACGGGGTGCCATTGCGAATCAACTCACGGTGGCCGGCGTATTTCAGCCATTCCAGGAGGTCGACGTTCACGGCAAGGTGTCGGGATACATCCGTCGCATTTATGTGGATATCGGCGACCGCGTGCGCCAAGGTCAGACCCTTGCAGTGCTGGAAGTGCCAGAGCTTCAAGCGCAGGTAGCCGGTGCGCAGGCGGGAATCACCCAGACGCAGCAAAACATTCAACGGCTTCAGAATGAGGTCGCGCGTGAGCAGGCCGGCTTTGCTGCCGTGCACGCAAGCTACGTCCGCCTCAAGCAGGCCTCGGACCAGCAGCCTGGTCTTGTGGCAGCACAGGAACTGGACGACGCAAGAGCAAAGGACCAATCGGCCGCAGCTCAGGTAGACGCCGCGAAATCTGCCGTAGCAGCAGCCCAAGGGCAGCTCGGTGTGTCACGTGCTGAGAACCTTCGCGTGAGCAGCATGGAACGTTACGCCACCATCACCGCACCCTATACCGGAGTGGTCACCATGCGGTATGCCGACACAGGTGCTCTTATTCCAGCCGGGACCGCAGAGGGCCTCAACCAGGCCGTCGTAAGGCTTGCCCAAAGCGACGTTCTTCGCTTGAGAATGCCGATTCCGGAGCGGGACGTGCCCATGGTTCATGAGGGTTCTGTCGTGTCCGTCCATGTGCAGGCGACCGGACAGCAGTTTGCAGGAACCGTGATTCGCTTCACACGGGATGTTTCAAACGCAACACGGACCATGATGACCGAAGTCGATGTAAAAAATCCTACTCTCACCCTGACTCCCGGAATGTACGCAGACGTGACTTTCAATCTTGAGCAGAAGAGCGATGCTCTGATCGTGCCAGCCAGCGCCATCATTCAGGGCGATCAGTCTTCGGTCATGTTGGTCGACAGCGGCGATTTGGTACAGAAACGGCCTGTGGTTCTTGGGATCAGCGGCGCGAATGCACAAGAGATCACTTCCGGTCTTCAGGCGGGAGACCGGGTCATCATTGGGGGACTGTCCGCATTGCAGCCTGGGGAAAAAGTGACACCACAAGCCGCTCCGAACAACTTGGCAAATTATCAAAAAGAGAACGCTAAGGGTGGTCAGTAGCCATGTCTTTCTTTGCAATCCGCTATCCCTTTTTCATTCTCATGGTGTGCCTGATCATCGTGGTGGTTGGAGCCGCTGCCATCGTCGGTATGCCGGTCGACCTTTTCCCGCCCGTGAAGATCCCCGTGGTCGTCGTCGCCACGTTCTACTCCGGTATGCCTCCAGAGCAGATTGAATCTGACATCACAGACAGCGACGAGCGCTTCTTCACCTTGGGAAGCAATATCAATCACATCGAATCCCGCTCGATGAGCGGCGTGAGCCTTATTAAGATCTACTTCCAGCCTGGAACCGATCCGACTGCTGCCGTCAGCAACATCTCCAATCTGGCCATGGCGAATCTTCGTCGCCTGCCACCTGGCACGCTACCACCGGTCGTACTCAGCTTCGATGCCGCGAACCTGCCTGTCTGCCTCATAACCCTGAAGGGGGCAGGGATGAACCAGACGCAGCTTAAGGACGTGGCGCAGTTCAACGTCCGTAACCAGGTTGCGAATGTACCGGGCGCTTCGGTGCCTCAGCCCTATGGCGGAACCTACCGGCAGATCATGGTCTACGTCGATCCTCTGAAGCTGCAAGCCTCGCAGCTGGGCGTGATGGATGTCGTCCATGGCATCAACGACTCCAATCTCATTCTTCCTGCCGGTGACGTTCGGATCGGGCCGAAAGACTACAACATCTATGCCAACAGCCAAGTAGCCACACCCAATGATGTGAACAGCATTCCGTTGAAGACGGTCGGGAACGCCTCCATTCTCGTCGGGGATGTCGGGCATGCAGTGGACGGAGGCCAGCTCCAGACGAACATCGTGCGGGTGGACGGGCAGCACTCGGTGTACATCCCGGTGCTCAAGCAGGGAGGCGGGTCAAACACCATCACGATTGTCGATGGCATACGCAAAGCCACAGCCCGTCTGCTCGACATCCCGCAGGCCTTGCGGACCAGCGTCGTCTTCGATCAGTCGGTATTCGTGAAGACGGCGATCAAGAACGTCATCAGCGAGGGCGCGATCGGCCTTGCCCTCACCGGCATCATGATCCTCCTTTTTCTGGGCAATGTGCGCGCAACGATCGCCGTTCTGCTTTCGATCCCCATCTCCTGCATTGCCACATTCCTCATCCTGAATGCCTTTGGTGATTCGATTAACACCATGGTCCTGGGCGGAATGGCCCTCGTGCTCTCACGCCTGATCGACAACTCCGTTGTGGTTCTTGAGAACATCTTCCGTCACTTCGAAATGGGTGAGGATAGTGTTAAGGCCTCGCAGGAGGGCGGCAAAGAGGTAGCACTGGCAGTCCTGGCTGCGACCTTCAGCACAGCCATCGTCTTCTTCCCCGTCGTGCTGCTTACCGGCGTGAGCAAGTACCTATTCACAGCCCTTGCTCTGGCCGTCGTCATCGCTCTGTTCTGTTCCTACGTCGTTGCCATGACCGTGGTGCCGCTGTTCTGCTCCCGCTTCATCAAGCACACAGGACATGGCAACGAGCACGAAGCCGCAACGAAAGACGATCCGGTGCCGGAGCATATGAGTGCCATCCACGGAAGACGAAACCTCTTTGCGCGTATCGTCTACGGCTTCAACCGCGGTTTCGGCTGGCTGCAGGGCCGCTACGACAATGCCATTCATTACTGCCTCGGCAGGCCGGGGCTCGTGGTCGCGGTGTTCTCGGTCTTTGTTCTGCTCAGCTTTGCGCTTTCGCCGTTCCTCGGCCGCGCCTATTTTCCACGAACCGATCCCGGTCAGTTCGTCATCAGCGTAAAAGCTCCTACCGGAACCCGCATTGAACTCACAGACCAGTACATCGCGAGGGTGGAAGACGACGTAAGAGCCGTCGTTGCTCCCAGAGACCTCAACATGATCGTGTCGAACATCGGGGTGACGCCGGACCTTTCGGCAATCTACACGCCCAATTCCGGGATGCACACAGCGTTTGTACAGGTGAGCCTGAACGAAGAACACAGTCTGAGCAGCTTCGAGTACATGCAACGGGTGCGCACGAAGCTGGCGGCGGACCTGCCTTCGGTGCAGACCTACTTTCAATCTGGAGGTCTTGTCGATTCGATCGTGAACCAGGGCCTGCCTGCTCCCTTTGACATTCAGGTCAGCACCAACAACATGGAAGGCGGCTACGCCGTCGCCGAACAGCTAGCGCAAAAGCTGCGGGCTCTCCACGGGGTGAGCGATGTGCTCATCCCGCAAGACGTGGACTATCCAGGCCTTGCGCTCAACATTGACCGCCAGCAGGCCAGCCTGGAAGGGCTGACGCCAAAGACAATCGTTGACAGCGTCATTACAGCCATGACCTCCAACGGGCAGGTCGCTCCAAGCTACTGGATCGATCCGAAGACCGGCAACAATTACATGCTCACGGTGCAATACCCTGAAACCCAGGTCCAAACGCTGAACGACTTCAAGCAGATTCCTCTACGCTCCGCGGATGGCAAAAACACGACACCGCTGGAGTCGGTAGCCTCGATCAAGTCGATCAACACGCCCACAGAGGTGGATCATTACCAGCTTCGCCGGGTTTTCGACGTGTATGTGATGCCGAAAGCAGAGGACCTTTCGGTGATCGGCAAAGACGTTCAGAAAATCGTAGACGGGGCGAACCCGCCGAAGGGGACAAAGCTCACCATTCGCGGCTCGGTGAACAACATGAACGATTCTTTCAAGTCGTTCGCCGTCGGCCTTATCCTGTCCATCGTTCTCGTCTTTCTCATCCTGATGGCGCAGTTTGCGTCCTTTGTGGACCCGTTCATCATTCTGCTTGCGATTCCGCCAGGCATCTCCGGCGTCATCCTCTTCCTTTTGCTGACCCACACCACGCTCAACATCATGAGCCTGATGGGCGTGCTGATGATGACGGGCATCGTGGTCTCCGACAGCATTCTGATCGTCGAGTTCGTCGGTCAACTGCGAGAGCAGGGACTCAAGCTCGAAGACGCCATCATCACAGCCTGCAAGGTGCGTCTGCGGCCGATCCTGATGACAACGCTTGCCACCGTGCTTGGGCTGATCCCGATGGCTCTAGCTCTGGAGGCGGGCAGCGAGCAGTACGCCCCGCTTGCGCGCGCGATCCTTGGCGGTCTAACGGTGTCCGGTATCGTCACCGTCTTCTTGGTGCCAAGTGCCTACCTGATCATTCACCGGCGGATTGAGGCGCGGAAGGGCGCAAAGGAGAGAGCGGAGCGCCTGAACCCGCCCCGGGGATCAGAGGTGCCGGCATGAGATACAAAAGCGTCATTCTGCTATTCGGCTTTCGTTCATTTTCTCTCGCTCAAACAGCGGTCGCGCCTTTTCCTACCGCGCCCACAGCTCGTTTAGAAATCTCCCAGCTAAACCGGCAACCAGCTTTGTCCACTCAGACGCTTTCACCTGTTTCCACACAGGTCTCTGGGCAGAGCAGTAAACCCCTGCTGACGACAGATCCTTCGAGCGTGCTGATCACGCGATCTCAGGCCGAAACCATGGCTCTCAAGAATAATCCCCGTATCACCGCCAACCGGTTGCTCTCGCTTGCAGCCGGTCAGGTGACTCGCGAGACAAGGGCCGGTGAGCTGCCACAGGTGTACGGAGCTTTGACAGCAGAGAAGGCTGAGGACGCGAGCCGTATCGGTGCCGCTCCGGGGCTGCTGACGAGCTCACGGCTCTACACCCATGCCGCTGCCGGCGGCTCTTTCTCTCAGTTGCTTACCGATTTCGGCCACACGAAAGACCTGATCGCAACCAACCGGCTTCAGCAAAAGGCTCAGGACCAGACCACAGTCGCCACGCAGCAGGATGTGCTGCTGGCGACAGACGAGGCGTTCTATCGTCTGCTGAACGCGCAATCCTTGCTGCAGGTTGCAAGGGCTACTGTCGAAGCTCGCGGCAGTGTTCAGAACCTTACCCAGGCTTTGACCGCCAGCGCCTTGAAGAGTGATCTGGACCTGAACATTGCATCTGCCGATTTATCCCAATCTCAACTGCTGCAGTTGGACGCTGAAAATGCTGTCGCTTCCGCTAGCGCTGCCCTTGCAGAGGTGCTTGCCGCACCGCCCGACACGGTGTACCAGGCGGTAGAGGATCAGAGTGCGGCTCCCCCGCCGCCGCCAGAAGCCGATAGCTCCGCAGCGCTGAATGCCAGCGCTCAAGCGCAACGACCGGACCTGCAATCACTTCGCCTGAACGCACAAGCGTTTGGGAAATTCGCAAAAGCTCAGCAATTGCAACATCTACCGTCCATCTCGGCCCTGGCGACCGGCGGAATCACCCCTGTCGGCGTTGATGGCGTGTTTGTTCCGCACTGGTTTGCCGCTGGAGGCGTCAATCTTTCTGTTCCGCTCTTTACCGGCTTTCGGATCGATGCGCAGGCAGAAGAAGCTCGCCTACGGCAACGCGCAACGGAAAAACAAGCCCAGGAACTTTCCGACTCCATTGCCCGTGACGTACGCATCTCGGTCCTGAATGCGCAAACCGCGTTCCGGCGTATCGGTGTGGCTGATCAGTTTCGCGCTCAGACTGCGCAGGCGCTCAGCCTCGCCCAGACCCGGTACAAGTTTGGGCTCAGTTCGATCGTTGAACTCAGCCAAGCGCAACTGCAGAGCACACAGGCGGCTGTATCAGCAGTAAACGCTCGATATGACTACCTTCTCGCTTTGCGCGCGTTGGACTACTCGCGCGGCCAGCTCGCGCCGTAGGTGTTTCGTACTGGAGCAAAAAGGGATGTATTCGCCGGTCAGGCGGGAATTCTGAAACGAAGTGAGTCCTTATGAAGACAGAACTGAAGATCGAGAGAATCCTCTTCGCCACAGACTTCTTTGAGAGCTCTCGTCTTGCATTAGACTACGCCGTTGCCTTCGCTCAGCACTTTGGTGCTTCGATCATCATGCTTCATGTAGCCTTGCTGTCGCAGGCAGCACGCGAAGCAGAGTTGGAAATTTCTGGCCCTAGCGTCACTAGGAAGGGCGCGGAACAAAGGCTGCACACACTGGCGGAGGGCGTCCGCCATCTCGGTTTGCCTGTCGAGACGCATGTGGTGGATGGATTTGCCTGCGAGGTCATCCTTCAATCAATCAAAGCCTACAAAGCTGACCTGCTTGTTCTCGGTATCCACGGAGTCCATCGCGGTTTGGGCCATTTACTGATTGGTTCCAATACCGAGAAGATCCTGCTCGGTGCCGACTGTCCTGTGCTGACTGTAGGAGCCCATGTTCTTTCAGGCTTCAATGCACAGGACCATTTGCGGGAAGTTCTCTACTTTTCCGACTTCACCGCCGAGGCGACCGGCGCTGCACCCTACGCTCTTTTCCTGGGTAGAGAGTTCCATGCTCCAGTCGACGTCTGTCTCCTTTTACCACCACTGGTGGAAGGGAACGATCGCCTCAAAAAGCAGCTTGCAGACGAATACTGTCAGAACATGCGGTCGTCTATTGGGGATTACGAGCAGGAGTGGTGTACACCTGCCTATCAGTTGGATCGCGGCCTGGAACTGGACCAGATTATCGAGAGAGCGGAAAGCCAAAGCGCTGGGCTGATTGTTTTAGGAGTCCACACTGAATCGCAGCTTGGAAGGCATTTGCATACTAGCTTCGCGTATCAGGTGTTGGCGCGAGCCACATGCCCGATCATCACTGTGAAGCATAAAGAGCCTGCTCGGTCGGCGGAGATGAGATGAGTATTCTCCTGTTTTCCTTTCTCCTCTTCATAACGTCGGTCCTGGCGGGTTTTCTCGGATCGCTGACTGGTCTTGGGGGAGGTGTAGTGATCGTACCCGTGCTCGCCCTCCTCTTCAAAGTAGACATCCGCTATGCGATCGGAGCTTCACTCGTCTCCGTAATCGCAACCTCCTCCGGTGCCGCCATCGCGTATGTGCGCGAAGGCCTGTCCAATATCCGCATCGGCATGTTTCTTGAGGTCGCTACCACTCTTGGAGCTCTGTTGGGAGCGTATCTCACAGCGAAGGTTTCGAGCCATTGCATCGCGATCGTCTTCGGTGCGGTTTTGCTTTACTCTGCTGCTGCCTCCTTTCGGAGAAAGGAAGAACGGGTCGCTGCTGCAGCACAGATCGCCAACCCGCTCGCTGAAAAACTCGAATTATCAGGAACCTGCCCCGGCTCACACGGTCGGGAGCAATACACCGCTCAGCATGTGCCCTTAGGCTTTGGCATAATGTTCGGCGCAGGCACGCTCTCTGGTCTTCTCGGTATCGGCTCGGGAGCTGTCAAGGTCCTGGCCATGGATCAGGCGATGAAACTGCCGTTCAAGGTGTCTACGACGACCAGCAACTTCATGATAGGCGTAACCGCTGCGGCAAGCGCCGGAATCTACTTGTCTCGGGGTTATATCGACCCCGGCATCGCGATGCCTGTCATGTTGGGCGTTCTCGCTGGCTCGATCGGTGGGACACATTTGCTCATCAAGGCTCGTGTCGCGACTCTCAAAGTCCTCTTCGCCTTTGTCATCGCCGCGCTTGGCTGCGAGATGATCTACAGCGGCATCACAAGAAGGATCTAATGAGCCAGCCAACTGACCAAGAGCTTGACCTGTCAGTGGCGGGAATGCTGCGCATCGGACTCAGTATCTCCGCTGTCGTTGTTCTCGGCGGAGGTGCCATGCTCCTCCGGCATCCTCTGGTAGCCACACCGAACTACTTTCACTTTTACGCCGGCGATCCGGCTCTGCGCTCCGTCACTGGCATCCTCCAAGGTGCAATCGATCTCGCGCCCAGGAGCGTCATCCAACTTGGGTTGCTTCTCCTCATCGCTACGCCTGTCGCTCGTGTCATGTTCTGCATCGTTGGTTTTGCTCGGCAGAGAAGTCTTTTGTACGTCGCGGTGAGCACCATAGTTTTAGCGGTGCTGGTCTACAGCTTTATCAAGGGAGGACGGTAGCGATGAGGTTGTCTTGTGCGCAGCGGTTTCAAACAGCGAGGCACCGCCGGTCTTTGTTGCCTTCTCAGGTCGCTGGAACCTGGCTGTTCGTCCTCTTGCTGCTTGCGGCAGATTCTTCATGGGGGCAGAGCTCAGGCCCCCAGCCGTTTCGTAAACCGAGCACAGAGCTGCTCGCATTTGATGAAGAATTACAAACCCTCGCAGCTCATGTCGAACCGTCGGTCGTGAAAATCGAGGTAGCGGGGCTTGCGGAAGTCTCGGATCCCAATGCACCTCGCAGCTCTCTCATTGCACGCCAGCAGGGCGTCGGTTCTGGGATAATCGTCGACCCTAAAGGCTTTATTCTTACCAACGCACACGTCGTCGAACATGCCGTCACCATTTCGGTCGCGCTGAACTCCGGCAAACGGGATAGCGAGGGTCTTCCCATCGAGTCGCGTCGGCTAACTGCGCAGGTTGTAGGCAGGGACGCTCTCACGGATGTCGCTCTGCTCAAGGTTGAAGCGACAAATCTCCCTGCCCTCATGCTCGCGAAGTCTGATTCAGTGCACGTCGGCCAAGTCGCGCTCGCGTTTGGCAGCCCGCTCGGGCTCGAGAATACAGTCACCTTTGGAGTGATCAGCGCGACACAGCGGCAACTCGACATCAGCAGCCCGGTGAGCTATCTCCAGACGAACGCCTCAATCAACCCCGGTAACTCCGGTGGGCCGCTGGTGGACATTCATGGTGGCGTCATCGGAATGAACACAATGATTGCCTCGCAATCGGGAGGCAATGAAGGCGTTGGGTTCTCTATCCCGTCAGACACACTGGGCATTGTGTACCAGCAGCTGCGGACCATCGGCCACGTTCGACGGGGAACTATAGGGGTCATCGCGCGTGCGATCACCCCTGAACTGGCAGTGGGCTTGCGGCTGCCACAATCTTCTGGAGTCATACTTGAAGATGTAATTCCAGGCTCTTCGGCCGACAAAGCCGGTCTTCAGCCTGGTGACGTCGTGTTGACGTTGGACAAGCGACCCATGTCCGACCCCCGCCTGCTGTCCGTCCTTCTCTTTCGCAAGCAGATCGGGGATGTGGTCAACTTCAGCGTGGTTCGGAGAGATGGACCGGTTCTAAACGTTCCCGTCACGATCGTGAGACGCCCCCGAGACGCGAACAACCTGTTAGATCCCGATCGGTTGCAAGGAGACATCGTGGTGAAGCTCGGGGTGATCGCTGTACGGATCGACGCCGACATCGTCAAGCTAATCCCGGAGCAGCGACAATCCGGAGGACTTCTCCTAGTCGGGCTCACCGCAGGCGGCGCTGCAGCTGCGCTCGGACTGCAGGCTGCGGACATAATTTACGAGCTGAACGGAACAACGATCGAGTCTACCAAGGCCCTGCGAGAAGGACTGTCAGCCCTCGGTCCAAATGCACCGGCGGTCTTGCAGGTCGAAAGAGAAGGCGTTCTCCGCTACATCGTATTTACGAATGCCGAGTAGCTGTTTTCCGGAGCAGGATGACCAACATGAAAGTTCATTGGTGGCTTTTCTGGATCATAGCGATCAGTACACAAGCGTGGGCGTTTTCTTGGGTGATCAGGCGATCTCATCGCCGTCATCGTTTGATACTTGCTTACTCAAGCACACTGCTTCCATTAGCTTCGCCATTTTTTGGCGTGTACGGATTGCTGAATCTCAGAAACCTACAAGCGCGAGATCCGAAGGACCTTTGTTCGAAGGCGTCGGACTCTGGCTTTCTGTATTCGCCGTAATTCTTTCGTCAATACGGCTGTTTGCGGAACGACGCTGGCGCAACCCGCCTGGATGGGTAAGTCTGAGTTCGTCGATCTGGGCTACCTTAGCATGGGCCTTGATCTTGGCTGCTGTGCTCTGAACTGTACTTTCAGATAAAGAAGACCTAGCGACCTAACGCTTCATCGCGAAGCGGTTCAGCTTGTGCGTAAGCGCTCATCGCAGATGGTCGTCCTCCTTAGTGAGGTTGGCTGGCAGGAGGCGGGGTGTCGGCGTCGTGCGACACGGGAAGAACGGCGTCGCCGGTTGCTAACGGAGGGAGGCACAGGGAGACCGCTGATTGCGCAGTTGACGGTTAAGCTCCGCTCTCAATTGACGGGAGCAGGACTGGACACGAAGTCGGCCTAAGTCCAAGAGTTCTGGAAAAGTGCGCTGTTTCGCTAAAGCAGTGTTGGCACTCACGTCGTGAGCCGCTTCACGATCCCGGCGTCATCCGTTTCCGTGATTCGTTTCGTCTGAAGCGCGTTCGACCCTCCATCGCACAGTCTTGGTGGAGGTGTCCCGTCTCGGTTAGCAAAGTGGATGAGTGGGATCGCCGGTGTTGACGAAATTGTCTGCATCGCCCAAGAACCACGCCACGGCGCATAACGTGGAAATCTCATGATTCTTCAAAGGATTCGGTAGCTTGGAGCGTCTGGCTCCACTCGTGGAGCTTTTGCTGGAGGATCGTCTTCGGGATCATCTTTGTCTGGTACTGCGCGACCAGCGCGGGCGAAAGATGGCGGCTCATCGCGTACTCCACGACCTCATCGTTCTTGCTCTGGCAGAGCAGGACGCCGATGCTGGGGTTCTCGTGCGGGCGTTTCCGGTCTCGGTCAAGAGCTTCGAGATAGAACGCCAGCTTGCCCACGTGCTCCGGCTCGAAGCGACCGGTCTTCAATTCGAACGCAACAAGACACTGCAGGTCGCGGTGGTAGAAGAGCAGATCCAGTTCAAAATCCTGATCGCCGACCTGCACACGCACCTTCTCTCCCACGAATGCGAAGCCGTCGCCTAGCTCCAACAGGAACTGGCGGAGGTTGCGCAGCAGAGAGGTTTGCAGATCAGCTTCGGTGTGGCGCTGTGGCAGATCGAGGAAGTCGAGCAGGTAACTATCCTTGAAGACGCTGGTTGCATCCTGCGGCAACACTCGCGACGGTGTTGCGAGTTTCATGTCGGAGAGCATTGTCCGCTCGAAAGCGGAGCTCTGAATCTGCCGGGCAAGCTCACGATGCGACCAGTGGCCGCGAGTGGCAGCGAGCAGGTAGAACTCCCGCTCTTCCGTTGATCGGCACTGGACCAGCAGCTGGTGCTTGGTCCATGACAAAACTCGCAACGGCGTTGCGAGTTTTGGGGAGACGGCATACATCTCGTAAAACTGCTTCATTCGCCAGAGGTTTGAGGCAGAGAAGCCTTTCAGGTCCGGGGCTTGCGCCAGGAGCCATGCGGACAGCTCCTTCACGACTCCTTTGCCCTAACCTGCTTTGGCAACCTGTTGCGATAGATGAGCACCCACTGCCCAGTAGGTGTCGATCAGAGCGACATTGACTGCTTCATAGGCCTTTGCGCGGCCAGCCCGAATGATGCCAAGAACCTGCGAGAACTCAGATTGTTTTGCCGCGAGCCCGGTACTCATGCGCTTGGGCCCGCCGTCGATGAAGAAAGGTTCATTCTCGAATGTTACCGTTAGCTGGACCGGCTCGCTGCGCCAAAGCTCATGGTGAACTTCCGCTTCCGAGCTGGGTCATAATCAGCGCGCAAGTTGAGGACCAAACACGTGGTCAGCTTCTGTTTTCGTCAACAAACTAGGACCATGACTAAAGCTGAATTCTCGTGATGGCGTCTCGATCTTTGCGGCTGCTTCGCGCGCTAGCGCTGCAAGATCGTTCGTGTAGAGCACGGGATCTTTCGCGCGAGAAAGCGCTGCGTAGAGCTGGCTATCCTTGTTGAGTTGCTTCGGGTCCTGCACGTTGAATAAGACGCGGTCGGCGCGGGTCGGGGAACTGACGGCGTAGCCGTAGTCGATGTGCTTCGCCTGGTCGGGCGTGAGGTGGACCTGCTTGCCGTTATCGAGCGTGACATTCAGCAATTTAGCGTGATCGCTGCGACCGAAAACCGTGCCGAAGGCGCGGTTCGGGATATTGTGCTCAGGGATGGGCGCTGTGAAGCGAGCACGTTCGTTCGGGGCGAATTCGCGCTGCTCCTTCCGGTAAAGGGTGCTCTGCTGCGAGAGGGCCTTCGCTTGGTGCAGTCGATACGAAACCTGTTCGCCCGCTGCGGTGTCCACGGTGATGAGGTTGTTCTTGGCTGTGATCTCCCGCACGGTCGCGGTCGAATCCGGGGCGATGCCCAGCTTCTCGTCGCCCGCTTTGTAGCGAATGAGGTCGCCGGGAGCGTAGCTCTCCGCTCGAAC
This sequence comes from uncultured Terriglobus sp., assembly GCA_964246795.1. GTDB lineage: Bacteria > Acidobacteriota > Terriglobia > Terriglobales > Acidobacteriaceae > Terriglobus. The sequence goes on along the minus strand of CAXTRR010000015.1, from coordinate 59,411 downwards.
GCGGCTGCCGCCCTTCTCGACGAGGATCGGCGAGCTCGGGGCCTCTCCACGCCCTAGCTCCTGGCGAATAAGGGTGGTGAGTTCCTTGCGCTCGGTCGGGTCCGGGCTGACGACGACGGAACGGGCCGGTCCCCTGACGAAGTCAGTTGAAATGGCGGCAAGGCGGTGGTTCGGGTCGGCATACTCGTGAATGCGGCCTTGCTCCCGCAGCATGGCGACGCCGCGCTCGGTGTCGTTCTTGCTAAGGGTCTCGATAGCGTCCTTCAACTGCTCAGCTTGGGTAGGCTGATAGGCCTCGTAGTGCTTTCGTCCAAGGGCAGAAGTTTTGGACACGTCATTGCTCAGGGCTTTGCCCAGCTCGTCGGCATTGTTGGTGTAGATTCGGGCGTCGTGGCTGGCGCGAGAAACAGCAACGTAGGCAAGGCGGGTGTTGATGAGGCCGCGCGGACCATCCGTGTCGATGTTCGCCAGCACGCGTTCGGTGGTGAGGCCCTGTGCGCTGTGGGAAGTCACAGCGTAGCCGCGGTCGATGTTGCGGAACTGCCTCGGGTCGAAGCTGACAACCCGGTTGGCCTGGCCGGGTAGCTGGACCGTCATGCGCTCCGGCGTCTGCTCCTGCACCACGCCGATCTCGCGGTTCATGATGCCCAGCTTCCGGTCGGCGGCAGTGAACTGGATGCGGTCGCCCGTGGCGATTTCCCTGGTCGCCTCGCGGTATGCGGTGACACCGCGAAGCCGCTTGGGGTCGTAGGTAATGGTCTGGCCGTCTGCTTTTTCCACGGTGACGGTATTGCGGTCCTTATCGATCGTTACCACGGTCGCTGAGCTGTTGCGCTCGATGCCTTCGGTCTTACTGCCCTTGCTGTACCGGAGTACGTTTCCGACTTCGTATCGTGCTGCCCAGCTCCGGTCGGCTCCGGTGAAGTCGGATCGGGTGGTGAGCGTCTGCAGCTCCTGACCCTCGCGGGAGAGGGTGCCTTTCGTCTTCAGCTCCTCACGCACGGCTTCGTTGATCTGCTGACGGCTGCGGTTGTCGGGCGAAACAATCAAGGTGTTCTCAGGCTTCGCGGCGTAGTTCTTGGCGATGGCGGCGATGCGTTCGGTGCCGTCCTTTACCTGTGTCACGCGCTCCTGTTCCCGCAGCAGCTTCACGCCTGCCTCGGTCTCGTTCTTCGCAAGGTGCTGTACGGCCTTTAGCAGCTCGGGGTCTTTCTGGCGCACGATCTGGTCCAGCTTCGACGTTCGCAGTCCCGCTTCCTGCAACTGCTCGAAGGGCTTTCCGGCCTCCACGCCCTGGTGCTGGCGCGTGTCGCCAATGAGGAGAACGCGGTCTTGTGGCTGGAGCTTGTTGAGGAAAGCATTCACCTGCTTAGTGCTGGCAAGGCTCGACTCGTCAAGAAGGTAGAGGTGCTTATCAGAAGGGTTTACGGGTCCTTGCTGGCCTCGTGCAAGGAAGCTCTGGAGCGTCGATGCGTTCACGCCAGCCTCGCGTAGCTGGCCTGCGGCGCGGGCAGTCGGGGCAAAGCCCTCGACGGCATAGCCGCCCTTTTCTGCGCCTTCCCGGATGGCCTCAAGGGTGGTGGCTTTGCCGGTGCCGGCCAAACCTTAGAGCCCGTGGATGCGGTCGCGCGTGGTCAGCACTTCTTCGATCACCGTGCGCTGGGATGCGTTTAGAAGCTCGCGGGTGCCGGCTTGCGCGGTCGCCTGCTCCGCGCTCAGGATCGGCTCGGCTGCACCCCTGCCACGGTTGATAATGGCGATATTGCTCCGCTCCTGGATGAGGGTTTCCGGTGTGGTGTAGCTGCGGGCGCTGGCGTACTTCGCGCCCGGAACCTCCTTGAACAATCCGTCCTCAGTCTGTGCTTTGAACTCCGCCAGGATCTCCTTCGGCGTGGCTTGGCCGAAGCCGCGGCGAAGCGCGTCGCGGGCGATGATTCGTTCGTCGGCGACGGCTTCGCGCTCGAAGTGATGCTCCCGCGCGTAGTTCACGGCCTCCCGCGCGGCCTTTAGGTGGTCCGTGGGTCCGGCGAGTTCCTGTACCTGCGCTCCCTGGCGAGCTAAGGCGATTACCTGGTCGGCTTGGTTGCCGTGCTGCGCGGCGATGTCCTTGTGAGCCGCTAGCACCTCTGCCGGTGAAAGTATCTGCTTCTTGTCGCGGGTCGCGTGGGCGGCTATCTGCGCGGCCTCGGGTCCGGTGTATCCGCTCTTGGCGACAGCCTCCTCGATCTGTTGGCGGCGGGGACTGGAAGCGTCAAGGTAAGCCTGCGAGTAGCCCTTGATCTCCGGCGCTCCGCTCCGACCTGCCTCTAAGTCATATCCAAGCTTCTGAAGCCGGTAGGTCAACGCCGATTGGTACACGGCGGTCGCGTAGTTCTGGGACTCAAAGAAGCTCTTCTCCTGAAGGGCGCGGGTCAGCCCGTTGTCGCGCTCGGTGACATTGAAGATGACGGCGTGGGTGTGGAGCTGCGGCGCGGCATAGCCATTGACGGGCCGCGCGGTATCGTGCTCGAACTTGGCGGCAATGAACTTCCCCGTCATCTCGGCGGGGTGGTTCCCGCCGACGCGGGCCTGAGTGTATCGCTCCAGTTCGGTGAGGGCGACGGTCACGGCCTCGCGGTGCGCCTCGCGTACCCGGTCGTCGCCGCCGACCAAAGCTGTAAGCGAGACGGACTTCGGCGCGGAAAAGGTCGCGTCCCACCCGGCACGGTGAGCGACGGCCTCCACCATCGTCTGCCCGTCCGGGCCTGTGCTTGTCTGAGCAAGGCGGTGGCGCACCAACTGCTCTTCGGTCTCAGGATGCTTGCCGTCCGCCAGACGGGCAAACGCTTCTTCGGTCACCGGTCCGGTGAGGCCAAACTTGTCCGCGAGCTGCCCTTGCCACTGCCCCTCGACCGCGCCGCCTTGTTTGTAGTAGCTCTGCGTCTCGGAGGTGAACTCCAGCTTGTGATACGCCTGGGCCTGGGCGGAGCTGAGGGGTTTCGAGATGGTCAGCATGGCTTAGAAAACTCCCTTACCGATGGTCGCGCGGGCGGGGCTGGAGGCGGACTCTTCCGCCTGGTCCTCGCGTCCGGCAGTCTGCGCAGTGGGCGGCTCTGACGACGAAGGCGATATCTTCGGCTTCGGCTTGAGCGTCTTCCGGTCGAATGCCAGCCCCTCGTCGTCAGCCACGCGCGGAACGAAAG
>CAXTRR010000015.1:12943-56219 GCA_964246795.1 uncultured Terriglobus sp. | reverse complement strand
CCGGGTGGAGAATCGGAAAATCAATGTAGTCAAAGGCAAACCGTGCGACGTTGTTCCCCAACTTTAGGTAGGCGTGTTTTTCAGTCAGGCCGGCGATCTCGGAGTTCATCACCAGCGGTTCCACCTGGCGGTCTTGAACGAAGTTCCTGCCGCTGCGTGAGCCGTCGAACTTGGTCTCACGCAGGCGCTCGATCTCGACGCTGCCGATGGCTTTCGACACCCACTCCGCCGCGTTCGGCTCGGATGTCTTCATGAAGATCTTCGTCGCTGGCTGCGACATCATCACCTCGGACAGCCGGTCGTAGATGTAGTCGACTTGGGCCTTGCCCTGGAAGCCAAGGACGATCGGGTTGCCGCTCTTTCGGTTTTCGGTAATAGCGGTGTGGAGCTGGGGAAGCCTTTGAAGACTCGCCAGCTCGTTTATCACAAACCAAACCTTCTTCTGTCCGGCTTCCGGCTTGCTGAGAAGGCGGAGGATGAGCAGGTCGATCCAAAGCGAGTGGAGCGGCCTAAGTGCAACGCGTTCGCTTGGGCGGGAGGTGATGAACACCCATCCCCTACGCTCTACCGCCCAATCGGTCGCGGTCCAAACCTTACCCTCCGTCTCCTCCCTGGTCGGAAGCAGACGCAAGCTCTTCGCCACCAGACCGAGTGACGAAAGCACACCGGCGCGCTGCGGCCCGGCCTTCTGCCCAATGTAGAACTCCATCTCGGTTCCCGCTACGCGGCTCTCGATCTCCGCCGCGTCCGCCATCCAAGCCGCAAGCTGCTGGGGCGTGGGCCCCTGTTTCAGCAGGTGAGCAAAAATCTGTGCCGGCGTCTCATGGAAGAACTCGTCCTTGGTTGCCGCTGTTGGCTGGTAAAGCGATGCAGCGATGGCATCGGCCTCAGCGTTGCGCAGCATTTCTTCCGCCGGTCCCCAATACGGCCCTCGCTTGTCGAGTGGGTTCAGGATGTGGTCGCCGCGCGACGGATCGTAGAACCTCTGGACGTACTCGCCTGCCGGGTCGTAGACGACGGCGGTCTCACCCCGCTGTCGAATTTGCTGCAACATTTGCATGATGAGGGTCGTCTTACCGACGCCGGTGTCGCCGATGATCTGGAAGTGCTGGGCCTCATTGCGTAGCGGAATTCTCATCAGCTTCTTGGTTTCGGTTGTCTGGAAACCGATGCCGCCGCCCTTCACCCTCCTGTTGAATTGTGCGGGCGTGTTATCACCGGGCCTTTCAGCCGCCGCCCGTACTTCAACTCTCGGAATCGCTTCAGGTCCTGGGGCCCGGCGAAGGCCAGAGCCAGAATCAGGACGGACGCGCCCTCTCCAAGGCTGACGGTGTAGGTGCCCATGAAGCTCTTGCCATCGAACACCGCACCGATCATCCACCGGTAAATGGAAGCGTCCTGGTAGGTCTGCTCTGGTGCGGTATGGAAGGCGGTGCGCCCGTCTGCCTGGGCCATAAGTGAAAGCGCAGCGGGCGCAACCTTCCCGCTCGGGAGGCGGGTTTGTCCGTCGATGAAGTCCAGCCCGACCGCAAGGCGTGACGGCTTCTTCGGACCGTCCACATAGAGCAGCGCGTACTTGCCTTTCGTGTTTGCCATCGCACCTGCGGCGGCACGTGCAAACGCGCCTGCGTACGTCCGCTGCAACGGCGTTTGCTGGAATCGCAGTCGTTCCCAGCAGAAGAAGATGGTGCACAGCAGCGCGAAGGCGACCGCGCTGTAGGTGTAGATCGGAACGTGCGGCGGCCACACCACCGTCTCTTTGCGACCCCAATCCGGCTTCATCGCTGCTCCTCCTCGCCCTTGGGCGCGTACTGCTTCATCACTTCGCGGGCCGTGTCATGCTTCTCTCGCCGCACCCCGGCCATGATCTCGCTGATGCTTTCCGTGTTCACGCTCTCGCGCAGAAGCAAGGGCCGCAGCAGGTTCACCAACAGCATCCGCGTGGCGATGGTCTCGGTGAAGAGCGCGTCGTCCTTCGACCGCCGCGCTTCGCGCAGTAGAACTTCGCGTGACCACTCGCTAACATTCAAACCAAGCCTGTGTGCGGCGGTGACCAGCTCGCTCTCTTCCGCCTCACTTACTCGCGCCCCGACGGTCTTGTTGCGGATCGCGCCGCTCTTGAGTCGTCGATCTAGCCGCTTTACGAGACTGATTGCCATGTCCATGACTGCCGACCTTCCGCTTGCAAGTGCTGTTCACTGTCGTGAACACCTGGTTCACAACAGTGAACGTGGACGTTTCATCTGCTTGAAAGTGCGACTGTTCACGACGGTGAACACCGGGGCCTTTCTACACAACCCTTCCAGGGATGGAGTGTCATCTTCAACCTGGTGCGCAGCACCACTGTGGCTCCGCCATAAAATCAGGCCCGGGATCATGCCTTCAATCCCGCCACCGCTGCTGCTGTTTGTGCCGGCGATTGCGCTCCGTTCGCAGGCTTCTTAGCGGGCGGCTCCGCTGCCTCGATCGCGGTTGCCTTGCGGACTCGAAGAGTCGAGGCGACTTGCCGGGCTTCCGGCGTCTTAAGGAAGTCCTGGAAGTCGCGGTCTTTGGAAAAGACATAAGCAAGCGCCTGTTCGACGACATCGTCGGCGCAGGCTCGAATGAAGGCAGCGTACTGATCGACCTGAATCGCGGTTGTGTCAGAAAGCCGAATGGACGCGCTGATGTGGCGGGTTTGGACGACTTCGAGTAGAGGCATGGGGTTCTCCTTTGAGGTGCGGGTTAGGCAGTCTGTCTGCGAGCAATCATGCGGGCTGCAGTATGGGCAATCTCGCGCGCACGAGCCGAGCACAGCGAAGCTGGAAGCTCTGAGCGGCGAAACTCTTCGAGCATGCTGACCACATCCTGAACGGGTGAGCCGGCGAGTAACGCAAGGCGAGCCGAAGCCATGTCCACAGTGCGTTCGGCGTAGTAGCGAGGATTCGGCTTGTCGGCACGAAGCAAAGCGAGCTCGTCCGTGAGCAGCTTCGGGCTTTTACCGTCGCTCAACTCAGAGAGAACCCACGACCAATCCTGTTCGGAGTGGGTGTGCTTGTGTGCCGTTCGTGGCTGTGCAATCCGGTGTAGCGAAGGCTCGGCGTTTAGGAACGCTTCACCGACATGGAAGTCTTCGGGACGTGAGAGTGAATCAGACAGGTAATCGGCAGCGACCGGATGAGCTGGCGCATACTTTCGATTGGTGAAACCCGGAACCCGGACAACGCGATTGCAATCGGTACATGCCGAGTCGCCACCGAAGTTCAGAGCAAGCAGCTTCAGCGTCGCCTCCTGCTGCTCGAAGCTGAACCCCTCCACTCGCCAAAGCACCTGGTATTTAGCGGGCGAAGTCGAGACGATGATGTTGGGCGCGGGTACCTGATCGGAGGCCATCAACGCAGACAGGCGGGCATCTCCATCACAGTCGATGTCGAGGTACAAATGCCGAATCTCAGCGATGCACTCTTTCGTTCGTCTGCGGCTACCCGGTACCAACGGATTCGCAGCGACATAAATGTTTGCTCCGTTCGCGTTCTCATGTTGCAACCAGCCGAGATATCGATGCGCGAGCGCTTGCTCACACCGGACGGTGCGCTGCCTAACAAGCGGCGCTGTTTCACCTCGCAGCAGCACTGCGATCGTCTGGCCGGGCTCGAAGCAGCGGTTTAGGAACTCTCTGGCTTGCGCAATGCTCATACTGACCTCAAAGGGTGAGCGAAGCCCGGCGTTTACCGGGCTCCGGTTACGGAGCTAAAGCGGCCTATTCGGCCGCTTCCTCGACGGGAGCGTCTTCCTGCTCCCGTTCTTCCTGGGCCGCCTTCACGGCCCGGTCCAGCTTGCCGATCTCGTATACCCGGATCTCGACGATGGTCTTCTTCGGAGGCTGCTTCTTGCCCGTCGCCTGCGGCTGATATTCCCGGCTTCGCAGCTCACCCTCGACCATCAGGTGAGCGCCTTTCTTTAGCGAGCCGGCGAACTCGGAGAGCTTCTTGGCGAAGACCACGCAACGGTGCCATTCCGTGTGCGAGACGTACTTGCCGTCCTTCTTGTAGGAGCTCTTGGTTGCCAGCGAGAAGGTGGTGAAGCTGCCGGTGTCGTTGGTGTGAACTTCTGCGTCGTTGCCGAGGAAGCCGATGAGGTTGACTTTGTTTGAGTACATGGTGGTGATCTCCGTTTCGTTGATTTCCCGTATCCTGCTCGGGTCACACATGGCAAAGCCAGCGAGAGGGCCCGGCTCCCAAGTGCCAAGGAGTGCTTTCTTGGCGGGGCCCGGAAGAAGTTTGTGCGGCGCCCTTTGCCGCGTGTCTACAAACTTGTTCTGGGAGGAACCGAGACCCTGAAAGGGCGGCAAAGCCGAAGCAGAACGACGCCGTGCCGCAGGGCGCCGGATAGCCCCGAAGCGTGACCCCGAGCAGAGGACGGGAAACGGGACGGCAGGCTCCCACTGGACCGAAGTCAATCTCTCGAACTTGGCGTGCAGATGTTCGCCCCACCGCGGCTTCAGGGTGCTGGCAAGGGTTCCGGATAAGGACGGCTTCTCGCATTCGCCGTTACGTTCTTCGCAGCTCGGAGACGGCCTGCTGAAGATGCTCAGAGGCAGGCGGGGCTGTGCAGCCGGATTGGCAGCATGACGGGACATCGGGAAGACCTCGGAGTTTGGGTTAGAGTCGGCTAGCTGGTCGGGATGGTTTTAGGCAGACGAAGCACGGTAGACCTCCTCGGTCTGAAAGCGCTGGTCCGCATGGTTGTAACCGGAGACAGTGATGAGCTCGCGCACCCGCCGCTGGCCGATGACATCGCGCTCACAGTACAGAACGAAGTCGATGGCCTCCGCCGTCTCTGAACGCATAAAGGCATGGTTGAGGTTCGGGTGGGCACTCAAAGCGAAATTGGAAAGCCGATTCAATGCATCCAACGCGGACTTCGCATGAATGGTCGAGAGCGTGCCACCATGCCCGGTGTTCATCGCCTGCAGCAGGTCGTAGCCGCACTCATTTCTGATCTCTCCCATGATGATTCGGTCGGGCCGGTGTCTGAGTGCCGCGGCCAGGAGCTCGCTCGGAGTGATGGCGACCTGCCCTGGAATCTCCTCTACGGCTTCCCAGCGGATTGCGTTCTGATGTTGCACTTTCAGCTCTGCCGGTTGCTCAATGATGCAAAGCCGCTCGTGCAAGGGAATATGGTCCAGAAAGGCCTTCATAAGCGTCGTCTTGCCCGAACCGGTTCCACCCGCAATCATTCCGTTCTTCTTCGCTGAGATGAAGCTCACCACCGCATCGCGAACGTGTACCGGCATACTGCCCGATTCGATCAGTTCGTCGCTCGTGAACCATTGGTTGAACTTGCGGATGGTCAGTGTAGGGCCATGCATGGACGCGGGAGGCCCTACAACAGCGACGCGTGAGCCGTCCGGTAGACGGGTATTGAGGATCGGGTTCTGCGTCGTGAGGTCCTGTCCAAGCAGCCGCGCAATGCGCTCGATTGCAGCCATGAGCCGGTCGTTATAGTAAGGAACCGCCAAAGGGATGTGCTGCACGATGCCTTGGCGATCGGCATAGACACCGGTCGTTCCGTTCACCATAAGATCGGAGATGGAAGGATCAAGCAAAAGGCCCTGTAACTCCGCCGTAAAGAATGGCAGTATCAACTCGTAGCTCATCGGACTGCTCCTGGGCTCGACTGGGCCGGCGATTGTGGGATTCGTGCAGTCTTACTTGGTCCGGCAAACGGCTGAATGGCATCGACGGACATCCGGTTTTCATAGAACTCCGTGATCGTCATGCCTAGCGGATTGATCGTCTCGGACTGCGGGAAGACCCGGGCCTGGTCGCTTACCTGCTTGGGATTGAGGTAGTACGTCACACTCAGCAACCAATGCTCCGTCCTTGGCTCCCGCGAACTCCCGGCTGAGTAGAGCTTGTCGATGTTGACGAGGGCCATTCCTTTCGCCATGCGCAACCCTGCAACTGCTTCCTCGGACATGGAAGTAATCGTCACGTTGCGGACTTCCACCTCGTTCTGCTCGACTTGACCGCTCAAAACCTGAGAGACAAAGTGGTTCTGGTTGTCTTCCGTCATGCCGTGCGATGCCAGCACTTGGGACAGAAAGTAGTGATTGAGTGGGTACTTCTTCGCCACTGTCTCGCGGTTGATGGTGAAACGGTAGTTGGCCCAATCCGTCAGGTACGTCCTCACTTCGCCTTCGCGCGGGCTGTAGTTCAGGTCCGTGTATTGGATGGCCTGTGCCCGTCCCATCTCGTCGATCCGTATATACCGGTTCACGGCCGGTCGATGTGCCAGAGATGCGATGAGGCCGAACGAGCCGAAGAGCAGAATTGCTTGGGCACCAATGACGAGGCGGCTAATCTTCCGTTCGTTGTAGTGCGCGGCGTAAACCTCATTGCCGATGTGGTCGACAAGGGCTGCTTGTTTGCCGTTCAGCGTAGCTTCAGTGAGTGCGGTTTGGCTTGCCATGAGAGCGGACCTCCTTCGATGCTGGATGGGCCTTCACTCCGTGGAGCACCCGAACGAAGCCAATTGTCGTGAATACGACAGAGGCGATGCAGACAAGGGCTAAGAAGATCCATAGCGCCGCTCTGAGCTTCGGATGTGGCCGGGTGGGAATCGTATAGACAACGTCCATGGCACTACCGTCCTTTCCTGGCGACAATCGCGGCTACTCTGATTGCCGTCCGTTGTGCCTCACCGGTGACGCTGGCCGCCCCGCCGAAGATGGCCTGGGTGATTGCAGGAATGAAGAGCATATTGACAATGAAGGCGACGAAGACCATCAGGACCGGAATGAGATTCGCGAGCCACATTCCTATCGAGTAATCGCCGTTGAAGGTTTGCTGGATGAAGGTGTTGAGGAATCCTTCCCAGACGAAGATGAAAGCCGATGCGACTGCTCGAATCATGGCGAAGCTGAGGAGAACGTCGATGAAGTTGAAGAACTTACCGCGAAAGCTGTTCGTCATGTACAGCGGGATGAAGATGGGTCCAAACAACGCAGCAATCGCATAGAAGATGAACGAACTTATGTTGATGATGAAGAGGATGGCGGAAGCGAATCCCAGTAAGATCTGAACGAGGAAGTAGCAGATGATTTCGGTTGGGGCAAGCAGTGAGGGGGCGCCCGTTCTGGTCGCCGCATCGCTGATGAGCTGATTGAGGTTCTGGAGCGAGTTCTGGTCAAGCGCGGTCACGATCGACTGCGCGAAATACGAGAAGAGATGGTTTAGTCCGAAGCTCGCTCCGGGCATCGGGTTCACCCAGTATGTTTCCAGCAAAGTGCAGATAGAGAGTCGGATAAGAAACTGGACGATCATTCCTGCTTCTAGCGGCTGGGGATTAAGGCTGAAGGTCATGCTCGACGTGCTGAAGGTGATGACCATGTTCACCAGCATGAGCAGAGCGATGAAACTCAGCATCTCAAGACCGAGCTGGGTCAGCGCACCTCCATTTGCAGTTGTGAGGGCAGTTAGGTTGTTGGTGAACTGGTAAAGCCAGTCCACTCCGGGAAGGACAAACGCCGCAGCCGTGAATGTCTGAGTATGCATAGTCCTTGCTCCCGAGTGATCTTTACCGCTGCCTTCCAACTAGGGGAGGTAGTGTTGCCAAGTGGGCGAGCCGCCCTTGTCATGGAACTGTGCTTCTTCTTGTTCTCTTCAGCTTGTTTCCATAGCGCGGTCTCCCGATCCTTTTGTGCCTGCTGACCGGCTTGCTGCTGCTTGAGGATGGCGGCCGCTCTTGCCGCCTCATCCGCAGCTCGTTGGGTCTGTTCGTGCTGGCGAACAAGCAATGCTCCGATTACGGTGAGGGCGGCGAGTATGGCGATGAGTAACTTCGTGTTGATTAGCTTCAGCATGGCGATTCTCCGTACCGGGACTGGGTTCTAAACCCAATCCCGGATAGGCGAGGATAAGTCTTCGTGGGTTATGGAAGATAGGTCGTCCAAGTGCTCGTGCTGACGACGTTTTCGGTTGGGTTAGTGTTGTGTTGCTGTTGGACAAAACCCCACGTATTGAGGTCCTGAGCCGCCGCGTTCCGCTGTTGCATGTTGGCAACGGCAAGTTGCGAGGCTTGGCAAGCGTGAATGACACCCTGGGCCTGGACTTCATTCATCTGCTGGGCTTGCGAAGCGTTCAAGAGATTGAGCTGCTCGACTTCGCTGTTGGTGCTGTCGCTCGAATCCAGCTGCTGCTGCTGAAGGTCAGTCTGGGCCTGCTGGTTGGCAGCTCGTGCCGCCCGGTACGCTCCGACTGCGTTCATGCAGTCGGGCGAAACTGAATCGGACATTTCGATCATGGCGAGCTGGGAACGCTGTGCGCTGGTCGGGCTGAGGCCGGCAACGTAGGTCGTGCCGTTCGTATCCACCGCTGTCGTCGCGTTTGTCCATGCGGCGGTCGCGGCGGGCGGAGAATCGGTGTTGAGGGCGTTGGTCATGCCGTCCGTCTCCCCGAAGAGACTGCGGACGTTGGCCTGCTTCATTTGTGCGAGATTGGTCGTCCAGACTTGCTTGAACGAAAAGTGAGTGATGTTTTGCTGGATGGTCTGAAGCTGGTTGTAGGCTGTAGTCGCCTGAGAAAGCAGTTCGGCGTAGCTGCTGGGATCGAAGACGATGTCCCCGAATCCGAAAAGGGCAAAGCTCGGTGTGGCGGTCGCGAGTAGCAGGCCGCCGCCGATAAGCCATCTTCGGCGGTTCTTGAGGCTGAGTTTCCTGGAACCCTCCTGGATCGAACAGGGTTAGAGAGCAGGGTCTATGCTGTGCTGAGCGTAGGAAGGAATCAAGAGGTCGCGCCGATATAGACTCGGGCGCGGCTGCCTTCCTTGAGCGTGATGACGGGCAAGCGGTTCAGGAAGTGGTTCAGGATTTGCTCGGACTCCTGGCTGGCTTGCGAGGTGATCCCATTGCGGATCTCAGTGGACGACTGCAAGACAGACCCGTTATTGCCGAGCTGCGAAAGCCCTCCCAATCCGTCAATTGCGGCGGCGGCGGCGAAAGTAGAGAGGTAGCCGTGGTTGACATCGGTCGCAAGGCCGGTCGTTCCGAGCGGATCCAAGCCGATGTATTTCCCCAGCTCCAGCGAGAAACCGTCCGGACAGACGGCGCGCTGAAAGGTAACGAAGAGCTTGCGCTGCTGAGCGCTGCTGACGCTCTGGACCGAACCGATCAGCCGCGTTCCCTGGGGAAGCAGAAGTTGCTGGTGGTCGTGCGAGTAGTAGTCGGTGGTGAGCATGACGAGGATGGGTCCATTCAAGCCCCCGTCGATGTGATTGGTTACAACGCCCTCGAAGACGGTTCCCTCGAACACGCGGTAAAGCCGCCCGTCGTACTTGTCGAAGTCGTACCGGCTCATCGCGTCCTTCGTCGTTACTGCGGTTGCCGCCGCGCCGGTCGCCGACGCGCCGGGACGGGACTGCGGAGCGGGCACCGCTTGGGCTACATCATCGCCCTGGCCAGTATCGCCCTCGCTGCTCGCCGTGCCGGGCATCTGGGCGGGAGCTGCGGCTTTGGTCGCCGTCTCGCCGCCGCGGGCAAAGTCGATCGCGACCGTGTCGCTGTTGAGCGCGTCCTGATGCTGCTTCTCGCGGGCGAGCTTGCGCTGCCTGGCCTCCGCGTTTACCTGCGATATGTTGGAAGTCTTCTTCGGCGCGTTCGGGCTGTTGCCATAGATCGCGTCACGCTGCGCTAGCGTCATGGGGTGCGGCGGCATCGGATTCGGGACCTGGGACCGCCTGCTGCGCCTGCATAGCCTGCATCTGAGCGAGCGTCTGCGCCTGTTTTTCCCTTTCGGCTTCGTCCCGGCCGGCTTGCAACGCTTGCATGTTCTGGAAATTGGAAACCTGTTGGGAGCTGGGCGCGGCGGGTCTCTGAGGAAGAGCGCTCTTTGGTGTCCCCGGCCTGCTGCCTCCGAAACGGGCGTTGCTGATACCCACCACAAGCACCACCGCCGCGAGCCCGCCGATGATGGGCAGCTTCTTCTTCATCGGCGTTTCCGGCTCGGGTTGGGACGGTATGGTGACGGCTGCGTTCTCGATCGGTTCGGGCATGACTACTTTCCTCCCTCGGCGCGTTTGAACTCCACCTTCTGCTCTCCGCTGAGATAGCCCATCTGAACCGTCTTGGGGATCGTGTAGAGTCCGTCGTTGAAGTCGAAGTTGATCAGGCTGCCTTTGCCATCCTTCAACTCGTACAGCGTGGGTGTTTCCTGGAAGTGGCCGCGCAGGTACGTGAACTTGTCGTCCCTCCACACCTGCTGCAGTCCCAGTGCGTTCCCTTTCTTTTGGTCCCACGTGTAGTCGAAGTGGAGCTGGCCGGGGTACTGACTGCGGTACTGCTCAGCCTTGGTCTCCTCGGCCTTTCTCGTCGCAGCTTCCGAGCCTTGGCGGAAGCGATCTCCTGCTTCGCCTTATCCAGCTCTGCGACGGGAACGAACACGGGCAAAGCCGCGAGCTTGTCCTTACCGGCCTGGTCGCCCGGCGTAACAAACACCTTGGAGTCGAAGTGGGGATCCCCGTCGGTCGACACTTCGCGGAGCTGCAGGGTGTACTCGTTGCCGTGGTCCGAAACGATATGAACGTCGGTGGTGCTGTTGGCGATCTTCGGCTTGACCGAAATAAAACGGCTGGCCACGTGGCCACCATCGAAGACCCAGCTCACCGTGTCGCCGCCAAAGACGGTTGCAACCTTCTCCTCGGCCGGGAGCATGATGAGGGTCGATTGCAGCAGGCCGGCGCGGACAATTGGCGGCGTGTCTGAGTCAAGCACAATGATCGTGCGTGGTGCACTCGGAAGTAGCGGATGCTTATCCTCGGGCGACGCTGCGAAGCTCCGTGTCGTGGCACTTAGGGCGAGACTGGAAGCAAGAATGAGGTAGGGTGCGGTCTTCATGACTTGTCCTTTGTGAAGCGGAGTTGATATGCGGCTCATACGGTCTCCCCCTGTGCGAAGCGTTCGATACCCTCGTGCAGGCCATACTTTTCGACCAGCTTCGACCGGCGTACCCGGTCTTTCGGCTTGGTTGAAAACTTCGCGTAGCTCCGGCTGTCGAGATTGAGCCGCACAACCTTTGTCAGGCCGTCACGCCGGATATACAGCCCCTCGCGGTCTCGCAAGCTCTCGAAAAGGTCAAGCTGCTGGTCAGTCATCTTGAACAGCTCGCCGTAGTGCTTGCGGTTGAAGGTCTCGTCCCGCAGGAAGAGAAACGACGTGCAGGAGTTCACGATGGAATCGGCGTTGTCACCGAGATCGTTGGCGGACTGGCCGATAAGGGTCACCCCGCCAAGGTTCTTGCGGACGGTCTTGATCGAGGCCAGCGCCCCTTCCAAAAGCTGCTTGTTCTTCATCGAAGAGAAGATTTCCTCGATGAGGATGTGTTTCGGAACGCCGAGATTGGCTGGGTCGTAGACCACATCGTCGATCCGGCGCAGCAACCAGACCATCAAGGGCTCGATCAGGTCCGCGTATTGCTTGTTGTTCACGCCGGCAAAGTCGAAACACTGGAGCCGGGAGAGCGAAAGCGAATCCTGGACGTTGTCGAAGACGGCGTTGTAGATTCCTTTGCCTACCCACTTCACGAGATAGCGGTCAAGACTCTTTGGCAGAAAGAGATTCGAGAGGCGGCGGTTGGGCGGGTCTAGCAGGTACACGCCCTGCACCGCCTTATGGATCACGTCGTCGTCTTCGGGAGCCAACTCAGCACCGCCGTTGGTCAGCAGCAGCTTCACGAAGCTGTACAGAAACTTGGTGTTGGTTTCGGTCGGTTCCAAGGCGAAGGGGTTGATGCGCGGCCCGTCCTTGCCCACCCGGTCCACCTTGCCGCCGTAGAGCTCGACCACGCTCTCATAGCTGTTGCCGATATCGAAGATGTAGGTGAATCCGTTGTACTTCTGTTCCAGGGCGAGCATCTGGTTGGCGTGAACGCTCTTGCCGGTGCCGGTCGGTCCAATGATGAGCATCACGCGAACGCCGTTGACATAAGCATCCTGGAAGAATGGCGTCCCGGTCCGGGTCTCGAGGATGTTCAGGTACTCAGCGCTCAGGTCTTCCGACTCTGGGTGGCCGAGATGCGGGGCGAAGACACTGGACAGTCTGGCATGGTGGTCCTCTCCCAGCCAGAGTGGGAAGACGCTGTACTGACCGTTGCCGGGGAATATGGCGTAGAACGCCGATACGTTCCCAAACGTCTCTTCCATGACTTGTGCGCGTGCTTCGACGAAGATGCGGTGGACGGCTGGTGTGCACCTGTAAAGCTGCTCTTCACTGCGAGCTGCAAGCAGCAGCCGCAGCGAGTATTCGCCTTGACCCTTCTTGTCCAACTCGCGGATCACGTCGGAGAGATCGTCCACGCCCCGGTTCGCCGCCCGCCCTCCGGCGGTCGTTTCGAGTGATGCGGTATCGCGTCCGCTCATCAGTCGCTGCAAGGGTGAGGCTTTGAAGAACGAGATGAACTTCTCCTGCTGGTCGATCTCCTTGCGGGCGGCGCTGGAGCTTTTCGGCCTCCACGTTGAACAAACGATACTGTCGCATTCGAGCGATTGCAGCGCGGAGAACAGGCACGGCCTCGACGCCTCAGGTGCTGCCTGAAGCGAAAACATCTGGACGTATCGCTTGCCTACGCGCAGATGGTCTTTCTTCCAGTGAAGCGAGGTTTTGACGATCTGCCGGTCAACGCCGCTGTCGGAGCGAAGCTGGTCGTTTCCCGCCCACTCCTCCAGATTGAAGAGATAGGAGAAGAACTGGAAGGTTTCGTTCTTGCCGAGCAACCGAAGCCCGAGTGAACTGCCGAGATGCGATTGAAGGATGGTGGCCGTTTTCTCTAATTCCGCGAGCGTCCTGGATGACTCACCGGCCTGCTCCTTGGGCTTGCGCTGAAGCGGGTTCGACTGCGGCGGCTCAATCGTGAGGCACCAGTGCAGGTCGATGCGCCGGAAGTTTGCTGTCTGCGTCAGAAAGGAGAGCCGGTCCGAAACGAAGCTCTCGGTTGCCGGATTCTCATACCGCTTCTGCCGGGGCAGGTCGAAGCCGGACAGGACGCGGGTGTACTGGTAGAGGCACGAACCCTGGGGCAAGCCGCGTAGCGCACCTTCAATCAATCGGGTGCGTGACTCCAGTTCTTGGGCGGTTAGCCCTTCGTCGTCCATCCCCGTGAGAGAGAAGAGGCAGCCATAGCCACCGCCCTTCAGAGCGAACGTGTCAGCGGATACGAATCGCGCGATGGGCACGATCGAGCACGCGGCTCCGGCCTGGGCGAACCATGGTGTGTGCTTGATCTGGTCAGTATTTGCGCGGGTCATAGTACGCCTTCTTGCTCCACTGCAGGCCAATGAGCTGGAACATCTTGGGGTGTCTGCGCACGGTCAGCCAAGCGGCGACTGCTAGCGTCGGAAAGCTGAGGACGGCAAGCATCCGAAAGCCAACGAGGAAAGCCGTCAACGAGACGAAAACGATCACCATCCACGTCCCCAACTCAAGGCCAGCTTTGGCCCTGGGCCGGTTCAACGCCTGATTGATCGGTAACGGCTCTCCTCGCTTCTGCATGGCATCACCTACTGAAGCGTCTGCCCGGTGAGCGACCCGATCCAGCCTGCTCCCCAGCCAAGTACTCCGGCACCAAATAAGGCACCGAACAAGCCGGGAATGGCATCTTGAAAGCGACCGCTCAACATGCGGATACCCGCGAAGATGAGGCCGGCAAAGCAGATCACCGCACCGGCATAGATCGCAAAGGTTTTGAAGGTGTTCATGAGCGTAGTCGCGCCGGAGAAGTCCATCGACCCCTGTGCATGGGCCGCGCCGGCGAAGGTCAGAGCAAAGAAGGTGGGTGTGAGGATGCGCAGAGCACGCATCGTCTTCTGCTTCGCGAGAGCGATGCGCTCAGGGCGAACCAGACGAAGCGGTAAGCGGATGGACTTTTCATCCGAACGAAGTATGGGAAGGGACTGGGCCAATTTGCACCTCCGCTGACATCACTTCGTCAGCAATGGCGCAACAGTAAAAGTGAGCAGATTCGCCGTCCAATACTTCTTTTTTCCGAGTCAGTAGCTATCACCTATCACCCGAGTGGACCGTTAGCCGAAATGCTTGCATATTGATGGCAGCTCTACTCTCCCAGCGGGCTTCTTCGCGTGGAGTTCAGGCTTATTCGAGCAGAACTTTGCGACGCGATACGCCAGCAGTTGCGTTCTTCAGCAATCGCGACAAATACCGCTAGTGACGGAACTCTGGGCCTTCATACATAACGTCCCCGATCGTGAGGGTGCAGTCAGCTCAACACGTGCAGATAGATGGACCCCAAAAACCTGAGAAACGTGGTGGCCTTAGTTGCAAATCGATAAGTAAACCGCAAATCATCGTGCTTTCAGAAATACGGCGTGCCACTCGATAGGCAAACGAGGCCGGGGTATAGGCAAGAAGTATTGGACACCTAATTTCGTGAAGATCAGTATCGGCGTTATGCGGGTCCAGAGCCCTCAGAGGGAGTCGAGATGATCTCCACACCATCCAGTGCGCATAGGAGGCCTTCTTCAACAGAGGCCTCAGAAAATGGTCGAAAACCACCTGCAAGCGAACGCTTCATCCCAGAACCTCTTCTGGACAGCGAACAAGCCGCTGCCATCATGCAAATTCATCCGAAGACACTGCAGAAGCTCGCCCGTAGGGGAGTCGTTCGTGGAGTTCACGTGGGGAAGCTCTGGCGTTTCCGTGCCAGCGAAATTGATCGCTGGATAGAAGAGCAGCTTGCCAGTTGAGGATCGACCTCTGCCTCAAGTAGCGGTAGGCTGTATTCAGCCATCCGTTACGCCTTAACGGGAGAAATCATGTCAAGGCGAACACGGTATCAACAAGGAAGCGTGCAACGCGAAAAGCGGCAGAGTGGACCGGATGTTTGGATTTTCCGCTGGTGGGAGTCCAACTCGAACGGGACGAAAAAGCGACGCAAGGCAATCGTTGGAACGATTTCAACACTGCCGACCGAAGCAAGCGCACTCAGGGCCGCCCGTGCATCGCGCATCGACGCTAACCAACAAACCCCGCAAGCGGAAGGCGGGCCGAGCTCGATTGGGGAACTGATCGCTCACTACAGGCTCAAGGAACTTGCCGGTGAGAGTCAGGGCCGCAAGGCGTTCTCGACCCGGGCCGCTTACGAGTGCTACCTGAAAGCGTGGATTCTTCCTCGTTGGGGAGATCACAAGCTCGATCAGGTAAAGCCAGTCGCCGTTGAGGAATGGCTGGGCAGCATCAAGCGGGCGAAGGGTACGAAAGCGAAGATTAGGAATCTGATGAGCGCCATCTTCCATCACGCGATGCGATACGAATGGACTGATCGTAATCCGATCAAACTCGTGCGTCAGAGCGCGAAACGGGAGAAGGTTCCTGAGGTTCTTGAGCTCGCGGAACTTCAGCTTCTTCTCAGCAAGTTGTCCGTCCGAGAACGGACCTTGGCTCTTCTCGACGCGGCGACCGGGCTTCGAGTCAGCGAATTGCTTGCGCTTTGCTGGATTGATGTCGATTTTGAGAACCTGGAGCTTCGAGTCACCCGATCGATCTGGCATCAGGTGGTGGGCGACTGCAAAACAGAAGCTTCGGCCAAGCCCGTTCCTATGGACGGCTACATGGCAGAGGATTTGCTGCGCTGGCGTCGCCAGAGTCCCTATCCGATGGCGACCGATTATGTTTTCGCGAGTCCGACGATGAAGGGCACACAACCATACTGGCCGGACAACCTTATGAAGCGCTGTATCCGTCCGGTCGCACGCCAAGCCGGCATCTACAAGAACATCGGTTGGCATACCTTCCGCCACTCTTTCGGCACACTGCTGAAGGCAAACGGAGAGGATGTGAAAACCGTTCAGGAGCTCTTACGACATGCGAACAGCAGGATCACCTTGGATGTCTATACCCAGGCCGTGAGCTCGCACAAGCGCGCCGCACAGAGCAAAGTTGTGAGCATGATGGTTGCGGACGTGGGTCAGAAAGGGTCAAGTTCTTACCCGCAAACGTGCACGTAGCCTAGTTATTGGACCTTTATCGGGATGTCACTTTAGGTCCCATACCACTCTAAGTGCTTAGAATGTATGGCGGGGACGACGGGGCTCGAACCCGCGACCTCTGCCGTGACAGGGCAGCGCTCTAACCAACTGAGCTACGTCCCCAGGGTTGCCTTTACAACCTGGATCGTTCTTGTAGAACGATCAACCTGCACCTTTCGCCGGTTCGCTCGTCCACACGTCACTGGCAAAATCAACGGCCGGGTCTCTCAAGTTCCGAAAGCCTCGCGTAACCCTGTCCCACCGGCGACTTCCAAAGTCTATCAGATTCTGCCGTCAGCGCTCTTGGGGAATGCCAGCTTTGTGGCATCGTGTGCTCTGCGGGCAGAGATCGTTTGACTCCGCATGCAGGGCGCGGCGTCCTGAATCAGGACCACACATCAGGAGTTGGGTGCGCCTTCAACGCGGCCTGCCGCGGGCGGCCATGCGCCGATGCGGTTCAGCATGCCGAACCAGTCTTCCAGGTGCCATGTGTGGGTCAACCGGCCGTCCCGCAGGTGGTGAAACTCATGCAGGGCGATGTCGACAAACAGTCCCGTGGGAGCTACCCCAAAGATCTCGCCAAGGTGAGTTCCAGTGATGGTGGCTCGCACGCCGGCACGGCCCTCTGAACCAACAATTTCATGCACAACGATCTTGATGTCAGGGAAGGCCTGCCGAAAGACCGGAAGAATCTGCTTCAGGCCATCCGGTCCGGGACCCTGGCCGGGCAGCAGTGGAATGTCCTGCCAGTCCGGCGCGCACGCCTCGTCCAGCAAAGCCGGATCTTCCGAGAAGGCGCGATAGAACGTTTCAAGGGAGGAAAGCTCATGCTCAGAGGGGGAAGAGGATTGCGGTGTGGATGGTGCCATGGGTAAAGCTCCTTTGGTGACGGTGTGTTGCAGGGGAACGGGACGCTGCGAAGCAGGCATGCAGAAGCAATCTTCGTTTCCCGGCAATCAGGCGAACCCGCCATTTGGCCGAATGACCTGGCCATTAATCCAGCCGCCTTCTGCTCCTACCAGGAATGAAACAGTCCGGGCAACATCGACCGGCTCGCCTAAGCGCTCGATAGGTGCGATCCTGCTGATTTCGGCAATGACTTCTGCGCTCTTGCCTTCAAGAAAAAACGGCGTTGCTACCGGTCCGGGGGCAACCGCATTTACGCTGATATTGCGTCCTCGAAGCTCATTGGCAAGTACGCGGACAAGGCCCTCCACGCCCGCCTTGGAGGCAAGATAGGCTCCGTAGGTCGGTGTCGCCTTCGCAATGACACTGCTGGAGAGTGCAACAATGCGTCCACCCTCAACAACGTGACGGGCGGCCTGCGCCAGCACCAGAAATGCGCCGCGCAGATTGGTCGTGATGACCCGGTCAAACGCCGCAACATCGTTGTGAGCGATCGGTGCATTGGCCAGCACAGCCGCGCAGTGAACCACTATGTCGATGTGTCCCGTGAGTGTACTCGCCCGTTGGAAGAGATTCGCAACCTCAAGCTCGTTCGAAACATTGGCGGGGATGGCGATTGCACGGCCGCCGGCACTCGCCATCTCACTCACAACCTCGTTCGCTGTGGCGGTTTCGCCAAAGTAACTCAGCGCAACGGCAACTCCGTCCGCGGAGAGCCGCTTTGCGATCTCTCGGCCAATCCCGCCTGCCCCACCCGTGACAACTGCTGTCTTCATCACACGCACCGTTCCATTCGCTCGTGAAAGTTCGCGGAAGTCATTCCTCTGCAATGGTGTGCTTTACATCCAGCTGCCGTCCAATGCATATTGCTGATAGTGCCTATGCGTGTGACGCACTTACGTCAGGCAGACTTGAACCTGCTTGTTGTGTTTACCGTTCTGGCGGAAGAGAGAAGCGTTTCCCGTGCCGCGGAACGTCTCCTGCTTAGCCAGCCCGCTGTGACTCGGGCGCTGCAGCGGCTAAGGGCCATGTTCCATGACGACCTACTGGTCCGCGTCTCAGGCACCTATGAGTTTACTCCAAAAGGGGAGCGTCTCCTGCAAGAGGTGGAGCCGGCTCTGCCAAGGCTGGACAAGCTGCTGGTGGGCGAGGAATTCGATCCGGCTCGGGAGAAGGTCCGCTTTCGCCTTATCGGGACGGACTATGCCGCTCATGTGGTGGGTATCCCACTACTCAGGTCATTTCTGGAGTTGAGTGCAGATCTTTGTTTTGATCTTCTGCCACAGAACGATTCTCTCTTCAACGCAATGGACCGCGGCAGAGCCGATCTTCTCCTGTATGCGGACGACGGCAATGTACCCTCGCATTTCGCTCGGCAGGCTCTTTTCGTGGAGGAGTTCGTCTGCGTTGTAGCGAGTCAGAGCACTTACACAAACAGGCTTACCCTGCGTGACTACCTGAACGGTCTACATGTCGGCATTAATACTCTGGGAGGCTCTCAGACCATACCCGACCAGAACCTTGCCAAGGCTGGACTGACGCGCAATTGTCCGTTCCGGGTGCCCTATTTTTCAGGGGCGATCCGGGCCGTGGCCGGGACACACCTGATAGCGACTGTGCCGAAGCGCCTGGCGGCCTGCGAAAGGGAAAACCCCTTGATCAAGATCCTGAAAGCACCCAAACTGCTGGGCAGGTTCACCTACCTGATGATTTGGCATCCACGCATGAACAGCGATTCATCACATGTGTGGCTGCGGCGCGCTGTGCAGGAAGCGGTCGCAACCATCTGAAGCTCGGGGTGGACCTCAGGCGCTGAAGAGGTGCGTCTGCTTCATCTGTTCCCGCCAGAAATTGGGGTGGCCTGTCAGGTGGCGCTTGAGCCAGAAGGGCAGCCGCCGGTGCGCTCGGCCCAGCCGGTACGCGACGAGTTTCGAGACTGTCCGCAGAATCGCCCGAGGGAGCAGGCCGGGGCTGTGCTGCAACAGATATCCTATCTCTGACCGCACGAAGCGGCTACCTTCTCCGCCTAGCTCGCCAAAGTTTTCCAGCAGCCATGCTTCCTCTTGATGCATGACCCCGGTGTCGAAGTAGCGCCGGAACTCCTCCGCAAGGGAGAGCGGGTGGGAGTGATAGACGCAGGCCTCACTTTGATACGCAACCTTCCAGCCGCGCATGAGTAACTTCGCCGCCATGGCCGAATCTTCCCCCACGATGATGTTGGAGGGGAACCCACCGCTTTCCAGCAGCGCAGAACGGCGATATGCCGCAAAACTGTTGGAGAGGAACGCCGCCTTTATGCCGAGATGCAACCGCGACTCGAACGTGCGCACCGAGGATTCAGCCGGATAATTGAAGAGGCGGGCGTGCTGCTCGATCGGGTCAGCCTGCTTACGGGCGAGCTGACGTCCTCCCACAGCGCCGACTCGTGCATCCTGAAAGGGCAAGAGCATTGCTCCAACCGCAAAGCCATCGGCCAGAACAGCATCCTGCGTGAGATAGAGCAGGAAGTCAGCGGTCCCGGTCATCTCCGCCGCAGCCTGACGCGTCTTGCCGTGGTGAAACTCCGACTTCGCGATGACAACAACGCGATAGCCGGCTTCCCGGGCGAGAAGAGCCGTCCGGTCAGTTGAAGTGCTATCGATGATCAAAACCTGCTGCGGTGTGATGCCTTGCTGGTTTAGCGTGGAACTCAATTGCATCCAGTGCTTTTCCGCGTTGTACGTCGGAATCACGACTGCCACCTGCCGCAGTGTCGCTGGAGTCGATGAGGAGTTGAATGGCGCGCCTTCAATTTGCGGTGGTGCAAGATGGGTCGCCAAATTCAACTGCTCCGCAATGGTGATACGTGCCTGGGAGGTCCACCGTCAAGTCGCGTTCTTTTGCGGCGCCCCTCCGCAAGTATAGCGATTCCGCCGAGTGCAGGCATGGCTTCGCACCTGCTTGTGGCAGCACCGTGCTCATCTTTCGTTCACCATGCGTAGCATAGAGAAGATGCAGGCGGAGACATTCGCCAGTGCAGAGGGTCTGCTTGCCTGATCTCATCCAGATATCGCCGCTCCCGGCGTCGTCCCATGTACGCACGCCGGACTTCGCGCGTGCTTCCAGTCTTGAGCAGGACCTGGGGCGGGCGGTCCGGGGGGACGTTCTCTTCGATCGGGGAACCCGCGCACTGTATGCGACGGATGCTTCGAATTACCGGCACATCCCGATCGGCGTCGTCTGTCCGCGAACGCGCGAGGATGTGATCGCCGCGGTCGCCGTCTGCCGGCGTTACGGCGCGCCCCTGCTCTCGCGCGGAGCCGGCACTTCGCTCGCGGGCCAGTGCACCAACTTCGCGGTCATTCTGGACTTCTCCCGCTATCTCCACCGTGTGCTGGAGATTGATGCGGAGGTGGGCTGGGTCCGCGTGGAGCCAGGCATTGTGCTGGACGCCTTGCAGGCTGAGGTGAAGCCGCTTGGGTGGTTTTTTGCGCCCGACCCGGCCACGCATTCGCACTGCACGCTGGGTGGCATGGTTGGGAACAACTCCTGCGGATCGCACGCGCTCTACGGCGGCAAGACCGACGACAACACGCTCGAACTGGAAGTGCTGCTCTATGACGGCACAGTGATGACGATAGGGGCCACGAGCCAAGCTGATCTTCAGCAGATGGTGGACGCGGGCGGGCGGCGGGGAGAGATTTACGCCGCGTTACACAAGCTGGGCGACGACTACTCGGCCCTGGTAAGGGAGCGATTTCCGCAAATCCCGAGGCGCGTCTCCGGTTACAACCTGAATGAACTCCTCCCGGAGAACGGCTTCCATCTCGCCCGCGCACTCGTCGGTTCTGAGGCGACCTGTGTTGTGGTGCTCTCCGCCAAGCTGCGGCTCATGCGCAATCCGGCCTGCCGCACACTGGTCGTCATCGGCTATCCCGACATCTACATCGCGGCCGATCGTGTGCCGTCCATCCTGCGGCACCGGCCCATCGCAGTGGAGGGATTCGACCGCAAGCTGGTCGACTTCATGCAGGCCAAGAGCATGCTGTCGAAGAACATCGCGCTGCTCCCCGGCGGTGATGGCTGGCTTTTTGTCGAGTTCGGTGCTGACACAGATGAGGAGTCTCGCGCGGCGGCACGAGCCTTTGCCGTGTCCTTGCAGGGCAGTGATGCCAAAGCAGTCGTAATCGAACCCGTCGCCGACCAGAAGCAGCTATGGGAGGTGCGTGAGGCTGCGCTCGGCGCAACCGCCTTTGTACCTGGCCACAAACCCGGCTGGGAGGGCTGGGAAGATCATGCCGTCGCGCCTGAGCGGCTGGGCGCTTATCTGCGCGCTTTTCGGGCGCTGCTGGATGAGTTCGGGTATGACACCGCGTTCTACGGTCATTTCGGTCAGGCCTGCGTTCATTGCCGCATAAACTTCGATCTGCGATCGGAGCAGGGCATCCGGCATTTCCGTGCATTTCTGGACCGCGCCGCTGATCTGGTGGTCGCTCATGGCGGGTCGCTCTCCGGCGAGCATGGCGACGGCCAGGCGCGCGGCGCGCTGCTGGAGCGGATGTATGGCCCCGAACTGATGACGGCCTTTGAGCGCTTCAAGGACATTTGGGATCCCGAAGGGAAAATGAATCCGGGCAAGCTCGTCCGCGCGAACCAGCCACATGCGAATTTGCGCTACGGTGCGGACTTCTCGCCCGCCGAGCCGGAGACCTTCTTCAATTTCACCGTGGATGGCGGCAGCTTTGCCCATGCCGCGGATCGATGCGTCGGCGTGGGCAAGTGCCGCAAGGAGTCGGCCGGCACCATGTGCCCCAGCTACATGGTGACGCGCGATGAGCGCCACAGCACGCGCGGCCGCGCCCATGCACTCTTTGAGCTGCTGCAGGGTGAGGTCATCGGCGGCAAGCATGGGGAGGCATTATGGGATGATCACCACGTCAAGGAAACGTTGGACCTGTGCCTCAGTTGCAAAGCGTGCAAATCCGAATGCCCGGTGAATGTCGATATCGCGACTTATAAGGCTGAGTTCATGGCGCACTATCACCAGCACCACGCGCGCCACCTGAATGCATATGCCTTTGGGTATATCGACAGGTGGGCGCGGCTGGCCAGCAGCACCTCGCCCCGGCTGCTGAACGCTAGTCTCCGGCTGCCCGGAGCCGCAGCGCTCACAAAGCATCTACTCGGCATCGCGCCGCAGCGCACGTTGCCCCGGTTCGCTGCAAAGTCGTTTCGACAGTTGTTGAAACGTCGAAGGGTTGCAAGTCCGGTTCAATCTGGCCCTGAAGTCCTGCTGTGGGCCGACACCTTCAACAACTATCTGAAGCCCGGCACAGCCATCGCCGCCTACGATGTCCTCACGGCCGCCGGCTTCCGCGTGCATGTGCCGCGGGAGCATCTTTGCTGTGGCCGCCCACTCTATGACTTCGGCTTCCTTAAGGAGGCAAGGACCTATCTGGGGCGCATCCTGGACCGCATCGGCCCACAGCTCGATTCCGGTATGCCCATCGTCGTACTTGAGCCAAGCTGCGCGTCCGTGTTTACCGATGAGGCACAGGATCTGTTCCCCGGCAATGGGCGGGCGCAACGTCTTAAGCTGCAAACGTATCTCTTTGCGGACTTCCTGGAGCAGCACGCGCCCGGGTGGGCTCCGCCCCAGTGGCCCGGCCAGGTGATCGTGCATGGCCACTGCCATCACAAGGCGCTCTACAAAATGACGGCGGAAGAAGCCCTTCTACGCCGCATGGATGCAAACGTGAAAGTGCTGGACAGCGGCTGCTGCGGTATGGCCGGGCCGTTCGGCTTCGAGAAGGAGAAATACGGCGTCTCGCAGGCGCTCGCCAATCGCGTGTTGATGCCGGCCGTCCATGCTGCTCCAGAGGACGCCATCATCGTCGCGGACGGCTTCTCCTGCCGTGAGGCCATCAGCCAGAACTCACACCGGCGCGGCCTGCACCTGGCGGAACTGCTGGGCAATGCACTGGAAAGGCAAACACGATGACCGAACCATCGCGACCGGAGATGACCGGCAAGTCCGAGAAACAAAAAATGCTGAGCGGCGAGTTCTACAACGCCGGTGGAACTGAGCTAAAGGCCGACTACCTGCGTGGTCAGGCCCTACTGGAGGAGTTCAACCGCACTTCAGCGAGCGACCCCGCCCAGCGTTCCAGGCTGCTGCGGGACCTGCTCGGCAGCATTGGGGAGGACACCGTGATCCGGCCCCGCCTGCAATGCGATTACGGCCAGCACATCCGCATCGGCGCCCGCTCCTTTCTCAACTTTGACTGCGTCCTGCTCGACTGCAACACCATCACCATCGGTGACGACGTGCAGATCGCCCCAGGCGTACACATCTATACGGCCACCCATCCCATTGATGCCGCAACGCGCATCTCCGGCCTGGAGTATGCGCTGCCGGTTGTGATCGGCAATGGCGTCTGGCTTGGCGGCGGCAGCATCATCTGTCCGGGTGTCACCATCGGTAATAACACTGTTATCGGGGCAGGCAGCCTCGTGGTCAAGAGCCTTCCCGCCAACGTTGTTGCGGCAGGCAATCCGTGCCGAGTGCTTCGTCCCCTGGACTTGGCGTAACCGGCCCGTCTGCCGCGAGAAGGGTACCAGACGATCGTGCCATCCAAAGCCAGCAGGGTGCGGGCCGTTCGAAAAATTGCATCCAATCACTCACTTCCATGGACTCGCGACATCGCATATCTTCCTGACGATGATCCATCCGTACCTTGAGGAAAGCTATGACGATGAAGTTGCCGATCTGCGTCCCCCGCCGCAGTGTTTCCGCACTGGCCTGCGCTTTGGCGCTGATGATCGGGGCACGCTCCGGCCTGGGTCAGACCACCACCCGGCAGGACGCTCCAACCGCGCCCATACCGGTGACTCCCAGCCAGGGCGGCTTTGCCACACGGCTGGCTCAGTTCTACCGTGCGGACTGGACCGGCACTGCTCCGGCCAGCCCGCCACCGCCTCGCCGTGGTGTTCCATCGCCGCTCAACTCGCCGCCCTTTCCAAGCGCGGACTGGTCGTATGGCGGATCGCCCACCATCGGCGAAGCTGACGGCAACGTGTACCCACTTCAAACGGCTATCAACGGAGCCACCGGACGTACCAAAGTCTACGGCTGGATTGAGCCAACGGTGAATGGGTCTACCTCCTGGGGCCGCAACTACCCAGAAACTAATGATCTCTACTCCAACCGGCTTGAGCTGGGCCAGGCCGTGGTCTATGTCGAGCGTCTGCCCGATTCCGTGCAGCGCGATCACATCGATTGGGGCCTTCATCTGACCGGCTTCTTTGGTACGGATTACCGCTCTACCACCAACAAGGGCTACCTCAGTCAGCAGTTGATTGATCACAACCGGCAGTACGGCTTTGACCCGGTTCTGGAGTACGCCGACGTCTACTTTCCCCATGTCGCGCATGGCATGAACGTTCGAGCTGGCCGCTTTATCTCCATTCCAGGGATTGAAGCCCAGCTCACACCTAACAACTACATGTTCAGTCACTCACTGCTTTACTCTATTGATCCCTTTACTGACACCGGTATCCTTGCCACTATTCAGATCAACGATCGCTGGACCGTGCAGGCCGGCTTGACAGCGAGCCACGATGTCGCTCTCTGGACTCCGGACGCGAAGCCCTCACTTACAAGCTGCGTGAGCTACACCACCAGGAGCGTGAATGACAACCTGTATCTTTGCGCAAACGGCATTAACGACGGCGAGTATGCCTTTAACAACCTGCAGATGTACGACGGCACCTGGTACCACAAATTCAGCAGCACCTTGCACTCCGCCACGGAGGTCTACTCCATGTACCAGCGGGATGTCCCAAGTGTGAACGGAAGCCTCGTTCCCGAAAAAGGCACAAATGGAGCGAACTGCAGACCCGGTTTACAAAAATGCCTTGCACCGGAGTGGGCCATCGTGAACTACATCAACAAGCAGCTCGGCCCGCATGATTTCATCTCCTTCCGCAGTGACTTTCTGAATGACAAGAAAGGCCAGCGCACCGGCTACGCTACAAAGTACAGTGAAGGTACGCTGAGTTATAACCACTGGATCGGTTCCACTGTGCAGATTCGACCGGAAATCCGCTTCGACCACGCCTGGGACCGCCGCTCCTATGACAACGGAAGAGACATTAACCAGTTCACCGCCGCCAGCGATCTGGTCTTTCATTTTTAACTTCAGAGCCAACCCGAGGCGACACTTCGTCAGACTTGCGACTGTCTACCAGGAGGCAATGGAGTATCCCGGGGCTTCTCCGTAAGTCAAACACTCATGTGTGGGTCCCCCATCACTCGGCCACCGGGCGGAACGCGTGTTCCCAGACCCAATCCGCCACTTCATGACCTTCGATTACGCCCTGGTCAGCGTCCATCTGCCAGTGGACGCCGAGCCAAATGCGGCTGTCCGCATTCTGCTTTTCCGCCTCGGTAAAGCTCGAGAAGTAAACGGGCTTTAACGGCCGGATGCTGCCGGAAGCATCCTTGTTCAAGCCGTTCCACTCGTCAGAGGTGAACTCAAACGGGCTCGCATCCGGATAGTAGTGCCGCAGTATCTGGAAGAGGGCACCACCGATGGTCGCGTGTCCTGAGACATAAGCAGGGAAGGGTGGTGTGAAGTTTGGGCCTCGCGTATTCGTCGCCTGCGCGCCAAGCGGATACCAGTTTGCGTCGGGTTTCACGGTGTGATTTCCACCCTGGTCAAGCGAGCGGATGCCTGTCACTGGCCGCCAGAACTGGTAATACCACTTCGTCTCCCAGGCAGAAATGGCGGCATCCGCCATGGCCGTATTGATCAGGGCCAGCATGCGTGCCGCATCTGAGACGTCGTTCATCCTGTGCTGCAGTACGATCGCTCGCGCAACCTGGTTATACAGCCGCGGCGGCGCACACAGGGAGGGTGTACCGTCATACGACCAGAAGATGCCTTCCAGCGTTTCAGCGTGGGCGCGCGTTGTCACCGTCCCCAGCCGTGGGTCGCCGCCGAGTGTCTTCGCCTGCTCAAAGACCTTGGTGTAGGCAGGGCTGTTCAGTGCTGGCGGAGGTGGTGCCCGGAACTGATCGCTCGACGCCAGAACAAATGGCGTGACCTTTCCCCAGTACGCACCCAGATACAGTTTCAAGCCACTTACCGGGTCAGGCGTCCAGTGGCCTGCGCCGCCAATGGGAGTGAAGGGGCCGCCAGCCGCCGGTTCAGGGATCGCGGAGCGATCGTTCTTCCGGAGATTCACAATGGAAGCCGCAGCCGCTTTGCCCAGGGAGGTACCAGCCTGCCGTGCCGCTGCCGTGCCCCCAAGGGTCTCCAGATCGCTCTGTAGCAGGGCGTCCAGGCGCGGAGCCTGTGAGGGATACATCGCTACCAGAGCATCATGCGATGCCTCCGCGATGGCGTCGTCGATTGAAGCATGCCTGTACGGTGCTCCGGCCAGGTGCGTGTAGCTGTGGTACTTTCGGGTGACCGCATTCACCGCCTCAAACATCGCAATATGCACCACAGCCATGGCACGGCTCGACCGCGTTGGCCCGAACTGCTCACCGAAGACGCGCAGCTCGCCCACGCTTACCGGCGTATGGTCGATCGCCGTCGTATCCAGAGCAATCTCATTCCACAGGAACAGGCGGTCAAAGGCGTCCGCTGGAATGCGTTGCGGCTTGTGATCGCTATACCTCACGGCGGTTTGCTGATTTTGCACCTTCAGCAACTCTTGCAACTCCGCGGCACTGGCCGGGGCCAGGCTGGCGGGTTCTCTCTGTGCATTTGCCTGCACTGCGGCGGGCAGATGCCCCGTGAAGATCAGACCTGCAGTGATGAAGAGCTTCGTCCAGCGCATTACCTTTACCTTTACTGGGCTTTGCGCGAACGACTCAACGAGACCATCGTATGGTGAGCGCTTGACCACATCCATACTCACATCGATGTGACTGGAAATATTTACGCCTGCATTGGCACTTTCGCCGTTGCCTGCAGCCGACACACCATCCACTTTCGGAAAACAACAAAGCCCCGGAACTCTCCGGGGCCTTGCTTTTACTGCGCGCAGCGCTTCCGCTGCATGTGACGGTTTAGTACATGCCGTCCATGCCGCCGCCGTGGCCACCGCCCGCGGGTGCTGACGACTTCTCCGGGATTTCGGAGATCAGCGCTTCGGTGGTCAGCAGCAGACCGCTGATCGAGGCGGCATTTTGCAGGGCAGTCCGCGTCACCTTGGTCGGATCGATGACACCGGCCGCGACCAGGTCCTCAAAGACATTGGTGGCTGCGTTGTAGCCAATGTTGTCCTTGCCTTCCAGGATCTTGCCGACAACAACCGCGCCCTCTTCACCAGCGTTGGCGACGATCTGGCGCAGCGGCTCCTCGATGGCGCGGCGGATGATCATGGCACCGATCTTCTCGTCGCCTTCCAGCGTCTTGATCAGCGCGTCCAGATCGGGAGCGCAGCGCACCAGCGCCACACCGCCGCCCGGGACGATGCCTTCCTCCACGGCTGCACGAGTTGCATGCATCGCGTCTTCCACGCGGGCCTTCTTCTCCTTCATCTCGGTTTCGGTAGCTGCACCGACCTTGATGACGGCCACGCCGCCCACCAGCTTGGCAAGACGCTCCTGCAGCTTCTCGCGGTCGTAATCGCTGGTGGTCTTGTCCACCTGCGAGCGGATCTCGCGAACACGGCCCTCGATCTTGTCGTCCTGGCCTGCGCCGTCAATGATCGTGGTGTTGTCCTTGTCGATGGTCACGCGCTTGGCACGGCCCAGGTCTTCAATCTTCACGGACTCGAGCTTGATGCCCAGGTCTTCCGTGATGGCCTGTCCGCCGGTCAACGTGGCAATGTCGCCCAGCATGGCCTTGCGGCGGTCGCCAAAGCCCGGTGCCTTCACGGCGGCCACGTTCAGCGTGCCACGCAGCTTATTCACCACCAGGGTCGCCAGCGCCTCGCCGTCCACGTCCTCCGCAATGATCACGAGCGGCTTGCCGGTGCGGGCAATCTGCTCCAGCAGCGGCAGCAGGTCCTTCATCGACGAGATCTTCTTCTCATAGATCAGGATGTATGGATCTTCCAGAGCCGCTTCCATCCGCTCGGCATCCGTTACGAAGTAGGGCGACAGATAGCCGCGGTCGAACTGCATACCCTCGACCACATCCAGCTGCGTCTCCATCGTCTTGGACTCTTCAACGGTGATCACGCCGTCCTTGCCGACCTTCTTCATGGCCTCGGCAATGATGGTGCCGATCTGCAAATCAGCATTCGCGGAGATCGTGCCGACCTGCGCGATCATGTCGCCGGACACAGGCTTGCTGAACTTCGAAAGCGCGCCACCGGTCACGGTGCCGTCTTCGCCGCGCTTGCCCACAATGGCCTCAACGGCCTTGTCGATGCCACGCTTCAGGGCAGTCGGGTTTGCACCCGCGGCCACGGTCTTCACGCCTTCGCGGTAGATGGCCTGCGCCAGAACCGTCGCGGTGGTGGTGCCGTCGCCGGCCACATCGCTGGTCTTGCTGGCGACTTCCTTCACCAGTTGCGCGCCCACGTTCTCAATCGGATCCTTGATCTCGATTTCCTTCGCAACCGTCACGCCGTCCTTGGTGATGGTCGGGGAGCCGAACTTCTTCTCGATGACCACGTTGCGGCCCTTCGGACCCAGCGTGACCTTGACCGCGTCCGCCAGCACATTCACGCCGCGGAGGATCGCCTGCCGCGAATCTTCGCCGTGCAGAATAATCTTTGCCATTGCTTTCTCTTTCCTTTGTGGATCTTCACGCCCGGTGAGCGTGGCTACTCAAAATGTTTGGGGGGTTGCGGCGATCGCGCGGAGCGCATCCGCTGCATGCAGTGCGTTACGACTTCAGGATGCCGAGGACTTCTTCTTCGCGCATAATCAGCAGATCTTCGCCGTCCAGCTTGATCTCCGTGCCGCTGTACTTGCCGAAAAGCACGGTGTCGCCGGCCTTCACGTCGAGCGGGAAAACCTTGCCTTCGTCGTTGGATTTGCCTTTGCCCACGGAAACAACGGAGCCCTGCTGGGGCTTTTCCTTGGCGGAGTCCGGAATGATGATGCCGCCGCGCATTGTTTCGCCCTCTTCGGTGCGCCGGACCAGGATCCGGTCGTGCAGCGGTGTAAATGTGGATGCCATGTGTGCTTGCTCCTTGCGTAGTTGGTGGCGGGTGCGATTTAGCACTCCTGCCTTCCGATTGCTAATGTACGGTGCCGCAACAACCATCGTCAAGACTTTTCTGCATGAAATCTGAGTGAATCGCGCTCAGGTGCATCCAAACCATGTGGCCATTCAGGTAAAGTCGGGCTTTCTCGCCAAACTTCGTAGTGGATTCGGGCACCCCCTCAGCAGAGGGGACCAGCCCGGGCCCCCTTCGCAGCTGGCACTGCGACCGTCTGCTTCCGTCTCTGAAGCGGAATTTGAACGCCGCCTCCCAGTCTGGATCGCGCTGAGTGACTTCTTCCTGGATACTTATTCGCCCGCCTTTTACATCAACACTGCCCACATCTGGAGGAAGTCCGGCTTCACCAGAGACGAACTCCGCGTCATGCTCGTCAACGACATGGCACCGCGCTTCTACTCCAACCTAGCCGCCGTGGCCGGCGTCTGGGACGGCTTTGACACCGCCCAGGTAGAACTGCAGATGCGGCAGCAAACGCGTCATCACACGAAGATTGACTGGATGCACCGGAGCCACATACTAGGCTACCTTGACAAGGTTTGGGCCAGGCTGCAGCCGTACATGGATGCCGCCGAGCAGGGCATCGATCTTGCCATCCTTGAGGCGCCGGGCAGCATGGATGAGCCCTAGCGCCGTATGATGGAGGGCATGGTTTTCCAGAAGCCGGCCCGTACCACCCTCACCGCCGTTTTGCTCCTCAGCACCGCCGTCACATTGCATGCGCAGGACACGCGGCACGGCCGCAAGTACAAAGCGCCGCCGGAGACTAGCCACATGGAAGTGCTGGTGCTGCGCGACTCCAACGGCAAGGTCATTGAGAATGCCGGCGTCATCTTCCATCCCACCAAGGACGGTGTCGACGAGGGCAACCTTGAGGTGAAGTCCGGCGTGGATGGCAAGGCCTTCATCGACATCATCCCCAAAGGTTCCGTGGTGCAGGTGCAGGTCATCGCCAACGGCTACTCGACCTATTCAGGGACGGTCACGCTGGACGAACTGTCAAAGCAGCTCACCGT
The DNA here is from genome assembly GCA_964246795.1 of uncultured Terriglobus sp. Classification (GTDB taxonomy): domain Bacteria; phylum Acidobacteriota; class Terriglobia; order Terriglobales; family Acidobacteriaceae; genus Terriglobus. The sequence continues at coordinate 26,112 of CAXTRR010000015.1, read as the reverse complement.
GCGCATGACCCGCCCGCAGCAGCAGATCTCCACGTATGAGAAGACTTCCGGCGACTCGACCCGAAACTTCGGAGTGCAGGAGCCGAGCCACCGCGTCATCGCCAAGCCGCAGCCGAATAAGTCGATTGGCGCAACCGACCCGGTCATTAAACTTTCGACTTCACCGGCGGATCCAAAGCAAAACGGCGATCCAACTGTCCCGGCAGACCACAATGCCAAGCCGCCCGCCGCCGCAGCCGCACCCAAGCAGCCGAACAAGACCAGCTCGCCCACCGGACCTACCGTGGACGGCACAGCGGCGGGTTCGCCGCCGAACAACTAGTGCCCGGCCTGGCATCACCGGCACCGCTGGAGGGCAAACGCGTCGTCGTCACCGGCGGCGTCCGGCGTATTGGCGCGGGTCTCGCGCAAGCACTCGCGGCTGCCGGGGCTGACGTCGTCCTCACAACACGAAATCTTGACGGTGCGGCAGAGCAGGCCGTCTCGCAATTGCAATCCATGAAAGTGCGCGCCTCCGCAGTGGTCATGGATGTCGGCGACGCGGCTTCCGTGCAGAGCGCAGTCTTGCAAAGTGTCGAATTTCTGGGCGGTCTCGACCTTCTGGTGAACAACGCGGGTGCCTTTGAAACCGCGGCGCTGGAGAGCATCACGCCCGCGCAGTGGGACGCCATGTTCGCGACCAACACGCGGGGGCCATTCCTGGTGGCCCAGGCGGCCTACCCACACCTGAAGGCGGCGCACGGCCGCATTGTCAACATCGGTTCGCTCGGCGGCATGCACCCATGGCCCACGCACGCCCATTACTGCACCAGCAAGGCCGCGCTGCACATGCTGAGCCAGACCATGGCAAAGGCCTGGGCACCCGAGATCTGCGTCAACTGCGTCGCCCCGGGCATGATCGTGCTGGGCGAAACGCACGATGCCGCCTACGACAGCTTTGCGCAAAAAACGCCGATGCGGCGCAATGGTACGGCGGCGGATGTAGCAGCGGCTGTGGTGTTCTTTGCAACCTGCCCAACCTTCATCACCGGCCAGTTGATGGCCGTCGACGGCGGTCTGGGACTCAGCTAAAACCAACTGCGCGCGTCATCGCTGGGCGCTGGCGAATGGAGGCATTCCGCCAGGGAGTCTGCGTGCTTCAATTGGCACTGCGGATCATGGCAACGCAGGCCCGCTGGCGGTGAGGTGCGAAATGCGAGAGTGGCCCAGCCCTCTTTAGCACCTGGGACGTTGATCCGGTTTTGTACACTTCGCTTTAACGGCACTGGAGTCATTCACGATGTCGACACAAGCTGCTGAAGTCTCCACTGTCTCTCAAGCCGCTCGACACGGAACAGGTGCCTGGCGAACTCTTCGCTTCAATGCGTTTTTAGCCTCGGTCGTCTGGCTCGCCTGGGCACTGCTCGCACAGCGGCACGCCTGGCAAAGCGTCGCACAGCACTGGAAAATCTCTCTCACCATGGTCTTCGGTTCGCTTGTGGGCGGCGGTACCAGTGAGGGTGGGGCCGCCATCGCTTTTCCCGTTTTCACCAAGCTTCTTCACATCCCGCCGGGCGATGCCAGACTCTTCTCATTCGCCATACAGACTGTTGGCATGGGTGCCGCGTCCCTCAGCATCCTCTACCAGCAAATTCCTGTTGAGAAGCGCGCACTTGGCTGGGCCGGATGCGGCGGCATCATTGGCATGGTCTTCAGCACCTATCTCCTTGTCCCCCGCGTACCGCCCGCCATGGTGCGTATCTTCTTCACCGCTATGGTCACCAGCCTCGCCATCGTGCTGCTCTTACCTACTCAGCGTGGCAACGTTTCCCGCCATAACGCCATGTTCCCCTTTGGTCCTCGCGAGAGGCTCATCCTTATGCTCGCCGGCGTTTTAGGCGGGACTCTGAGCGCCCTGATCGGCTGCGGTGAGAACATCGTCGTCTTCATGGTAATGGTCGTCCTCTTCCGCGTGAATGAGAAGATCGTCACTCCCACAACCGTCCTCCTTATGTGGGTGGTGACGGCTGCCGCCTTCTTTCTTCATCTCGTCGTCCTGCGGGATTTTCCGCCCCACGTTCTGAGTTACTGGCTGGCTGCGGTCCCGGTTGTGGTCGTCGGCGCTCCACTCGGCGCCTTTCTTTGCTCCCGCGTTGAGCGCCGCACCATCGTTGGCGTCCTCATAAGTCTGATCGCGCTTGAACTCATAAGCACTCTGCTGCTTGTGAATATGTCGGGCGGAGTTGGGCTGGTCGGGCTGGCCACCCTGGTCTTTTTTTCGCTCCTGAACTGGGTCATGAACCGCTCCCAGCGTTACGGCCGTGTCACAACTCGATGAGCCGAGCGGGGAACGGGGATGGCGAGAGATCCGGGCGGTATCTCTCGCCACCCTAACCTCCTACTTCTTCAGCGCTGAAAGGATCTCTTTCTGGTTTGAAAGGATCTCTTCCTGGTTGCTCAGCAGCGATTTCTGATTGGAAACGATCTCCTTCTGGTTCGACAGAATGTCTTTCTGATTCGAAAGGATGCCGTCCTGTGTTTCCTGATTCTCCCGGATCTTGCTCTGATTTTGGAGGATCTGCTTCTGGTTCTCAAGAATCTGTTCCTGATTACCGATAACTTCGTTCTCAGCCATACTCTTACTCCTTTTGGAACTTCCCGTGGAACTCAGACTTCGATGGTGCTCAGGGATGTGCTGTTGTCTCTTCCGAGTCTCGTTTCTGGCAATCGCTGCTTCACTCAGAAATCCGTGGCGGGTGACTCTTTCTATAAAGACAGTTGAACTCTTGCAAAGCAGTCCCGCGGTGGAAAACGGTCGATCACCGAGCGATTCCTGATCCTTGTCATAAGCGCCGTAAAGCTAGCGGAAACGTTCCACAAGGCTGCCCCACCAGGAGCGCTTTTCTTCTTCAAAGACGCCCACGGGAACGGGCTGCTGGGCCATCGGTCTGCCCTCAAAAACGGCCAAAGGATTGGTGACAAACAACCGCTTGGCTGTTATCGCGCCCATCCGCTTGCTCACCAGGCTGTAAGCCTCGCTCAGCCGCGGACTCCGACGGGTTAGGTTGTGTGCATCGCTGCTGACAAAATGGGCCCAGTTGCGCTCGATGAGCTCCCATCCAACGCGCTGGGCGACCTTGCCGAAAGTGCCGTTGAGTGACCCCGCCGTGACCTGCACAAGCAGGTCGGCCTGCATCCAGGCGCGCAGCCGGCTGCGTGAGCGCTGCAGCGTGCTGTTGCGCTCTGGGTGCGTCAGGATTGGCATCAAGCCGTCCACGCGCATACGGTAAAAGAGCTCGTCAAGCCGGCTTGGAATGGCTGTGTCAGGCAGCTCCACCAGCAGGTAGGGGCCACCATTGATGGTGAACTGAGCGCCGTTCGTTCGCAAATTCTCAGTGTTCTCGAAGTAAAGATTGAAGTCCGCGCCAAGCCCCAGCGTTACTTTCCGTGCAATCTCAGCGGGCAGGGCTTCGCGGATCTGTCGGAGCAATCCTTCATTGCGCTCGCGGTCGTATTCGAACTCCTCATTGGCATGTGGCGTGGCCACAATGTGGGTTACCCCGTCATCCGCGGCCATCTGCACCATTGCCACGGAGCTCTCCAGGTCGGGTGAGCCATCGTCGATACCAAACAACAGGTGATGGTGTAAGTCGATCATGCGCCAGCCAGTACTCCGGATGCAGCTCCGGCGAGCGAACCAGTAAGTGCGGCAAAAATCCTGAGTCCGTCCGTGGAGCCCAGCAGTGCCTCACTGGAGCGGTCCGGATGCGGCATCATGCCGAGCACATTACGGCCCTCATTCAACACGCCGGCAATGTTCTCCAGCGAGCCATTGGGATTGCTCTCCGGCGTCACCGCGCCGGTGCTGTTCGCGTAGCGAAACGCAATGCGGTCTTGCCGCTTGAGCTGGCCCAGTGTCGCCGCGTCGCAGAAGTAATTGCCTTCCATGTGGCCGATCGGCATCCGCAGAACTTCATCGGTTCGCAATGTATTGGTAAACACCGAATCACTCGTTTCCGTGCGCAGGTAAACCTGCTTGCAAATGTAGCGAAGGCCGGCGTTGCGCATCAGCGCACCGGGCAGCAGGCCGCTCTCGCACAGAATCTGGAAGCCGTTGCAGATGCCCATCACGGGTCCTCCCGCGGCGGCAAACTGCTTCACACTGTCCATGATGGGTGCGAAGCGCGCCAGCGCGCCAGTACGCAGGTAGTCTCCATACGCAAAGCCGCCGGGAACCAGAATTGCGTCACAGTTCTCCAGATCGTGCGAAGCATGCCAGAGCAAGGTCACCGGCTGGTGCAGCACTTCCGCAATGACGTTGTACGTGTCGTGATCGCAGTTGGAGCCGGGAAAGACAAGCACGCCGAACTTCATAGAATCTAAGGTTAGCGTAAATTGCGACGGGACAGTGAATCGTTCGGCTGCATCTGCTCTCAAGAGCGAAGACCGTTGCTTGCAGATCACGGCTTGAGCGCATCCTACAGACGTGGATCAGACAAACGGCGGAGATCAGCTCAGCAGAGCGGGAAAGGCCGTCAGCGGGTGGCTGCGTGCCACGTTGTTGGACGCTGTTGCCGTCGGTTTGATGTGGCTGTTGGGACTGCTCTGGATCGGCGTGCCGTTCGCACCGCTGTGGGCCGTCATCGGCGGCCTCTGTCAGTTCGTCCCGGGTATCGGTGCGGTCCTGGGCGTCTGCGGCCCCGCGGTTGCCGCCGTATTTGCCACAAGCGATAACGACTTCACCAAGTTCTGGTGGGTGCTCGGTCTTTACGCCGTGATTGTGGTCGTGGACGGCCTGCTCATCCAGCCATTGCTGCTCAAGCGGCAAACACGTGTACCGTGGTGGGCGGCGCTGCTCGGGCCCATTGTGGGCGGCATCCTGCTGCCGCCATGGGGAGCACTCATTGCGCCTCCGCTGCTGGCCATCGCCTTTTCCTTCCGCAAGCCGAGGTGACGCTACACTGCCTCACATGGAGTTCGATTGGGACGAGGCAAATGTTTCGCATATCGCAAGGCATGGCATCAACCCCACAGAAGTGGAAGAAGCCCTTTCGGGAGAGATCGTCGTTGACCTATTCGATGAGATCGTTGATGAAGAAATGCGTTTTGGACAGCTTGGGGTAAGCCGCCTTGGTCGTATCCTTGTCGTAGTCACGACAGATCGCAATGGTAAAACTCGACCGGTAACCGCTTACGACGCATCTCCACGACGCAAGAAACTTTGGCAGGAAGTTATGGTGAACTATGTTTCAAAAATTGATCATCCCAACATTCCATTCAGAAACAGAAGAAGCTGAATGGTGGTTTGAAAACCGTGAGCAAGTTGATGACGAGATCGACCTGGCCGCGCGGGAAGGCCGTCTGCGCATCCGCGTGAATGGAATAAGCCGTCCGCTGCCTGCCCGCCTGGAGCTGCAGGGCGAGGAACTGGAACATGCGCGCATTGTGGCCGAACGGCGCGGCCTCAGCCTGGAAGAATTGGTCAAATCGCTTGTCGAGCAGGCCTATCAAGCTCAGCAAGCTGGACAACTGCAATTCCAGCAAGCGCAAGCTGAAGAAACACAGGCTGCCTGAAGCGCAGGCACTGCAACGATCCTCAGGCTCCGATCCGGTACCTGGTTTCCGCCAGCCGGAACAGCGGCCGCCAGACAAGCCGGTTGATCGTCACCACCATCAGCGCCATCACGATCGTGGCCAGCAGCAGCGCCGCAAAGCGTCCCGCATCGGTGGCCGCACTGATCTGTTCGCCCAGGCCAAAGGTCGTCATCGTCTTATTTTTAAGCCGGAAATATTCGGCGATGATGCTGGCATTCCAGGCTCCGCCAGAAGCGGTCACCAGACCTGTAATCAGGAATGGAAAGATGCCCGGAAGGATGATCGTCCGCCAGCGCTGCACCGTTCCAAAATGAAAGAGCCGCGCCACCTCTTTCAAGTCGGTCGGAATCGCCATTGCGCCGGCGATTACATTGAACAGGATGTACCACTGCGTGCCGAGCAGCATCAGCAGGATCGCACCCGTTCCCATACCCGCGCCGAACTGAATCAGCAACAGCAGCAACACTGGAAAAAACGCCGGCGCTGGCACGCTGGCGGCAATCTGCGCAAGCGGCTGGGCAATGCGGGCAAAGCGCGGATTGGACCCAATAGCCACGCCCACGGGAATCGTCCACAGCGAGGCAAGTACGAGCGAGAGCATCACGCGCAAAAACGTCGCGCCGGCACCTTCCAGAATCAGAATCAGGTCAGTGCCGTGCAGTGTCTTGAGCATAAGAAACGCACGGAAGGCGCTATACAGCACGCCAGCACCAACGGCACCGTAAGCCAGTCCGCGGAATACACGCGACGCCGGTTTCTCCTGGACCGCGGCAAGCTTCACAGGAGCGGCGCGGCGCCGGGCGAAGTGCCGGTACAAGCGCTCTGTGAGCGGCGTGACGGTGTGATTCCCAATCGCGCGAAGCGCCGATGACTCCTGCAGTGCGTATAGCAGCGGAGAGCGCACCCGCTTCGAACTCTCCACCTGCTCAAATTTGAAGCGATCGCTCCAGGCCACCACCGGCCGCCAAATCAGCTGGTCCGTAGCCACCACGATCAGCACAATGATGGCCAAGCCCCAGAGCAGCGCGGTCTTGTTATCGGCGCTCGCCGCGGTCTGCAGATAACTGCCCAGCCCGGGCACGCGAAAGTCACGGGAACCCAGCACAAACATCTCGCAAACAATCAGCGCGAACCAGCCCCCTGCCACCGACATAATGCTGTTCCAAATGAGTCCGATGGCGGCAAACGGCAGCTCCAGCTGCAGCAGCCGCTGAAAGCGCGAGTATCCGTACACTGACGATGCTTCCATCAGCTCCCGCGGCAGACTCTTGAGCGAGGAGTAAAACGAAAAGGCCATGTTCCACACCTGGCCGGTAAAGATCAGCACCACCGTGCCAAGCTCCAGGCCCAGCTGCCGCGAAGGGAACAGCGCCACCATTGCCAGCATCACGCCTGGCAAAAAGCTCAGCACCGGAATGGATTGCAGGATGTCCAGCGTCGCCAGCATCAGCGCTTCCAGCCTGCGGCTATACGCAGCGGTGTATCCGTAAGCAATGGCGAAAAACAGGCTCAGCAGGTAGGCCAGGCCCATCCGTACAATCGAGTAAAAGGCGTATCTCGGCAACGCGCTGGGTGCCAGAGAAATCACCACCTCAGGCTGAGGCTGACCCAGCCACAAACGCCCAATTTGAACCACGCCATAAAAGCACGCGATGCCCACCAGCGCCACAAAGAGATCGAGCACCACCGGCCAGCTGCGGCGCACCACCTGGCTGCGCGCCAGTGTCTGTGCGCGGGCAACTGGAGGCAGAAACGCCGATGTGCCATGGTGCCGCCGGCGGAAGCTGTCAGGCAGCTTCATGTTCAGCTCCGAAGCGCGCCACTTCACGGAGCGGCGGCAAGGCTGACCCGCACACGATGCTGGGCCTCCATTGCCCGTCCAACGGGAGCGGCTTCATTTCGCGACCTCCGCCGGGTGAGCCTGCGCCTGCACAAAGCGATGCCGGTTGCCGTCAAAATCGAACAATTCCGCATACCGGCCCCAGTTGATTGCAGTCTCCAGCTGGCGGACCGTCTCCTCTTCGCTGAACTGCTCATCCAGCATGTCGTGAAAAAACTCGTCGGGAACGCTGCCGTCGCTCTTGGCCTCCAGCGCCCGTACGATCTGCCGCAACAGCAGGACATTGCTCACAGCGGCTTCACGGAAAATCTCCTTCTGGCGAAGGATCTCAGCATGCGCATACTCGTTGCCGACCGGCGTCAACGACGCATCACCCTCCTGGACGGTGAGGAAGCCGAGAAGCGCGGCTGCATCCACAATGGGCAGAATGTCGTCAATTTCGAAGGCGAGATCGTCCGCAAGGCGGTAAATATCGGCGCGGCCATTGTGATCAATCAGCAACTCCAGCAGGCCGGCAATGCCGCCGGGCCGGGCATGCGGCAACATCTGGTAGCTCATCAGGCGCTGGTCGCGGACGCGCTTGCCGTCGGCGGTGCGGGGCAACTCCGGCGGCTGGGCATCGGGCTGCGTCAGGACCTTGTAGATGTAGTCGACCAGTTGGGTGAACGCCGCAATCTTGCGGTCGCGCGGGTGCTGCAGCGTCACCCGGAAATCCGTACGGATGTGTCCGGGATTTCGTCCGAGCACGATAATGCGGTCTGCCAGCAGAACGGCTTCTTCAATGTTATGTGTGACGATGAAGATCGACTGCGTGGGCATCGTCTTCTTCTGCCATAGCTCCAGCAGCTCGCTGCGCAGGTTTTCCGCCGTCAACACATCCAGCGCGGAGAACGGCTCGTCCATGAACAGGACTTCCGGCTCCACCACCAGCGCCCGCGCAAAGCCTACCCTCTGGCGCATGCCGCCGGAAAGCTCCTTGGGAAAGGCCTGCTGAAATCCATCCAGACCCACCGTGTCCAGCATTTTCAGGGCACGCTTGCGGCGTTCGGCCGGCTCCATGGCACGTGCCTGCAGCGGGGCTTCCACGTTCTCCAGCACGGTCAGCCAGGGAAACAGGGCAAAGCTCTGGAAGACAATCGAAACGTTGACATCTGATTGCGCAATTGGCTGGCCGTGCCAGTAGACCTCTCCCGCGGAAGGCGCGGATAGCCCGGTGAGCATGCGCAGCAACGTCGATTTGCCCGACCCGGACGGCCCGAGCAGCGCGACAATCTCGCCCGCCACAATAGACAGGTCAGTGGGCGAGATGACCTGAATGCGGTTCTCGCTGGGCTGAGCATAGTACTTTTCAACGCGCTCGGCGCGGATGATCGCTTCGGGCATGCGGCAGACTCGTGGAGCTTCAAGGGGCGTGGATTTACGGCGGAGTTCGTGATCGTCGCAAAAACTGCTGCGAACCTGCTCTGAGCCTAACATTGACTTACTTGAATGCAGCGCGGCCCGGGGGTACCACTGCGGTTTCGCTTGTGGGGCTTCTGGGGGAGCCGCGGCACCCATGCAGGTGACCCAGCAACTGCCTGCAATGGCGTGTGCTCCCGCTTGCCATCAATCGCAGCGGCCAGTATCGTGAAGGGTGACATGACGAACGGAAGCACGAAACCCAAGGTCCTGGTTGCGGACGACGAGCAGGTGATTGCCAATACACTTGCCATTATTCTGAATCAGGCCGGCTTTGAAGCGCGCGCGGTGTACTCTGGCGAAAATGCCATCGAGAGCCTCGAAACATTCCAACCCAACATGCTCATCTCTGATGTGATCATGACGGGCATGACCGGCATTGAAGCGGCAATCCAGGTGCGGCAGAGATTGCCTCAGTGCAAGATCCTCCTCTTCAGCGGCCAGGCCGCAACGGCGGACTTGCTGGAGAAGGCCCGCGCACAGGGCCACGAGTTTGAGATCCTGGCAAAGCCGGTGCATCCAACCGATTTGCTGGCGAAGCTCCGCAGCTGACAACGGGGATCCGCTACGGCCTCCCGCGGACAATCTCCTGGCGTTTCACTTCGATCAGGTATTCGTACACTGTCTGCAGTCCGGCGTAGGTCCATCCGGCCGGGCCGTCCAGCAAAGCTCCCCGCCAGAACATCATGTATACCCATTTGAAAAGCGGCCGGAAGGGCACCTTGTAGAAAATTGCCTTCTGGGCAGCCCGCCGGCTCTGCGGATTTCTCCCCACCAGGGCTTCCCGCCAGGAAGCGTCCTTGGTTGCGGTTCCAGCCGCCAGCAGTTCGGCCTCCATGGTGGAGTAGCGGTTGTGGCGTTCGACCCACCACACGATGCCTTTGCTGAAAGGGAAATGCTCAAGGCTCCCTTGCAGGTCACCCACTTCGCCGTCCACCTCTAAATGCTCATTCACCTCCCGCACATAGCGCGCCCGTCCCCGGCGGACTAGGCGAAGATAGGTGGGCGTGATTTGTGCGTGCTTCAGCCACGTACCCCAAAGGAAGTCTCGCCGGCGTACCCGAAATGCAGCCAATGACAGGGGCGCGTCCGCGGCCCGCCCCGCCATCTCACGGGAAAGCGCCTCCGACGGCCGCTCGTCCGCATCCAGAATGAAAATCCACTCGTGGCGAAAGGGAAGTGTCGCCAAAGCGGCGTTGCGTTGCGAGGCATAGCCATCAAAATGCCGTTCGGTGACAATCGCCCCCAATGATCGGGCAATCGCTTGCGTGCCGTCTTCGGAGAATGAATCGAAGACATGAATGTCGTCGCTCCAACTCACGCTGCGCAGCGCGTCGGCAAGAACCTCGGCCTCATTTTTCGTCAGGATCAGGACGGAGATCACAGACCAGGCTCCCCAACAGCCCGAGTGGTGTCCATCTCCGGCTGCCCGGGCGGGAAAATCCCGGTGCGTTTCCGTTCCTTCACGGCTCGCGCGGGAGCACCGGCGTACACAGTCCAGGGCTCGAGCGAGCGTGTCGCCACTGACGCCAGGCCGAGCACGGCACCCTCGCCCACCTGCACACCCGGACCCACGCAGGCGCGCGCGCAGATCCAGGCACGAGCGCCCACATTCATCTCAAACGCGATCAGCGGAAATGCCGGGTCGTTATAGTCGTGGGTGGCCCCGCAAAGATAGCTGTCCTGCGAAACAATGCAAAACTCACCCAGATGCAGGGGCGCCGGGTTATAGACCTCTGCGCCGTCAGCAATGGAGGCATAGTTTTCGCACCGGAGGTTCCACGGTGCCCAGATGCGGGCGCGCGGGTAGATATGCACGCCGCGGCCCAGCTTCGCACCAAAGCACCGGAGAACCAGGGTGCGCCAGCCATGCATTGGCCGCGGTGAGAAGCGGAACAGCAGCGTGGAGACCACGCCCCACAACGCACGTGCCAGACGATTCCGCACTGAGAAGGCAGGCCGTAGCGCAGGGTGCTGCTGCGCGTCACCGAAGTGGTCTGCTGCCCTATAGTGCGGCTCCGGCATGCGCCTCCTGCGTTTGCTCCGGTACGGGCAGGCGCGTGACATACCGCAGAGCCCGCTTCAATCCTGTCAGGTCTTCATCGTAGCTCCACTGGGCGATCAACTCACGGCTGCGTTGGCCCATGGTTTCCGCAAGGCCAGGCTGAAGTACGTTCTCAAGTGCTCGGGAAAGTGCCGCAACATCCCCAAACGGGTAAATGAATCCGTTCTCGCCGTCGCGGACCAGGTCGGCCGCACAGCCCACGTCATTGGAGACCACCACGGCCCGCCCGCACGCCATGGCCTCATTCACGATCAGTCCCCAGGGCTCATGTCTGGAAGGCAGAACAAAGACAGAGGCAAGATCAAAGAAACGGGGCAGCTCACGCTGGTTGCGAAAGCCCGCAAAACGCACAAGCCCGCCATGCCTCGCGCTGCCCGCCTGATCGCGCAGAGCCGCCATCTCCTCGCCATCTCCAACGATCACCAGATGCGGACAGGCATTCTCCTCCACGCGGTCGCAAAGCTGAAGGTAAGCCTGCATCAGGTGATCGCAATGCTTGCGTTCCTGCAATTTTGAGGCGAACAGGATGACCGGTCTGCCCGCTTCCAGTGAGAGCTCTCTGGCCAGCGCGGTACGCGTGAACGACGCCGCCCGCGCGCCTGTGGCGAAGAACGCGTTATCGACGGCGTAGGGCATCAGGAACGACGGAAAATCCTCGCCGAAGTAGTGAGCCCAGTACGCCGCATTCTGCGTGCCGATCGGCAGCACGGCGGCAGTCAGCGAGCGCACCGCCGACATGGCCAAACGCTTCAGGCGCAGCTTGGTCCGCGAGCGCTCCCGGTCCCGTAGCCAAGGCTCGGCCCGCAGCAGGACCGGTATGCCAAGCAGCCGCGCAGCCGCCATCGCATGCAGCGCGTTGACCGTGCTGTAGCCGTGTGTCCAGACCGCATCAAACGGTTTTCCATCAATGCCGCGCTGGAAGCCACGCAGAAACCCGCGGCTGATCGGCCGCAGCGGGCCGGGATCATGCGTATCGCGCCAGCGCCGCAGGAACACATGGCGATAGCCTTCGGTCAGGGGTACATCCCATTCCACCGCAACGCCGAATCCCGCATCCCGGTAAGGACGCGTGGAAAAGTCGGAGCAAAAGAAAACGCAAAGGTCAACGGCAGGGTCCGCGGCGATACGGCGCAGCATCTCTGCCTGGTACTGAATGGGGTGGCTCACAACATACGCGAGCCGTATGGGCCGCCCCAGGGGATCGGCCAGTGCAGCCGCGCGTGCACGTGACATCCCGTCCACCCCTTCAGTTGCCGGGCTCGGGCTCAATACCCCCTCGCGATTGCATAAAGGGTGAAGGCCAATCCGATCACCGTGTTAATGCCACCGTTTCGGACGGCTGCCTTCCATTTCACCGTTGGCGCGAAAATAATATCGTCCGCCTGAATGATGGGGTCCGGGCCTTTCCCGTCCAGCGCCGCCTGCAGATCCACGATAACCACGGTGCGGGTCGTCCCGGTCGTGCGGATAATGTGAATTTCATGAAGCTTGGCTTCCCACAGCTTGCCGCCGCCGCTGGCAATCACCTGCATCAGGGTGAGTGGGGCCGTGTTGGTGAGCGGAACCGCGCCCTGCTGCTTGAACGCGCCAAGCAGGTAATACGAACCAATGCGGCTGGTCGTCACCGTGTCGCCGCTGAACAGCGGTACGTTGGCATACTTACTCTGTTCCGGGTCCGTCCCGAGATCGACGTTGATTGATTCCGCCATGCCCGGCCGGTCAATGCTGATCACATGGCTGGTTGAAGCGTTGATTCCACCGGCAGCGGCCAGGACCTCAAAGAGCTTGCGCGTTCCCGTGATGGATGGAACGACGGACTTGGTTTCCCCCAGCACGGTGATAACAGATGCGGGGGAATCGATAACATCGATGCGTACCTGTGGGTTGCGAAAGATCTCGGCCTGAATCAGACCCTTTGCAATCAGGTCTTGGGCCTGCGTCAGTGTCAGATCCCGAACTTCCAGCAGGTTCAGCAGCGGTAACGAAACACGCCCTTCCGTTGACACCCGGTCCTGCGCCACGTAATCCGAAACGCCATAGATGCTGACCCGGAGCTGGTCGCCAATATGGATTTTAAACGGCCGTGAAGCAGGGTAAAGAATCGAGGGATCGGTCGTAAGAAGGTGCGGCGCATTCACCGTGTCACGCGCCGTATCCGCCGGACCGTTGAACTGCGCCCGTACCGGAGAAAGCGAGCCCCCCAGCACGATTACCGTGATAAGGTATTTGACC
>CAXTRR010000015.1:0-12933 GCA_964246795.1 uncultured Terriglobus sp. | reverse complement strand
AGGACTTCATTCCTCACCCCGCTTCTCGTTTGCGGCGCGCTGTTCCGGCGCGGCTTTGCGCTGTTCCGGCTCCCAACTCTCGGAGTCGATGTTGGAGTAGCTGTAGCCGGAATATCCGTAGTAGCCGTAATACTCTGGCGCGTTCATATCCACCGCGTTCAGCACCACCCCGGTAACCGGTGCGCCGGCGCGGAATAGCAGATCGCGGGCCCGGCGCACCACGTGCCGGCTGCTCTTGCCGTGGCGTACTACCATGGCAAGTGCGTCGCTCTGGCGGGAAAGGATCACACCGTCAGTGACCGACAGGATCGGCGGTGAATCGATCACGATATGGGTGTAGCGCTCCGAGCTGGTGACCAGCAGCTCATGCATGGCCTCTGAAGAAAGCATCTCCGTCGGAAACGGAGGCACCGGACCGCAGCAGAGAATGTCCAGATTGGGCACCTCGGGAACCTGCATCAAAGCCTCATCCATGGTCACGGAACCGCTCAGCACTGTCGATAGGCCGACCCGTCCGTTGAGCCCGAAGCGGTGATGCACGTTAGGACGCCGCAAATCAGAATCGATCAGCAGCACGCGGGTCTCACGTTGAGCAAGGATGCAGGCCAGGTTGGTGGCCACCGTAGTCTTGCCTTCTGAAGGGGTCGCGCTCGTAATCACGATGATCTTGGGTGGATGACCGGTGGTAGCCAGCAATAAGGAAGTCCGCAGCGATCGGAAGGCCTCGGAAAACTGCGACTTGGACGTGGTGAGTACGCCGATATTGCTCTGCGCCACGCTCAGCGCCCCTCCGCTTTCCGCACCCACTCGCCGGGTACGCGGAATGACCGCCAGCGAGGGAAGCTGGGTCACACTCTCGATCTCCGCCACGCTCCGCAGTCCCGTATCCAGGCTTTCCAGCAGGAAGGCCAGGACGATCCCACCGATCAAGCCAAAAATGCCGCTCTGCGTAAGAATGCTGCTTGTCGCCTTCAACGTAGGTGCCGCCGGCAACTGCGCCGGATCGATTACGTCGATCTCGTACGACTCTAGGCCAGCCTGCACGCCCGCGGCACGCAGCCTGGAGAGCAGTCCGTCGTACAAGCTGCGGTTGGTCTCGTACTCCCGCTGCCGCAGCGTGTACTCCACCAGCGAATCACGCATGGTGTACGCCTGGTTCTTGGCCTCATCCAGGGCCGCCAGCGTCTGATCCTCGTTCGCCTTCGCGGCAATGTAGCTATCCCGCGCCCGGCTGATGAGGCGGTTCTGTTCGGCAGTAACTTCGCGTTCCAGCTCCAAGAGGTGCGCTTTCTCCTGGATCAGCTTTGTGTTCTTATCCCCGAGCACGACCTCATCCTGTGCGATGGTTGCCCGTGTATTCGCAATGTCACCGCGCAGGCGGTTCAGCTCGCCATCCAACCCTGTCGCATCCAGCAGTCCTTCCAGGTTCGATGGGTCTGCCTGTGTCACCGTCCGGTAGCGCGATTCCGCCAGAATGCGGGCGATGCGCGCGCTGCTGACCGCGCCGGAAAGGGCATCGACCTTCGTACTGCTTTCCGTGGACGGCGGCCGGGTCGGGTCAAAGCTGAGTCCCAGCCCGCCCATCTTGCGCTGCATGTCGATCAGTTGTTCCTGCGACGTTTCGACCTGCGCCTTCAAATCATTCAACTGGCCGGAGAGCCAGCCTGAAACACGCTGCGTCGAATCGAACCGCACCTGGTACGAACGCTGAATATAGGCGTCCATCACGTGGTTCACAATGTCGGCGGAAAGCTGCGGGTTGGCTGAAACGCAACTGATGCTGATGACCTGAGTTCCCGGAATGACCGCGGTATTCACTGAGCCCAGCAGGATCCCAACAATCTGCTGCCGCGTGCCGGCGTTGTTGAGGTCTCCGTGCGGCAACGGACCTTTCACACCAAAGAACGCCGGATTATTCGCCAGGTCCATCTTCCCGGCGACCGCCAGCATGAGTGTCTCACTGTGCAGCACGAGCAGTTCGTTGTTCAGGTTCTGGATTTCCCCGGTGCCCGGTGTCCGGTAGGCCGCCGTTGCTCCAGAGCCGACCTGGATTCGCCCCGCCGCTGTATAGAGAACAGGCTGGGTGACCGCCTGGTAAAAACCATAAGCCAGGCCCAGAAGAATGGTGGCCACTAACACCCATTTGCGTTTGCGGAGGACAAGAAGCGCTTCTGACAGTGTGCTGTCCGACGAAGCGGTCATGAAACCCGCTTGCGTGTCCGAGGTTTCGGGCACGGATGCTGTCTGCGGTCGGAGCGGGGCCATCTGATGTAGATGATACCCGACAGACCGGGCAACGGTACCATCCCCCAAACCGTCCATTTCCGCTGCGGGTCCAATCCCTTACACTAGGCATCGACTCACTTGCACGCACCCGCACGCCGGTAGCCAGCCGGCATTGGAAAAAAGTTTAAGGCCAAGGACAGACAGTGACGATGAGTTCCAGTATGAAGATCGCGGTAGTTGGCTCCGGCTATGTCGGACTGGTGGCGGCAGTTTGCTTCGCGGAGATCGGCCACCACGTTATCTGTGTCGACAACGACCAGCAAAAGGTCGATGCACTGCGCGGCGGCGATTCACTCATCCATGAAGAGCACCTGCCGGAGCTGCTCAATCGCTATCGCAACGGCAGCGTGACCTTCACCACCGATCTGGGCGAGGCCACCAGCGCTTGTGATGCCATCTTCATCGCCGTCGGAACGCCACAGTCCGAGACCGGCGATGCTGATCTCTCTTACGTGGAGGCCGTTGCCAACGAGATTGCCCGCCATCTGACCAGTTACAAGGTCATTGTGGAAAAAAGCACCGTTCCCGTCTACACCAATGAGTGGATCCGTCGCACCATCGAGCGCAATGGAGTCGACCGAGGCATGTTCGATGTCGTTTCCAATCCCGAGTTCCTACGGGAAGGCACGGCCGTCGAGGACTTCCTGCATCCCGATCGCATCGTCGTGGGCGCGGACAGTCCCCGCGCGGCCCAGGTGCTCAGCGCCATCTACAAGCCGCTGACGGACGGCAGCTACTACACCAAGGGCGATGCCATCAACGGCCGCCTGGACAGCAGGAATCCACCGACTCTCCTGCTCACCTCCACCAAGAGCGCGGAGATCATCAAGCACGCCTCCAATGCCTTCCTCGCCATGAAAATCTCCTTCATCAATGCCGTGGCAAACCTGTGCGAGGCGGCCGATGCAAATGTGGAGCAGGTAGCCAAGGGCATCGGTCTGGATAGCCGTATCGGCCCCAAATTTCTCCGGCCCGGCATCGGTTACGGCGGCTCCTGCTTTCCCAAGGATGTTGCGGCGTTCCGCTCCGTGGCAGACCAGCTTGGCGTCGACTTCTCGCTCCTTACAGAGGTGGAGCGCATCAACGGCGAGCAGAAAAAGCGCTTCCTGCGTAAAGTCCGCGCGGCTCTGTGGACCCTGCGCGGCAAGAAGCTTGGGGTGCTGGGCCTTGCTTTCAAGGGCGAGACCGACGATATCCGGGAAAGTCCCGCCATCGACCTGATTGAAATGCTTCTCGCGGAAGGCTGTTCGATCTGCGCCTACGATCCTGCTGGCATGGACCGCAGCCGCGCCGTGCTGCCGGAGTCACGGGCGCTCAAGTACGTCGCCGATGCCTACACCGCAGCCCGCGACGCTGACGCGGTGCTTATCCTGACAGATTGGAGTGAGTTCGCGGCGCTGGATCTGGCCAAATTGAAATCCGAGTTGCGTTATCCCATCCTGCTGGACGGCCGCAATCTGTACGACCCGGAGATGGTCTCCGCAGCCGGGCTCAGCTATGTAAGCGTCGGCCGGCCCGCCGCGCATCCCGTTCGTCAGGAAGCCGCCGTCGCCGCCTGAACTCTCTGCCAGATCCTCAGCCGGAAATGCTAACAAAACGTTCACCGCTGAAATAACTTCAAGAGGAAAAGAAGAAACTGTGCCGGAAACTTCCTGGAAACGTGTTCTGGTTACCGGTGCCGCCGGTTTCCTTGGTTCCCACCTGTGTGATGCCCTGCTCGCCGAGGGCGCCGAGGTCGTCGGCGTTGACAATCTCGCGACCGGTTCGCTGAACAACTTAAGCCATCTTTCCAGCGAATCGCGCTTTCACTATGAGCATGCCGACATTTGCCGGCCCTTCGACTTCGGCGAGGTGGACTTCGTCCTCAATTTTGCCTCACCCGCCAGTCCCTCTGACTACCTGCGCCTCGGGCCGGAAACGCTGCGCGTCGGGTCGGACGGGACCGTGAATGCTTTGGAAATTGCCCGCAAATATGACGCGGGTTTCCTGCACGCCTCCACCTCTGAGTGCTACGGCGACCCGGAGGTGCATCCGCAGGTGGAGAGCTACTGGGGAAATGTGAACCCGATCGGCCCACGCTCTGTCTACGATGAAGCCAAGCGCTTTTCTGAGGCCACCATCATGGCCTACCATCGTTATTACAAACTCCGTACCGGCATGGTTCGCATCTTCAACACCTATGGCCCGCGGCTGCAACCCAACGATGGCCGCGTCATTTCCAACCTGATGATGCAGGCCCTGCGGGGCGAGCCGCTCACCATCTATGGCGAAGGCAAACAGACACGTTCCTTTTGCTACGTATCGGACCTGATCCGCGGCATCGTGGCGCTGGCACACTCCGGCGAGCCGTTGCCGACCAACATCGGTAACCCGGAGGAATGGACCATCCTCGACTGCGCCAAAACTGTGCTGCAAGTGACAGGTGCAAACTCGAAGATCATCTTCGAGACCATGCCGGTGGACGATCCAAAACAGCGCCGCCCTGACATCACCAAGGCGCAGGCCTTGCTGAATTGGGTCCCGGAGATTCCGCTGCGCCAGGGGTTGGAGTTGTCGCTGGACTATTTCCGGGCGCAGCTCGCTCTTCCTGTCACTGCATGATCCCTGCATCCGGCGCGGCTGCACAGACAAAGTAAAAGGAGGCCCTCATGGAGATCACACGGGCAGGCTTGCAGCCCTCCGGCAAAGGCCCGGCGGACTGGTTCACTGGAACAGTCCGCATCGATCCCCTCTTCCAACGGAACGAACCAGCGCGCGTCGGCGCCGCCAGCGTCACCTTTGAGCCCGGAGCGCGGACGGCGTGGCACACCCATCCGCTCGGCCAGACCCTGATCGTAACCTCAGGTATTGGCCGGGCCCAGCGCGAGGGTGGACCGATAGAAGAGATCCGGCCCGGCGACGTGATCTGGTTTGCACCGCACGAAAAGCATTGGCACGGTGCGGCACCGGCAGCCTCCATGACCCACATAGCCATTCATGAAAAGCTGGATGGCAAAGCCGCCGACTGGCTGGAGCAGGTCAGCGATGCCCAGTACTAGGCTGCACCAGCGTAGTCGGTCAGCCGCTGCGGTTCTTCGCTCTAAAACAGATCGTTCGTCGAATGCAGTCGCGGGTACCACTTCACCTGAAAGCTGCCCGTGTTGTTGCTCTGTGCGCCCGGCCGGACAAACGGAGCGATCCACCGCTCATGTTGAAACCAGGCATTCAACTCCACATCCGGACGGAGACGCTTGACCAGGTCGACGCGGTAGTCTTCCTGAGTACTGCCGCCGGGGATGAAATCCTTGCCGTTCTGCTTGCGCAGGTAGGCGACACTGATCCACTCATTCCCTGAGAGGTGGTAGCCCAGCGTGGCATTGCCGCCCTTGGCTTCGCGGCCAATCCAGTCACCCAGCAGAAAACCTTTCTGCGTATAACCCTGCCGTTGGATGACCTCCCAATAGTTCCCGGTGCCCTTCTCCGATCGTGTGGTCACGTAGTCCGTGTAAACCGCTTCTACCCGCAAGTCCAACTTTGGCGCGCCGGGCAGCCGCGAAAGATACAGGCCCGGCCGCCAGCCGGCGCGGCGCGGCGCGGCCAACGGAAAAACATCGTCATGTGTGGTGGAATCCGTGTACAGCGTGGCCAGATTGTGCGCAAGGGGAATCCGCCACGAAAACTGGACCGAGGAAAAACGGGCGCCCGGGTCTTCGCGCGAATTCTTGAGTGCCGCCGTCGTATCCGTGACGCTGAAGAAGCCTTTCAGAAAAGTGTGCAGCGTGACCGGGGCATGCCCATTGCCACCAAAGATGATCGTCCGCTGCGCGGCAAATTCGAACTGCTTCAGCAGTGTGACCGCGATGCTCTCTGAATGCGCATACGGTGAATGCGGATAGCTATGGCCCTTCAAACTTCCGACCATAAAGTCGTAACGGAAATTGCCGAAAACACGGCTGACTCCGGGGATCCAGAGCGGCTCCACCCGGTTGAAGCGGAAACTGTACATGTTCTCCGCATTGTTCGACCACGGCATTGCGCCCCCCAGGCCGGGGCCGATCCAGGCGTCGGATTTGCCAAAGGAGATTTCATGGCCGTACACGTGCGCGGATAGGTTTGCTTCCAACAGGCGGAAATTGTTTTGGGAAGGTTGTACGCCTTCAGGAATGCTGATGCTGGGGCGGTCCGCGCCGCTGTAAGGGATCTCGTCGATCAGCGAAAGCGCCGATGCCTGCGCGAACGTGTAGCCGGTATAGCGCGGTGCATGCTGGTATTCCCCGCGGACATACAGTGAGAAGGGCCCCTTCTCCGCCAGCGTGGCAAAACCGTTATAGCTGTTGAAGCCTGTGCTGTACGGGCGGCCATAGTCATTCACAAAGGTCTGGCCCACATGAAAGCTGTCTCGCAGCACGGGGCCGCCTACCTGGCGAATGCCAACGTATGCTTGCTCCACGCCGTAAACCAGGCCACGCCGCTGCGTCCCTGCATTATCCGGTTCGCCCTCCAGAGCCTCTTCCAGCTTGCCCAGCAGCTCCATCGCCTCTTCGTTGCCGCCGTTCAGCACGTCACTTTCCGTCTGCTCCAGCATGTGCAGCGTGCTGCGGCGTGTCCACGGGCGCAGGCTCACAAAAGCAGTGTCCAAATAGCCCAGCGAGTACAGCCGCAGCAGCGCCGGATACATCCAGCTGTCCACCGGGATATAGGCCGAACCCTGGCGATCCGTGGTCACCACCGGCGTGCCGTCATATGGATTGCGCGCCACAAAGGGATGCTCTTTCGTCGGCGCTCCAGCCACCACCGGCTGCACAACCTCAATCGGCGGGGCAGCATTCCGGCCCGGCAGGATGTTGATCTTCTTGTGCGTTTTCGTCTTGGGCGGCAGGTAGGCCGGCCGCGCGGGGATCGGTGAATCCGGCGGCTCGGCAATTGGCGCCGGCTTCGTTTGTTCCGGAGTCGCCAGCGGCACGCTTGAGTCGGGAGGTACAGGTGTGCTTCGCTGTTGAGGATCGGGGGCGCTGCTTCGTTGCGGCGCGCTCTTGCTGTCCGGCCGCCCCTGATTCTCTGGCGTAGCTGCGGCTTTCGTCTGTGGTCTGCTGCTGGGCTGCGTCTGGCCGGTCGGCAGAGCCTGACTCCACAGCCGTGCCGGCTGCGCCAGAAAGCACGGCAGCGCCACCATCACTGCCGCCCAACGGAGAAGGTCCCCCCGGAAGGGAAGCGCGTTCCGGGAAAAACTGCGGAAGAAACCCACAGACCTAGTCTAACCTGCATTGGCGCGGCTTGGCGGAGCCGCTTCCGCAACGCTCACCAGCCGTGGCCTGCATCCTAGCGAACAATGCCTGCTCCAAGCTCCCGCCAACGCCCTCAGCCCTCCGCAAACGTTCGTAAGACCCCGTCTCGTTCAGGCCGTGCCCGCCCTCAGCCCGCTGACGTCCACGTCGCGCCGGAGGAGTCCGCCAAGGCCGCCGGTCTGCGGTATGTAAGCGACAGCAGGCCGGGCATCGCTCGCGAGAAATACCGCGATAGCTTTCGCTACCGAACCGCGGACAAGGCGCTCTTGAAGGACAAGGACACACTTGCCCGCATCAAGTCCCTCGTCATTCCGCCGGCCTGGACCGATGTGTGGATCTCGGCCGTGGCAAATGGCCACCTGCAGGCCACCGGGCGCGACGCGCGTGGGCGCAAGCAGAGCCGCTATCATCCACGCTGGCGAGAGGTACGCGACGAAACGAAGTACGAACGCATGACCCACTTCGCCGACGCTCTTCCAGTGATCCGCGAGCGCGTCAAGCATGATCTCGCCCGGCCCGGTCTGCCGCGCGAAAAGGTGCTTGCCACCATCGTCAGCCTCATGGAAGCCACCCACATCCGCGTCGGCAATGAGGAGTATGCACGCGAGAATAAAAGCTACGGCCTGACCACCATGCGCAACAAGCACGTGGACGTGCATGGCGCCGATGTCACCTTCACCTTTCAGGGCAAGAGTCGGGTCCGCCACAGTATCAGCCTGCATGACCGTCGGCTCGCCCGCATCATCCAGCAGTGTGAGGAGATACCGGGCCATGAACTCTTTCAATACCTTGATCATGACGGCGGCCACCATGCCATCGACTCCTCTGACGTAAACGAATACCTGCGCGAGATCACCGGCCAGCACTTTACCGCGAAAGACTTCCGCACCTGGGCCGGCACCGTCATGGCCGCTGATCTGTTACGGAGCTTCGAACCCTTTGCCTCCGCGGCGGAAGCCAAAAAGAACGTCGTTGCCGCCATCAAGCAGGTTGCCTCTGAGCTGGGAAACACGCCATCTGTCTGCCGCAAATGCTACGTGCATCCCGCGGTTCTGGAGGCCTATCTCGGCGGCACCTCAGCCGAGCAGGCCAAACGCGAAGTCGACCGCGAGATTGAGAAACGGGAACACTCCCTGCGTGATGAGGAGCAGGAATTGCTGAATCTGCTGCAGCAGAGACTCTTGCTGGAGGCAGCCACCGCTTAAATCTGGTGCGCGACCAAAGCTGGTCTGCTTCCTTCAAGGGAAGGCAATCTCGTACCACCTTTGTGGCACGCCCACGCTCTCAAGCATTCCAGTCGTTACATCCAAGAGAATCCTACGGCGGGTCCGTCGTCGCGGGGAGCTTCCATGCAGGTCGTTCCAGATTCCGTGCTTAACGCGGAAACCAAAACGCTTCGAGTATGCAGCTCGGAGCGTTCGCGTCGTAAGGAGGTGAGACACCCATGAGACCACTGCTGGTCAAATGGGGTGGACGTCAGCTTGCAGATCCCTACAGACATCATCCTGTATTTGCTTCTGAAGGCGTTCAGCCACTGGCATTTCAAGTAGACCGAACTGTCTCACAACCGTTCCCTGCCTCACGGACAGGGCGGGGAACAGTCTCCACCAAACCGCGGTGGAAGACCACTGCAAAAAGCGTGAAGCACTCATCCGCACTTTGCAAGACGGATCACAGACAATTTCAAAACCCACTACTCTATACTTGAAGCAGTGTCGCCAGCCCGCGCGGCTGACATGGTTCCCGCTGGAACCAGCGCAACCGATCTCCCCCGGAAGGGCCTTCTACACACCCACTTATGATTCGTTTCCTGCAGAGTGACAACCGCCTTACCAAGGCGATCTTCGGCATCGTGATTGGCGCCGCCATCATCTTCATGGTGATCTCGCTCATTCCGGGCATTTATGAGGGCATCACCGGCACACCCCAGGGGGTGTATGCCGTGGTCAAGGAGCCTGGTTATTTTGGCCGCCTCTTCGGCGATAGTACCTCCATCAAGTCGACGGAAGTCAACCAGCTCGCGCAGAGCATCGCGCAGCGCCAGGGTTACCCTGCGCAGTTTGCGCAGTTTCTTGCACCGCAGGCCCAGCAGATCCTCCTCGCCGGAGCCATTGAGCAGCGTGAGGCGCAGCGCCTCCACCTCATGGCCAGCGACACAGACGTGCAGGAAGAACTGCAGCATGGGCAGCTGGCCCAGGTTTTCTTCCCCGGCGGCGAATTTGTAGGGAAAGACAAGTATCAGCAGGCGGTGCAGCAGTTCGGTTTTGAGACAACACAGGACTTTGAAGAAAAGCTCCGGGAGGACCTCACCCAGCGCCGCCTCGTCTCCTTTGTCACCGCTGACGCCAACGTGTCAGACAACTCCGTGCGCGAGGAGGTCCGCCAGCAAGGCATGAAGGTCAAATTCGACTACGCCGTCATCACTTCCGAAGACGTGGCGAAGGCCATCAACCCGATCGACAGCGACCTTGAGGGCTTCTTCAACAAGAACAAGGCCCGCTACGCCAATGCCCTCCCGGAACAGCGAAAGATCAGCTACATCACCATTGACGCGGCCAGCATCCCCGGCGGCAAGCCACAGGTAACGGATGCCGACCTGCAGACCTACTACAACGCGCACCAGGCCGACTACCACGTCGACGAGCAGGTCAAGGTCCGCCACATCTTGATTGCCGTGCCGCGCGGTTCTGACGCAAAGACTGACGCTGCCGCCAAAGCCAAGGCACAGGGCCTCTTGACACAGATCCGCGGTGGTGCGGACTTCGCCACGCTGGCCAGGGCCAACTCAGACGATCCCGGCTCCAAGCAGTCCGGCGGGGAACTCGGCTATGTCAAGCGCAACCACCAGATGGTCCCGGCTTTTGAAAGTGCGGCCATGGGCCTGAAGGCCGGCCAGACCTCTGACCTGGTAAAGACGGACTTCGGTTACCACATCATCCAGGCAGAGGCGCGCGATGAAGCCCGCCAGAAGCCACTTAGCGAAGTCTCCTCAGAAATCCGGCCTATCCTGGAGCAGGCAAAATCCTCAGACACGCTTACCAGCTTTGCGCAGCAGGTGGCCTCTGAGGCCGCCAAGACTGGCTTGGACAACACCGCCACGGGCCACGGACTGCATGTCGTCACCACCGGCTTTGTCTCCGGCACCGGCAGCGTCTCCGGCCTGCCGGACGGCAACCAGCTGTTGCAAGCGGCGTTCTCCGGCAAGAAGGGCGACGCGCCCCGCGTAGCTTCTGCCGGTCCTGGTGAAAAGATCGTCTACCAAACGGTTGACGTGCAGCCTGCCCATGCTCCCACCTTCGCCGAGTGGAAAACCCACGTGCTGGACGACTACAAAGCCGAACAGATTCCTCAACTCCTGCAGGGCCGCCTCAACAAGCTGGCGGAGCGTGCCCACCAGTTGAACGACTTGCACAAAGCAGCGGCGGAGTTCAACATCCCGGTAAAAACCTCTGACATGGTGGACCGCACGGCAAACGTGCCGGAAGTTGGCCAGATGAGCGGCGCCGCCAGTGCTGCCTTTGATTTGCCGCGGGGCGGTATCACCGGCGGCCTGAACGCCGGCCAATCCGGCACCGTCCTACAGGTGCTCGACAAGCAGGAGCCCGCTCCGGAAGAGATCGCCAAAAGCTTCTCCGCCCGTCGTGACGAACTCCTCGAGCGCAAGAAAGCGGAAATCTTCGGCGTCTACATGGGCACACTTCTGGAGAAGTACAAGCAGAAGGGTGCCATCCGCGTCTATGAAAAGCCGCGTCAGCCCGGGCTACCGCTGGGCTAGGCGACTCGCCAGCAGAGTGAATCGGCCAGGCGCAACTCGCCTGGCTTTCCTCTTTTTGATCCGTGCCAGAGTGTCGCATTTGAATTGGCTGAATGACTTTCGCCGCAGCCCGCATCAGACCCTTACATATGGTGTCCGAACGGCTTTCCGGTGTTCTGCTGCACGTCACTTCGCTGCCTGCCTTTGGAGGAATTGGGGACTTTGGGCCGGCGGCCTACGCCTTTGTGGATTGGCTGGTCTCCGCCCGGCAGCGCATCTGGCAGGTGCTGCCGTTGAATCCAACCGGTTACGGCAACTCACCCTATTCCGCCACATCGGCCTTTGCCGGCAATCCGCTGCTTATCTCGCTGGAGCGTCTTCGTGATGCGGGATGGCTTGAAACCCGCGAACTCGACGGCCTCCCGGGTGAATCAGGGCCGGTCGACTTTGGCGCCGCAACCGAACGCAAGATGCCCATCATCTCCTTGGCGGCGCAGCGCTTCCTTGAACGGGCAAGCGACACCGACCGCGAGCGATACCACAGCTTCCGGGAGGTGAATCGCTGCTGGCTGGAGGACTATGCGCGCTTCGTGGTGCTCCGCCGTGCCAACGGCTATCAGCACTGGAGCCAGTGGCCCGTCGAACTCGCCAACCACGATGCCGGCGCACTCGCCGCCTGGGACAAGCAGCACCAGTCCGAGCTGGACATCGAATCGGCAACGCAGTTCCTTTTCCAGGAGCAGTGGACCGCTCTGCGCAATTACTGTGTGGCGAACGATGTCCGCGTCATGGGCGATATGGCGATCTTTGTCTCCTATGATTCGGCCGACGTCTGGGCCAATCGCGACCTTTTTGAACTTGACGATGAAGGCAAACCCACTGCCGTCTCGGGCGTGCCGCCAGACTACTTCTCGGCCACCGGCCAGCGCTGGGGCAATCCGCTGTACCGCTGGCGATATATCGAGCAGCACGGCTTCGATTGGTGGGTCGACCGTGTCAAGCGCCAACTCGCCCTGTACGATCTACTCCGGCTGGATCATTTCCGCGGCTTTGAGGCCTACTGGCGCATCGCCGCCACTGAGGAAACGGCCATGAACGGCGAGTGGGTCGAAGCTCCCGGCCACGCCCTCTTCGATCGCCTCAAAGCTTCACTCGGCGGCTCGTTGCCCTTCGTAGCAGAGGACCTTGGCGTCATCACCGACAAGGTTGAAAAGCTGCGCACCGACTTCGAGATGCCCGGCATGCGTGTGCTGCAGTTTGGCTTTGCCGGCCGTGGCGCGCACCTGCACCTGCCCCACAAATACGTGCCCAACATGGTGGTTTACACCGGCACCCATGACAACGACACTACCCTCGGCTGGTGGCGCACCGCGCCGGAGACTGACCGCAACAGCCTGCTCACCTACCTGGGCACGCCCCAGCATGAGAATGACATCGTCTGGGCAATGATTCGTGCCGCCGAGCGCTCCGTCGCCGCCATCTGCCTCATCCCCATCCAGGACCTGCTGCATCTGGGCAGTGAAGGCCGCATGAATACGCCCTCCGTTCCGGAAAATAACTGGACATGGCGTTACGCGCCGGGAGCATTGCACGACGATATCGCACTGCAATTGCGGCATATTACCGAGC
>CAXTRR010000014.1:52730-75747 GCA_964246795.1 uncultured Terriglobus sp. | reverse complement strand
CCCCGCTTGCCCACCCGCAAACGGCGCGACCACATTCCACCCTGGGCCGAAGGCCCAGGTGCACGTACCCCCACGCGCCCGAGGGCTGAAGGCCCGGCACATGGAGCCGCCTCAGTCCCACATGTATCGCTCATCAAACGCGACGCCATACCGGGTCAAGAAGGCACGCATCTCGTCCTGGTAACTTCGTCTCGCGTGATGTGCTGCCTGGCCGTCAATGTATCGCACGAGCGCTTCCAGGTCCGCCGGCCCAACGGAAAACAATCCATAGCCTCGTTGCCAACTGAACTGCACGACGCCACTCTCCTTCATCCAGATCGACGAAGACGTCTTCAGCTCCGACACCATCCCTGCCGCGGTCTTCTTGGTGGGCAAACGCAGCGCAACGTGTACATGGTCGGCAACGCCACCAACCCGGAAGCATTCGCATTCAAGTCTGCGTACCGTTCCCGCGAGGTATGCGTGCAGCGCCGGGGCAAGCTCGTTGTTGATCAGCGGCAGGCGGCCTTTGGTGCTGAAGATAACGTGAATGAGATTCCGGCTGAGAGTCTGAGGCATGGGCGCGTCGATGTATCGGGCCTTCAGCCCTCTGTCCCAATTACAACACCTGACCTGGGCCTTGCGGCCCAGGCTGTTATGTCGTCGGGCCTTCAGCCCTCAAATTCGGTTCCATACACAACGAGCGGAGCAACAGATTTCGCAACCTCAGCAAAAGGCTGCGCAATCTTCGTGGGAAACATAAGTGCGGGCAGTGCTCCGGAGCTACACTTGCGTTTCGCTTTGGCTGCTCACAGCGCCAAAGCAAAACGAAATCTGCAAAATCCAAAGGAGCCAGTATGAGCTTCTTCTCGCGCCTGCTGGGTCAACCAGACAAGACAAGCACGCCGGCCAGGCACACCGTCATCGTGACCTTCAACATCGCCGACATCGACATGGAGTCCACCGGCTACGAAGACAGCGATTTGAGCGCGCTGGAAGACCAGCTCACCGAAGCTCTGACTGATGCGGAGGCAGGCGACTTCTGGGAGAACGAGTTCCGCGCGGATACGGTACTGAGCACGTACACCGGCCCGGACGCGGACAGGATGTTTCAAGCGATACGACCTGTACTGCGCGCCTCACCGCTGGGCCGCAAAGCGCGCGTCACCCTAACCGACGGCTCTGGAAGCCAATCACAACCTTTGGAGCCCTAGCTCATGGCCGCTCAAGATTTTCGAAGAAAGACAATTTACCGGCAAATCCGGATGGGGCATATGGTGGCTTATCGCGGAATTGAGTCTTTAGATGGTAGTCGGGTCCTTGTCTTGTCCCACACCAAAGCAGGCACTTGGACGAAAAAAACGGCAGCGGCTTCTTGCAGACAGCCTTTGCGGGATTGGACTTAAACAAAGACACGTTTTTCTCGGACTGGGATCAGGCAATTGCCGCCTATGACCGCGCGAACCCCAAGATCCTGCGCTGAACAGCGCCGAAAATCAGGTTAACCGGCACACTATACCGAGGTAAAAAGATGCATTCAGATTTGACAAGCAACAACGCCGCACCCACCCTGACCGGTGCTGAAATCCTGTGGGCCACCCTCGCCGGCGAGGGCGTTACCACCGTTTTCGGCTATCCCGGCGGCGCCATTCTGCCGGTCTATGACGCGCTGCGCAAGTTCCCCACCATCCACCATGTGCTGGTGCGGCATGAGCAGGGCGCGGCCCACATGGCCGACGGCTACGCGCGCGCCAGCGGCGGCGTGGGCGTCTGCGTGGCCACCAGCGGCCCGGGCGCGACCAATCTCGTCACCGGTCTGGCCACGTCCATGCTGGACTCCATTCCGGTGGTCGCCATCACCGGCCAAGTCGCCAGCAAGGTGCTGGGCACGGACGCTTTTCAGGAGATCGACATCACCGGCATCACACTGCCCATCACCAAGCACAACTACGTGGTGACGCGCGCCGAAGACCTGGCACCCACGCTGCGCGAGGCCTTCCAGGTGGCCGTGAGCGGCCGGCCCGGCCCCGTTCTGGTGGACGTGACCAAGGACGCGCAACAGGGTTCGGCTGTCTTCGACTTCGAGATGTGCAAGCCACGGCCCTACCGCCCGCACCCCATGCTACGAGCCGCGCAAACCGAGCTCTCCACCGATCTCGGCCGAGCTCTGGAACTGATCTCCACGTCGAAGAAGCCGGTCATCCTGGCCGGCCACGGCATCCTGCAGAGCGGTGCTGAGGAGGCGGTGCAGAGCTTCGCCGAGCGACACGGTATTCCCGTCGCGACGACGCTGCTGGGCTTGGGCGGTTTTCCGGCCTCGCACCCACTGGCATTGGGCATGATGGGCATGCATGGCGAATCGTGGGTGAACCATGCCATTCAGCAGGCGGACCTGCTGCTCGCCTTTGGCATGCGTTTTGACGACCGCGTCACCGGCAATCTACTCCACTACGCGCCGAATGCGAAGAAGATTCATGTGGAGATCGACCCCAGCGAGATCAATAAGAACGTCAAGGTGGATGTCGCGCTGATCGGGGATTTGAAGCAGCTGCTGCGACAGTTAGAGGCGGCGATTTCCAAATCGCCCTCTGCATCTGCGGACATCTCGCCCGTAAGAGCGTCATCCCAACCAGAGCCAAGCTCATCCACTGATCCGTCATTTCGACCGGAGCGAAGCGCAGTGGAGAAACCTGCTTTCTCTACCCCGAACGAAACAGCTCGGGGCAGCGGGCAAACAGCAGGTTTCTCCGCTGCGGACGCAAAGAGCGCGTCCTTCGGTCGAAATGACGATGTATCAGTGAGGGAAAGCACCCGCCCCTGGCGCGAGGAGATCCGCTCCCTCAAAGGAGATGCCAGCGTGCGCGACATTATTAACTTGCCCGACAACGGCCACCTCTACGCCGCGCACGTCATTCATGACATCTGGCAGGAGGCCCGCGCCGCCGGCCGGCTGGAGCAAACCATCATCGCCACCGACGTGGGCCAGCACCAGATGTGGGAGGCGCAGTACTTCCGCCATGAAGTCACGCGCACCCTGGTCACCTCGGGCGGCCTGGGTACCATGGGCTTCGCCCTGCCGGCGGCCATCGGCGCAAAAATGGCCTGCCCGGAGAAGGACGTCTGGGTCATCGCCGGCGACGGCGGCTTCCAGATGACCGCCGCCGAACTTTCCACCATCCAGCAGGAAGGCCTGCACCTGAACATCGCCATCATCAACAACGGCTTTCTCGGCATGGTGCGCCAGTGGCAGGAGGCCTTCTACGACAAGAACTACGCCAGCTCGCCGATCCTCTCGCCCGACTTCGTGAAGCTCGCCGACGCGCACGGCATCTCCGGCGCACACGTTCGTTCACGGTCAGAAGTCCTGCCCGCCGTCACCCGCGCCCGCACCGGCGAAGGCTCGTTTCTAATCAACTTCGCTGTAGAGAAGGAAGATGGCGTGTACCCGATGATTGCTCCGGGATCCGCGCTGCATGAGATGGTAAGACGGCCGAATCCGCTGGTGGAAACGAGTGAGGAGTAGGGCGGTGATCAGATGGCAAAGAACGGCGGTTTGCATATTAATTGTGGGCCTGACATTACTGGCGAACGCTCGTGCTTTTTGGGCACAGGACGTGACCATAACAATAAGGTTGATCAACGGGAAGACGGGTAAGCCGATCAAAGATGAAGAGCTAAATGTTTTTCCGAACGGCTCAAGGTTCACTGAGCTGTATCGTGCTGACAGGACAACAGGTCTTATTCGAATGACGATTGATAAGAACGCCTACTTCTCGGTGATATGTAACATCCCCGTCACTTGCAACCCTTACACGTCAGCGGAGCATGAAGCACGGAAGCATAAGGTCGCGGATGTGTTGGCGTACGGGTTCGCCGACGAGAATAGGTGCAATAGGAAAGTCCATCTGAAACCTAATCCTGGAGAGTTCATCTTCTACGAACGTCCAAGGACTCTTTGGGAGTGGATGGCTTTGTAATATCTATTGCAAGCCACGGGCCTAGCGCATGAATGTAAATCTACGAAAGTTCAAGGTGCATCAGGTCGCCGAACCTTGCGGGCTGAAGGCCCGCGCAACTCTAGCCTGGGGCAACGCCCCAGGTAAACGTCCCTTCACGGATTGCGGGCTGAAGGCCCGCGCTAAAGACCTAATCCCACACAAACCTCTCATCGAAGGCAACACCGTATTTGGCAAGCATCGCGCGCATCTCGGCCTGAAAATCCCGCCGGGCGTGGTGCTTTGCCTCGTCGTCAATGTACCGGATCAAGGCGGACCTGTCGCCCAGGCCAACCGAAAACGCCGCGTAACCGCGTTGCCAGCGAAACTTCGCAAACTCAGGCCCTTTCGTCTTGATCCATTTCACCGAGGAAACCTTCAGGCGTTCGATCAGCCGGGCCATGGACTCGGTTCGGGCGAGGTAGACCGCAATGTGAACGTGGTCTGCCACGCCGCCGACGCGCACACAGGCATTTTCGGAAGTGCTGAGAACGGTCGCGAGATAGGAATGCATCTCTGGCCGGATTGTGTCATTCAGGAACGGCCGCCGGTCTTTCGTGCTGAAGATTATGTGCACCAGAACAAACGAAAGCGATTGCGGCATAAGCGCGAGTCTATCCAGACAAGTGGTCGGCGATATCGGCCTTTAGCGCGGGCGTTCAGCCCGCAGGTGCTATTGACAAGCCTACCTGGAGCGTCGCCCCAGGCTAATGTAGCGCGGACTTTCAGCCCGCCGGTACGGCATGGCGTCAAGAAGAATAGGCCGCCGGTCCTTTGTGCTGAAGATAAAATGGACCAGCACAAACGAGAGCGACTGCGACATGGTGTCGAGTATAGGTCGAGCTGTCGATTTGGGGCTTCACCCCAAAGTGGGATATGCCGGGCCTTCAGCCCTCTGTTAGGTAGCTATCTGTTCCTGGGCCTTGCGGCCCAGGCTGTTATATACCGGGCTTACAGCCCTCTACTAATCGGCCATTCTTTCCGGGGTTTTTGGCCCAGGCTTTGCTATGGCAGGCTTACAGCCCTCGCATCCCCACCATCTCTGCGTCTGCCGCAGACCCGCCCTTGCCATCACGTGAGCTCCGCCTTCGCGTTTGCCCCAAGTCATCTTTTACATCCATTGAGGCCCATCATGCTGCACACCTTCATCGCCCTCGTCGACAACAAGCCCGGCGTGCTCACGCGCGTGGCGTCCCTCTTTCGCAGGCTCAACATCAACATTGCTTCGCTCACCGTGGGCGAAACGGAGCGGGAGGATGTCTCGCGGATGACCATCGTTTGTGAGGCGCCGGACACCGCCGCTCACCGCATTCGCGCCTCGCTCTACAAGCTGGAAATCACGCGCGAAGTGGACGAGGTCAACCGCAGCGAGGCCGTCGTGCGCGAGCTTTGCCTGATCAAAGTTGCCGCCGGTCCGACTTCGCCACACGGCGTGAGTTCACGCACCCAAATCTTCGAGCTGGCGCAGGTCTTCAAAGCGCGCGTGGTCGACCTGGCACCCGAGTCCATCATGCTGGAAATGACCGGCTCTGCTTCCAAGATCGAAGGCCTCGTTCAAGTCCTGCGCGAGTCCGCCTACGAAATCCTGGAGGTCAGCCGCACCGGCCGCATGGCCATGCGCCGCGGTGCCCACTCCAGCCGAGTCATGCGCGCGCTCGGCAGCAAGGCGCATGAGGCAAGCTATGATTTGAACGAAGACCCGGACGCCCTCGACCCCATGAATACCCTGCCGAACCAGTTCGCGGACCACGACGCATGAAGAATCATCTGCAGAATTTTTTGGTCTTGCTTGTCTGCCAGCTTGTCTTAACTGGCTTAGGGAATTCCATTCCGGCGCAGGTCTCGCCGTCTCCGCTTCAGATCAGCAATCTCATTCAGCACGGACATCTCTGCAGCGAGTTCGCGCATTCACTGCAGTTCATAGGTGAGGACAAGCTGGCGATTCTGGTTAGTTCGCATCCAGACTGCTCTGATTACCGCGAAGAACTAACTCTCTTAATCGTCGACTTACATGGAAAATTGGTCGCAAAAAGAAACGGCCCCTGGACAAGCGCCGGTTTGATGCTCAGTGGCGACCGCCTCATCATGTCAGAACTAGACCAGCTTCTAGTTTTCGATGCGAGATTGAACCTCATACAGAAATTGGACGTGCCAGCCGATTCGTTCTTACGCAATCGCCCGGGAATCTTGTCGCAAGATTCTCATAAAATTCTGCGACTGCAGTCTGCACAGGCTGATTACTTGTTCTCAGGCAATCCTCTGCGATTAATCGATAAAACCGAAAAGTCGCCGCCAGTGTCACTTTTAGCTTCTCCGATCTTGCTGAACAACGGCGACACTCTTCGCATAGAGGGCAAGTTAGTTTTTGCGGTTTCTCAGAGCGGAGCGATGCATTTGGCTGCTTCCACGGACTGGGTAAAACCATGTGAGCGACTTTGCCAATTGGATGATCCTCCGACTACATACGCGTTGGCGGACGGTCCACACCCCAGATTGCTTATGACGTATCATGGCTCACGATTTCCCCTCACCGATGCAGCCGGCGTATTTCCCTATTTTCGTCTTGCCGTTTATGACATTAAGTCAAGCAAGGAAGTTTTTCGAAAGCAATACGTTACTCACACAGCTAGTCGAGTTACGGACATTAACTTAAGCGGTAGACTCGTTGCCGTGGGAGATCCAAGCAGCATAACCTTCGATTGGATCCCCTGATACCGTAATCAACGCCTCAATAACAAAAGGAAAGACGACACTCACATGGCAAAGACTTACCACGACCAGGACGCAGACCTTTCCCACATTCAGGCGAAGAAAGTCGCCGTCATCGGCTATGGCTCTCAGGGCCACGCGCATGCTCTCAACCTGAAAGACTCCGGCTTAGAGGTGAAGGTCGGCCTGCGCGCCGGTTCGAAGGCCGCGGAGAAGGCAAAAGCCGCCGGGCTGGAAGTCCTGAGTGTGGCCGAGGCGGCGGAGTGGGCCGACACTATCATGTTGCTGGTGCCGGACCAGACTGCCGCCGCGGTTTACAAGGAGATTGAGCCGGCTCTGTCGAAGCCGCCCGCCGGTGGTGCAGACCCCAAGACCCTCATGTTTGCGCATGGTTTCAACATCCGCTTCCGCACGATCACGCCACCGGCGCACGTGGATGTCTCGCTCGTTGCGCCCAAGTCTCCCGGCCATCGCGTGCGTGAAGTCTTTACTGAGGGTGGCGGCGTGCCGGCCCTGGTTGCCGTGGAGCAGGATGCCAGCGGAAAGGCGCTGGCCAATGCGCTGAGCTACGCCAAGGGCATCGGCTGCACCCGCGCCGGCGTGCTCGAGACCACCTTCACCGAGGAGACCGAGACCGACCTCTTTGGCGAGCAGGCCGTGCTCTGCGGCGGCACCGCGGCGCTGGTCAAGGCCGGCTTTGAAGTGCTGACCGAAGCCGGCTATCAGCCCGAGCTCGCCTACTTTGAAGTGCTGCACGAGCTCAAACTCATTGTCGACCTGATGTACCGCGGCGGCCTGGAGTACATGCGTTACAGCATCAGCGACACCGCCGAATGGGGCGACTACGTGGCTGGCCCGCGCATTGTCACGCCCGCGGTGAAGGACGCCATGCGCGGCCTGCTCTCCGACATCCGCGACGGCAGCTTTGCCAAACGCTTCATTGAGGACCAGAACAGCGGCCGCAAGGAATTCCAGCGCTTCCGTGAGCAGGATCGTGAGCACCCCATCGAAAAAGTCGGCGCGGAACTCCGCAAGGCCATGCCGTTTCTCGATCCGGTGAAGGTCGAGAACGGGACCGTGGTCAAGGCGTAGGCTTTCTCGAACCCGCCTAGAAGCGTACGCAAAGGCGCAAAGATTCCGCAAAGCTCGCAGAGTTCTTCGCGTCCTTTGCGAAAGACTTTGCGTTCTTTGCGTACTGCTTTTCTCCAGTCAAGCTCCAGACTGAAGCATCCTAATCACCATGCAAGCCACTGCCCTCCGCCTCAGCTCCGACTTCAGCATCGACGCGCTCACCTTCGACGAAATAGATCTTCCCGAGCCGCAGCCGAACGAAGTTCTGGTGGCGGTACGCGCTATTTCGCTGAACTACCGTGACCTGCTGCTGGTCACCGGCAAGTACGATCCTAACGTTGCAAAGCCTCGCATTCCGTGCTCGGACGGCGCGGGTGAGATCGTCACCGTGGGCAGCGCTGTCACACGCTTTCACCCGGGCGACCGCGTCATGCCTAACTTCTTCCCGGACTGGCAGGACGGTCCTCCCACCCATGCCAACCAGGCCAGTGCGCTGGGCGGCTCCGTGGACGGCATGCTCACCACACATCAGCTACTGCCGGAACACAGCCTGGCCAAGTTGCCGGAAAGCCTGAGCTATGAGCAGGCTGCCACGCTGCCCTGCGCCGGCGTCACCGCCTGGAATGCACTGGCCGCCACCGCCGCCGTTGGCCCACAGGACACCGTCCTCATCCAGGGCACCGGCGGCGTCAGCATCTTCGGCCTCCAGATTGCCAAGCTGCGCGGCGCTCGCGTGATCGTCACCAGCAGCTCCGACGAGAAACTGCAGCGAGCCCGGGCCCTGGGCGCAGACGAAGCCATCAACTACCGCACGCATCCGGACTGGGACAAGGAAGTGCGCCGCCTTACCGAGAAGCGGGGGGTCACCCATGTTCTTGAAGTGGGCGGTGCCGGCACCCTGCCGCTCTCCTTACGGTCAGCCGCCGTGGGTGCCCAGGTAAGTGTCATCGGCATCCTTACCAGCGGTCAGCAGCCGCTGGACGTTCTACAGATTCTCGGCAAATCGCTGCGCGTCCAGGGCATCTATGTGGGCTCTCGCTCCATGCTGGAAGCGCTCGCCAACGCTGTTGCCGCCGCTGACGGCATGCATCCGGTAGTCGATCGTGTCTTCACCTTCCAGCAGGCGAAAGACGCCATTCACCACTTGGAATCCGCAACTCACTTCGGCAAGGTAGTCATTGCCCTGCCCTGACGCATCGCATGGGTCATGCGTTACTTCCTCAGCTTGATCGCGACTCTCGTGATGGCAATGCCACTTCTCTCGCAGGAGCATGGCCTGGCTGACCTGCGCGGCCAAGCCAGACCCCTGCTGATTTTCGCGCAACCCGGCACGCCGCAGCTTGAAGAACAGCAGCGTCTTTTGCGCCTGGACACGGCGGCCCTGCGCGAGCGCGACATCGTCGTCGTGCTGCCGCCTGAACTGGACTATGTGAGAGAGAACGGCATCAACACGACGCACTTCTCACATGCTGAAGACCTAGCTCTCCGTCAACGTTTTCACATCGAGCAGGGCCAGTTCGCGGTTTTGCTGGTGGGCAAGGACGGCGAGGAGAAAATGCGGAGCAAAACGCCGCTCACAACGGAGAGTCTCTCCCAGGCTGTGGACGCCATGCCCATGCGGAAAGAAGAGACGCGGCACCGCTAAACAGCCTGCCTGCCCTTGTGTCACGACATGGCAAAGCTTGCATGTGACGCTTTCATTGGAATTGGTTAGCATAAAGAAACACAGGAGACAGGATGGCAGCCACGGCAACGTACGATCCGCTCTGGACATCCTCCAGCGCTCCAGCGAATGCGGACCTCCCTATACAGCCGCCCCCGGCCTACTGTCCGAATGACGTGGTGCAGGCGCTGCATGGCATTGTGCAGCTTGATGGCCTGCAGCCGCATGAGTACGCATGGCTGGCTGACCGTGGCTCCGTCATTCGCTTCGCGGATGGCGAGCAGATTTTCCGCACCGGTGATCCGGTCGACAGAATGTCCATTCTGCTTATTGGAGAGATCCACGTCCGTCGGCACCAGGCCGGTCCGGTCGCCTACTTCATTGGGCGCTCTGGCCAATTGACAGGCAAACTGCCCTTCAGCCGGATGAAGGCTTATGGCGGCGACGGTACAGCATCCGGAGAAGTACAGCTGTTGACCTTTCACGAGTCGCTTTTTCCAGAGATGCTGCAGGCGATTCCGTCCATGGGTCAGCGCTGCGTGAGCGTGCTACTGGATCGCGCCCGTGAGGTTACCCGCATCGAGCAGCAGTCGGAGAAGCTGACCGCACTCGGAAAACTGGCGGCCAATCTTTCGCACGAACTGAACAACCCTGCATCGGCGGCGCGTTCGGCCGCGAATAGCCTTTGGACTGAATTACGCTTTTACGGCGACCAAAAATTTCGCCTGGGCGCATTGTGCTTCTCTGACGAAGCCAAGCAGCAGTACACCGAGTGGGTCACCGGCATCCGCCAAATGCTCATGCCCGGGGATCTGACCGTCTGCGATGCCGTTGCCCTGGCCACGCGGGAGGACCTCTTCATGGAATGGTTGCAGGCGCATGGCCTGGACGAGCCCTGGCGGATCGCTCCCATACTCGCCGAAACTCCCATCCA
This sequence comes from uncultured Terriglobus sp., assembly GCA_964246795.1. Taxonomy (GTDB): domain Bacteria; phylum Acidobacteriota; class Terriglobia; order Terriglobales; family Acidobacteriaceae; genus Terriglobus. The sequence continues at coordinate 65,396 of CAXTRR010000014.1, read as the reverse complement.
GCTCACCCACCTGGAAGACCTGGCCGGCATCATGCCCGCTGAGGCACTGCCGACCGCCCTTCTCTCCTTTGGCTCGGCGCTGAAGGCGGAGCGGATGACCGACGCGGTGATTGATTCCACCCGGCGGATCTTTGAGCTGATTTCCGCGATCAAAGATTACTCCTACATGGATCAGGCACCGATTCAGGAGGTCAACCTGCCCCAGGGCATCGACAGCACCCTGACCATGTTCAACTCGCGGCTGGCCGGTGTGGAACTTGGGCGGGACTACAGCCCGGAGACACCCGCCATTCTGGCCTATGGCAGCGAACTGAACCAGGTGTGGACCGCCATCCTGGAAAATGCTCTGGATGCCATGGATTCGCTGCCGGCGGATGAGCCGCGCTGCCTGCGGGTCCGCACTGCCATCTCCGGGCAGACGGTCATTGTCGAATTCTGGGACAATGGGCCGGGAATTACGCCGGAGATCCGTTCGCGCATCTTTGAGCCATTTTTCACGACAAAGACGGTAGGATCGGCACTGGGCCTGGGCCTCGACGTGGCAAACAGCATTGTTACCAAGCATCGTGGCCAAATCACCGTTGAGTCAAAGCCGGGGCGCACCTGCTTCCAGGTAAGGCTACCGGTGGAGCAGACCGGGGCATACTAACTCATACGGTGGCGGAAACTTATCTGGCCATGAAAGATTTCGTGAACGCATTCGCTACGCAGCGCGTATAGCTGGGTAACGATGCGTATCCGGTGCTCTCTTGCGATTTTCGGGATCCTGTGTGTCTCCGTTCTCAGAGCGGAGTCAGCGTCCCCCACCGCTGCGGAGATCATGCTCCACGTTGCCGCCAATCATGAGCGTGCCGATACGGAACGCGCGCGTTATGTGTATGTCCAGCATGCGCGTGTGGCGTCGCTCAAAGGCAAAAGGCTGCTCTGTGAAGAAGTAACGGACAGCCGTGTCTTGCCGCAAAGCTCCGGGTCGGACCGGGAGTTCCTCCGCTTTGAGGGACGGTTTTGGCGACATGGCCGCTACGTCCCTTACGGCACGCTGCTTTCCAACACTCACGTCAAGTCTGATGATGGAATGAGTGTAGAGGTAGTGGAAGGGGGCAATGAGGACACAGATGTCGGTTTGGTAGAGAGTCTACGAGAAGGCCTGATGAATAGAAATTCCAAGGACGGCTTGGCTGCGGGACTCTTCCCACTCACGTCCGGGGCGCAGGACTCCTATCACTACCGCCTGATTGGCCGCGAACGCATGAACGGCCGGGAGACCTTTCACATCGCCTTTGCACCGAGGGCACCGGGCGAGTACGGCTGGATGGGAAATGCCTGGATCGACTCGGAAGCTTTTCAGCCCGTTCTCGTAAGGACCAGGCTTTCGAGGAACATGCCGTTTCTTGTGAAAACAATGCTCGGGACCAACATACCTGGTCTGGGTTTTGCGGTGACCTACGCGCCGCAGCCGGATGGAACGTGGTTTCTGACCAGCTTTGGAACGGAGTTTAAGATTCACGTGCTGTTTTTCTTTAGCCGCCGGATCACGATGTCCGCAGTCAACAACAGCTTTGAGAAAACCCATGTTGCGTCAAGAATCGTTTCAGGCGCGGTAGCAGCATCTTCAAGCGCGGGCGAGCCTGCTGCAGCAACGGCTGATAAGCCGTAAACATGAAAGGAGCCCCGGCACTGGCCGGGGCCTCTCGTCTTGTCTCCAAGCTTACTTTGTAACTTCCACACCGCGCCAGAACGCCATGTGGTGCTTCACTTGGCGGGCAGCCGGCTTGGGGTCAGGGTAGTACCAGGCCGCATCGGGGTTTTCCTGCCCATCAACAAACAGGGTGAAATACCGGGCCTGACCCTTCCATGGGCAAGAGGAAGTCGTCGAGCTGGGACGCAAAAATTCGCGCTTGACGGACTCCTCCGGAAAATAGATATTGCCTTCAATCGTCTCGAACTTCTCGCTCTCGGCCACAGTTTGGCCGTTCCACATAGCTTTTGCCATTGCAGGAAACTCGCTTCCTATCAACAATTTGCGGTGCTGCCCCAGAGACGAAGCAAATTCCCTGCGGGTCCCGCACTCAGATAACTGAACCTTTGCTGTAACAGTTCAGTAGCTATTAGAGCAAAGTAGGCGCTGGAAAGATTCCCCCGCCTTTCAGAACGGATCGGCTACCGCCGATCACGCTGCGGCGACCAATGCGCGTGTTTCCTCCGGATTCGGAATCTTCAGCGCCGGGATGGCGATAGGAGCAGCCGCCTCCGGCTTGCGGCTGGTGCGGTGGTCGTAATCGCACTGAATCGGGTCGGTCGGCTCCTCCTTCGCACCCTTCTTCGGCCGGCGCTTCGGCAGCGCGTCATGGTTGTGCGGGCAGACTTCGTGCAGAAAGCCGTCGGCCTTGTTCAGGACCTCCACCAGGTAGGTACTATTGCCCTTGGGACAAGCCTCTGCGATCAGCTTCTGGTTGCTGGTGAAGTCGCATTTCGGGTAATTCGTGCAGCCGTAGAAGACGTTGCCGGTACGGGCCTTGCGTTCCGCCAGCGAGCCTCGGCACTTCGGACACGGCACGTCCAACAAGTTCTGTTTCACGTACTTGCACTTGGGATAGCCGGAGCAGGAAACAAACTCGCCATAGGTCCCGGTGCGCTTGACCAGCTCCATGCCGCATTCCGGGCAGGGCTCGCCGGTGGGCTCTGGCGGTTTGGACTGCACCTTCTGGTTGAGCCGTCGGACGGTTTTGCAGGGCGGATCGGCGTTGTAGTCCGGGCAGCTCATGAAGGGGCCGAAGGGGCCATTCTTCAGAATCATCAGCTTGCCGCAGTTCTCGCAGAATTCCTCTTCCTCGGTATCGCCCTGCTCCATCGCGGCCAGGTCGGGTTTGTCGGCGAAGTTCTCTTTCGTAAAATCGCAGCTCTCCGGCTCAATGCGGATCGACTTGCCCTTTTTCGCGGCCAATTCCAGCGCCGCCTTCAGTTCCTTGTCAGAGTGGACCAGCTGATCCGACTCGATGGTATCGACATCCAGCCCCTGCACGCGGAAAGGATAATGCAGATCCTTCTTTGCCCGCTTTATGGTTGCGGCGGCATCCTTCTTCCAGGCGGAAACGGCAATCGTCTTCGGCTTGGCCTTGGTGTAGTTCGAGCAGGAGTAAAACGACCCAAACTTGCCCCAGCGCATGACCATGGGCGAGCCGCACTTCTCACATAGGTCCGTGGTCGGCTTCTCCCAGCGCTTGATCTCCTCCATCGACTTCTCGGCGATCTTGATCTCGTCAGTCAGGTGGCCATAGAAGCCGCCCAGCAGGTCCGTCCATTTCTCCTCGCCATCCTCCACGCGGTCCAGCTCTTCCTCCAGCCGGCGGGTGTAGTCCATGTTGAAGATGTAGGGAAAGTTCTTGACCAGCAGCGTGGTCACGACCATGCCGATTTCCGTGGGCACAAACTTCTTCGCGAGCTTTTTCACATAGTCGCGGTCCTGGATCGTGTTGATGATGGAGGCGTAGGTGGAGGGCCGGCCAATGCCGCGTTCCTCCAACTCCTTCACCAAGGAGGCTTCGTTGAAGCGGGGTGGCGGTTCGGTGAACTTCTGCTCGGTCAGGACCGACAGCAGGTTCAGCCCCTCTCCCTGACGCAGGGCCGGCAGCGCGGCATCGTCGGCTTCATCATCGCTCTCGCTGCGTTCTCCCTCCGGCTTAACGGCGGCCAGCTGTTGCTTGCCGAGCCGCGGATCGGCAATCTTCAGAAACCCGTCAAACTTCAGCACGGAACCCGAAACGCGCAGGCCATAGCTGCGCTGCGCCCGTCCGGTGATTTCGACCGTTGTCTGGTCGTACACGGCCGCAGTCATCTGGCTCGCAACGAAGCGCCGCCAGATCAGGTCATAGAGCCGGAATTGCTCTTCGCTCATGTAGCGCCGGATGCTCTCCGGCGTGTACGCAACGCTCGTGGGGCGAATGGCTTCATGCGCGTCCTGCGCGTCTTTCTTGCCCTTGAATTCATTCGGCTTGGCGGGGAGGTATTTCGCGCCGAGCGTGGCAATGTGCTGACGCGCGTCCTCTATCGCCACCGGCGAAACCCGGGTGGAATCGGTACGCATGTAAGTAATAAGGCCAACTGTGCCTTCCGTACCGATCTCCACGCCTTCATACAGCCGCTGCGCCACACCCATGGTGCGCTTCACATTAAAGCCGAGACGGTTTGAGGCCTGCTGTTGGAGCTGCGAGGTGGAAAAGGGCGCGGGCGGATTGCGGCGGCGCTCCTTTGCCTCAACACTGGCGACGCTCCACTTCGCACGCTCCATTTCGGCCTTAGCCTGTTCCGCGCTTGGCTTGTCGGGCAGCGCGGGCGCACCTACCGTATCGACAGAAACACGCGTGCCGTCAATGGTGTGCAGCCGTGCCGTAAACTCCTGCTTGCCGGCCTCCGGCTTCAGCCGAGCGTCCACCGGCCAGTACTCCACTGGCTGGAAAGCCTTGATTTCATTCTCACGGTCCACGATCAACCGCAACGCGACCGTTTGCACGCGGCCGGCGGAGAGACCCCGGCGCACCTTGTCCCACAACAGCGGCGAGATTTCATAACCAACCAGACGGTCCAGCACACGGCGGGTCTGCTGCGCGTCCACCAGGTTGCCATTCACCTTGCGGGCGCGGGTAAAGGCGTCCACAACGGCCTTCTTCGTAATCTCGTTGAAAGTAACGCGCTGGATGCGGTCCTTATTCTTGAGCGAGGGCTGCAACTGCATCTGCAGGTGGTAAGCGATGGCCTCGCCTTCGCGGTCAGGATCGGGTGCCAGAAACACGGCATCGGCCTTGCTGGCGGCCTTCTTCAACTGATCGACCAGCTTCTCCTTTCCCGGAGAAATGATCAGGTGGGGCTCAAAGGTGCGGCGCTTCAATTCCACGCCGATATCGTTCTTCGGCAGGTCCATGATGTGGCCCAGCGAGGCCATGACCGTGTAGTCGCTGCCGAGATATTTGTTGATCGTCTTCGCCTTTGCGGGCGACTCCACGATCACGAGATTCCTTGCCATACTCCACCTTGCTTTCGCCGCTCCAACCCGGGCGGCACCGCCGGGACCAACCGGCACATACTGCTAACAGTTCTTTCGCTGTGCGGCACCTCGATCCCGAGGCGCTTTCGTCTTCCGTGTCTCGCTGAGACGCTACCACGAAGCGGCCGTCGCGTCACCCTCCCTGCATTTGTTGGACGGTAATCCTGCTGAATGGGCTTGGAGACAGGACCGGCTTACCGCCATCCCGTAACTCCTACAAACATTGCGGCTTGCTAAAAGGTGCGGACGTAATTCTTGCCCGGCATCTGACGGATACGGCCCGCCAGTTCCAACTCGAACAGGGCTGTGAATATCTCCGAGGAAGGAAGCTGCCCCTCCAGCTTCTCAATCAATTCGTCCAGTTGAACGGAGTCATCGGCGCGGAGCTGCTCGTAGACAGCGCGCTCAGTCGGCGGCATTTCCTGCTCGGCAAATAGAGATGCGGTACCCCCGCCCCGCGATGCAACCGAGTCGCCTGACAACGCTTGCAACCGCTCTTCAAGCTGCAGCCGCGCGTCACTGGGCAGGTCTTCCCACACGTCCTCCCAGGTGGCGGTCAGTTTAGCTCCCTGCTTGATGAGCGTGTTCGGTCCCCAGGCATTTTTGTTGGTCACGTTGCCGGGCACGGCGTAGACGTCCCGGTTCTGCTCCATGGCGCAGCGCGCGGTAATGCGTGTGCCGCTGTGCTCAGCTGCCTCAATCACCAGCACACCAATGCTCATGCCACTCAGTACGCGGTTGCGTAAGGGAAAGTTCTGCGGGGCGGGAAAGGTGCCGGTAGGGAACTCGGAAAGTATGCACCCGCCGTTCATCAGGATCTGTTCAGCGATCCGCTTGTTTTCCTTGGGATAAATTACGTCGATGCCGGTTCCCCACACGGCCACGGTCTTGCCCTTCACCTCCAGCGCGCCCTTGTGGGCCTCCGTATCCACGCCACGCGCCATGCCGCTCAGGATCACGACGCCGCGGTTGGCCAGGTCGCGCGAAAGCATCTGGGCCATGCCCGCGCCGTAAGGCGATGGATGCCGCGTACCCACCACGGCAATGCCCGGCAGGGAGAGCAGCGCCGGCTCGCCCCGGTACCAGAGGATCGGCGGTGGATCGTAAATTTCCTTGAGCCGGTCCGGGTACTCCGGGCAGTCATGGGTCAGAAAGCCGGCACCCTGCTCTTCGGTCCGGTGAATCTCCTCCTCGGCAGCGGCGCGCGCCTTGCCTTCAAAGACAAAGCGTGCCGCGCCGGCCGGCATGCCCAGGCCCTCCAGCTCGGTCAAGCTCATGCTCAGCAGGTCGGCCGGCGCCTTGGCCCTGCTCATGGCCCGCAGCACGCGCGTAGGTCCCATCGCGGGCGTAAGCGTCAGCGCCATCCAGGCAAGCCGGTCCGGACTGACGGCCGGCCGTACCACGGTCTGATTTCCATTCACCTCTGCAAGCGTCGTGGCTGTGGACATAGCACCCTCCCTGCGGTGCGGGGCCCGCAACCGTATCAAACTCCATCAGCACTGTCGCACAGCTCTTTCAGAACGCCAACGCCACAAAGGTGGCACATAGGGATTTCGCGCCATCTGTACCCTGTGTGAAAGCTCCCTGCCCTTTGTGTTCTAGAGAGGAGCCAGGTAAGGAGAACGCACCGGCGGGCATGCCAAGCTCATCCAAAGCTGCAGATGACCGCCCAAGCGAAGACACGGCTGCGTGTGGCGGCAATCAATTTCCTGAATCCGGCACCGCTGCTTTACAACTTCGAGCATGAGCCTGCGGCGTCGGAGCTACGGCAAAGCTATGAGGTGAACTACACCAGCCCGGCTCTGTGCGCCGAGCTACTGGGCACCGGCCAGGCGGACCTGGGACTGATCCCGATCGGTGCCATGCCCTACATTCCAGGGCTGGCGGTAGTTCCGGGCTGCGTCATTGCTTCATCGCGGCAGGTCCGGTCTATCCAGCTTGTCCTGCGGCCCGGCTTGAGCATGCCAGAGGTGCGCAGCATTGCAGCGGACACCGCCTCGCGTTCCTCGATCGCCTACGTACGCATCCTGCTGCGGGCCTTTCACGGCGTGGATCCGAAGGTGACAAGCGCGCCGGCGGACCTGTCCGCAATGCTGCAAACCGCGGACGCCGCACTGCTGATCGGCGATCCAGCTCTGGTTGCTTTGGAGCGCCGCGACGGGCCGGAAGGACTTCTTCGGGAGGCGAGCTGGTTTGACGTGGCGGAGCTTTGGCATGGACACACCGGCCTGCCGTGGGTGGCAGCCGTCTGGGCTGTGCGCACGGAAGCTCTACACCAGGCCACTGTGTCTGCCGCGCAGCTCGTTCAAGATCTGAACTCCTCGCGCATCGCCGGTGTGGCACACGTGCCGGAACTGGTAGCGGAGTGGCAGGACCGCATCGCCGTGCCACCGGCCACCATCGCGCATTACCTTAGCCGCAACATTCACTATTGTCTGGACGCCGCCTGCCTGGAATCCATCGCGAGCTTTTACCTGCTGGGCGCCAGGACGGGCGTTCTGCTGCCGTATACACTTCCGCTGCTTTGACTCAACTTACCTCGAAACCATCGGCGAAAGTCTTTCACCGCGCGCGAGTCTGGCGCATGCCCGTGAACGTCATACAAGGGAGAACCGCATGACCGCACTCGCCATCCTGATCTTTCAGATGAAACACCGGCGGGGGCTGCTCGGCTACTTCATGCGCCTGGGGCCCCTGGGCCTCCTGCTGATCTGCATGATTGACAGCTCGCCCATTCCCTTACCTATCCCCGGGTCGTCTGACATTCTGGTGATGCTTTTCGCCGCACAGCGGCATGGGTGGCTCTTTGCCACGCTGACCGCGACGCTGGGCTCGGCCATCGGCAGCGTGGCCAGTTATCAAACGGGTGTGGTGGGAGGCGTGGCGCTGGTGGACAAGTATGTGCCCAGACCTTTCCGCAAACGGATGCAGCACTGGTCCGCGCACCACGCCCTGCTGTCTGTCTCGCTGCCGGCCATTCTGCCGCCGCCAGCGCCGCTTATGCCCTTCCTCATTGCGGCTGGCGCAGTGCGCATGCCAAGGGTTAAGTTCTACTCGAGCTTTCTGGTGAGCCGCTTTATACGCCACGCCTGCTTTGCCTGGCTCGGCGTGCACTACGGCAGGGCGATCCTGCCGTTCTATTTGAAGCTGGCGAACCAGTACGGCTGGATTCTGCTTATCGTCGTGTGGGGTTCGGTGGTCTTCGCCATTGCCTATGCGATTGTGAAGCTGCGCACCTCCCGGCGTCCGCAACCCATTCAGGACGCAGTGGCCAGCGCTTAAAACTCCCAGCGCAGCAGAGTGGAACCAACCGTATAACCGCCGCCGAAGCTGGCCAGCAAAACGAGGTCGCCTTTTTTCAGCCGTCCATCATCGATGGCCGTACGCATGGCCAGGGGAATGGTCGCGCCGGTGGTATTGCCGTAGCAGTCGATGTTGATAACGACGCGCTCCAAAGGCATATTCAGACGTTCGGCGGTGGCCACAATGATGCGCCGGTTCGCCTGGTGCGGGATGAAGCAGTCCACCTCAGCGCCGGTCACGTGATTGCGTGCCAGCACGGCCTCACTCAGTTCGGCCATCTTGCGCACAGCCGTCTTGAAGACCGCGCCACCATCCTGGCGGACATAGTGCATCTTTTCCCGAAGTGTTTCCTGCGAGGCCGGGTGAAGGCTGCCACCGCCCGGCATATACAGGGACTTCGCGCCGGAGCCGTCCACCTCATGCACGAAGTCGATAAGGCCGACTTCTCCTTCGTCACATGGCTCCAGCAGCGCCGCGCCCGCGCCGTCACCGAAGAGGATGCAGGTAGAACGGTCTGTGTAATCGATGATGGAACTCATCACGTCCGCGCCGATGACGAGCACGTTGCGGTGCGCTCCGCTCTCCACCAGCTTTGCGCCCACCTGCAGCGCATAGATGAAGCCGGAGCAGGCTGCGGAAACGTCGAAGCCCCAGGCGCGGCTTGCACCTATCCTGTCCTGCACAACGCACGCGGTGGAAGGAAAGAGCATGTCCGGTGTGACCGTGCCGATGATGATGCAGTCCAGCTCGCTTGCCGCCAATCCCCGGCGCTGCAGGCAATCGATCGCGGCAAACGAGGCCAATTCACTTGTGGGCACGCCCGGCTCCACAATATGGCGCTCGCGGATGCCCGTGCGCTCAACGATCCATTGATCATTGGTCTCCACCATCTTTTCCAGATCCGCATTGGTCAGCAGCCGTGGAGGAACATAGGTTCCGACGGAGGAGATTTTGGCGCGCCGCGCGACCCGCGGCTGTGACTGCAAGCTCAATGCACAATCCTTCCGGCACACACCTGGGCAGGCGTTCGCCACACCTGATGAGCATACCCGTTGTTTCTGGAGATTATGACGAGCCACTGCGGAGGGAGGACGCCGCGCCGTTGCGGAAAAATTTCTATTTCCGAGAGCACCGAGAAAGATTTCCGTGTTCCGCCTAGGCAAGACTGGCGGCCTGCGGGATGCCCGAGCATTGAAGAACGGGACTCCGGGTACATAGTGGAAAGAACCGGGAAACCTACTGCGCACATACTAGCCCGTTACCGTTGCTCCCTTCCGGGCCTGGCGGGGTTGGCGGGATTACGTCGCGTAGGACCCGGCTCCGGATCAGTTTACACCGCATTCGCGATACGATGGAAAGAGTGCCCACTGACCTGATTGCCGAGAAGCAGACCGCCGCGGCACCGCCTCCATCCGGCCCGGCAGCCACGCGTCCGCGCATTGGCTTCGTCTCGCTTGGCTGCCCCAAGAACCTGGTCGACAGCGAAGTCATGATGGGCTTGTTGCACCATGCCGGAGCGGAGCTGACGCCCTCTGCCGAGGACGCTGACATCATCGTGGTCAACACCTGCTCCTTCATCGATTCCGCCAAGCAGGAGAGCGTGAACACCATCCTGGAGATGGCCAATCACAAGGCCAGCAATGGCGGACGCGCGCACAAGCTGATCGTGACCGGCTGCCTGGTGGAGCGCTACCGCGACGAGATCCGCAAGAACATTCCAGATGTGGACGCAGTGCTGGGCACCGGCGAGTTGGACACCATACTGGCTGCTGCCGGCCTGCAACCGAAACCCGCGCCGAACAATTCGCCCTTCCGAATTTTGACATCGGTCGCGAGTCTGCCGACGGCTTCAACACTGAACCCGAGCGAAACGACCACGGAGGGGACGCCCCATGTGGCGCTTCTTACAGATGGAATCGAAGCTGCAAGCGCGTCTCCGGAGACGGTCGGACCCAACCTCATCGACCGTGCGTCAAGTGCCGTTCGCAAGCATTCGCAACTTGACGTAGTCGAGCAGACTTCGCGGCCGGAAGGCGACTTTCGCGAGCAGAACTCGCGTGCGCAGACTTCACGACCGGAAGGCGACCTCCGCGAGCAGAACTCGCGTACGCAGACTTCACGCCCGGAAGGAACTCTCCGCGAGCAGCAGGGTCGCTTCAGTCGTGACGCCTGGGATGGCGCAACTGCAACGTTGCCGAATTATCTGTACAGCGACGAGACGCCGCGCATCCTGACCACGCCGCGCGCTTCTGCGTATATCAAGATTGCCGAGGGCTGTGATCACCCCTGCGGCTTCTGCATCATTCCGCAACTGCGTGGCAAGTTCCGCTCGCGGCGCATCTCGTCCGTGCTGAACGAAGCCGAAAACCTGATGCGGCAGGGCGTGCGCGAAATCACGCTCATCGGCCAGGACACCACATGCTACGGCGAGGATCTCGGTCTAAAGGACGGTCTGGCCACACTGCTGGAAGCGCTCGCCACCATGCATGTGCAAGGCGTGGGACGAATCAAGTGGCTCCGCTTCCTGTATGCCTATCCGAACAAAGTCACGACGAGGCTGCTCGAAACCATCGCCGCCCACGACAACATCGCCAGGTACCTGGACGTTCCACTGCAGCATGCGAGTCCAACCGTATTGAAACGTATGAAACGCGGCGGCTCCGGAGCTATCTTCCTGCGCATGCTGGAGAAGGCCCGCGGCATTGTTCCGGAGATCGCGATCCGTACCAGCTTCATCGTCGGCTTTCCCGGCGAAACGGACGAGGAGTTCGCCGAGCTGGAAGCCTTCATCCGCGCGGCAAAGATTGACTGGCTGGGTGTTTTCAGCTACAGCGATGAAGAGGGTGCGGCCGCCTTTGGCCTGGGCGCAAAAGTTCCGAAGCGCACCATCGAGGCACGCCGCCGCCGGCTCATGCGCCTGCAGATGAAGCTCAGCGCCAAGGCACGCGCGGCACAGGTGGGCCGCACCATGGAAGTGCTAGTCGAGGGCCCGTCTGAGGAGACCGACCTGCTGTGGCAGGCACGCACGCTGCACCAGGCGCCGGAGATCGACGGCCACGTGCTGCTGAACGACTTCGGCGACCATGAGCGGCTGGTGCCGGGCACCTTTTACCGGGCCGAGATCACCGAAGCTCACGACTATGACGTGGTCGCCCGCATCGTGGACTGATTCGCAACCGACTCAGCAGAACCGACAGGAGCAGGACCAATGGCAACGCCGGCTGACGCCGAAATTATTCTGAAGCTTTACGACCTTCGTCGCGAGGAATCCATGCGCGTGGGCCGCCGCTTTGTGGGCGTGGAGTTCAATCCGCAGACGGTTGAGGAGTTCTCCAAGATTCACCAATCCACTCATCCGCAGAACGTTTGCTGGCGCCAGGTCATCAGCTATTGGGAGATGGCCTCAGCGCTGGCGGCGCAGGGCGGCGTGGATGTGGAGCTGTACAGCACCACCAACAGCGAACCGTTCTTTCTGCGCGCAAAGTACGCTGAGATGTCACAGGCAGCGAGCGGTAATGTTTTCATGCCGCAAACGCTCAAGGTGATGCAGATGTGCGAAACGGCACAGAAGCGCTTTGACGGCGTGGTGAAAATGCTGGCCGACCGCAAAGCCGCCGCGGCGGCAAAATAACGGGAGATGCACAGGAGCATGGCGAACAAGGCACTACGCTGCCCCACCTGCAAAAAGCTGGCCACCGCGGGCAGTGAGGATTACCCCTTCTGCAGCGATCGCTGCCGCCGTATCGACCTGGGCAAGTGGGCCAGCGGCGACTACAAGATCACCTCGCCCATCCTGGATCCGGACCTGCTGGAAGACCTGGAGCGCGGCCAACTGCCGCAGCGCGACCGCGATGATGCCTGAGCCGCTTCCCTCAGACGGTGACGTGCCCAGTGTGCGGCGTACCCGCTGGGCGTGGGTCACGGCGACATTCTTTGGCAGCGGCCTGCTCAAGCCCGGCCCCGGCACCTATGGTTCCATTGCCGCAACGCTGATCTGGTATGCCGTCATGCACCGTGTCGCGCTGCCGTACGTTCCCTGGGTGACACTTGCGATGGCCGGGGCGGCCACACTGATCGGTATCCCCGCAGCCACGCGCGTGGCCCGCGAAAGTGGCCGCAAAGATCCCCAGATCGTCGTCATCGACGAGGTAGCCGGCCAATGGCTCGCGCTCACCTTCGCGCTGCCTACGCCGCTGCTTGCCCTGCTGGGCCTGATCCTGTTTCGCGTTTTTGACATTCTGAAGCCTCCGCCAGTTCGCCAGCTGGAGCGCCTGCCCGAGGGTACGGGCATTGTTTTGGACGATTTGGCGGCAGGGTTATAC
>CAXTRR010000014.1:10212-52720 GCA_964246795.1 uncultured Terriglobus sp. | reverse complement strand
GTTATACGCGGCGCTTCTGGGCGGCTTCATACTGCAACCGCTGCTGCTGGCGCATCTTAGCTAGCAGATATGCTGCCGGTGTTGGCCGGGCGGTTTTCTCTTTGGCTCCACTGCACTACCCTTGAAGACGATGTCCCTGCTTGATCACCTCCGCCACTCCGATGCCGTCACGCCGTTGCTGCATTCCGTCACACCCCTGGCGGCCATGCCGGGCGGCGTTTTTGATGTACATGGCGACAATCTGGCGTCCACCTCCGTGCCAGAGGCGTTCCTTGGGGAAACACCGGTCCCTGTCGTCTTCACGTCGCGCCAGAAGCTGAGCCTGCGCGTGCCGGAGGGTGCCCTTGCCGGCGACCTGACGCTGAGCCTGGGCGAGCACCGCTCCAACGCGCTGGCGGTTCAGGTGGCCGTGCCCCTTTCTGACAATCTTCACCCCATTGCGAATCCCGCCGTGGACAGCGAAGGCAACCTGTACACCACCTTTAGCGGCAGCCGCGGCCAGACCGTGCCTGTCTCCATCTACCGGCTCGATCGTGATTTTCAGCAGCGGCCTTTCGTGCGTGGCTTGCAAAACGCCAGCGGGCTGGCCGTGGGTCCGGACGGCTACATTTACTGCTCCTCCCGTGCCGAGGGTACGGTCTACCGCATCTCGCCCGAGGGCACCATGGTGCAGTGGGCCGAGGGCATGGGCGTAGCCACTGGGGTGGCCTTTGACGGCGACGGCAATCTGTATGTGGGCGACCGCAGCGGCACGATTTTCAAGATCAACACCAGCGGCAGTGTCTTCGTCTTTGCCACGCTGGAGCCAAGCGTCTCGGCCTATCACCTGGCCTTCAACGACGCGGGAACGCTTTTCGTAACCGGTCCCACGACCTCCTCGAACGAGGTCATTCACGCCATCTCCCCCACGGGCGAGGTCACCATCTGGTTCCGCGGGCTGGGCCGCCCGCAGGGGCTGGCCGTGGATGCCGACAACAACATCTACGTCGCCGCATCGCACCGGGGTGAGCGCGGCATCCACCGCATCACGCCGGAGCGTGAGAGCAGCGTGGCCGTGAGCGGCAGCGGCCTGATCGGGCTCGCCTTCATGGAGGACGGTGCCGCCGCACTTACCACGACGAACGCGCTGTATCACGTGGACATGGGCGTGCAGGGCAGGCTGTTGCGGTAGCCCATCAGAGACTGGCGCGAGATAATGCAACAGAGGGAGACAGGCATGATCACCAGCAGCATGATTGAAGTCGCTATCGACGAGACAGTCCGCTCCAACGCTAGACAGATTTTCGCTGAAATGGGCTTGTCGGAGTCCGAGGCGATCGAGTCTTTCTATCGTGAAACTATTCATGAGGGCGTCGTTCCTGCGATCTATCGCGTTCCGAACGCGGAAACCCTTGCGGCGATGAAGGAAGCAGAATCTGGAACGCTTCAAAAATACACGGATACCGCCTCTTTTATGAGATCCCTTCATGAGGACGATTAGCAAAGCTTCTACTTTCAAGCGCGATCTGAAGAAGCTTATGCACAATGCGCGTTACAGAGGCTTTGAGACTGTTCTTGTGGGCGTGATCGAGGATTTGTTGGCAGAACGGCCTCTTCCAGCTCGCCTGAAAGATCATGCACTGAGAGGCGTCTATACCGGATGCCGCGAATGTCACATTCACCCTGATCTTCTGCTCATCTATCGCGACGATTCGCTTGGTGGCATCACGCTGATGCGTCTTGGCACACATAGCGAAGTGCTCTAATAGCAGGACTACATTGATCGCTGAAATCATCGCCGTCGGTTCCGAGATGCTCACGCCCTATCGCGTGGACACCAACTCGCTCGCGCTCACCGCGGAGTTGAACAAGCTCGGTGTCGCTGTCGCCTTCAAAACCATCCTCGGCGACTCACTCCCGCAGCTGACCGAAGCCGCACGTATTGCGCTTCGCCGCGCCGACATCGTCCTTTTCTCCGGCGGACTGGGCCCCACCGAAGACGATCTGACCCGCGAGGCCGTCGCCGCCGCGCTGGGCGTGGGTCTCTCGCGAGATCAGAGCGTCGTCGAATCACTGAAAGAGCGTTTTGCAAAGCGCGGCATTGCGATCCGCGAAATCAATTTCAAGCAGGGCGACGTCATCGATGGTGCCGAGCTGTTGCCGAATGCGAACGGCACCGCGCCGGGCCAGTGGATCGATACCGAATTTGAAGGCAAGCGGCGCATCATCGTTCTGCTGCCCGGGCCACCCAAGGAACTGACCGCGCTCTTCGCCGACCAAGTGGAAGCACGTCTGCGCCGCGTCGTTCCAGAGACACACATCGCCACCGGCACGCTGCGCATGGCGGTGGTGGCGGAGAGTGAGGTGGACGCACGCACCTCGCCCATCTATACGCAGTACACCGACGTGCAGACCACCATCCTGAGTACGCAGGGCGAGATCCAGCTGCACTTTCTATGCGCCAAGCCGACGCTCGCCGAAGCGCAAGCCCGCGTAAGCGAACTGCTGGACCAATGCGAACATGAAATGGAAGCGGTCGTTTTTTCCGCGGCAAATGAATCTCTGGAACAGGTGGTGCTGCTGATGCTGGGCATGCGGCACCTCACGCTGGCCGTGGCGGAAAGCTGCACCGGCGGCCTGCTCGCGCAGCGGCTCACCTCCATCTCCGGATCTTCGCGCTCCTTCATCGGCGGCGCGGTGGTCTACTCCGACGCAATGAAGACGCTCTTTGCCGATGTGCCCCGCGAGATGATTCAGCAGTATGGCGCGGTCAGTGATGACGTGGCGCGCTCGCTTGCCGAAGGCATTCGCCGCCGCACCGGTGCCGACATCGGCATCGGCATTACGGGCATTGCCGGGCCCGGCGGCGCCACCGCCACCAAGCCGGTGGGCCGCGTCTACCTGGCCATCTGCGATGAGCACGACACCGCCTCACTGGAACTGAACCTGTTGGGCGACCGCGACCGCATCCGCTGGTTCAGCACGCAGCATGCCCTGGTTGAACTGCGCAAACGCTTGAGCTGAAGCATCTGGTCCTCTCCCGAGCGACTCCTTTTCTGAACCCTAAGACCACAAAGACTGCAGAAAGCCACAGAAGGGCGAAACGAGATGCGCCCGAATACGGCGATTGTGTCCTCTGTGGCTTTTCCTCGATAGCCTTTGTGTTGGAAGACTGAAGTTTCGACGCTGCTACACTCAGAACCGCTATGAACGACACCACGCTCTGGATCGTTTCGCTCGTTGCCGCCTACCTGCTCGGCTCTATCCCCTTCGGCTACATTCTTGTTCGTGTGCTGCACCGTCAGGACATCCGCGAGACTGGCTCGGGGAACATCGGCGCAACGAACGTGGCGCGCACCGGTTCCACAAGCCTTGCGATCGCCACATTGCTTCTGGACATCCTGAAGGGATGGCTCGCGGTCTTTCTGGCGCAGCAGCTGGCGCTGCACTATGGTGCTTTCCCCAAGGGCTACGATGTCGCCGCGCTGGCCGGCCTGGTCGCCGTGCTCGGCCACATGTTCCCCCTCTGGCTCGGCTTTCGCGGTGGCAAGGGCGTAGCTACCGCGCTGGGTGTCTTCATCGCACTCACGCCCGGCGTTGCACTCACCTCCGTCCTCGTATTTGCGGCTGTCTTCGCGCTTACGCAATACGTTTCGCTCGCCTCCATGCTTGCCGCGGCCGCCATGGCCATCTGTGCCGTCATCTTCGACGGCAAGCATCGCCTGGTTGTCACCGTCGTCTATCTCGTGATTCCAGTGCTCGTCATACTCATGCACCACGCCAACATCGCCCGGCTCCGCGCGCATACCGAGCCAAAATTCGGGCAGACCGCCAGCGCAACCGACTGAGGGAGGAGCAGACAACCATGAGCCGCATCGGAATCATTGGCGCCGGAGCCTGGGGAACCGCACTCGCCATCTCGCTGGCCCGGCAGCAGCGGCATGAGTTGACCCTGTGGGCACACTCCCCGGAGCACGCGGCAGAGATGGAGCGCACCCATCAAAACTCCCGCTACCTGCCCGGCTTTGCGCTGCCCGCAGGCATCGCGTTCACCAGCTCCCTGCCTGAGTTGGTTCAGCGTGCTCAGATCCTGCTCTCCGTTACGCCGTCGGTCAACCTGCCCGAAACCATCGCCGCCATCGCGCCACTGCTGCAGGGCGAGCACGTCTACATCTCCGCCTCCAAGGGTATTGAGGACGGCACACACCGGCTCATGTCAGAAGCAGTTGCCGCCGTCTCACCCGTGCGCTTCGCGGCGCTGGGAGGGCCATCCTTTGCCAAGGAGGTGGCGGCTGGTCTGCCCACCGCGGTCACCCTGGCCTGCACTCATGCAGAACTTGCTCAAAATCTGCAAGGCGACTTCTCCTCGGAAAGCCTCCGTGTCTACACCAACAACGATGTCGTCGGCGTTGAAATTGGCGGCGCGCTCAAGAACGTGATCGCCCTGGCCGCCGGCGTGGTGGCAGGCCTGGAGCTCGGCTCCAACGCCGCCGCCGCGCTGATCACCCGCGGCATGGCGGAGATCACACGCCTTGCCGTGGCCTGCGGAGCGCAACCGGAGACGCTGGCAGGCCTGGCCGGCTACGGCGACCTGGTGCTCACCTGCACAGGTTCGCTTTCGCGCAATCGCACCGTCGGCGTGGAGCTCGGCCGCGGCCGCAGGCTGCCCGACATCCTGGCCTCGCTCAACGGCCGGGTCGCAGAAGGAGTCCGCTGCACGGGTGCTGCACTGGGTCTGGCTCAGCTGCACGGTGTTGAATTGCCGATCACGCAACAGGTGAACGCCATCCTGCATGAGGGGCTTGCACCGCGAGAGGCCATCCGCATCCTGATGACCCGCCCCGGCCGCGACGAGTAGGCCCTTGGCATCTTCCGCGGTACTACCTTGCATCTATCCCGTTTCGCACAGGGCGGATTCTCCCTGCTTCACTGCGCACATGTTGGAGTCATACTTTGGCCTCGAATCTCCGTACCATCGGCTTCGTCCTATTTTTTGCGGCGATGCTCGGCTTTGTCACAAAGGCCGTAAGCTCTGGAACCTTCCTCATTCTCATCCTGGTCGCAAGTGGCTTGAACATCGCTTACCTCCTGCTTGCGAAGAAGTTCCCCTTCAATGCAGGGGAGCGCCGGCAACAATCGGTAGATCGCGCAGTCAGCCTTGCCGCTGCCCTGCCCGCTGGATACGGCAATGTGTACATCTACAGGGAAGCGTCGTTCACCGCACCTGTGGCGGTGCAGGCGTCCGTAGATGTCAACGGCGTTGCGGAACTTCGCCCGGCCGCCTTTGCCAAGTGGACGCTGCCCGCCGGTCAGTACACGGCCCGCGCTGCCGTCAAAGGCAACAACCCCATAGCTGAGAATCAGGCGGGCTCACTAACGCTTGATCTCCCGGCCGGTCAGAGCATCTATCTGCAAATCAAAGTGACTGCCAGCCTGTCGAAATATACGGCTCATTTAGTAGCTGAGCCGGAAAGCCTTCAGCTGGCCGCCAGGGTCGCCAAACTGACACTTGCCGTGACCCAGGCTTAAAACCGTTGTGCGTTGAAAGGAGGAATGAATGAAGAAAGGCGACCTTCGCATCCTTCTCATCTTTGGGCTGGTTCTTCTTCTGCCATTTATCCTCTGGATCTGGAACTGGCATCTTCTGCGCACCTCCGGTTCGTACTGGCCAGTGCTCTCCCTCGCCATGCCATTCCTCGGCGTCAGCATGGTTGGCATGCTTGTCGCGAGCGCTTTCCTTCCCGGAAAAATGAACGATCCGACGGCGACGCGTGGCAAAAACGCACAACGGATCTACCTCGGCGTGCTCGCTCTCGGCCTGCTCGCCGGCACGGTCAACTACTTCCTGATGGCCAATGCATTCCGTGCACAGCAGGCCGCCCCGGTCTACACACCTCCTGGGCAGTAGTGCCCATGCCAGCCCGACTTCGCGCCCAAATTTTTGGCCGACCTATTCTTTTGTCGCCCACCGAAGAGTGGGCTCGGACCGCAAACGCTGTGTGTGGAGTCTACGGCACGCCAAGCAGGCACATGATTGCCTTGACCGCCCGGCCTGCCCGTCCGCGGAAAACATACACTAGATCGTATGGCCCTCTTCAGCAGCTCCGGCGACGGACCAAAAAAGCCGAGCTTCTTTCAGCGTGTCCGGCAGGCGATCACCGGCAACCCCGCAGGCGCGGAGCCGCAGCCCGCAGAAGCCACTCAGGCAGAAAGCGCAGCAGCGCCTTTGCCCGGCACAGCCCCAGCCAAGCCACAGTCCACCATCGAGCCGCCACTCGCCGCGCCAGTCCTGATCGACGACCTGACACCGCGCACTGAAGAGGAACTTGCCGAGGTCGAAGGCGTCGAGACGCCCGCCGCACCCGCCTCCCTCACCACCGTCGGCTCCTCCTTCGCTGCCGAGCTAGCGACCTTCGCCGAACCGATCGCCACAGAACTCTCTCCGATCGCCGCAAGAACAACACCTGCCGTCGTACCCTTCCACGACACCCCGGCACTGCCGGAGCGCAATGAGTTTGGCCTGCGGCCCATGAACACCAACTTCTCCTTCGGCGGCTATGCCTCTGCGGAAGAGGAAGACAACTACTACCTGCAAGCCATGCGCGAGGCCGTCACGCGCACGCGCGACCAGTTCACCACGTCGCTCGACAGCGTGCTCGCCCTCACCCGCACAGTGGATGAAGAAACTCTTGACGAGCTGGAATCCGTGCTGCTGACCGCCGATCTTGGCATGACCACCACGCAGGAAATCCTGGGCAACCTGCGCGCGCGTGCCCTGCGTGAAAAGTCCAGCGGCGCAGAGCTGAAACAGATGCTGCGTGAGGAGCTTCGCGCCATCCTGAACGAGGTCGAGCAGCCCACCAACCACCCGCCCGCCGGACCGGAAGTCATCATGATGGTGGGCGTGAACGGCACCGGCAAAACCACCACCAGCGGCAAGCTCGCCGCGCTCTACGGTACACATGGGCGCAAAGCCCTTCTCTGCGCGGCGGACACCTTTCGCGCCGCCGCCATTGAGCAGCTGGAGGTCTGGGCAAAACGCTCGAATGTCGACATCATCAAAACCAGGCAGGGCGGCGACCCCAGCGCTGCACTCTATGACGCACTCACCGCCGGCAAGGCGCGCAAAGCCGATATCGTCATTGTGGATACCGCCGGCCGCCTGCACAACAAAGCCGGCTTGATGGCCGAGCTCGACAAGATGCGGCGCACCGCGCAGAAGCTGGTGCCCGGCGCGCCGCACCAGACCTTCCTCGTCATGGACGCGACCACGGGACAGAACGGCATGCAGCAGGCCCGCCTGTTTCTTGAAGCTTCCCGGGGCACCGGCATCGTGCTCACCAAGCTCGACGGCACGGCGAAGGGCGGCATCGTCATCGCCATTGCACGTGAGTTGCGGCTGCCAGTGGTCTTCGTCGGCGTCGGCGAAAAAATGACCGACATCCTGCCCTTCGACAGTGACAACTTCATCGACTCCCTGCTCGGCATGTAAGCCTTAACGGCTTCAAAGATTGGGGACTCACTGAAGCTCATAGAGACTCCCGGCCTTCGTCGCACGACATAGCCATGCTCGCCCATCGTCCATGTGGCTTGATACACTCTCGCATCATGCGTGTTCTGCTTAAACTGTCGTCGGTTGCGGTCCTGATCGCTTCTTCCTTGCTCGCTCAACAGAGCGCGCCACGCATGCCGGCGGCCCAACCCAAAACGCGGGTGGTCGACCCTGTCCCGGTGAACCGGCCGGTGGAGATCAAGTCGCCGGAAGTTTCCCCGGACCGCCGCATCACTTTCCGCCTCAACGATCCGGGTGCCACGGCCGTTTCCGTCAACCTGGAGGGCCGCGCGGAAAACCTGCCCATGCAGAAGGGACCGGACGGCATCTGGACCCTCACCACCGAACCGGTGCCGCCGCAGGTCTACGGCTATCGCGTCATTGTGGACGGTCAGTCCATCAACGATCCCAAGAACGCCGACATCCGCCCCAACCTGCTCAACCCCGCAAGCGTGGTGCACGTGCCGGGTGCGACACCCGAGCCGTGGGAACTCACCGATGTGCCGCACGGTGAAGTGCACCATGACCTTTACGTGTCGAAGGTCGCCACCGACGAGGCCGGCGCGCATGACCGCGACACCTGGACCTATACCCCGCCGGGCTATGATGCGAAGCGCAAACAGCCCTACCCCGTGCTCTACCTGCTGCATGGCTACAGCGACGGTGCCGAGGGCTGGGTGATGGCCGGGCAGGCCAACCTGATCCTGGACAATCTCATCGCGCAGGGCAGGATTCAGCCCATGGTCATGGTCATGCCGCGCGCCTATGGCACCATGCGCATGATCCAGCAAAACTGGGGCGTCTGGTCCGCGCCCTACACCGTGCCGTTAGAGAATCAGCAGCTCTTTACCGAGATGATGCTGAAGGAAATTCTGCCCATGACGGAGGCCCGCTACCACGTAGCGCGCGACGCCGGGCACCGCGCCATCGCCGGCCTGAGCATGGGTGGCGGCCACAGCATCGTCACCGGCCTAAACCATCCGGAAACCTTCGGCTACGTGGGCGCGTTCTCCTCCGCGATCATCTCGCCGATGGAAAAGAACAATCACCCCAAGCCGGGTGAGATCTCCGATGCGGTCTACCAGCAGGCCTTCAGCGGTATCGTTCCGAACGCGAAAACACAGCCCGCCACAAAGCTCTTCTGGCTCTCCTGCGGCACGGAGGACGGCCTCTATCCAGTAAACGAGAAATTCGGCGCGTGGGCAAAGGAAAACATCAAGGCCAACGTCAGCGCAAACTCCACGCCGGGCATGCACACGTGGATGGTGTGGCGCGGCAACCTGATCACGTTTTCGCAGTTGCTTTGGAAGTGAGTTGGCTGCTATCTTCTAAGCTGACTTGCTATCAACACCGGGAGTCCTCATGTCCTCAGTTGTGATCCGGAATTTATCGGAAGAGACGCATCGTGCGCTCAAGGCGCAGGCGGTTCAGCACGGCCGTAGTACAGAAGCGGAGATGCGACGAATTCTTGACAATGCAGTCCGGCCATCTGGTCGCCTTCGAATTGGTTCAGAACTCGCTGCCCTTGGCCGCAAATACGGCGGTGTAGAACTTAGGATTGAGCGCGACAAGAGCCCTGCTGAACCCATCGACTTTAATTGATCCTGCTAGACACAAACGTTGTTTCGGAATCGCTTCGACAGCTGCCTGACTCTGCGGTTTTGGAGTGGCTGGATGCACAGATGGCCGAAACCCTTTACCTCTCCAGCATCAGCCTGGCTGAGTTGCGGTACGGAATCCTTTCCATGCCAAAGGGACAGCGGCAGGACGCATTGCTGACTGACTTTGAAATCTGCATCGCGGCCCTCTTCGGGTCGCGCATTCTTGCCTTTGATGCGGATGCAGCAATCGCTTATGCCACACTACGAGCGCGAGCACGCATCGTTGGTAAAGCGATTGCCGTCTCCGACGGTTATATCGCGGCGATCGCAATGGCGAATCGATTTGCTATTGCGACACGCGATACTGGCCCGTTCCAGGCTGCAGGCCTGGAAGTGATCAACCCTTGGCTTTTGTAAGCAAGCCTGCAAACGGCACGGTACTCTGGAAACAGCTCACGGATACGCTCTCTCATTACTTATGCCCACTGAATTGCCCAAAGCGTATGACCCTGCCCTGATTGAAGAGAAATGGGCCGAGTACTGGGTCCGCGAACACATCTTCGATACTGCCGCGACCAAAGATCCGGATGACCCCGCCGCTTCTGTCACGCCAAAGAAGCCGTTCGTCATGCTGCTGCCGCCACCCAACGTGACCGGTCGTCTGCACATGGGTCACATGCTGAACCAGACGGAGATGGACATCCTCACGCGCTGGCACCGCATGCGTGGCGAAGAGGCGCTGTGGGTTCCCGGGACCGACCACGCCAGCATCGCCACCCAGATGATGGTGGAGCGCCAGCTGCGCAGCGAGGGTACCGACCGCAAACAGCTGGGCCGCGAGGCCTTCGTGGAGCGCGCCTGGAAGTGGACCGGGGAGTACGGCGGCGCCATCACGGAACAGATGCGCCGCCTGGGCGCCAGTGTCGACTGGAGCCGCGAATACTTCACCATGGACGATGACCTGTCTCTCGCCGTGACCGAGGCCTTCGTCCGCCTTTACGAGCAGGGCCTGATCTATCGCGGCACCTACATGGTGAACTGGGACCCGATGCAGCAGACCGCCGTCAGCGACCTGGAAGTCGAGCACAAGGAGACCACGGGCAAGCTCTACCACGTGCGCTATCCGCTGGCAGACGGCACCGGTTCCATCGTCATCGCAACCACACGGCCGGAGACCATGCTGGGCGACATGGCTGTTGCGGTCAATCCCGCTGACGAGCGATACACGGCACTTGTTGGCAAGCTGCTGACCCTGCCGCTGAGTGGCGTGAACGGCGGCGTGAACCGCGAGATCCCCATCCTTGCCGATGACTGGGCCAAGCCTGAGTTCGGCACCGGTGCCGTGAAAGTCACGCCCGCGCACGACCCCAACGACTACAGCATCGGCCAGCGCCACAGCCTGCCGAACCTGACCATCATGGATGAGATGGCGCGCATCGCGCTGCCCGGCTTACCCTACGACGGCATGGACAGGACGGCGGCAAGGGAACGCATCGTTGCTGATCTCGACGCGGCCGGTCTGCTCGTGAAAGTCGAAGATCACGCCATGGCCGTGGCCACCTCACAGCGCACCGGCGCGGTAATTGAGCCGCGGCTGTCCAAGCAGTGGTTCCTCAAGATTCAGCCGCTCGCGGACAAAGCCATCGCCGCCGTGGAAGAAGGCCACATCCGGTTCACCCCAGCGATGTACCAGAAGACGTACTTCGAGTGGATGCGCAACATCTATGACTGGTGCATCAGCCGGCAGCTGTGGTGGGGCCACCCCATCCCCGCCTACTACTGCCCGCAGTGCGAGACGATGTGCGTCAGCCGCACCCGGCCGGAGCGCTGCGGCAGCTGTGACCATGCCGAACTGCAGCAGGACAACGACGTGCTCGACACCTGGTTTTCGAGCGCGCTGCTGCCCTTTACCGTCTTTGGCTGGCCGAAAGAACAGGGAACAGGCAACAGGGAACAGGAGACGGAAGAACAAGGGACAGCGGACACGCGTCTGACCGCCGACCTGGCTCGTTATTACCCGACCAATCTGCTCGTCACCGGCTTCGACATCCTGTTCTTCTGGGTCGCGCGCATGGTCATGCTCAGTACGCACTTCATGCTGGACGTGCCGATGCCGGACGGCTCGAAGCGCGAGCTGAAGGACGCGGTGCCCTTTCGCGAGGTCTACATCCATGCGCTGGTGCGCGCGGCCGATCGCCAGAAGATGTCCAAGACCAAGGGAAACGTCATCGACCCGATCGCCATCATCGAGCAATACGGGACGGACGCGGTGCGCTTCACGCTTGCATCGCAGGCCTCGCCCGGCACAGACATCGCCTTCAGTGAGGGCCGCACCGAGGGCTACCGCGCCTTTGCCAACAAGATCTGGAACGCGGCGCGCTTCCTCTTCCTCCAGATCGAACGCGCCAAAGCTGCCGGGTACAACCTGCGCATGGGTGCGGGCTCGAGCGTCACCGCTCTGCCCGAGATCACACCGATTGAGACGCGCTGGATTTTTGCCCGTCTGAGCACGGTCTGCGGTGAGGTGGAGCTTTCCCTCGCAGCCTATCGTTTCGACGAGGCAGCCAACGCCGTCTACCAGTTTTTCTGGGGTGAGTTCTGTGACTGGTACCTGGAACTGGTCAAACTGCGGCTCGACTTTCCGGCCTCGCTTGAAGGCGCAACGGCGATGTAACCGCCGATCCAGAATCCGTAAACGGCCGTTTCACTCGCCGGCCTGGTCGGCGTCTTCGAGGCATCGTTGCGTCTCCTCTCACCCTTCATGCCCTTTCTGACGGAGGAAATCTGGCACGCGCTTTACGAAGGCAATCCGCCGGCGAAGTCCATCGCGCTCACACGCTATCCGCAGGCTGCCGACTTCCCTACCGACACCGGCGCGGAAGCCGCGATGACCACGCTACAGGAGCTGATCATGACGGTGCGGGCGCTACGCAAAGAGCTCGGCGTGCCGGAGAAGGAGTCCGCACCTGTCCTGCTGCACGGGGATAACCGCATCCTTGCCCTGGCGGATGCCAACCGCGACATGCTGGCCCGGCTCGCCCGCGTCAGCGATGTCGAGTTCTCCGCGGAGCCGCTGAGTGGAACCGCCTCACGTCCCGGCGCCGGCTTTGACGTTGCCATTGTGTATGAGCGCCAGGTGGACGTGCCCGCCGAGCGCGAACGGCTCACCAAAGAGCTTGCAAAATTGGAGAAAGGCCTGCAAGCCGCCGAAAGACAGCTTGGCAATGCAGGATTCCTGGCCAAGGCGCCGGCAGCTGTGGTGGACGGACTCAAAAAGCAGCAAGCCGAAACCTCCGCACTTTATGAAAAGGCAAAGGCGGCATTGGCAGCGCTGCCGGCTTAGCCGGGGTGCGGCTGTCTGCTTACGGGCTGAAGTTGCTGTTCCTCAGCTTGACCCTTCACTGCGGTGCTCGGCTGCGTTCTGTTAGGCTTGTGCCGATCACAAAGGAGAATGGCTTTGAAGAAGATATGGGTGGTGGTGGTGTGCCTGGCCGGCGCATTGCATGCCGGGGCGCAGACAGCGGCAGCGGGTGTTGCAACGGCACAGCGGCCTGCAGCAACACAAACATCATTCAGCTCCGCGAATGACGTCCTGCTGGGCATCTTCGAGCGGCAGGTTCTGGGAGTTGCAAAGGCGATGCCCGCAGGCAAATATGACTTCACTCCAGCTTCCCTGAACATTCCCGGGGCCAAGTATGACGGCGTTCAGACCTTTGCCGGCATGGCAAAACATCTGGCTCAGGCAAATTACTACTTTTACGGAACTGCCACCGGCACAAAGCCCAATGCAGACGCAAAAGCGATCAGCTCTTTGAAGACCAAGGACGAGATCGTAAGCGCGCTTACACAATCCTTTGCCTTTGCCCACACGGCACTGCCGAACCTGACGGCCGAGAACCAGAACGATCCCCTTGACGTTGACGGCGTAAAGTCCAAGGGCACGCTGGCGGCCTTTGCCCTCGCGCACGGGTATGACCACTATGGACAAATGGTCGAGTACTTGCGGATGAACGGCATCATTCCTCCGGGATCGAAATAAGCCGGCATCAAAGCGCGGGAGAAGGTCTGCAGAGGCCGCGAATGCTGGCGCGGGACCAAATCGCCGCCTTATCCGCGAAACCTCAAAAGCAAAAGGGCAGCCCGGAGGGCTGCCCTTTTCAATTTGTCGCACCGCAGCGATGCGGAGAAATTGTTATGCGGCCTGAACGTTCTCGGCCTGAAAGCCTTTGGGTCCCTTGACGACGTTGAACGTCACGGTCTGGCCTTCCTGCAGCGAACGGAAGCCGTTCGACTGGATGGCGGTGTGGTGGACGAAAACATCCTCACCATTCTGACGGCTGAGAAAACCGAAGCCCTTGGCGTCGTTGAACCACTTCACTGTACCTGTTTCCATGATGTATTCCTTGTTTGCCCACGGTGGAGCAAGATGTACCGATGAACGCAATTGGTAGTGTTTTGCGAGTGCGGTGAAGCAAACAAGCAATACGTGACCGATCGAATCCTACGATCAACTGCAATATTACAAGAGAAAGGACCCGCCGTTCCACAATCCGCACATTTATTTTTCGTGGGTCGTGCGGCGGAAGCTCCACACCTGCGTCAAACGTCCTTCGCCACCTGTTGCTCTTCCACCTTGATCGCTACGTTTTCATGTTTGATGTCCAGCCGGAGACGATTGAACAGGCTCATGTAGGTATTGGCCACGTACACCAGGGCAAACTCCGCCAGAACATACCCGCGCCAGCCGGAATAAACCAGCTGGTACCGCGCGAGCAACAGCACCACCGCCGTGACATAGTGCGAAAGGCAGTATTCGCAGGTAAACAGATAAAAGAATTTGCGGCGTGGCAGCGAGGCCGCGCTTTGGCTCTGACTTTTACAAAAGTCGCGCGGCTCCCGGAAGACTTCTTCGTGCGTCACCGTCCAGCTGGCACAGGCAATCGGAATCGCCAGCAGCAGCAGCATAGCGGTCTGATTCGAAAGCGGATTGGCGATAAGAGTGGGCGGCATTAACTGAAATCGGAGGGCAGGATCAACGGAAGCAGGCCTTCCCTGCACGTCGCATCTACCTTAAGATGCGCCCCGCGCCTGTAGGATTGTGACGTTATGGATTGGAAAAGCAGAAAGATCGCGGCGATCGCCGAAGCGGCCCTGACAGAAGACAAAGCGACCCTGGACCTGACAACCGCGCTGGCGATCGACCCGGAGCAACGGGCAAGCGCTACCGTTCTGGTGCGGCAGGATTGCGTGATCTGCGGCCTGGGAATGGTTTCCGCCGTTTTCGATGCTTTTGCCAGGTTAAGCACGCGTACCGGCGGGCGTGGCCGCGGGCGGTACGAGATCATCAGCCATCCGGAGGTTTTTGACGGCACCCGCGTGCGCAAGAGCCAAACGGTCGCCGTCATCCGCCACAACGCGGCCACGATCCTCTCCTGTGAGCGCGTGATTCTGAACCTGCTGCAGCGTATGAGCGGCATTGCCACGCTCACGCGCGAGTTCGTTTCACAGGTGGAGGGCACCAGGGCACAGGTGCTGGACACCCGCAAAACCATGCCGGGGCTGCGCCTGCTGGACAAATACGCCGTCTGCTGCGGCGGTGGCCAGAACCACCGGCTGGATCTGCAGGACGGCATCCTGCTGAAGCAGAGCCATATCGCACTGGCAGGCGGATTGGAGGTGGCGGTCGCCCGCGCGTTGCAGGGCCGTAAACCCGGCCAGAAGATTGAAGTGGAAGTGACAAGCGGAGAGGAGGCGGCCACCGCCATCAGTGCAGGCGCAGACGTGCTTCTGCTGGTCAACATGACTCCGCGCGACGTCGCCCTGACAGTGGAGGCGGTCCGTGCCGAAGCACCCAAGGTGCTGCTGGAAGTGGCCGAGCACCTGAACCTGGAGACTGCTCGCGAGTACGCCGAAACGGGTGTGGATTTTCTGTCCATCGGCGGCCTGACGCGCTCCGCCATGGCCGTCGACCTGAGCATGCGGATCACCGCGGATGTTTACTAAGCCGCGGGCGAGCGAGTCAGCGGGTCACCAGGTCAGCGGCCCGCCCGCCGCTTTCGACGTGTCTGTTGTCGAGAACGGCTTGGCCGGCATGATCTTTCACGGACGGCTGCACCATTTCCCTTCCATCAATTCAACGCAGACACGCGCCATCGCCGAAGCACAGGCGGGTGCAGAAGCCGGGCAGGTCTACATCGCCGATGAGCAGACGGCGGGGCGCGGGCGCGGTGGCCACGCCTGGCACTCGGAGCCGGAGCGCGGCCTGTATCTGACCGCACTGGTGCGGCCCCGGCTGCCGGCGGAGCAGGTGCTGCTCATCTCGCTCGCTACAGGTCTCGCCGCTCAGGAGGCGATCTTGCAGGTGAGTGGCTACGATGTCGACCTGCGTTGGCCCAATGACCTCGTCACACGCAAAGGCGGCCGCAAGCTTGGCGGCATCCTTACTGAAACCGCCATGGACGCCACGGGCGCGCTGCGATACGCTGCCATCGGCATCGGCATCAACCTGAACCAGAGCGAGATGCCGGGCGACCTGGCGGCAATCGCCAGCTCACTGCTGCTGGAATGCGGTGCTCGTACCCGCCGCGAAGATCTCGCGGTTGCGCTTTTGATCCGTCTCCACCAGGAACTGCGTGTGCTGGAAAAGGGTGCCGAACAGGTGCTGCAACGCTTCGCCGAACGCAGCAGCTGGGTCTGCGGCAAGGCCGTCCAGGTCGCCGAGGATGAGGGCTATACTGGCGTTACCGCTGGACTTACGGCTGAAGGACTGCTGCGCATGCAATGCACCGACGGTTCAGAACGAGTGATACGGCACGGCGGAGTTCGCGAACTCTGAAGAAGCTCACGGAAACACTCCATAGACGACAAGCAGAGAGGAAGCCATGCTGCTGGCGATCGAAGTAGGCAACACGAACATGGTGCTGGGACTGTACCGGCTGGCCACCGCCGAGGCACCCGTGGAACTGCTGCATCACTGGCGGCTGGCGACGCCCATTCACCAAACACCGGACGAATTGCGCATCACGATACATGGCCTGCTGCTGCTGAATGGCCTTGCCGTGCAGGACGTGGACGGCGTCGCGGTCTCCTCTGTCGTGCCGCAGGTAGACCAGATGCTGCGTGAAGTGACGGAAAGCTTCTTCAAAGTGCGGCCGATCTTCATTGAGCCTGGTGTGAAGACGGGCCTGCCCGTGCTGACCGACAATCCCGCCGAGGTGGGAGCGGACCGCATCGCGAATTGCATTGCGGCGGTGGCGAAGTATGGCGGCCCCTGCATCGTCGTTGACCTGGGCACCGCCACGACCTTTGACGTGATCTCCGCAAAGGGCGAGTTTGTGGGTGGTGCCATTGCTCCCGGATTGGGCATCAGCGCTGACGCACTCTTTGGCCGGGCGGCGCGGCTGTCCCATGTACAGATCCGCAAGCCCTCCAAGGTGATTGGAACCGGCACCACCGACAACATCCAGATCGGCCTTTACTACGGCTACATCGGGCTGGTGGATGGTATCTGCGAACGTATGCTTGCGGAGATGGATCCAAGGGCCCGCGTGATCGCGACCGGCGGCTTTGCGCAGCTTATCGCTCCCGACTCCCGCTATCTGAAAACCATCGATCCGTACCTGACGCTGGACGGTGTCCGCCTAATCTATGAACGCAATAGCGGTCTGAGAGCCAGTAGTGGTCAAAAGGCCAACAGCGGGCGAAGCGCCATCACCAGGTAAGGTCCCGTTCTGCAAAATTACTTCAATTACTTCACGGAGATCGAGGATCGTTTTCAGCAGCGGCGCGGCACGCTGACCCTGCTGAGCACGCTGGACTGGGCGCTGATCGAGACGTGGCGCGAGGCCGGCATACCTCTCACAGCCGTGCTGCGCGGCATCGACCAGGCATTCGACAAATACGATGAGCGTCAGGCCAAAGGCACGCGGCGCACCCGCAAAGTGAATGGGCTTGCCTGGGCGGCGCAGGCCGTGATGGACGCGGCAATCGACATGCAGGAGGCAAGCGTGGGTGCCGCAAGCGCCGGCGCGGATACCTCCGGCGCTGCGGCCGGCACACAGGAGCCGGAACGCGAGAGCGGCTTTGAGGGCGACCGGCTCGCCGGCTATCTGCTGCGCAACGCCACAATCCTCGCCGATGCGCAGATCGCAGAACCCGGTGCCGCCATGGTGGCGTCCATCGTGGCGCGGCTGCGGGGACTGGCAGACGACCTCCGCGACGGCAAAGCGGACATCCGCGCCAATGAAGACCTGGAACGTACCCTGACGGTGTTGGAAGAGAAGCTTTTTGCCGCGCTCACGGTCACGGCGGACGAGTCCGCACTGGTGAGCTGGCGGGAGCAGGCCGCGCGTGAGCTTGCACCCTACCGCGGCCGCATGCAGTCCGCACAACTCAAGCAGGTGACAGAGCAGTTTCTACACAAGCGCATGCTGGAAGCGAGCGGACTGCCGCGGCTTAGCCTCTTCTACATGGAGCACCGTTGATGGTAGTTGCAATTTGTGCACGTTTTGATTGCATCGCCACCTCTGTGTACGTCCACAGCGGCCGTTGCGCACTTTGCGAAAACTCTGCATACTTTGCGTTCGCTGTTTCAAGAAGGCCGCAATGAATGCTCCCGGAGAGGATTCGGCGCGCACGGCACGCGTCGGCAAGCCTCTCTATGGGGGCGACTGGCGAGCGTCTTTCAGCGAACCAGAAATGGGCAGCGTCCATGTGCCGTTTGTCCTCGAAGGTGAACTTGTCCGCATTGCCGCGGCTGAACCTAAGCGCAGCAGTGAACCGCTGCGTGCGGAGCTGCTGGAAGTCCTTCAGCCCTCCCCGGACCGCGTCGCTGCCACGTGCCGCCACTTTGGCGAGTGCGGCGGCTGCCAATACCAGCACTTGAGGCCGGAAGCCCAAATAGATCTCAAGGCATCGATTCTGCTCGGCCTGCTGGAGGGCGCAAAGGTTGCGGTGCCGCCAGAGGGCGTGCAGGTCCACGGCGCCGAGCCATATGGCTACCGGAACCGCATGCGGCTGCGTGTGCACGGGGGCGCGCTCGGTTACAGCCGGCGTGGCTCGCATGAGTTTCTGCCGATTGCGGAGTGCGCCATCGTTTCACCGCTGCTGTGGCACGCCGTTCAGGTCTTACTCACGATCACCGGCTCGGAAGAGACCCGCTGGCCGGCAAGCACCTCTGAGGTCGAACTATTTGCCACCGACGATGACGCTAGCCTGCAGATGAGCCTGCATGTGGAAGCAGACGTGCCTACACTCGATCGGGATGCTCCCTCGGCCTTTCGCTCTCTTTGCAACGCCCTGCGGGCAGAGCTGCCGGAGCTGCGCGGGGCCGGACTGCTGGTGCGGGCACAGATTCCGGCGAAGAGCGCTTCCAGAAGAGTTCAGGAGCGGCAACGGGTGGAGGTGGTGCGCTGGGGAGACACCGCCATGATCCATCGGGTGGACGGCCGGGAGTACGGCGTCACCCGGGGCGCGTTTTTCCAGGTGAACCGCTTTCTGACAGCACGCATGGTGGAGCTGGTCCTGGGCCAACGCAGCGGTGAGCTTGCCATGGATCTCTTTGCCGGTGCGGGGCTGTTTTCACTGGCCTTGACGGAGCGCTTCTCCCAGGTGATTGCCGTGGAGGTGGGCGAACCAGCCGCCACGGACCTGACCGCGCTGATGCAGAAAGCGGGTCCGCCGCACCGTGCGGAGCGCTCCACCACGCTCGACTTTCTGCGCCGCTGGCAGCACTCATCGGCCGACCCGCAAAGCGCCCGGCAACGTCCCGCCCTGGTGGTGGCCGATCCTCCGCGCGCCGGCCTGGGACCAGAGGTCGTAAGGGAATTGCTGCGACTGGGGCCGCGCGAGCTGGTTTATATCTCCTGCGATCCGGTCACCTTCACGCGGGATGCGCGAGCGCTGGTAGAATCCGGCTACGCGGCCACAGAGCTGCACCTGCTGGACCTCTTCCCCCAGAGCTTTCACATGGAGACGATCGCCGTCTTTCATCCGCGCTGACCGGTGCCCCCGGCAAGAGCGCCGGCGGCATGCAGCAGATGAGCCTGGCTAGATGAGCCTGGGAAGACTGAACCGGGGCGCGCCCTCCCTGCTGGGGCGTGAGCTTTCCGCGCATGGCGCTGCGTACTCTGCGGTTTCGCCGCTCCAGTTTCGAACGGCGCCCCTGTTGGCCGCCGCCGTCTGTTTTGCCGGCGGCATCCTTTTGGCGCAGTTCTGGCGGCCATCGGCCCTGCTCGTCATTGCAGTCGTGCTTCTGATTGTCGTGGCTTTCCTGGCGGTTCTTCGTGCTCCGCGCGTGGCACTGCCCTGCGCGATGGCGGTGTGGGCCGTGCTGGGATGGGCATGCGCGGAGATGCGGCCACCCCCGGTTATCTCATCGGCGTTGCTGCCGTATGAGGATGGGCTGCGGCGAGATGTTCGCGGCAGCGTGGTGCGCGTGGAGGCGCTGCCACCACCCCCGACAGACCAGTCCCGTGACCAGGATCCGGTACATCCGTGGGAATCGCCGGACACCCTGCAGGAGACAACGGACGCCGCGGCTTCTGAGCGTGCATGGTCGATCGATCTGGCGCTTGACGCCGTCGAGCAGGTCACGCCGGACATCTCCAAGATGGTCCCGGCAAACGGCGGTTTCCGGCTCACGCTGTATGGAACGGAGGCCGAAGCGCAGTCCCTGGCCATGGGCTGCGGCGATACCCTGCGGGTACCCACGCGTCTTTTGCAGCCGCAGCAGTTTCGCGATCCTGGCGTTTGGCAGCGCGGCCTCTACCTGGCCAGCTCTGGCGTAATTGCCACAGGCAGCGCGAAGCTCTCAGAAGCGAAGCGCGAAGGCCGGGGCGCGGCTTCGTTTTCCTGCCGCGTGCAGCAGGCGCGCACCTGGGCGGCATCCCGCATGACGGATTTTGCCCGGTGGGAACGTGGTCCGCGGCTGCCGGGCCACTCCCACCTTGCCGGCCTGCTGCGCTGGTCCGCTGCGGATGCGGGCGAGGTAAACGCCATGCTGCTGGGCGACCGCATCGAGCTGCAGCGATCCCTGCGCGTACAGTTTGAGCGGACCGGCACCTTTCACCTGTTTGTGGTGGCGGGCTTTCACGTTTCCATCGTCGCCGGCGGGCTTTACTGGCTGCTGTTGAGGCTGCGCTGCCCGCGCTGGCTGGCGGTCCTGCTGGCACTCACGTTTACCTCTGGCTATGCTCTGCTCACGGGCTTTGGGGAGCCGGTGCAGCGCGCTCTGCTGATGACCGCGGCCTTCTTTCTCGCACGCCTTCTCTCGCGGCAGCGCAGCGTTCTGAACGCGGCCGGGCTGGCTGTGCTGGCCATGCTGATCTTTCAGCCGCAGTCGCTATTTGACGCCGGTCTGCAGATGACAGTGCTGGTGGCGCTAACGATTGGGGGCGTCGCGGCACCGCTGCTTGAGCGCACCCTGGCACCGTACGGCCGCGCCTGCCGTCGCATTGGTTCTGTCCGGGTCGACCGCGCCAGTCCACCGCGCATCGCTCAGTTCCGGTCCTCGCTGCGGGTGCTGGGGCTTGCGCTCGGCAGGCTCTGGGGCAAACCCCTCGAGCGTGCTCCGGCCTTCTGCATGCGTCTCCTCATCCTTGCGGTGGAATTCTGCATCCTGTCACTGGTGACGGAATGCGTGATGGCCGTGCCGATGGCCGTTTACTTCCACCGCCTGGTGCCGCTCGCGCTGCCCGCGAACCTGCTGCTGGTGCCACTGCTGCCCTTCCTCATGGCCGGATCTCTGGCGACGTTTCTGCTGGCGCTTGTTTCCAACTGGCTTGCGCTTGTGCCCGGCATGCTGACAGCCGTGCTGTTGCACTGGACAGCCGCGGTAGTCAACGGCGTGGGGGGCCTGCCGCTGGCGGACTGGCGGCTCGCGACTCCGCCGCATACAGCCGTTGCTTGTGCCATCCTGCTTTTTGCGTTCACAATCGCGGCCGTGCGATCTCGGTCCCGTGCGCCAGCGTGGGCTGCTGTTGCCGCATTGCCGCTGATCGCGGCTCTGGCCTGCCTGCCCTATGCCGCCCTGCTGCACCCCGGATTATTGGAAGTAACGGCCATTGACGTGGGCCAGGGCGACTCGATCCTGCTGGCTGGCCCGGATGGCGCCACCATGCTTGTGGATGCCGGCGGCGTGGTCGGCTCAGAAGCCACCGCGCGCGCCCGCCTGGCAAACTTCGATATCGGCGAACAGGTCATCTCGCCCTACCTTTGGAGCCGGGGGATCCGCCGCCTGGATGTTCTCGCGCTGACCCACGCGCACATGGACCACATCGGGGGCATGGCGGCGGTGCTGCGCAACTTCCGCCCGCGTGAGCTGTGGGTAAGTGTCGATGCCGATTCGCAAACTTACCGCGAACTGCTGGCCCTGGCAGCGGCCAACGGCACCCGCGTCCGGCATCTGCATGCGGCCGACCAATTTGACTGGAGCGGTTCGCGGATTCAGGTCGTGAGCCCGTCCCTCTCCTACACGCCGCGCGACGCGCCCACCAATGACGATTCACTCGTACTGCGGATTGAACATGGACGCGCGTCCGTTCTGCTGGAGGGCGATGCCGAACGGCCGAGTGAAGCGGAGATGGCGCGGGACGGCATGCTGCGGCCGGCCACACTGCTGAAAGTCGGCCACCATGGCAGCAATAGTTCCACCACGGACGAGCTGGTGGAGCGTGTGACGCCACGCGCGGCCATCATCTCCTGCGGGCATGGCAACCGCTTCGGTCACCCGCGTATGCCCGTGCTGCAACGGCTGCAGGCCGCGCACGTAAGCACCGCGCGAACGGATACCATGGGTGCCACGCAGTACCTGTTGCACAGCGACGGAAGCCTGGAAACCAACATCTTAAGTGCAGGCAGTGCGACGGAGCGATAGACCGAAGCTGAATGCGCCCAGGAGAGACGGATGGATCGGGAGATTGAACCAAAGACACAAGCACCCGCGCCGGTCACTGACCGGGAGCGTGACGACGAGCGCAAACTGATCCGCCGCCTGCAGATGATGATGAACATGGTGATGCAGGTGATCGCCCAGGATGGCTCACTCACCATGGATGAGGCCAGCCGCATGATCGCGGACAGCCGGGAAGCGGCCCTTGCCATGTTCCCCGGCAAGGAGCTCGCGTATGACCTGATCTGGAAGCCACGTTTTCAGCGGCTGATGGTGGAGCGCTTCCGCCTGCAATAGCTCCACAGACGAATCTCCAGCCGGGCTATCCCATCTACCCGTTTCTCCCGCCGCCGAAATGGAAAAGCCACTGCAGATGCAGATTCTGTCGTCGGTGGTAGATCCACGCCGAAACGACAATCGCGATAAGCGATGGAAGAGTCAGCTGGAGCACGGCTCCGGTCTGATGAAACCGGAGCAATACTGAACGCACCACGACCTGCGGATACGGTGCCAGCAGAAAGATACCCAGGGATGCCTGACCGCACCAGGCAGCCCCGCGCACCAGCGGTGTGCGCTCCAGCAGCCTTGCCGTGAGCACAAGCATAAGGGTGCCGGCGAGCGCCAACAACAGAGCGCCCGCGTATTTCCACTGCCAGCCAAGACCGGTCGCACGCCAGATAGCCCAGCCAAGCGCCGAGACCAGTCCTGCGGCAAGCCACGGGGGAACACGTCGAACCCACTCGACCGAAGAGCCGACGATGGCACCAAGTAGGACGAACGGCAGGAAGTAGAGCCCGGCTGCGGCAAAGTTTACGGGAATGCGAAGGCAGTACGCCCGCACCACCAGCGACGCGGCAAGCAACAGCGGCATAGGCAGTCGCCGAATCATGGCAAATACCAGGAGCGAGAAGAAAAGTGTGGGCAGAAACCACGCGCTGGCCGCTGTGAGAAAAACCCATGCGGCATCCTGAAGATTTGCCGCGGGCGTGTGGGCCATGTGGTTGTTTAGGCGATAGATGCTCATGTTTGCGAGTTCGAAGAGCATGTATGGCCACAGAAGCGCCGAAGCGCGATCACGCAGAAAAGTAAGCGTTCCGCGCTTCTGAATACTTTCCAGCACAAACAGCCCAGCCATAAAGAAAAACGCAGGCATGTGGAACGAGTACATCCATGCGTCGAGCCGGTAGGCCAGAACGGAACCGTGCCATAGGCCTCGGTTCTGCATACCCTGACTCACATGCCCCACCACAACCAGCACAATGGCAAAGCCGCGCGCCGCATCGATCAACGTGGAACGGGGCCGCAGCTTTGTTCCGATCCGCGGCGCTGATGCGGACACTTCCGAGGCGAGACCTGTCTTTTGGGAGAGCTGGGAGCGGTTCGACGCTGCGACGTCCGTGTGCAGCACGGGCGTACTCGCCCCTCCCAGATCGCGAAGCACTCCCATTGACTCAGCCCTTGCTCTTTTCCATGCCACTCATTGCAACAGACCTGAGTATCCTGCCACCTTCCTGCACGACGTACAGCTTTCCCGCGGCCAGATCCCTTAAGTTGTCCTTTGCGCCGGAAGGCCACTGAATCTCCAGATCGGCTTTCGCAGCCGAGCCCAGACCAAAGTGGACCCGCGGGTCGTTCTGCGAGTAGTAGCTGCCGCCGCTGCGCACTTCATCAATCTGGCGCAATGGCTGCCTGGCCGCCGGGTCCGTCTGGGCCGTTACGATCAGGCGCGCACCAATGCCGCTCCGGTTACTCTTCGTGCCCACAAGCCGGACCTTCAGAAAAGTATTGGCGTTGGTGCGGTCGCAGCGCAGCAGCTGCGGCAGCGCGTTGATGCAGTTCACCACCACGTCCATGTCGCCGTCGTTGTCGTAATCGCCAAAGGCGCAACCGCGTGCAGGCACGGCATCCGTAATGCCGGTGCCGGCCCTGGCGGTTACTTCCTCAAACTGGCCGTCGCGCAAATTGCGGTACAGGTATTTGTGCTCCGCATAGGGCGAGTCGATGTGCGTGCCGTCCACCTCCGGGTACACATGTCCGTTGGACATGAAGAGGTCCGGCCAGCCATCGTTATCGGGGTCGAAAAAGCCAACGCCCCAGCCCAGAAAGCGCGTGTTCACGCCCAGGCCGCTCAGATACGTGTGGTCCTCAAAGTTGCCGTCACCCAGGTTCTGATAGAGCGAGTCCGTGTCCCCGGCGAAGTTGGTCTTCACAATGTCGAGCAGGCCATCGCGGTTGTAGTCGCCCACGCTTACGCCCATGCCGGCCTGCGGCTTGCCATCGGGCGAGTAGGCAATGCCGGACTCGATCGCCTCATCCTTGAAGGTGCCATCTTTCTGATTGCGGTAGAAGGTAGCCGCGGTGGAGTCGTTCGCCACATAAATGTCGGGCCAGCCGTCGTTATCCAAATCGGCCACCGTCACGCTCAGGGCGTAGGTGCCAATGGTGTTTGTCATGCCAGCTTTTTCACTCACATCGGTGAAAGTGCCGTCGCCGTTGTTGCGGTAGAGGCAGTTCTTCCCCCCGTTCAGACCGGGCGGTCCGCATGCAACCTGAATGCCCTTATAGGCGCACCCTGCGGCTTCTGGCACGGGCGCAGTCTTGATGTCGAAATCAATGTAGTTGGCAACAAACAGGTCGAGATGCCCATCACGGTCGTAATCCAGAAAGGCGCAGCCACTGTTCCACCGCGTGGTTTTCTGCGATAGGCCGGCCTTTGCCGTCACGTCGGTAAAGGTGCCATTGCCATGGTTTTTGTAGAGTGCATTCTGGCCGTAGTAGCTGACAAATAAATCGTCCAGGCCGTCGTTATCGTAGTCGCCCACACAACAGCCCTGGCCCCATCCGGAGCGGGTGATGCCGCTTTTAACCGTGATGTCGGTGAAGGTGCCGTCGCGGTTGTTCTTGAAGAGGCGCGAGATGGGTTCCTGGCCCTTGGGAAAGCCCTCCAATCGTGTGCCATTTACCAGAAAGAGATCGATCCAGTCGTCGTGATCGAAGTCGTAGAAGGCCACGCCGCATCCCGTCGTCTCCAGCAAATAGCGGTTGCGGTGCTCACCGCCGTAAATCGTCTTCGCATTCAGGCCGCTGGACTTCGCGGCATCGACAAAGCTGTAGCCCAGCGGCGTTCCCAGCACAGGCGACGGCTTCAGCTTGGCCGCATGGGGCTGCACGTCAAAGGTGGTGCGCGAGTTGCCGCTGGGCACCTGCTGCGGCGTGCTCATTTGCCCGTGCGCGGGTGAAGCCAGCGAAAGCACATCCTCCAGCGAGAGCACCAGCGCCGTGCGCGATAAGGACTTCAGAAATCCACGGCGACTCTGCCGCATGCGGCACACCCTTTGTGCCGCAGCAGCGGCAGCACCAAGTATAGGAAATTGGGAAAACTTGCGCTGTACTGTTTCAGCAGCACGGCGTTCCCACAGGAGTACAGAGGCCGCAAAGGTCAAACCAGGGAAGCAAAGGATTCGCCATTATCTTTGTGTTCTTCGCGTTGACAATTATTTCGGTGAAAGCGCTTTCGCTTTCAAACGTTCCGCGTCCGCCTCCGCCTTTGCGCCGGATTGTGCGAGTGCATCCGCCAGCGCAAGATGCGCGGCGGCATCACCTGGGTCGGCGGCGACGGCGTTGCGGAACTGTGTGACGGCTTCGGCAAACTGCCCACGGCTCACCAGGAGCTTGCCGCTGTCCAGGGCGAAGCGCTCCTTCTGTTTGGTGGTGGCGGCACGGCTGAGCTCCGCAGCGGTCTTGCGCTCGCTTACGGCTTCGGCCTTCTCCCCAAGTTCCACCAGCACCGATGCGAGGTTTACGTGATTGCCCGGCTGCCCCGGGTCAAGCGCAATCGCTTTGCGCAGGGCCTCGGCAGCCTCCTTCGGCTTCTCATCCTGCTTCAGCACGGAACCCAGCATCGACCATGCATCTGCATTTTCCGGCCGCAGCTTCAGCGCCTCCCGCAGACTATTTGCGGCCTCAGGGAACTGGCCCTGCTGCATGTACAGCACGCCCAGCGTGTAGGGCGCGTCGGCCAGCGTGGGATCCAGGATGCGGGCTTTTTGGAAGGCAGTGATCGCATCCGGCAAGTTGTCCTTGAGCTTTAATGCCAGGCCAAGGTCATAGGCCACCTCTCCACTCTTTGGGTCCAGTTCCCCAGCCCGGCGGAACTCCGCGATGGCGTGGTCCAGGTCGCTCTGCTGCAGGTAGGCGACACCCAGGTCCTGGTGCACGGTCGCGTCCGTGGGCGACCGCTGGACCGCTTGCTCATAAATGGGCACGGCCTCCTTCGCGCGCCCAGCCTGTACCAGCGCCAAACCCAGGTTCGTCAACAGCACGGGGTCCTCGCCAAAGCCTTTGCGCGCCTGCTCAAACAACGGTATGGACTCCTCCGCCTTTCCGCTGCTCTCCAGCGAGAGGGCAAGCTGGTAAGCTGCGGAAGAATTGCCAGGGTCACGCCGCAGAGCTTCACGCAGCGTCGCCAGGCCGGCGGCCTCCTGCCCGGCGGAAAACTGCGCCGTTCCAAGCTGGACCCGGGCCATGGTGTCCTCCGGCCGAAGTTCCACGGCGGCGGTCAAATCCTGCACCGCACCTGCAGCATCTCCGCTGGCCAGCATCGCCGCGCCCAGGTGCAACTCGATTTCCCCCCGCAAGCGCGGCAGCGGCGGCTTTGCCTGAAGAGAGGTAAACAGTGCGGACCGAAGCAGGCCCATCGCCTCTGGCAAATTGCCGTCGTGTGCAACGATCACACCCATCGCATCCAGCAGTGATGGATCATGCGGAGCGGTCTGCATCGCCGTGCCGACGGCCTGCCTTGCCAGATCGGCATGCCCGTTTGCCAGTTGCAGTTTGGCCATGGCGAGAGCTGCATCCGGCGGCAGCCCGGCACCGCTGCCAGGCGCCGGTTGCGCATGCCCCATGTCCTGCCCAGCCGCTTGCGCATGCTCCGTGTCCTGCCCAGCTGCTTGCCCAGCTGCTTGCCAAGCCGTCAGTGCGCCGATACCCTCGTCGATTGTCTTCTGGCGGGAGGGCTCTGCGGCCGCAAGTAGAGTAAGCACCTCCGCGCACGCGATGCCCAGATTCAACTGCGCGGGCCGGTCGTTCGGGTCCAGTTCCAGCGCACGCCGCAGCTCCGGCAGGGCCTCACGGTACCGGCCCTGTTGCACCAGCACCGCACCCAGCGCGCTGTGGCCCGCGGAAACACCCGGTGCCAGCCGGACCACGCGAAGGAAGTTCTTTTCCGCTCCGGCCAGGTCTTGCGCCTGCACTGCGGCGATGCCCGCTTTAAAAGCAGTGCCGGCCGCCGCGACATCCTGACCAGTTGCGCCGCCCGACTGACCTGCTGCACCAGCAACCTGGCCGGCCACGGTGGCGACGGTGCCGCACAACGCGATACTGAGAAGTCCTGCTACCCGAGGCCGTGAGGTAAATCTCACGCTTCGATCTTACGGCGCGGTCTTTGAGTGAGTCGCGGCAGTGACTCACTCCCCAAGGGCGATCGACACATACTGCCGGCCCACATAAAGCCGCACAGTCTGACCGTCCGCAATCATTTGCAGCGGCCGCGGGCGCTTCAGGGAGGCATCGTTCTCGACTTTTCCCTTCAGCAGGTCATGACCGCCCACATCCATGATCAGCAGCGTGCCATCGCTCAGGAACCCGGCGCCGTAAGCACCGGCTGGCAGCTTGTGCCCGGCAATGGTAATCGCCGATTCACTCACCAGATAAAACTGATAGCGCTCACGCACACCAGTGGAGTAGCCGGAATTGTCCACCAGGCCGGCCCACAGTATCCCTCGGCTTTGATCACGAAAGCCCGCCGCGTTGCGGAGTTGCAGAGGCGCGGACTGGCCCTGGAAGTAAACACTCGGCGGCAAGAGCCGCTCCAGCTGAGCCGCGGGCAGAACGCCCATGCCAAGGGCAGGTGCGGCGGTTGCGGAGCTCATCTGCGGTGCACCGGCAGCGGTTGCGCTCGCACGAGTGATCGCCAAAGGCGCCACCACCATCAGCGTGCACAGTGCCGCGTAGCTATACCCCCGGCTAAAGCCGCGGCGATGAAGAAAATGGAAAGAACGTAAAGTCACTTGGAACCCTCTCCGCTAAAAGCAGGACCGTTCGATCGGCCAGAAAGATGCTTCCATAGAGCGTCTTAGATGTGCAACATGCCGCCTGATTTTTTCGGCGTCCCGCGATTTTCGCAACCGGTTCGCCGCTGTCGCATCCAAAGCAGGCCGGAACATTGCAATATTGCGGAACGCCCGAAAGGCGGAACGCACGCTGAAGGAGTTCTTGCTTTGACCCTTTCCGTATCCCGTTTTCGCGCTCTTGTACTCCTGTCAACCGCCCTGTTGGTGACGAGCGGTTGCAGGAAGGCACCACCGCCCAAAGCTCAGATGGGTGAGCCCATGCCCGTGCAGGTCAGCAAGGTGACGCCAACAAACACACCGGAGACCGACAACTTTGTGGCTACCATCAAGAGCCGCACCTCCAGCACCATTCAGCCGCAGGTAGATGGCCACCTGACCCGCATCCTGGTGCGCAGCGGCCAGCGCGTCTCCGCCGGGCAGGTGCTAATGCAAATCGATCCCCTAAAGCAGGTGGCCACGGTTCAACAGCAGCGCGGCCTGGAGATTCAAAGCCGCGCGAGCTATCAGTACAACCAGTCGGAAGTGCTTCGTCAAAAGCAGTTGTTTGAGGCGGGCGTGATCTCGCGCCAGGCGTACGACCAGGCCGTGCAGTCGATGGGCAACTCCGAGGGCGCCTACCAGAGTACGGTCGCGCAAACCCGCACGCAGCAGGAAGCACTCGCCTACTACCAGATTCGCGCCCCCTTTTCCGGTGTTGTTGGCGATATCCCGGTGCACATAGGCGATTACGTCTCTCCCACCACGCTGCTGACCACGGTGGACGTGCAGTCAGACCTGGAAGCTTATATCTATCTGCCGACGGACCGTGCGGCAGTTGCGCGGGCCGGCCTGCCGGTGGATCTGCTGGATGAGAGTGGCAAGAAGCTTGCTACCACCTCCATCAACTTTGTGTCCCCTCAGGTGGACAACGGTCTGCAGGGCATCCTTGCCAAAGCACCAGCACCTGCAGGCAGCAACCTCCGCAACGGGCAGATCCTGACGGCTCGCGTCACCTGGTCAACACGCCCCATGCCCGTAGTTCCGGTGCTGGCGGTGACGCGCATCGGTGGCCTGCCGTTCGTTTTTGTCGCGCAGCCGGCGGGAAACGGCTTTGTGGCACACCAGAAAGCCATCACGGTCGGCGAACCAGTGGGAAACAACTACCCTGTTACGGGTGGCCTTGCGCCGGGCGACCGCGTCATCGTCTCCGGCCTGCAGCTATTGCAGGATGGTGCTCCCGTGCAGCCGCTGGGGTAGTCCCTGTTACAAGAAGTTTGTGCGGATTTGGCACTGGCCAGCGGCAAGAACGGTGGCGGTACCAAAGCGGAAATGGCGAAATCGTAAATTCGCCGCAAACCAGGTTGGCAGCAACGAAAAGCGAGCTATTTCATGGTTGAATTCTTTATCCGGCGACCAATCTTCGCCACCGTCTGCGCCCTGCTGATCGTTCTGGCCGGAGCGGTGAGTGTTCCGTCGATTCCGATCTCACTGTACCCGCAGCTGGCACCGCCGCAGGTGGTGGTCGCCTGTAATTACGTGGGTGCCAACTCCGAAACCGTGGAATCGGCTGTCACCATCCCGTTGGAGCAGCAGATCAATGGCGTGGAGGGCATGCGGTACATGAGCTCCACGAGCTCCAACGATGGCACAAGCTCCATAACCATCACCTTCAACACGGGCTATGACCTCTCAATCGCCGCGGTGGACGTGCAGAACCGCGTTGCCACCGCGCAGGGCCGGCTGCCCGCCGCCGTGAATAACACCGGTATCAGCATCACCAAGGCGAATAGCAACTTCGTGTTTGCGGCCGCCTTCTACTCGCCGGACAACAGCCTGAGCAATGCGTTTATCTCAAATTACCTGGACGTCTATGTGCGTGACGCCCTGAAGCGCGTTCCCGGCGTGGGCGATGTGATCATCTTTGGCGAGCGCAAGTACGCGATGCGCATCTGGCTGGATCCCGGCAAGCTGGCCGCACGTCAACTCACGGCGACCGACGTTGTCAGTTCGCTGCAGGAGCAAAATCTGGAGGTTGCCGCCGGCCAGCTTGGCGCACCGCCCAGCCCGGATACCCAGAACTACCAAATGGCCGTCCGCGTGGTGGGCCGGCTTTCCGACCCGCACCAGTTCGACAACATCATCCTGAAGAGCGCCTCGGCTACGGCGGCATCCGCTGCCGCGGGCCGCAGTGGCCTGGCGACGAACAGCAATGGCCTAGTGCTGCTGCGTGATGTGGGCCATGCTGAAGTCGGCGCGGAGACCTACAACACCAGCCTGCTGTTTTCCGGCCGCGAGGCCATCGGCGTCGGCGTGCAACAACTCACCAATGCGAATGCGCTTGACGTCGATTCCAAGTGCAAGGCCGCCCTGGAGCAGCTGCAAAAGACCTTTCCACCGGGTATGAAGTGGGACATTCCGTTTGACACCACAACGGTTGTCTCCGATTCTGTTACGGAAGTCCGCACCACCATCCTGGAAGCCATCCTGATCGTCATCGCGGTCATCTTCCTGTTCCTGCAGGACTGGCGCTCGACCATCATCCCGTCCATTACGATTCCGGTGTCCCTCATCGGCACCTTTGCCTTTATCAAGATCTTCGGCTTCTCCATCAACTCCCTCACGCTTTTCGGCATCATCCTGGCCACCGGCCTGGTGGTGGATGACGCCATCGTCGTAATCGAAAACGTGCAGCGCCACTTGGAAGAAGGGGCTGAGAACGCCAAGGCAGCCACCAGCATTGCCATGGCTGAGGTGACTTCCGCCGTAATCGCGACCTCACTTGTGCTCATTGCGGTGTTTGTGCCGGTGAGCTTCTTTCCCGGTACCACGGGCATTCTGTACAAGCAGTTTTCGCTGACCATCGCCTTTTCCATCGCCATCTCCGCCTTTAACGCGTTGACGCTGACGCCGGCGCTGTCTGCCATTCTGCTGGAGCGCGACAAACATCTATTGCCGGGCATTCTGAAGCCCATCACTTTCGTCATCCACAAACCAGTGGAGTGGTTCGAACTCGGGCTGCGCTGGGTGATCCGCATGTATGCCAACGCCGTGCAGTTTGCCCTGCGCCTGCGATGGGTCTTTGCGTTGCTGTTTGTCGGCTTGCTCGGCTTGACCGCCTACACCTATACCGCCGTACCCACGGCATTTGTACCGCAGGAAGACCAGAACTACTTCATCGTGATCGTGCAGACGCCGCCGGGTGCGTCGCTAAGCTACACGACCGAATTTGCGAACCGCGGTGCGGCGCTCATCCGCCAGGACGACGATGTTTACGGCACCTTCTCCGTCATGGGCTTCTCGCTGGCCGGCGGATCGTCGCCAAACTCCGGCATTATCTTTGCCCCTCTGAAATCGGCGGGTCTCCGCGTAAAAAAGGGCACCGGCCATGACGCACACTCCATCGTGGCAACACTTGCGCCCAAGCTCTTCGGAGTTCCGGGAGGCATTCTCTTCGCGACCGAGCCTCCGGCAATTAACGGCATCGGCACGGTCGGCGGTTTTCAGTTCCTCCTGCAGGATTCCGGGCGCAATACGTTTGAGGATATTGACCGTGTCTCGCACCAGATCGTCGCTGAAGGCTTCAATCCCAGTTCCGGCCTGACAAACCTGAACACGACCTTCCGCGCCAACGACCCACAGCTGTTCATCACCATTGATCGCGAAAAGGCCCGCGCCATGGGTGTGCCGCTTTCACAGATCACCACGGCCATGAGCACCTATATGGGCTCAACATACGTGAACGATTTCGACTACAACAACCGCTCTTATCGCGTGTACATCCAGGCGGATCAGAAGTTCCGGAGAAATGCTGCGGACCTGCGCCAGTATTATGTCCGGTCCGATAGCAACGGCCTGGTGCCACTCGATAATCTGGTGTCATTGAAAGAAACCAGCGGTCCACAGGTGATTACGCACTACAACATCTTCCGCTCGGCGGAGATCGATGG
The DNA here is from genome assembly GCA_964246795.1 of uncultured Terriglobus sp. Classification (GTDB taxonomy): domain Bacteria; phylum Acidobacteriota; class Terriglobia; order Terriglobales; family Acidobacteriaceae; genus Terriglobus. The sequence goes on along the minus strand of CAXTRR010000014.1, from coordinate 20,642 downwards.
TTCGCAAGCCGCGGGACTCTCCACCGGTCAGGGCCTCGAGCGGATGCAGGCGGCCTTCGACAAACACAAGATGCCAGGCATGAGCTTCTCCTGGACAGGGCTGGCGCTGGAACAGATCGAGTCGCAGGGCAAGACCTTGATCATTTTTGGCCTTGGCCTGCTGGTGGTCTACCTCACGCTGGCCGCGCAGTATGAAAGTTTTGCGCTGCCTTTCATCATCCTGCTCGCCGTACCGACAGCTATTCTCGGCGCGCTCTCGCTGGTGTCTTTCCGCGGACTTACCGATGACGTTTACGTGCAGATCGGCATGGTCATGCTGATCGGCCTGTCCGCGAAAAACTCGATCCTGATCGTGGAGTTTGCGGAAGAAAACCGCCGTGCGGGCATGTCGATCGTCAAAGCCGCGGAGCACGCCGCCGAGCAGCGGTTGCGGCCCATTCTGATGACCAGCATCGCCTTCATCCTGGGTGTCATGCCGCTCTACTTCGCCACGGGGGCGGGCTCCCTGGGCCGGCACTCTGTAGGGACCGCGGTGGTTGGCGGCATGACCGCTTCCACCATCCTGAACCTCTTTTTCATTCCGGTGCTTTACGTCATCTTCAGCACGGTGCTGGAAGCGCTGCGCCGGCATAAACCCGCAATCGGCACCGATAGACAGATGCTGCCGCAGGCGGGAGACTAAGGCGGGAAGACCCGGCGGCAAAGCAGAGATGCACCGCCGGGTTCATTTATTGTGCAGAAGCTCAACCGATCGGCTAAGCTCATTTCGGCGGAGCGGGGAACATGCGGCATCCGGCTTCAGCCATAGAATGATCGGCTCCAGCCCGGAGATACATGGCTTCCCTGGCCTTGAAACAGTTCGCATTCCGTTATCTGCCGCAGCCAGTGCTGCGATATGCACGGTCGATCCATTACCGGCGCAGCTTGCGCGATTACGATATCTCAAAAGAACCAGACCTGCTCGGCTGCAAGCAGCTAATCCAGGCCGGCGATACAGTGCTGGATATCGGTGGCAACATTGGCGTTTACAGCCGTTTCTGCTCGCAGTTCGCAGGCCCGGCAGGCCGTGTTATTGCATTGGAGCCGGTGCCGCAGACTTTCAGCTATCTCCAGGGAAACGTACGGGCATTGGGCCTGCGAAATGTCACCTGCATCAACGTCGCCGCCTCCGACACCGACAGTGATGACCGCACCATGTTCGTTCCCGAGTATCCGACCGGCGGCGAGAACCTGTACGAAGCGTCGCTCTGCAGCAACGGCAATGTGCGCGTGAAGACGGTGCGGCTGGACACACTCTTCCCTGAGCTCTCTCCGGCTTTCATCAAAATCGATGTAGAGGGTCATGAACTCTCCTGCCTGCAGGGCGGCTTGGAACTGTTGCGGCGCGCACACCCGGCGGTGATGATTGAAGTCATGCATGAGGAGACCTTTGTGCTGATGCAAAGCCTGGGCTACCGCACCTGCTCTTTTCTCGATGGGGAGTTCCGGCCACGCAGAGCCGGTGAGGCCCGAACCAACTGGTTCTTTCTACCGGCCTGAAATGCAGGAAAACATCCTCCACCAAAAGGTGGAGCACGCCGTCCCACCTGCGGCGGTATCCAGTCGTTGCAGTGCTTCCATACCATCATGGCTGTTCCGGTTCTTCCTCTCATGCCGTCTTCGTCTCAAAAATTCAGGCTTGCAATGGCCCTGCTGCTCACCGCGGCGGGTGTGTCGTTCCTGCTGGTAATGCCGCGTGGCGTCAAGGCCGGCACAGAGGCAGAGGCGTCCACTGCGGCGCGCCACACCTATCATGAGAAGGTCGCGGCCAAGTACAACTACTACCAGGGCAAAGAGAATCCTTTCCTGCCCTCGAACGTGACCACCGATACTGGTGAGTTCATGGATCCAAAGTCATTCCCGACCGCGGATTATTGCGGCCACTGCCATAAGGAATCGCACCAGCAATGGCGTGAGTCGGCCCACTCCAACTCAAATCGCGCCCCCTGGTACCTGAAGAATGTTGGCCTTCTGAATGAGGAAAAGGGCATTCAGTTTTCTCGCCATTGTGAAGGCTGCCACGACCCCATTGCCACGGTCGCCGGCGCGTTGACCCAGGGTGGTCCGAAGAAGCGGCCCTATGACCAGGACGGCGTGACGTGCTCGGTCTGCCACAGCATCAAGCAGGTGGATACACGCGGAACGGGTTCTTATACGTTGGGCACGCCCGCGGTACTGGTGGATGAGAACGGTGTCGGCATCACGCGGCAGGTCTCAGATGCCGAGATCCTGGCCCACCTTGACCGCCACTCCAAGGCAGTGATGCAGCCCTTCTACAAGACGAGCGAATACTGCTCCAGCTGCCATAAGGCCGCGCTACCCAAAACGCTGAACGGCTACAAGTGGCAGCGCGCGATCTCGCTCTATGACGAGTGGCAGAACAGCTCCTTCGCCAAGCAGTCTCCCCTGCCCTTCTATACAAAGGACGCCGTGAGCAGCTGCCAAACCTGCCACATGCAGCGCGAGCAGCTGGTGGGCAACGACCCCGGCGCGAAGAAGGGCCAGCTGGCCAGCCATCGCTGGCTCGGCGCCAACACGGTCGTGCCGCAGTATTACAAGTTCGATGAGCAGGCCAGGCGCGTCACTGAATTTTTAAAGGCCAGCGTCTTCAACGTGGATGTCTTCGGCATTGAGCGCGGCAACGCCGCTCCGGACACACCGAACGCTAACCTGACCGCGCCGCTCGGCACCGTGAACTATGCCCTGCGTGCCGGTGAGCCGGTCGTCGTTGACGTCGTTATCCAGAACAAGGGCATCGCGCACTCCCACGTGCCCGAGCAGCGCGACATGTACGAGAGCTGGAGCGCCTTCACCGTCAAGGATGCCGCCGGCCGTGTGCTGATGGAGAGCGGCGGCACCGAGGCCAATGGTGAGCTTGAGGGCAGCGCACACAGCTTCACCAACCGCCTCGTCAACATCAACGGCACACTCAATTTGCGGCATGAGGTCTGGAACAATCGCATCGTCGCTTACAACAACTCGATCCAGAGCGGCCGCTCGCAGATCGTGCGTTACGGCTTCACCATTCCTGAGGGCGCAACCGGTGACCTGACAGTGACCGCCAGCGTGAAGTACCGCCGCTTCGCCCAGCACTTTATGGACTTCGGCATGGGCAAGCACTATGACCAGCCGGTGGTCGATATGGTCTCCACCACGCGCACGCTGCACATTGGCGAGAACAAGGTCGTGCCCGACCTGCCCAGTCAAAACAAGGAGTGGATGCGCTGGAACAACTACGGCATCGGCCTGCTGGATGCGCAGCAGTATGCGGCTTCCGTGGACGCCTTCCAGCGTGTCGCGAAACTCCGCCCCGACTACGCTGATGCCTACACCAACATGGCCATCGTGGAGATTCAGTGGGAGCGTTACGACAACGCCCGTCCGCACCTGGCAAGGGCATTGTCACTCAGCCCAAACAACGCGCGTGCGCTGTATTATCGCGCCCTTGTGGAGCGCAATGGCGGCGAACTGGATTCCGCCATTGACGACCTGCGCGAGGTGGCAAAGCAGTTCCCACGCTCCCGCGATGCCCACCGCGAGCTTGGCTTCAGCTACTACCAGCAGCATAAGTATCCTGAGGCGCGCGCCGAGTACGAAGCCGTACAGTCCATTGATCCGGACGACCTTTCCGCGCATTACATCCTGTCGATCGTGTACCGCCGCCTGAACATGAAGCCGGAGGCCGCGCGCGAGGCGGCCGCCTTTGCCGACCAGAAAGACGACCCCACCGCCAACACCTACGCACTGGAGTATCTGCGCAAGGATCAGAACATTGCGAATGAGTCCGTCGCCTGGCACATCAACAAGCTGGAGATGGCGAGTGCAAAGCCGTAGTATGTGTCTGCTAACGTGTTGAGTTAAGGACTGACATGGACGGCTACATCTTCTGGATAACCATCGCGGCGCAGATCGGGACCTGCGTCGCCGTTGTACTCGACCGACGCGACGTTAACGCGTGGGCTGACCGCATGGAAATGAAAATGGACTTAAGCAGTCAACGTCTGCGTTACAAATGAGACACCTCGTTACAGTGTTGCTTGTTCTGTTTACAACAGCTGCCCACGCCTCGACCAAAGAATCGCGAGCAGGGGGCCAGGTCACCTTCCGCACTGCCGGCTGCGCCCAGTGCCACGGCCAAGACTGGAGCGGCACTGACGACGGCCCTGACCTACACGGCATCGGCAAGTCCATGGACCGCGATCAGCTCACCAAACGCATCCGTAACGGCGGCGGTGGCATGCCGCCATTTGCCGATGCGCTGAGCGATGCGCAGATTGTGCAGTTGGTCGACTTCCTGGAAGCGGAAAAGAAAATGCCGAAAAAGCCGAAGCAGGCCGCAGTCAAAACGTCTTCACCGCAGGCCGTCAAGCCGAAGGAAGATTCCGACCAATGAAGAAGCTCCTTCTCAGCGCCCTCCTGATGGCTGCTGCTGCAGCCGCACAAACCAATAACGGCAGCCCCGGTAAGCCCGTGGAGGGCTCACAGCCTGCGGCCAGCAGCGGCTCCTCTACCGGCGGCGCGCATGCCGCCATTCTTGACGCGGAGCACCGGCCCATCACGGCTGGCGGCTTCGTCAAGTCAGGCCCCATCGTCTTTCAGGACGTCGCTGCAAAAGCCGGGCTGAACAGCTTTCACCACATCAGCGGCACACCGGAGAAGAGTTACATTCTGGAAACGCTCGGCTCAGGTGTCGCCCTGCTCGACTACGACAACGACGGCTGGCTCGACATCTACCTGGTCAACGGCAGCACCTATCCCGCCATGGCCGGCAAGGCCACCCAGCCCTCGGCAGCCCTCTTCCACAACAATCACGACGGCACCTTCACCGATGTGACTGTCAAGGCCGGCATCGCCAACAACCGCTGGGGCATCGGTGCCGTGGCCGCCGACTACGACAACGACGGCTATCCGGACATCTTCGTCAGCAACTATGGCAAGAGCCGCCTTTACCACAACAACCATGACGGCACCTTTACCGATGTCGCCGAAAAAGCCGGCGTCACCTTTAACGGCTGGGCCACCGGAGCCACCTGGGGCGATTATGACGGTGACGGCAAGTTAGACCTCTTCGTGCCCGGCTATGTGCATTTTCAGATGCCGGAGACCCGCAACCCCAACCAGCCCGCCGCCGCCAACATCGCCTTCTGCTCCTTCCGCGGTGTGCCCACCATGTGCGGCCCGCACGGCCTGAAGGGCGAAGGCGACAAGCTCTTCCACAACAACGGCGATGGAACCTTTACCGACGTTTCAGAGAAGGCCGGCGTCGCCGACCACAACACCTACTTCGGTCTCGCGTCGCTCTTCATCGACGTGAACGGCGACGGCAAGCCGGACCTGCTCGTCGCGGACGACTCCACGCCCAACTACCTCTACATCAACAAGGGCGACGGCACCTTTGAAGATGCCAGCTACGCCAGTGGATACGCGCTGAACGAGAGCGGCCGCGAAACCGCCAGCATGGGCATCGCCGCCGGTGACTACCTGCACAACGGCCGCATCGATCTGTTCAACACCACCTTTAGCGACGATTACAAGCCGCTCTACCACAACGATGGCGATGGCAACTTCACCGACGTCTCCTTCCAACTCGGCATTGCTGAACCGACCGTGCCCTTCCTCGGCTGGGGCACCGCCTTTTTCGACTACGACAACGATGGCTGGCTCGACCTCTTCACTGCCAACGGCCACGTTTATCCGCAGGCTGACCGCAACAATTGGGGCACCACCTTCAAGCAGCGCGCTCTGCTCATCCACAACTTGGCGGGCAAGCTGTCCTTTGTGCCCCCCGTCGAAGGCACCGGCCTGGCGAAGCTCCAGGCAGCCCGTGGCATGGCCTATGGAGACCTGTTCAACGACGGCCGTGTTGATGTCATCACCAACAACATAGACGACACACCCTCACTCTTTCAGAATGTGAACGCCGACAAGAATCACTGGGTCACACTGCACCTGATCGGCACCGGCAAGAGTAACCGCGACGCGGTGGGTTCAACCGCCTACGTGACCGCCAACGGCTTCAAGCAGCGCGCTGACGTGATCGCCGGCGGCTCCTTCGCTTCCAGCCCGGACAAGCGTCTGCACTTTGGCCTGGGCACTTCGACAACGGTCGAAGCGTGCGAAATTCACTGGCCCGACGGCACGAAAGAGAGCATCAAGCTGCCCGGTGTGAATACGATCTACACCGTCACCGAAGGCAAAGGCCTCGCAGCCGCCCGGTAGTGTCCCGCACCAGGGTGCGCCCACATATTAGGGCTAAAGGCCCGGCATATAAGAGCCCTGGGTACTACCCACAATCATCACAGAAGGCTGACGACCCGGTATGTAGACCTGCACTACCCGCCGTGCAAACGCGCCCTTCTCACGCACGCCGGCGCTCGCGCAGCAGCAGCAACAGCGGCAAACCCAGCGAAAGCCCCACCAGGAACGTGGCTGCGATCGGCAGCCACCAAAGCCGCACCCCGCGCTGCCCCGAGATGATCGCAAACGCGATGAAAGCCGTGGCGGCCACGACGAGGTCCATTGCCAGACCGGTGCTTGCCTGATTGGCGAGGGCGCTTTGCAGGAAGAGATGCATCGCCAGGCCATGCTCTCCGAACCACGGTACAAATTGCGTCATGGGCAGGATCGTGCCGATCACGCAAAAGAACACATATAGATTGCTCGCCTTCATGGGCCACCCAACTTCCAACTGCCCTCAGGGTCTCACGCCGCGGTGCACCCTGCCCGGAAACACGTCATCTCAAGACGCAGCCATGCCCATTGCCCAACTGACATTTGAGATCAGCATTGAACACGCACAATCCATCAAGGACCGCCGCCAGGTGGTGCGCTCACTCAAAGACAAGCTCCGCCAGGGCTTCAACGTTTCCGTCGCCGAGCTCGACGACGCAACGCTCTGGAATCGCGCCACGATCGGCATCGCCGCTATCAGTAATTCGAGAGATTATTTGCAGGGCCAGCTGGCTGAGGTCGAGTCCGCCGCCGAGCGTATCCTGCTGGGCCTGGGAGCGGCCATTCTCGACAGCAGCATCGATATGGTCGATTGAGACACTGCCCGCCTTGCGCCAGCAAGTCGTCTTTTATCTATTCCGCATAGCAAGAGAACTATTGAAAGCGGCTTTAGGCGCCGAGATAGACGGCAGAGTTCGATATTCTGCGGCTTCAGCCGCTGAGATTCGAATCCCGGCGGCTAAAGCCAGTTCTTTCAAGATCATTGGCTATCTCAGCGGCTGAAGCCGCTTTATACCCAATCCGACATCGCTTAACGCTTCTTCAGCTTGGCATCGCCGCTGCCCTGCCCCGCCGCGCCGCCCAGCACTCCGCCCAGGTTCTGCATGTCGTTCAGGTTCACGTTGCCCTTCAGGTGGATAAAGCTGAGCTCCTTCGGCTCCGCACTGATGATCACCATCTCCTTCGTCATGCCTTCCGCGTCCTGCTTCACGCAGACGTCGGTCATCTCCTTGCCTTCGCGCGTGCGGACGATATGCTTCCAGCCGGCCGCATCCAACCGCTTGAAGTAGGGCTCCACATCGGCCAGGTTGTAATCGCCCTCATTGTTGTACTCATAGTTCCGGACGATGACGAAGTCGAGCTTGCGCGCCAGCTCTGCCTTGTTGCCGCCCTTGCCCGCGGCCAGCCCCAGCATGCTCTTGTCCAGGTTCACTTCGTTGGACTCCTTCGCTTTGGCGGCAAACTTCTCCGTGCCGTCGAACAGGTCGTCTTTCACCTGTGGCGCGTCCTCGTTTACGTCCAGCGCACCATCCGCATCGCGAGACACGGCGGTCCGGTGAGCCAAGGCCTGGTTGTCTTGAGCCTGGAGCGCCGTGATCATCGTGGCACATATACAAACCGGCAACGTTGCCCCAAGCGCCGCTACCCTTACCGCACGTTTCCATTCTTTCGTAATCATCTTTGCTCTCCTGGAACTGCCTTGAGTGCCTGTGAAATTGCGCCGACTTGTCCGTCACCCAATTGATTGGCGATGTGGTCAAGCGCACGCCCCGTGACCTGCAATGCCTGATTGAATTGCGCTTCCGCCACCTGCGCCCGCCGCTGTTGCAAAAGGCGCTCCGTGCGCACACCGGCAGCCAGCAGAATGAGCACCACTGCCGTCAGCCCCGCAAGCCGCCACAAACGGCTGACCGCAAGCCACCGCGCCCAGACGGTCGCAGGCTCCTGTGGCGTGGCCGCCATGCGCGCCTGCAGCCGCTCGGCGAAATGCTCGGGAGCATCCACGCGCCGCAAAGCCTGCCGCACCTCTTCCCCAAATGCCTCTTCGCTATCCACGCACAAACTCCTTCAGCAACACATCACACCGTCTGCGCAGCATAACCATGCCCCGCTGCAAGTGACTCTTTACCCGTCCTACCGTCTGCCCGGTCGCGCGGGCAATCTCTTCCGGCGACATCTCCTCCTGGTAGCGGAGCAGAACGATCGCTCGCTGCTCCGGCGGCAGGGTCAGCAGCGCTTTTTCAAGCCGGACACTCACCGCTGCCTCCCTGCCGGCCTGCCCTGCGCGACCCGCAGCTTCATGCGCCGGCTCCCACTCCTCCGCGCCCGCCTCCGGCCGTACCTTGCGCCGGCGCAGTGCGTCCGTGGCTCGGTGCGTGGCCGTGCGGCGCAGCCAGAACAGCACATGCTCGGCACTCTCCAGCCGCGGCAGGGCGCGATGCAATTCCATGAAGACATCCTGCGCCACCTCTTCCGCAATGCCCCGGTCGCCCAGCATGCGCATCGCAATCGAAAAGACCATGGACTGGTGTTGCCGGACCAGAGCCGTAAAGCTCTGCGCGGCTGCTCCATCGTTCCTGTGCTCCGCTGGCCCCATCTGCTTCTATGCCGATATACGCAGAGAATTGCCTGTGCGCATCGATTCTTTTTTGCGGGCTGCGTCAAAAACGATAACGAGCGGCCGGCCATGCCCAAACGGGTAACTTTTCTGGTGCGTTTTACCCGACTGGATGCGCCGCTCGCCAGTGGCAGAAATTTTGACCGGGAGATAAGAACAATTCTCCTGCAAAATGTAAGAAGGACCAGCCAATGCCGGAACAGCGTGGAAGAGACATACATCGCAATCGCGTCGCGGAAACGCTGCGGGAGGAAATCACCGTCATCATTGAGGGTGAGCTCTCTGACCCGCGAATCGCCTCCGCCAATGTCACAGAGGTGGCGCTTGCTCCCGGCGGGAAGAGTGGCCAGGTCTACGTCTCCGTGGTGGGCGGCGACGATGCCGAGCAGAGCACGCTCGACGGGCTGATGGCGGCTCGCGGCTACATCTACTCGCAACTGCTGGAGCGGACGGGCAAGCGCCGCGTTCCCGACCTCACCTTCCACATCGATCGCTCTGAGAAGGTAAACGCGCGGATAGACACGCTGCTGGACCGCATGGAAAAACGCAAGACCAAACTCGCGGCGAGGACACGGGCTTGATTTCTAATTCGGCTTTGGCACCGCTTGACCACTCTGCCGCTCCAAAAGACTCAAATCACGTTGCTGCTCCATCTTCGGGGTCGGGTGGCATTGCAGACGTTTGCCGGGCTCTTCAGGGAGCCTCCCGCTTTCTGGTCACCTCGCACGCACGTCCGGACGGCGACGCCGTAGGTTCCGCGCTGGCTATGGGAGAGTTGCTGGACCAGCTCGGCAAGGTTGCCGATGTGGTCTTTGCCGACCCGGTTCCCCAGGTCTACAGCACACTTCCCGGCGTCCAGCGCATCCGCCAGGCCCGCTCCATTGACCCTTCCCGTTATGACGCTGCCATCATCCTGGAGTGCGACAGCACCGGCCGCACCGGCCTGCAGGGCTATGGCGCGCTGCCCATTCTGAACCTGGACCACCACATCACCGGCCTGAACTACGGCACGGTCAACTGGATCGAGTGGGACGCCTCCGCGGTGGCCGTGCTGGTCTACCGGCTCACGCTGGAGCTGGGCATGCGGGTCACACCGGGGATGGCCACCTGCATCTACACTGCCGTTTTTACCGACACGGGCGCGTTTACCTATCCCGGCACGGTACCGGGCACGCTCTCGCTGGCGCAGCAGCTGATTGACCTCGGCGCGAATGCTGACAGCATCGCACGCGACGTTCTTTACTCTGTCTCCGCCGCGCACATCCGGCTGCTTGGCACGGCACTCTCGCGGCTTCGCGTGCAGGACCGCTCTGCCTGGAGCTACATCACGCAGGCCGACCTGGCGAACCTGCACGCCTCCGACGAGGACTCCGAGGGAACGGTCAACTACCTCATCAGCATTGCGGGCGTGGAGGTCGCGGTCTTTGCGCGCGAACTCCCCCCGGAGGAGGGCATGCCTCCCGCTTTCCGCGTCTCTCTCCGCTCTAAATCTTCGCTCGATGTTTCGGTCATCGCGGCCCTCTGCGGCGGCGGCGGCCATCGC
>CAXTRR010000014.1:0-10202 GCA_964246795.1 uncultured Terriglobus sp. | reverse complement strand
GCTGGGGGGGGGCGGGTTCTCTGGATGAGGCAATCCGCCGGGTACTCACGGCGGTCGATTCCGAACTCACGAAGTCACAACCGGCCTGATGCCCCTGGTGAGAGTCCACGCAATGTTGCGGCGTCAGCACGCAGCTTTCCGCTCCATTGACCGTCGCGAGAAATCGATCTGGTAGCCTCAACTCGGTACGCCTGGTGAGTACATTGCCCAAGCCCGAGCAGTCGCCGGTGGTTTCACGCTCCGAGTATCTGGCGACGGAAACGTCAGGTGAGCCAGCCGTGGCTCCTGTGAAGCGTACCTGGTGGCAGCGCGCCCTCTACCATGCCGGCACCACCGCTTTTCGTGAGCTGCTCGTGCTTTCGCTCCTGCTCACTTTCCTACTCTTTTACGGTCTGATCCCGCTGCGCGCCGGCAGGGCCGTGCTTTCCCGGCCGGAACTCGGGCTAGTGGGTGCCGATGAGCCCCGTTACGCCCAGATCGCCTTTGAGATGCTGAAGGCGCACCGCGACGGCTGCCACGCCGCACACGCCCGCGTGCTGCCGCGATCGCTCAAGCCGGCCGACCTGCGCGCGTCCTGGACCTGCGCGGAGGCCGGGACCATCACGCCCATTCTCTACGGCCACCCCTGGCTGGAGAAGCCGGCGCTCTATTACTGGCGCACCATGAGCTTCTTCAAGGAGTTCGGCCTGGAAGATTGGGTCGCCCGGCTGCCCTCCGCCACCGGCGCCTGGGGTATGTGCTTCCTCATCTTCCTGCACATGCGGCGCTTCCGCCCCGGCGGCCACCTTGACGCGGCGCTGATCACCGCCAGTTGCACGGCCATCATCGCTTTCGCCCGCGGTGCCTCCACTGACATGCAGCTGGCGGCGCCCTTCGCCATCGGCATGCTCGGCTGGTACGCCTGGTATGAAACGGGCAAGAAGTTCTGGCTTTTCGACTGGTATTTCTTCGGCGCCTTTGCCACGCTCGCCAAGGGTCCAGTCGCGCCGGTGATGGCGGTCTGCATCATTGTCCTGTTCGTGGGTCTGCGGCGGGAGTGGCAGGTACTGCGGCGCATGTTCTGGTGGCCCGGCATGCTGCTGTATCTGCTGCTTGTGCTGCCGTGGTACGTCGCGGTTCAACTGCACAATCCAGACTTCTGGAAGTTCTTCCTCTTCGAACAAAATCTGGAGCGCTTTGCCTCTGACCGGTACCAGCACCACCAGCGGCCATGGTTCTACCTGATCGTGCTTCTGCTGGCGCTCATGCCCTGGACCGTGGTCGCCCTGCGCGCACTGTGGGATGCGTTTGAAGTTGCCCGCGCCGAGTGGATGGTACGGCGGCGGGCAGAGCGCTACCTTGGCCACTCCCGCGCAGGCGATGCCTTTCCGGAATTCCTCGTTCTGTGGGCGCTTTTCCCTGTGATCTTCTTTTCCTTTTCCGGATCAAAGCTGCCCGGCTACATCCTGCCCGCGATTCCTCCGCTCACCATCCTGACCGGGGACTACCTCTTCCGCGCGCGCCGCACCGGCCTGCGCCTTTGGCTGCTGGTGGCGCATGGCATCACCGCCGGCATCTTCGCATTTGTGCTGCTCATGGCGCCGCAGTACATGATCTACCAGAAGATCGTGCCACCCGCGCGCACCATCGTTACCATGGCCTCCATCGCCGGTGCCTTTGCGCTGCTCGTGGTGCTTCTCACGCGCCGCTTCGGCCTGCGCTACCTGCGTTCCGCCACGCTGATCCCGGTGGTGGTCATGCTCTTCTTCCTGCTGCACACCAACGGCTGGCTCCTGGACGCCAACTACTCCGCCCGGCCGCTGGCGCGGGAGATCGAACAGCGCTCGCCCGGCACACCGCTGCTGGTCACCCACTTTATCCGGCGCGACATGGACTACGGCCTTTGCTTCTACCGCAAGCAGCCCCTGCGGCACTACCTGCCGCAGCCCTCCACCACGGAGAAACAGTTCGTCATCACGGGCATTCCGCCGGAGGAGCACCTTCTGGTGCTGCGCGCCGACGCGGTTAGCCAGTTGCCTGACCTGTTGCCCAACCGCGTGTACGAGCCCCTGCTGCTGAACCAGTGGGAGGGCCTGGCGGTCTACAAGGTCTCCGCGGCTCCGGTATATGCGCCACCGGTGTCTCCAGTGGCCGCCCTGAGCGCACCCGCGCAGATACCCACGCAGATAACCACAGCCCCGCACATACGCCGGCTCCGCTAACCTCAGAGCAGGTGCCCGGTGCCTCCTCCACTTACGACTTTCGCGATCTGCGCCTGCACACCGGCCGCGATCTGCGCCTGCTGCTGGCGGAAGAGGCGCGGCAATGGCGCGCGCACCTGCGCTGGGACTACACACAATCTATTGAACTGCTGACCGGCTACCTGGACAGTCGCATCCTGCCCGGCTTTGTGGCCGTGGACCGGCTTACCGGCCTGGTGCATGGCTACAGTTTCGCGGTATATGAGACGCAGAAAGCCGTGGTGGGCGACCTTTTCACCATCCAGCAGCAGGACACCAGCCTGGACGAGGCGCTGCTGCACCACCTGCTACCCATGCTGCAGCACACACCCGGCGTGGAGCGCGTGGAGTCGCAGCTGCTGCTCGGTGTTCCGGAATTGCAGACGGTTTTTCAGGAGAGCGGATTTCAAAGCCACAAACGTCTCTTCATGGAGGTAGCACTGTCGGATCCGCGTGAGCTGATGCCGTCCCAGTCGGTCGTCCGCGATGCCGCCGAGCCACCTCCCGAGCTCCCCGGCAACCTGAAGGTGCGCCGCTGGACGGCGCCCGTCTACCAGCCCGCCGCCGACCTGATCCATCGTGCCTATGCCCACCATGGCGACACTGAAATCAACGACCAGTACCGCACCGTGCAGGGCTGCCTGCGCTTCCTGCACAACATCGTGCGCTTCCCCGGCTGCGGCATCTTTGCGCCGGAACATTCCTTTGTGCTGATCGACGAGCGCACCGGCGAACTGGAGGGGCTGATTCTGATTTCACGCGTGGAGCCGGAAACCGCACACATTCCGCAGCTGTGCGTCAGTCCTCGCCGCCGTACCCGCGGCTTTGGCCGCCTGCTGCTGCGCCACGCGGCCACGGAACTCGCCCGCGCAGGCATACGCGCGCTTACGCTCACCGTGACGGAAGCGAATACACCCGCGCTTCGCCTTTACAGGCAGCTCGGCTTCACCACACGCCACCCATTCCACGCCAACATCTGGACGCGGTAGTGAGGTTGTGGATGCGACGTGACAGGGATTCTTCGTATCTCTTCCATCACGTCATCTCGACCAAAGTGGAATAGCCCTATCATCTCGCGGAGTGGAGAGACCTGCTTCCTCTCGAAAGCGGCTTCAATGCTTGATGAAGAACATGCCCCAGCTCACCACGATCGCGGCCAGCACAAAGCCGCCAAAACAGATGGCGCCAAAGCGCATCATCTGCCGCGGGTGGGCGCGCTGCGTGATGCCGAAGACCACCGAAGCGAAGAATGCGTAAATCAGCAGCGCCGAGAAATGCGACATCACAGACCCGCCTTCCGGCCGTTGGCCAGCGACTGCGCATCCACGGCGGCCATCACGTTCAGCAAGCCCGCCACCACGATGAACTTTGATCCGTAATCCGAGATGGCGGAGGACAGCTGCGTCGCACCAAAATCACCAAGCTTCGCAATCGCCCAGAGCCCGATCGCACCGGCATCCCCCACAAACCCCAGAATATCGAGCGGATCGCCGGTCGTGGGCGTGTATACCTTACCGTGCATGCTCACGCCGATCGAAAACATCGCCACGATGGACACAAACAGCAGCAGAGCCCGGATCGGCTTGCGCACCAGCAGATGACCCAGCCCCGGAACAGCCCATCCCGCCAACAAGACCAGCCCCGGCGAGATTGCACTTCGCCGCACCGGAACCACCATCGCCTTCGTTCCCATACTGCAACAGCTTACCAGTGCCCGGGTAAAACGATGGCGCATCTGAAACCGCCACGTATACCCTGTCGAATGGCACAGGACCTGCTCTCATCCTGCTGTACGCCCGCGATCCCTGATCTAAAGAGGAAGATTTGAAACTGTTGCTCACCGCTTTGTTCGCTTCACTCGCCACATCTCTCGCTTCACCTGCCGGCTCCGCACAGGCGCCAGCTTCTCCCATCCACACCGAGACACTGGTACAAAGCACCAGCTCATGGGACGGCACACCCTACAAGTCGTATCCCACTGGCCAGCCAAAGATCACGGTTCTCAAGATAACCATCGCCCCGCACACCACCATGAAGTGGCACTCGCATCCACTGCCAAGCGCCGGCTACGTCCTCTCCGGTTCAATCACTGTGGAGAAACCGGACGGCACAAAAAGGCACGTCACCGCCGGTGAAGCAGTTACGGAAACAGTGGACAGCGTGCACCGTGGCAGCACGGGCGATGAGCCGGCGGTGCTCATCGTCTTCTATTCCGGCGCGGACGGTGTGCCGTTGTCCGTCGCGCAATGAACTCGCCTTTCTACATTTTGGGCGCAGGCTCAGATGCGGACAAGTTCCCGTTGCACCCGCCCCGTCACCACCGCACCCGTTGCAGACGTGAGCATATCCACTTCACTGCGTACGCCAAACTCTCCGGGCAGATACACACCCGGCTCTACCGAGAAGCACGTCAGGGGCAGAATGCGCCGCTCATCATGCGTCTCGAAATCGTCCAGATGGGCGCCGGCACCATGCAGCTCCGTGCCAATGTTGTGGCCGGTGCGGTGCGTGAAAAACTCACCCAGGCCGCGCGCCGCGATGACCTCGCGCGCGGCGCGGTCCGGCTCCCATCCGGCCAGCGGCTCACCCGCGGCGAACCGTCGCTCCACCAGCGCGATCGCCGCATCCCGCGCATCGCGCACCGCCTCAAAGACACGGCCTTCCTGCTCCGTCGGCGATCGGTCCACCACACCCGTCCACGTGATATCGTACCAAATGGCGGCCGGATCGTTGGCCACCTTGCCCCAGATATCGATGAGCACAAAGCTGCCGCGCTCAATGGCTCTTGATGAAGCCGGGGTCGGCTCATAGTGTGAGTCGGCCGCGTTTGGCCCCACGCTCACATTCGGCCCATGCTCCCAAACCAGGCCCTCGCGCCGCATGGCCTGCTGCAGCCACTCCACCATGGCCAGCTCGTTTGTACCCTCGGCACGGACACGGCGGCCCATCTCGCGCCATCCCTCGTCCAGAATGCCGTCAATCTTGCGTTGCGCAATGTAATGCGAATCGATTTGCGTTTGCGAAAGCACAGCCTCAAAGCGGCTCACCAGGTCGGCCGAGCTGACGATCTCCTTGCCCATGCCACGCAGCACCTCCACCGTGCCGGCATCTACCAGGCCGATATACATCACCGCGTTGCGAGGTGAATACTGCATCGCAATCCGCTGCGCGCCGGCCAGCATCGCCTCCACACCGCGCTCCATCTCCTGCCAGGTGGAGTACTCGGTCTTGCTCCCTGGCACGCCGTCGATCTTGCCGGACTCGATGCGATGCACCAGCTTTCGCGGCTCTCCGTCAGCGGGCACAAAATACCACCAGCGCCGCGTCACATGCGCATGTGGATCAAGGCCGAGGATGCGGTAGGCCAGCGGGTCGCGCCCATGATGGTCATAGAAGAGCCAACCATCCAGCCCCGCCTCGCGCAACGCTTCCCGCATCAAGTCCATACCTGTCACCCTCTGCAACAGCCTAAATGCAGCGCCGCGAAACGCGCGACGAAGGCGAATTGGAGTTGCTCAGCGGGTACAGAAGGCGAGTGAAGAAGGGGCCAAAGAAGGCGAGTGAAGAAGGGAGCGAGGAAGGCCGGTGCCCCGTACATCGCGCCCTTGCGATGTGCGGGCATTTGCGATGTGCAGGTTCAACGAAGGAAAGGGATCCCCGCCGCCGCGGAGATCCCCCTTGCCAGTACCGGACTACATGGCCGAGACGGGAACGAAGACGTCCGTCTTCTCCCACTTCAGGTGCATCTGAGTTTTGCCAGCGGCGGTCTTTTCAAAGTCGATCGACATTACTTCCTGCAGGCTGGTCAGCGCGGCCTTCATCATGGGCACCTTGCCTAGATCGTCCGCCTCGAAACGGTTGGTCCCCCACTGGCCGGTGTGCTTGCACACCACCAGCTGCCACTGGCCTTCGCCCGGCAGCGTGACGAGCGTGTAATTACCCGCGGGCACGTGCAGACTTCCGATCATCACATCGCCCGTGGTCTGGAAGGCGGTCGCCTCATTGGCACCGGTTCGCCACCATGTGGAGTAGGGCACAACGTCGCCCCCAAAAACCTTGCGGCCTTTCACGCTTGGCGCGCCGTAGCTGACGGTGATCTTGCTGCCTTTCAAATCCACCGTGGCCAGCTTGCGTGGGCTGGGAAACGGCTTGCCACTCTTGTCCGTGATGTTGGCGCCGGTTACATCCTTCTGCTGCTGTGCCGCCATCATGCCGCAACAACCCAGCAGCATTGCCGCTGCAAATACTAGCTTCTTCATCGTCTTGATCTCCTATGCCTCCATGTGGAAGCGCGAACCAAGCCTAACACCCGAGGCGCCAGATTACGGCAGCGGCGTGCCACTCCTGTGCTGCCCATGTCAGTGCTCGCGTATCGTCTTGTCCGGGCATTCGTCCGAGCAAAGTCGGTGTAGCCCTGCACCTTCGCGATGCGTTGAACTTACACGAGTACCTTCCTGGGGTTCCAAGAGCATGCTGCAACCCTGCCTACCTGCGTAGAATGCAAGAACACACCTGATCGCAACTGTGGTTCTGGAGGTTTCCGGATGCGTCCTTCCGTTCTCTTTGCAGGCTTGCTGCTGGCCGCGCCCGCCGCTTTGCACGCCAGCGACTATACGCTGCTCGCTACGCCAACAACCGTCGAGTGGGGTCACTACGCCGCCGGCATCAAGCCCGCCATCTCTGTGCACTCCGGCGACACAGTCAAGATACAAACACTCTCCACCTGCGGATCGAACGACCGCCTTACCGAGCAGGGCGTGAAAGCGGCGGACATTCCCGCCTACAACGATCCGATTTACAAGCAGTATCCGGAGAAAGAGAAAGGCCCCGGCGGTCATATCCTGACCGGTCCGGTGGCCATCGCCGAGGCTGAGCCGGGCGATGTGCTGGAAGTGCAGATCGTGAAGGTGGACATCGACGCGAACTTCGCCTGCAACGGCTTTGGCCTGCACCGCGGCTTCCTGCCCATGGAGTTCCCCTACAGCCGCCGGCGCATCATCCCACTCGACCGCGAGAAGATGATCGGCCACTTCGCCCAGGGCGTTGACGTTCCCCTGCGGCCCTTCTTCGGCAGCATGGGCGTTGCGCCATCCGCCGGCCGCGTGGACAGCGCGCCGCCCTTTGCCCACGCCGGCAACATGGACAACAAGGAACTGGTCGCCGGCACCACGCTCTACATTCCCGTGGCCGCCCCGGGTGCCCTCTTTGTCGCAGGCGACGGCCACGCCGGCCAGGGCAATGGCGAGGTTGACATTACCGCTATGGAAACTTTCCTGACTGGCACCTTCAAGTTTGTGGTGCACAAGCATCAGGCGCTCACGTGGCCACGCGCCGAAACGCCAACGCACTACATCAGCATGGGCTTCAGCCCCGATTTGAAGGAAGCCACCGAACACGCCCTGCGCGACATGATCGACTTCCTGGTCACGGAGAAACACATGACCCGCGACGACGCCTACATGCTTTCCAGCGTCGCCGTCGATATGGACATCACACAACTGGTGGACGGCAATGTAGGCGTCCACGCCATGTGCCCAAAAACCATTTTCAACTCATCCAGCAAGTGAGACGGAGAACAATTCACGCGGCTTTTTGCAGAACCGCGAAGGAGCTTCCCTCGAGACTTTCCAGGTACGAGATGACCCGGAAAATCTCCTCTGCCAGTGGCCGCCCATCAGCAGTCAGGTTGGCATTCAACGAACCCCTGCCGATCTGTAGGTTGCTCTCGAGCGCCTCGAAGCCGACCGTTGCTAAAACGAAGCTACGCAGCATGTCCTGTCCAACCGAGAGATCCCCCTCAAGCATTGCCTCGACAACGCGCGCCAGGTACTCTCGCCGGAACTTGCCGTCAGATTGTAAAGACATGGCAAGTGTCTCTTCATGACTCACGGTCAGAGGACTGGGCTGACTGCTGCCTCCACTTGTACTCTTCCCATCTTCGTTTAGCTTCAACAATGTCCTTCTCCTGCCGATGCTTTGTGCCACCGCCGAGCAAGATGACCAGCGTAGCACCGTCCCGTCCGTAATAGAGGCGAAAGCCAGGTCCGGTATTGATTCTGGACTCGATGACACCAGCTCCGACACCTTTGGAGTCCGAGGTGTTTCCTAGTCGAATCTGCCTTAGACGACGTTCAACATGCGATCGTGCACTCCCATCGAGTCGATCGAACCACTCTCGAAAATGGTTTCTCCCTCGTTCATCAACGAACTCGTCGACTGATAACGCATGCACCTCCGCCATCGTGCCTGCATGATCCTCTAAGCGCATTCTAGCCTCCGTGAAGCACGAAGACACTTACACTTATTTGCAATTTCCGGCAAGATAAATGTCAGAGGCCCCTTGAGCATGGCCGGCCCTTGGCGTGGGAGACAGTTTTATGAGTACTTGCCGCCCTGCGACAATAGGATCAGCATGCCTCTGAACGTCGGAATCGTCGGCTTGCCCAACGTGGGCAAGAGCACCATCTTCAGCGCACTTACCGCCATTCAGGCGGTCGCGGCCAACTACCCTTTCTGCACCATTGAGCCCAACGTCGGCATCGTTCCCGTGCCTGACAAGCGCATCGACGAGATCGTCGCGCTGGTCAAGCCGAATAGCATCGTGCCCACCACTATGGAGTTCGTTGACATTGCCGGCCTGGTCGCCGGTGCCAGCAAGGGTGAGGGTCTGGGCAATCAGTTCCTCGCCAACATCCGCTCCACCGATGCCACGCTGCACATCGTCCGCTGCTTTGAGGATCCGGAGGTCATTCACGTCGCCGGCAAGGTCGATCCCATTTCCGACATTGACGTCATCAACACCGAACTCATGCTGGCCGACCTGGACACCGTGACCAAGCGCCATGACAAAGTCCAAAAGCTCGCCCGCAACACGCAGGACAGCAAGGTCAAGCTCGAATTCAGCGCACTCACCAAGGTGCTGGAAGCGCTCAACGCCGGCAAACCCGCGCGCGTCGCCGAGCTCAGCGATGAGGAACGCCCTTTCACGCGTGACCTGCACCTCATCACCATGAAGCCGACCCTCTACGTCGCAAATGTGGACGAGGCCGGCCTGAAAGACGGCAATGCCCACACCGCGGCAGTTGAGCAACGTGCTGCCGAAGAAGGTGGCCAGGCTGTTCGCATCTGCGGAGCTCTGGAGTCGGAGATCTCTCAGCTGGAGCCTGCCGAAAGGAACGAGTTTCTAGCCGACATGGGCCTGAGCGAGCCGGGTCTGGACCGCCTCATTCATTCCGCTTACAAACTGCTTGGCCTCATCACCTACTTCACCGCCGGCGTGCAGGAAGTTCGCGCCTGGACGATCAAGCAGGGCACCAAGGCACCGGGCGCGGCGGGCGTGATTCACACCGACTTCGAGCGCGGCTTCATCAAGGCCGATGCCTACAACTGTGAAGATCTCTTTCGCCTGGGCAGCGAGCAGGCAGTCAAAGAGAAGGGCCTGCTTCGCTCAGAGGGCAAGGAGTACACCGTCAAGGACGGCGACATCCTCTTCTTCAAATTCAACGTTTGAGCCCACCCCGCCCCGCAAGGTAAAGAGGGCTGCAGCGCAAGGCTGCAGCCCTCTTTGCTTGAAGCGTCCACCCTACTTCGGGGGTGGTGGCGTTGCCGTGCTGCCCGAGCCACTGGAACTGCCCGCGCCTGTTGAGGAACCTCCCGATCCCATAGAGCTTCCCGATCCCATAGAGCTGTCCGGTCCCTGCTGTGCCGCATTGCGTTTGTGGTGTTTGTGATGCTTGTGCATGCCCGTTCCCATGCTGGACGACGCTCCGCCATTGCTTGAGTTGTTTGGGCTGTTGCCCGCACCCTGCTGGGCACCCGTGCCCTGGTTTCCGGACTGTCCACTGTCCGTCTGAGCGATACTTACAGAAGCAACCGCGGCGAGGGCCGCAACAGAGAGACAACGCAAAATTCGCATACATAAACCTCTGCAAAGTGGGATGCATGCTTCCTTGGCAGGCCGTATCAACCCGTTGGAAATTCACA
>CAXTRR010000013.1:67641-75856 GCA_964246795.1 uncultured Terriglobus sp. | reverse complement strand
GCACAGCATAGTTGCTGTTCGCCACCATCATGGCGATAGTGGTCTTGAAACCGTCCACGATGCTTGCATTTGCGCCGATGGTGACGGTGTTGCCGCCGCCCACAATCTGCCCGGCCGCGCCAAAGTACTGCGCCGTGGTCGGCGTGCTCAGGCTGGTGTCCGTACCGTTCCACAGGGCCACGTCATGCGTGCGCATCACGCCTTCCACGGTATCGTGCAGGTCCTTGGCCTGCAGATAGGCGAACTGGCTCTGCTGCGCGCCAAGCTCCATGTCGAACAGGTTGTAGTTCAGCTGTGCCACCAGGGCCTTCAACGGAACGGAGCGCTCCACCCGGGTGGGCGAGACCACTGATGGAACGATATTGCGCGGGTCTACGAAGCCGGCCGCGAGCGAGGGCGCGGGAATACCCGTTTCCTCAAAGAAGCGCGACGGGTGACCGGTGGCCGGTACCTGCTTGATGCGCTGACCGAAGACACCACGTCGCCGGACGATGTCGGTGATCTCGGTCTGATACTGCGGGACCTCGATCGCACCAGGCCCAATGTAGTCGGCGGCGGCGTGAATGTCCCGGAATTGCGCCATCATGTTGTTGCTGTTCATGCTGTTGCTTTCTCCTGTTTGAAAGGTGAAATGTGAAAGGCGCGGCATAGGGCCGCGCCTTTTAAAATCTGTTCTGGAAGGGTTGCACCGGCTGCCATCAGCCGACAAAGCCAGGCGCTCCGAACAGGGGATGTTATGGCTTTACAGCAGGCCCGCGCGCAGCATCTGACTTTTCACCGCGATCCGCTGCTCGATGCTGAGGCTGCTTAGCGCACCGTCCAGACTCGCCGCCTGCACCTCCGCGCTCACGCCGTGTTTGCTCAGCAGCATCTCGGTTTGCGCCGGCAGCGTCTTGCGTCCGGCGGAGGCGGGCCTGGTAAGGGCGACCGCACTCACCGTGCGCAAATCGCCGACCGCCGCTTCCAACTCACGCAGCCGCCGGTCAAACTCGGCCAGCTGCGCAGCTTCCGTCGCTGTCCTGGAGGGCTCATCCACCTCGGCCACCACCTCCGCCAGTAATTCCTGTGCTTCCGTCATCCTCATCTCCTTCTGAAATACTCGTACTTCCGAAATTCCTGAAGAGCGTCCGCAATGTACACAAAGGTTCAGCAGCGTACGCGATTCTGCTCTGCGTATCCGCGTTGAACTCGGCGCACTTTCCGGTCCTTCTTCAGCGACATGTCACCGGCCGTGACATACTCACCACGGGTGGCCGCCTGGGCAGGCGAGGGGCCTCCCGCTTCCTTGCAGGCATGCGGACCACATGCATCCGGCTTGCCCGGCCTTCGGCAGCCAGGGCTTGCAGCGCCTCATTCTCCGGCAGCACGCGAAAGCTCGTGGAGCGATACGCGGCTTTGCTTCGCAGCAGGATTGCCGCGCCGGTGAACGTCACCTTCGAAAGCCGCCACTCGGCCGCACGCATGTCCTCCACGTGCGCATCGGCAAGCTCATAGCTCATGCCGAGGGTGTCGTCCCCGTGTGCTTTCATCTCCGTCATCATCTCGCTGAAATCCCGCGCGAAAAGATAGCCGCGCACATGCACGCCGTTGCCCACGATGGACGCCCCGGTAATGATGCCGCACTTCTGTTTGGCATCATGCCCGTCCCAGCCGGCCTTGAAGTCCACCGCCATGCCCAGCAGGCTGGGCAGAGCGGCCTCCGCGGCGGCGCGCGTTAACACAACGCGGTGACCGCGCGCGCCATTCGGTGCCTTGTCGCTGGCTTCGTCCACCAGCGTCAGCACACCGGCAAAGGGCACGCGGTTGGGATGTCCGTGCACCGTGGGGAATTCCACCGCCATTGCTTCCAGTCGCAAATTGCCTCCTTTAAGGGCCAAAACGTACGCGAAGGCGCAAAGTTTTCCCGCAAAGGACGCAAAGAATCTCCTTCGCGAACTTTGCGCAAACTTTGCGCCCCTGCATACGCTGTTGCTTTTTCTTAGCCGCGCGCCGGCAGCCCGCGCAGTGTACGAACCTCATCCACGCTCAGCACGCCTGCCTGCAGAAGTTGAATCTGCAGCGCCGCCTCCTGCACCTCATCGCGCGCCTTGGTCGTGAAGACGAACTCGATGTCGTGCAGCTCCAGTGCCTTGCCCAGAACGTCCCGGGTCAGGTGCTCCGCAAAAAGCGAAGCCACCGGCAGCACAGCTGTTTGGAACGCCTGTTCGCTCAATTCGACCGCCGTCGAACGGTTCACGTCGCCATGCAGGCCGAGGAACATGGGCGGCAAATCAAAGGCGTTGGCAACCATGCGCAGCAGAAATTCCTGCCATTGCAGCCGCAGGTCGGCATCGGTGCCGCCGCCAAAGCGCAGCACCTCCGGCTTGCTTTCGCTGCTCAGCACCGGCACTTCGCCGGAGCCCTCCACTTCGTCGCGCCACCAGCGCAGGAGCCGTTCGTGTTCGGCGGGCGTGGCCTCGTCGATCCACAACGCGTATTGCACCACCGCGTTGGAGGCGAGCCGTGCGGCATAACGGTTGCTCTGCAGAAACTGGTTTACCGTGTCAAAGGCCACCTCCACACGGCCCAGGCCGAAGGGCGTGTGGGTGCGCGGGTTCAGCCGGATGTAAAGCAGCTCGCGGTCCAGCAGCGGCTGCAAGCTGCCCGGCAGTTGGCCACCGCCGCCAAAGCCGGCAACGGACTCGATGAACGGCCGTGAGACCACCTGGACAAAGCGCGGGCTGTCCAGGTCTCCGTTCCAGCGGCCGTCCATTTGGATGCTCGCGCCATCCACCGGCCAAAGGCGGAAAGGCGCGGCAGGGTCGCCGGTGACCTCGATCTCCGCCGCCCCAAAGCCGCCCACGACCACGTCTTCGAGCACCTGCTCGGCAAAGGTGCGAAAGCTCTCGTGCGGGTTGGGCGATTCAAAGTTCCGCTGCAGCACTGGCAGCAGAGCCAGTTTTTCGGCGGTGCGCTCGGCTCCAGGTTTGAGCCGCACCTGCCACTCCATGCAAGCGATGCGGTCCTTGGTCAGGTTGATCGCGCGGCGCACACAGGGCAGCTCGGCAAAGCGGCGCAGGTTTTGCGGCGTGGGTTTTGGCAGGCCCGCGGCATTCAACGAGCCCGGCTGCCATGGGGTGAGCACGGCGGGCAGGCCGTTGCGCATGTTCGTCTGGGTCTTGCGCCGGGCCGTGCCATCGCCGCCGGCTTCCAGTGCACGGCTATCGGGCGGGGGTGACCGAAACCAGCTTCGCAACCGGTCGATTCCGTTCAAGTGCCCTCTCTTTCCTTGGGGTTGTTGGTTGGACAAACGCAAAAGGCGCGGCCGGGTGGCCACGCCTTTCTCTTCAGCTTTGCGCAAGGGACACTTACACGCGCAATTCCCGTTTGGCGGTCTCCGCCAGGCGTCCCAGATCCTTTACCGTCAGCACGCGAATGTCGGCCTCCTCCATGGTTTCCACGCCGAAGCGATAGCGGTCGGCGGCTTCGCCCTCCACGTCGAAGTCGTCTTCCCCGCGGCCGTTCTTTCCACCCGTGGAGCGCAGCGGCTCCACAATGGCCAGGAGGTCGAGCGCGGCATTTTCTACCCGCCGCACGCCATCGCGCAATCGCGCGGCGGAGTAGGAGAGCACCTTGGCCGCTTCCAGATCGCCGTCGAGTGAGACTGCCTGAAAGAGCCGTACAGCCGAGGGAGCACCGCCCATCGTCTTGTACCCGCAGTCGATCCTCAGCGGGTCGCCGGGCCGGGTGTACTCCGCGGCCGGAATGCGTTTGCGCAGCAGTTCCCACACGCCGGCGCGCTCAAATTCGTTGCGCATGCCCGCGGCGATGGAGGCCCGGCCGCTCTTGCGCCGCGCCGCTTTTTCGCGCAAGGGTTCCACATACAGACGCATCAATTGCTCCATCTCCGCGGGAACCGATTCGGCCAGCGCGCCGCGCACTTCCGACATCTGCACGCCGGTGGAAAGCGACTCTTCCAGCCGCTCCATCTCCGGCTTGGAACTGCCCCTGCCCTCCAGGCCCGCGTCACGGATGCGAAGGGCGAGCTCGCCTTCCATCGCCTCCAGCAGCGCTGTATCCGCGTCCGGATCCATGCAGCGCACCCGGCTCCAGTCGCGGGTAAAGCGCACCCGCGTCGTTTCCGCGCGGCCTGCCTCCCGCAGCAGCACGCCGATGTTGACGAACTCGTTTTTCACCGCGTCCGGCACATAGCGCAGCAGGAAGAACTCGCAGGGAATGCGGTCGGGCATGGCGCGCTCCTTTCAGGAGAGTCGGTAGCAGATAGTAGGTCGTTCAGAGTAGTTGCGTGAGAGCTAGTTATAGGAACGGATGATTGGAATCCCTGAGAGATGATTCTAAAGACCAGGCCGACAGCACCATGCATGATCCTTAAAACTCGGGACGGCATCCCGCCACTCTGAACTACCTACTCACAACTACCTACTTTCTTCACATCACATACTTCGACGCTACCGCATCAGACGCCCCCGCCGCTGCTCCAAAGTGTCCCGCCACGGCGAAACTCCTAGCACTGCCCCAATTCGGGAAGGGTTGCCGGTCCGAATCGCGAAAGCTCGCAATCAGCTCGCGGACGTGCTTCCGGCGGCTCAGCAGCGTCTCCACCAGGGCCTCAAGCGGGGCCGTGTCTCCGCCGTACCACTCTATCGGGACCTGCTCGGCAACGCGCAGGAGCAGAGCTTCGTCCATGGTCTCCACCCGGCTCAGCCACGGCTCAAAGCTCTCCCATCCAGTCACGCCCTCATACACGCGGTTGCGCGGGTAAACACCACGCAGCGGCGAGTCCGGAAAGCGCCACTCGTTCGCATGGAAGCAGAAACCCTGGTCGATAAAGGTTGCGCGGTATTTTCGCTCGCGAGGCTTGCGGCTGAAGACCGCCTGCCGCCCGTTGGAGTTGCCGGTCCACTTGTCGATCACCAGCATGCCGGCGAACTCGGCCACGTTGCGCACCTCGCCCAGCATCTCCTCCGGCAGGTAATCCACCACCTGGCCTGGCATCAGGCCGCCCACAAACTGCGATCCGAACTGCAGCCCATCCGAGCAGCGCGCCCGCTCGCCCCTGCCGGTGTCGACCCACATCTCCGGGCTGTTCTGCACCAGCCAGGCGCTCACATCGATCAGGTCGGTCGAGGGCACGGTCAGGCCTGCGGCCTCCGCCATGCGCGTCGCCAGGAATTCATTGGCCAGCACACGCTCACCCTGGGGATTGTTGCGGAACTTCACTACCCACAGCCGTCCATCGGCCCCCAGCATGAGCTGGCTCTGCGCCCCGCCCCGCATGCGCCGGATTGCCTGCACCGCCAGAACCGCCATTGCCCCTCAAACTACAAACCCCGGCGATGGCCGGGGCAGATTGATCCTCGATCCCGGTTCGCTATTTGTGGCTCTTTGCAGACGGAGCAGTCAACGCCGCCCACGCACCGATGGAGAAGATACCCCCGGCCAGGATCAGGATTGCAATAGTTCCTGCGAGCATCGATCGACCTCTTTCACTCAGCGCGAGTGCGGAGCGCTTGAAGCACACACGCGGCTACAAACAATATAAACCCGATGCCGAGACTCCACGCCAGCACAGGAAACGTGGGCGTGCCGCGAGCGATGGTTGCATCCAGAATGCCAAGAACTGCCACCAGCACGGCTGCTTCCTGCAGAAACTCCGTCCCCATCTCGATCAGCCTGTCATGATAGCTCTCTGACCGAGCAGCCGCCCTGAACCTTTGCACCACGCTCATCGATTCAGAGTACCGTGGCGAGATCTCGTGACCGCGCCCGCCCGCACCGCCTGCGCAATGGCCATGGCTATCACCAGATCGTCATGCGCGCCCGCCGCCGCTTCCGTCCGGCCGCCTTCTTTCTGCACAAAGCTGCGGCACTCCTCCAGCAACGGCGCGCTGCGAAATACTCGCGGCGTGGTCGACAGCAGAACACTCATCCGGGCCAGCATGCTCTCGCGCGAGGCCGTGCCGGTCAGCCAGCCGGGCTGTCCGTCGCCGGCCTCGTACATCCGCAGTGGCACCGCTGCCCGCGCGGACTCATCCTCCAGATACGCCAGCACGGCCGCACCGAGGCTGTTGCGCTCCACCGCAATCAGCGCGCCTCGATACACAACGGTCAACTCGGCAATGCGCCTTGCTAACTCTCGTGGACGCACGCGTGCCTGCATCTCCGCGCATTGCACGCCATCGGTGCAATCGACAATCTGCAACGCCGCGAAGTCGCCATCCGGATTGCCACCCGCCGGGTCAGCCGCCAGCACGTAACTCCTGCCGCTCACTGCCGGGCGATAGATCCGCAGCGCCCCATGCCATCGCGTCTCCATCGGAGGCACAAGCTCCTTCAGCCGCTCTGTGATGGATGCCGTTTCAAAGAAGCACGACCCACTCTCGCGGAAGCAGCTCACCGCGTCCTCAGCAAACTCCTGCACACGCATCGCGCCAAACTGCTCGGCCAGCGCTCGCCGGAAGCCGATTTGCTCCGGCTGCAGCGGCACGCCTTCGCTGCCCAGCACAAGCGCCGCCAGGGCTGCTTCCTCGTCCGTCCACTCGGCGCACGGAATGGAAAGGCCGCTGTAGCTCCGCTCCCACCACCACGGGAAAAAGTGCCGCGCCGCGCCCCGTCTCGGCGCGCTCTGCCACTCGTTAAAGAAGCAGCCGAATGCACCATTGGGCGTGGACTCCAGCACCAGCTCCCCGCCCGGTGCCAGCGCGGCGCGCAGCCCCGCCAATGTCTCGGCCGCGTCGCCTTGCCAGCGGCTCACTTCGCTGCAGTGCAGGTTGGTCATCGTCAGCCCGCGGCCGGCGTTGGGCTCGGCCGCGCTCACGATGCGAATCTCCGAATCGAGCGCCGGAAAGCTCATCTCGCCGCGATTGTTGCGGCCACGTTTCGCCTCGCCTTCGCGCAGGGCATCGGGCAGGTTCTCCCACATGCGCTGCACGATGCGGAACAGACCCGTGGCCGCCTCCCGCGTGTGCGCCACATGCACTGTCACCGTGCCAGGCACCAGGATTGTGCGCAGCAGAAACCTGCCCGCGATCCATGTGCTCAAGCCCATCTGCCGCGCCTTTAACACCACACTTTCGCGGCGATGGATCTGCTCAAAAGCAGCCTGAGCACGATTCGCCAGCAGCGGCACCAGCGCGCCCGGTTTACTGCGAACTTTCAGCAGCTCCGCGGCGAGCTCGATGCAGCCATCCGGCGTCTCCAGCATCGCTTGCAGACGTGATGTTTCCACGGAGGTGGCGGGTGATTCGGATGAACTGTCATCCTGAGCGGAGCGAATGATCTGCGTTTCGCTCCGAACCTCTGCAGGCTTTCCTTTCTGCACAAAACGCCCGTCCTTGCCTCGGCACACTGGCGAAGCGCGTGCGGTCACGCTTCTTTTCCTGCCGCCTCCGGAGCTGACCGCCGCTGCTTCTATGCGCGCCGCTACTGCACCCGGACCCACTACTGCACCCGTACCCGCTACTGCACCAAAACAAAGTGCCATACAAAGCTCGTCGAAGCAGGAAGCGCGTTGGCGGTGCTGAGTGTCAGCGCCGTGGTGGAAGTGCTCGCATACAGCGATGAAGCCGCGCCCGCGCTTGCCGCATTCGCCGCGCCCGGAGCCGCAAATTTTGGTGCACTTCCATAGGCTCCCGCGAAGGTCACCGTAGCCAGCGGCCCGGCGGCAGGCGCGCTGCCCGTGGCGCAATTCACCGTAAAGGCCAGGTCGGTCCCGCTCACACTGCAACTCGCCGCCGCGCTGCCCGCCGCGATGGACGGTGCGCCTGACGATCCAATCACATGCCCAACGCCCAGATTGCCCGCGCCCGGATCGGCCGTGCAGCCCAGGCAAAGCCCGTTCTGTAGCGTCGCCTTGATCGTGCCGTTGTACATCAGCTTCATGGGGTACGGCCCGGCGTGGCCCAGCACAAAGCCGCCGCTCAGCGTCGCGTCCGCTCCGAAGTAGGCCATGTTTGGCTGAAAAATGCCCACCGGCGACCAGTTCGATCCCGTCACCAGGTACTGCGTCGTAAAGCCCTGGTCGTTCTGCACCTGGTACATGGTGTACGCGCCGGAGCCGCTGGAGAAATTGCGCAACTGCACCACCGACGGCGCATTCACATTCGTCCAGATGCCCAGGCTGCCCGGAGCATTGCGGAAGAGATTCGCATCGCCAAAGTTCACGCCATAGGCCTGCGTTGTCTGCGTGGGAAAGGTCAACTGGTTGGTGCTGGCA
>CAXTRR010000013.1:0-67631 GCA_964246795.1 uncultured Terriglobus sp. | reverse complement strand
TTGAGCTTGTCACATTCGTTGAGGTCACATTTGCCGCGGCAACAGACGGCGCGGTCAGCGTCGAGCTGCTCATGTTCCAGGCCAGCTGGCCGTCACAGCGCACATAGCCCTTGCCGCTCATAAACGCGATGCACCCCACAGCCTGTTGCCCGGGCAGTCCGCTGCCCGGCGTGGAAGGCGCGTTTTCCACCATCTGCGGATCGGCGCGCAGCACATCCTGCGGGTCCTGCCAGCGCCAGCCCAGCGTGCCGTCCGGCCCCAGAGGCACCACGGCGCGGACGCGGCTGCCGGTCTGCTGTACCACCGCGACGTTGCTGCCCAGCATGCTGGGAGGTTCAACCGCACTCGCCACGATTTGCCCTATCTGCTGCGCTCCGGCGTTGTTCCAGTGCAGCCCCAGCGTGTCGCCCACATAGGCCGGTTGAATGTTGCGCGTGTTGCCCGCCGGCCCCGTCGCGCGGAACTGGCCCAGCGAGCTCTGCACAGCATCACCCGCCCACACGCAATTCGCCTGCGCCTGGCAGTAGCTCTTCAGCTGTGCATTGGTGCTCTCGGCCACGCTCCACTGCGCATCGCTCGGCAGCGTCGCCGGTTCCACGCCGGTAAAGACCACCCGCTGCACACCCGCCGCAACCGCCTGCGTGTACATGCTCTGGAAATTGCTCAGCGATGCCGAGGAAGTCACGCCGTTCAGCGTGTCGTTCACCGTCCCACTCACCACCAGCACCGCGGGCTTGGCCGCCAGCGCGGCCGGCAGCACATTGCTCAGCAGCTGTGCCGTCGTGGCACCCGGCGCGCCAAAGTTCGCGCAGCTGTACCCCAGCGTGCGCTGCAGGTAAGTGCACGGCTGGTTCCCTGCATCAATGAGTGACGTGCCCACCGCGGCCGCGCTGCCAGTCGACGAAGGCGTCAGCACCGGCGCCATGGGGAAAACCCACGTTCCGTTGTATCCGCCCGCCTGCAGGTAGTCCCCGCTGCTGGGCGTGCCTGCCGCCTTGGAATCCCCCAGCCAGGCCACCACCGGGCCTGCGCTCAGGTACACCTCGATCGGGTTCTCGTAATTCACATACGGCGCAATCGCGCTCGTCGTACCGCCGACAAAGTCCATCGTCGAGGTCATACCCGCGTTGCGCACGTTGTACGACGGATACACCGAAGAAGCCAGTCCCGTCGGCGCGGAGAATACATTCGTCGTCGCGCTGAAGCTGCCCTCCAGGTACATCGCCGGATAGTCGCCCGCGCGTGCCGCAATTGGCGTCGTCAGCGTGTAAGTATTTGCCGTGCCCGCTGTCGTCGCGCTCAGCAGGTTTTGTGACCGGCCCACCAGGCTGAACGTTCCGGAGCCGTTCACGCGCCACAGCTCGAAATACAGCGCGCTCACACCGCTCACGCTGTTCACAAACGTCTTCACCTGTGAGACGCTGCCGCCCGCAATCAGCCGAGCGCCATTGGCGATGTTGGCATAGCGGAAGCTTGTGTCGCCGCCGCTCGGCCCCAGCACCGCCGGTCCCGCAGAGCTCTGCGCGCTCACACTGAAGGGCGCTGCCTTCACCGGGCCTGCATTTGCGCTGAAGGGTGCCGCGGCCGCCGGTTGCAGCAGGCCGCCCACCGTGTAGGCCGGCAGCGTACCCGCGGTTCCCACAGCCAGCCGCGCGGAAGGCAGCGTACCCGCGCCGATGTTTGCGGCATTCGTTGTGTCCGTCGTCGCGCTCGGTGCCAGCGCGGCGCCGTTGCTCTTCGTGCACGTCACCACACCTGCGGCGGAGGTCGTGCAATCGCCGCTCATCGCTGCGGGCAGACCGCCCGTCTGCGCCAGCGTCACGGGTGTTTGAATCAACTCCGCGCCAAAAAAGAAGGGCAGCCAGATGGCTGCCCAGAAGATGTTCAGAGGAACTCTGCTTCGCAATCGATTCACTCGTCTTTTCACTGATTCACCGCCCCCGGATTCAGCAGCGTTGCGCCATCGGCGTCCACCACCAGTTGCTGCACAAAGTACTTGCCCGCCTGCGCATAGAAGGGCGACGTGTTGCTGGTGCTCGTCGCAAATCCGCCATGCACCTGTGATGGCCACTGCACCGTGTACCCACCCGTACCGCCCACCTGAAAGACCAGCGTGATACGTTGGCCCGCCTGCAATCCCGTAAAGCTCATGCCGGTCATGTTGCCGGTGAGCGGCACGTGGATCAGCGCATTGCTGCAGCTCACCGCGATGGCTGGTGCCGCGCTGAACGCAATCGTCGAAGCGCACGACCCACCCCCGATGCCGGGCGGCAAACGCGCCGGATCGAGCGTGCCGCCGGTGATATTTGCCGCGTTTGTCGTGTCAATCGTCGCGCTCGGTGCCAGCCCGGTCATGTCACTGGCCGCGCCGCTGCTTGCCACGTTCGACAGGATAAAGCTGGTCGCCGTCGGTCCAAGCTGAACCGAGCCCTGCGCCGTGCTGGTGGCCGCCGTGCTGCCGCTGATGTGGCTTGCATTCAGGTTCGTCACATTCAGCGTGCCCACCGTCATGGCCGTGGGACTCATGCTGTACTGCGCGCCGCGCATGTTCCACGTCATGGTGCTGGTTTGCGGGGCCCATGTGACCGCGTCGTAAGAGCCGCCGCCCACGCTGTTGTCCAGCGCAAACAGGTTATACGTGCTGTCAAAGCGGCTGCACCCGCGGCCGTTGCAATGCATGCGGAAGGCCGTCTGCTCGCCTGCCTGGAAGTCGGCCGTCGTATTCCAGACGCCGCTGTTGCCGAAGGCAAAGTCCGGAGGCACATGCGTGCCGCCATCGCCAAGGTAGCTCTGCGCCGGCGTGTTGTTGGCAATCACCCAGCCGCGCAGCCCGCCGCCGTTGTTGCCCTGGTAATAAATGCCGGCGGGCTGATAAGCGCTTGGCCGCGGTGTGTACTGCGTGATGTACGTCACGTCCGCGCCCACACGCTGCTGGAAGTAGTGTGGCTGCGTCACGCGGTCGCCCGCCGCCCACGGCACGGTGTTGGGTGCCAGCGTCATCTGGCCGTCCACGTTGCCGGTCGCGTCGTTGTAAACGTCCAGCACTTCCGCCATAGGGTAGATGTTGTAGCCGCTTGTCACAATCACCAGCGTGCCGCCGCTGGAGCTCGCATTCGGCCCTGTCTGCGGATAGCTGAACTGGCCGCTCCCCACGGTCGACATATTGAACGTCCCGTTGAAGCTCGCGTCCGCCACACCTGCCAACGTCAGCGGCAAGCCGGTCAGGTCGCCCGCGGCCGTGTTGGTGATGTTCACCGTCACCACATTGTTCGACCGCACCACTGAGGTCACCTGGAACTGCAGATTCAGATACCCGCTCGTGCTGAAGTTTCGCCCCACAATCGATGTCAGGCCAGACGCCACATAGAGTGACGTTCCGCTGCTTGACCCAACAATCGGAAACACCTGCTGATAGCCGTTGGAGCTGTCAATTGTCTGCTCCAGGCCGTAGCCGCACAATCCGCCCATGGCCACCACTGAGCCTGTCGCATGCGGCTTCAAGAGAGTCAGTCTCAGGTGCGTGCCGTCCACCACGGTGTAGGGGGCCATCTCATAGTTTTCCGGGGTCGCGGTGCCGCCGCTGATGGCATCCGCCACGCAGGCCGTGCCGCTGCCGGCCGGTGCGCTTGCCGTGTTGGTGCTGAAGCCCGCAATCACGCCGCCCGTCGCAATCGGCAGCGTCACCGCTCCCGGTGCCATATTGTTGCTCTGCGGCAGCGCCGCCCCCGCCGTGCTGAAGAAGGTACTCACTGGAAAACTGGTGCCGGTAAAAACCGCCGTCGCGGCCGGGTAGCCACCGGAGTCACCACCAATCAGCGCATTGCCGCTGTAGCCCTTTGAGGGCTCCAGATCGACCAGAAAACGTCCATCTCCCTGTGTACCCGCGCCGCTCGTAAAGTTCACCTTCAGTGATTGCGAACCGGTGGTGCAGCCCGTGCCGCAGTTGCCCCGTGGCACGCGCGTGTCCTCGGTGTATTGCAGGTCGGCCGGGTGCGCGCCCTCGTCGGCCGCATCGCGAAAGCCGCCCGAGCTGCTCATGAAATCACCATGGATCAGGCAATCGCCCACGCCGTAACAATTGGTCACGCGCGTATCCATCACGTGCTGTCCCTGCGCATAGTTATCGGCCTGCTCGATCAGCGTGCCATAGGTCGTTTTGAAGTACGGCAGCGCGGAGGTGACGCCCTCCGGAAACAGATTGTTGCCGCCCCGCAGGCCCGATTGCTGCAGCCGCAACGCCGTGGTCTGCAGCGTACTGGTTACAGTGGCCGGGTGCTGCGCGTCCGTGCGCACAATGTTGGTGCCATACTGCAGGCCGCCACCCTCCCGGCCGGTAAACGTCTCGCTTAGCTGCCCCAGCCGCCGGTCAGAAAGATGCGCGCCAAACTTGCCGGCGGGAAGTGAGTCGTTGCCGTTGTAATCCGGCTCGGCAATCACCTGACAATTTGCCCCGCACTCCGGCGCGTTGAAGGCGTTGGCAATGCCGTCATTGCCAAAGCTGGAAAAGAACTGGCTCGCATACAGTTCTGCGTTCAGCCGGTTGGTCCGCAGCTGTGTTCCGGCGGGCTGCGTTACGATCTGGGTGCCCGTGGGTATCTTGCTCACCTTCTGGTTCAGGCCGGCCTGGGCCGCGGCCACATTGCCGTCCACATAACTTTTATCGGCGGCCTGCAGGCCGGTGGCCGGATCACCGGAAAGCTGCAGCGGTCCGGTCATCGTGTCGCCCGCCTTCTGAACGTAGGGCGTGGTGTTCCCCGCCCCCGGCCCCGCTGCAACTGTGCCGCCTGCAACCGCGCCACCCTGCACAGCTCGCGCAATCGCCGTGTCCACATACTGCTTGGAGACGGTTTGCACCGCGACCGAGGCCGGCAGCACAGACGTGCGCACCGCGCTCAGCGCGACCGCACCGCTGCTTGCGGGCACTGACCAGTACTCCCGCGTTACCGTGCCATCGCTCAGGTGGTACACCACCGTGTAAAAGCTGCCCAGCGGCGTGCTGCCCGCATTGGGTACCAGCTGCACACTCAGCGAGCCATTGCCGCCCAGCGTGACAGAGGTGCTGCCCTGCGGAATGGCAACGCCGCTTGCCCCGGTAAACGCCGGCCAGCTGATCAGCACCACACCCTGCGCGGGCGAGCCATTGGCCTGCAGCACTGTATCTGTAATGGCGGTCGTGGCGGCCTGCTGCGCCTGCGCCGACACCGGCAACACCGCCAGCGGCAACAGGACGCCCACTGTGGTCGCCAACGCGGTGCTTAAACCAAGAGCCGAGGTATACAGCTTGAAAAGCCGCCAGCCAGGGACTCCTGCTGGATGCGGCCTGATGGCAGGAGGCGCTGCGCTGCCGGCGCGCTTTGGAAAACCGAAGTGCATGAAGGCTCCTCTGAAGTGAGTGAAGTTGGCAAACACCCGCAATGCAAAACGGGAGACCCGAAGGCCTCCCGTTCCGTTTGCTTTGGAGATACTTGTTGAAGAGCGTCTTGCCGCTCTCCTGACTCACTTATTAAGAATAACAAGCCGGGCATAAATACCCTGCCAATTATTTTCCGCCCGCAAGTCTATTCGGGAGTGTAAGTTACAGCCACGCCCCCATCTTCTCCCTCTTGACAGCGATTTTGCTGCTTCAGGCCTGGCGTCCTCTCCATCAGCTTCCGCTTCTGAAAGATGGCGGTCAGTTCGTCGATTGCCTCGTTGTAGCGGCGCTGGGTCGAGCGCAGGCTCCAGCGCAGCATCGCCGCCGCTTCCCCCAAGGTGTACTCCTGCACTGCCACCCGGAAAACCACCTTCTGCTGGTCGGCGTTCAGCAGCTTCAGGCAGCTCTCCACATCCAGCACGTAGTGGATCATGTCGTCAAAGCCGTGGATGCGGCAACTCGTCACCTTTCCGCGGAAGAGTTCGCGCCCCAGCAGGGAGGGAACGCGGCCTTTCTGCAGCTTCATCACCGCATACCTCCGCAGCATGGCCTCTGTGTACTTGCGGTAGAAGGCCGTCTCCGGCGTGATTACCACACGGAGCGCGGGCCGCTGCGGTAGCTCGGCCTGGGCATTGGCCGGTCTGTGCGCCTCGGCGTGTATGGCGACCACGGCCCGCGCCAGGTTGCCCTCGGTCGCCCATATCTGGCTCACGGCATGGGAGGTGCTGTCAGAGTTGGCAACGTTCGTGTTTTCTCTATGGCTTGGCATTGTCAACAGCTTCATCGGGCACCTCCTGCCACGGCATGGATCATGGGGACAATCGAGAGCAAACGGGGCATCTCGACCGCTGCGGGCAGAAACGCCGCTGCGGATGCAGAGACTTCCTCCGCCCTCGCTACCGTCTTTTGGGACGTAGCCTGACCGCCCTGGTGCAGGCTCATGGCGGCACGGCGAGTGGCGGCTGACCGGTCCGCTTCTGCATCGTGCTCCACTGTCGGCAGCATGGAGTTTCGCCGGCAGCGCCCGCGTGGCGTTTCCTCCTTCTCCAGCGCGGCTGCGTGAACCACGTGCAGCGCCGTCGTGGACCCTCCACGCGCTTTGCATGGCCGGCCCGGGCTGTATTTGCGCCGGCCGGGCAGATCGGCCAGTAGCGGGCAGCAGTGGCGGCAATACACCCCTGCTTCGGTTCCGGTGCGGACCCATAGGCCTCCGCACCCTTCGCATACTTTTAATTCCCTTCGAAAATACTTCACGTGTTGCTCCAGTGCTCTACGTCCGGGTTGGCCGCGTCTTGCGTCGGGGAATGCGGCTCCCGGCTGCTGTGGATCGTGTCCGTGGCGAAGGCTCTCCTGGCCTTTGCAGTGTGCCCGTCCCGTATCCGTGAATGCATGGGCAGCTCCGGCCAGTGTCTCCGCGGCGGGTCAGCCTGGCGGCGGTTAGAGATCACCGCCGGCGCCTGAAACATCTGTGGAAAACCAGTCACTCTCGCTGCCCCCTCGGCATGTTTGAGAAGTTCACCGAAGATAACCAGCGACGGTGCCGGTGTCAATGGTGAAAAGTCCCAAAACGGGAAAGCTAGGAGTCCTGTTTACAAGCACTTACCTTTCGATAGGGATGGCGGTGAAAGTGAAAGGAATACGTGAAGTCTCTTCGCTATATGTTCGCTTCAGCGAGTGCTGCCGGCTGTGCAAGATGCGGGACGGAAGCGAAACTTAGGAGAAAGGTATGCCGCTCCGCAACCGGGCCGTGGAAAAACCTTTGTGCAGGGTCAAATCCGGCTGCTCTCCGGAACTGAATCGTCTAAGCTACGGAGGGGTGTGAGCGCTGCAACTGACTCGGATATCTTTGTTGCTGCTGTGTCCGGTTCTGGCCGCGGGGTCGCTCTGGGCAGAGGGTGCCCGGCATGCCGCCTTCCACCTGCAAAGCTCAAAGCCGGCTCGACCCCGTTCCACTCATGCGCCCGCGGCACGATCGCGTCCGCCCGGAACACGTTCCGGAAAACACTCCGCCGCAGAGCCCGCGAAAGGCCGGAACAGTTCGGCAGGGACGAGCTCTGCTTCTCACCGTGGCCGGCCAGGCTCAGTTTCAACCGCTGCCAGAAGTACGAGCGGTTCCCGGCACGCCGGAAATTCGCCATTCCAGGCATTCAGCCCGCCCCTGCGGCCGCAAACGCCCCTGCAGCTGCCGGCGGCGAGCATCGCGAAGAGAACTGCTCTAGGGCCAGTGTCATCGACGGCTCCCACTGCGCGGCCACTCCTTTCCCCGGCACCCCAGGCAACAATGGCCCAGGCAGCGCCGCCCCAGGCGTCGGTTCCCAGAGCAACGGTGCCTCAGGCGACGGCACCCCGGACCCAGGCCCCCCAGCGCGCCGGGGATGAGGATTCCTCCCTTCCGCAAAGTTCCGCGGAGGACCTTTCCGCCGCGGCCGAGGCGCGCACCACCTCGCCGCTGCTTTCCAGCAATCCCATCGCGCAAATGCTTGCCCAGGGTGGAACGGCGCTGCAGTTTCCCCAGGCTTTGCGAAAATTCTTTGCTGCGTTGCAGCAGAGGGAGCAGTCACCGGGTGACCAGCCCGTTCGCATCCTGCAGTGGGGCGACTCGCACACCGCTGCAGACATGTTCACCGGCCAGGCGCGCGCACGCATGCAGAACCGCTTCGGCGATGGCGGCGTGGGCTTCTCCTACGCGGGGCACCCGTTCGCCGGCTATCGCATTCTGGGTTCGGGACGCGGCCAGAGCGGGTCCTGGACCACGCTGGGCACGCACTTCACTCAACTGGGTGACGGCCTGCTCGGACTGGGCGGCGTCGCGATTCAGTCGGAGCGAGCCGGTGACGCCGCTTCACTGGATGCACCCTGCCTGAAGCTGGAGGTGCACTATCTACGGCAGGCGGGGGGCGGCAGCTTTCAGTTTGCCGACAACGGTTTTGCCGTGGAAACGGTGTCGACTGCCGGCACCGGCGGCCCGGTGCTTTACGGAGCCGCAGGTATGGGCGCGTCCACGAGCATTCCAGCCACCGCGCCCTCCAACACGGCTCCCACTCTGCCGGAGCCCGCGGAGACGACCGACACTACGGCCCAGTTGAACGCGCCGGAGAACTCCGCGGATGGAAGCAGCCCTGCCCTTGGCGCGCTCCACTATGACTGCCCGGCAGGGTCACACCACTTCAGCTTCACCTCGCAGGGGGGTGGGCCTGTCCGGCTGCTAGGGACGGTCGCTCTGCAGCCCGGCATCACGTGGGAGTCCATCGGCATAAATGGCGCGGAAGCGCCACTGCTGCTGCGCTGGAACCAGCGGCTTTTCCAGGGATACATGGCCGCCGCCGCGCCCCAATTGATCGTGCTGGCCTATGGAACCAACGAAGCTGCCGCGCGCTGGGGCGGCGAGGAATACCGCGCTACCTTTGCGCGGCTCATTGACATGCTGCACCGCACCGCTCCGGAAGCGTCCATTCTGGTGCTTGGGCCGGGTGACCGCTCCATCGGCTCGACAACGTACACCGTGGTGGGCCGTGGCCGCCGCGCCCACCGCATTGCACACCGGTACTATGCACCCTACAGCGGAACCGACCGCATCCTGAACGCACAGCGTGAGGTCTGCCGGACGCACGACTGCGCTTTCTGGGACTGGCGCGCGCGGCAGGGTGGTTTTGGCTCAGTGGGCCGCTGGGTGGCGGCGGGTTATGCCCAGCCGGACCACACCCACTTGACGGGTCCGGGCTACCGGGCGCTGGCCGATGCGCTGGTGGCGGATCTGCTCTCGGCCTACAGCGGCTATGTGCCGTAGAAACGCCGCTCGATGGCAAGCTCTGAGCGTTTCTGCATCACAATGGCTGCCGTGGATCAGAAACTTTTGAAGAAGGAGAATGCTGTGGACAGGAAGCCGGGGATCCTAAAAGTGTTGCAGGCGGTAGCGGGCAAGCAAATCACGCCGGAGGAGGACGAATCCCTGTTCTCTTCCGGGCTGCTGGACAGCTTCGCATTGCCCGATTTTGTGAGCGGGCTTGAGTCGGAGTTCGGCGTCTCCATCCCGGACAGCGATCTTTCAGCGCGCAAGTTCGACACGATTGACAAGGTCGACAGCTATCTGGCGGCCAAGGCGGAGTAGCACCGGTCCTCTCTTGGAGGGAAATCCGGCGCTGGCGGTCGAGAAAACTCTTGCAAAGGCTAGCCGTCCTGCATCACACTAGGAACATTCCGCACGGGAAGACGTTCCTGAGCGGAAAGGCCGTCCCCCGCTTTTCCGGGGCGAGGGGAACGGGTTTGTGAAACAGCCAAGTCCATTCGAGTTACAAATGGCTGAGCGCTCTCAGCAGCAGATAGATCACTACTTCAGTAGGTATCTGCAACCGAAACTTGCCCCATTTGACCAGAATTGGCCGCATGGGCATCTCACCTCCTTCGACGCACGAACGCTCCGAGCCTCTAACTCGGAGCGTTTGCCGTTTCCGCGTTGAGCGCGGAAATTGGGAACGCCTGGGCAGGAGAGCTCATCGCGACGGCCGGACCGCCGAAGGATTGGCCTGAGTGTATCCGCGCCCGCGCCTGCGGACACTGGAACGAAAGTCGCAGTACGTTCCCCCGGAAAAGCTTTACCCCGGGCAAGACAGGAATGAAAAGATAGCCGCATGAGCTTTCTGCGTGCGACTGGCTGTTACCTGCCCG
This sequence comes from uncultured Terriglobus sp., assembly GCA_964246795.1. GTDB lineage: Bacteria > Acidobacteriota > Terriglobia > Terriglobales > Acidobacteriaceae > Terriglobus. The sequence goes on along the minus strand of CAXTRR010000013.1, from coordinate 57,553 downwards.
AGCGGATCGTGGACAACAGCGAGCTTGCCGCGCTGGTGGGCCAGCCGGCGGAGTGGATCCGCTCCGTCAGTGGCATTGAGCAGCGCCGGTATGCCGCGGATGGGCAGAGCACGGCGGACCTGGCCGTGCTGGCGGCGCAGGACTGCCTCCAGCGCACGGAGATCACGCCGGCCGAAGTGGGCATGATTCTGGTGAGCAGCGGCTCAGCCGAGCGATTTTGCCCCGGCCCGGCCAGCACGGTGGCGGCCCGGCTGGGACTGAACTCAACGCCCGCGCTGGACATCCCCGTGGCAAGCGCCGGGTCACTGATTGCGATGACGATGGCGATGCGTTTCGCGCCGCACGTGGGCAAGGTGCTGGTGATTGGGACGGAAATCATGAGCCGCCGCATAGAGCGCACGCCCGCAGGGGTGAATACGGCCATCCTCTTTGGAGACGGAGCCGGTGCGTGCTTGATCGATCCCACGAAACCGGCGGAGACGATGCCGGTCGACAGTTCCGGGTCCAGGCCACCTTCCCCGCAGATGCGCCTGGCGGACGCGGTGCTTTACACGGATGGCAGCGGTGCCGACGTGCTCTACATGGAGGGCGAGCAGCTGCACATGGAGGGCGGCTCGGTGATCCTGCGCGCCTCTCGCAAGCTGCCCGCGGCCATCACGGAGCTGCTGCGGCGCAACGGCATTGCGGCGGAAGCTGTGGAGCAATACGTGCTGCACCAGGCCAACCTGAACCTGCTGCTGAAGGTGGCGGGTAGCTTGAAGCTGCCGGCTGACCGTTTTTTCACGAACATTCAGAGGTACGGGAACACCTCGTCAGCTTCCTTGCTGATTGCGCTGGAGGAGTATCTTCGACCTCATCCGGCTCCCGGCGGACCGGTGGTGTTGAGCGCCTTTGGAGCTGGCCTGAATTGGGGAGCGATGCTGCTGCTGCCGGCGTAAAAACGTTGTCTTAGGCAGCAGCACGAACGCGGGCAAACGTTGCTTCACTTCCAGCGTCTCTACAGCGGGCGGGTCACGTGAAGTCAACGTGCGGAGGAGTGAACGACGATGACATCACAGGAACAGCAGTTGCTGGACGGCTTGATTGGCCGCGTAAAGAACGCGCCGGAGACGGCGAAGGATGCGGAAGCACAGCGCGAAATCCAGAACGGTCTCGGTGGCGATCCAAACGCTCTTTACATCCTGTGCCAGACGGTGCTGGTGCAGAGCTACGCGCTGGAGCAGGCGCAAACGCAACTGCAGCAGGCACGTGAGCAGGTGCAGGCGCTGCAGCAGCAAACAGGCGGGTCCACGGAGCACCAGCCCAGCTTTCTGGAAAAGATCTTCGGTTCGCACACTCCGGACCCAAACCGCCCGGCGAAGCCTGCCGGGCAGCCGGGACAGGGTTATGGCTCAGCGGTTTACCAGGGCGGCCAGCCGATGCCGCCGCAGGGGCAGCCCTATCCTCCCCCGCAATATGCACCTCAGGGCTACGGCTATGGCCAGCCCGCCTATGGGCAGCCTGGCTATGGGTATGCGCCCTCTGGCGGAGGTATGATGGGCGGCGGCGGCTTTGGCGGTGGCGGTTTCCTGCAGGGCGCCATGCAGGTGGCTGCGGGCGTGGCCGCCGGGGAGCTGCTGACGCAGGGACTGGAAGGCATGATGCATGGATTTGGCCATGCCGCCGGATACGGCTCAGACCGCGATGTGCTGGGCGACAGCCGCGGATTTACAGACACCGGCAATCCGGGTGACAGCAGCGGCGGTGACAGTGCCTTTCATGACGCAGTCACGCAGCAGGCCGATGCCGGCAGCGGCTTGAGCTCGGACATTGAGGACCGCCGGGGCGGGTCGAATTTCCTGGGCGACTCCGGCACGGGCGGCGACTCCGGCACGGGCGGCTACTCCGGCACGGGCGGCTATGGCCTGGCCGATACGGATGGCGACAATCTCTCGGACAATAGCGATTCCGGCAACGGATTCGACACCGGCAGTGATTTCGATTCAGGCGATAGCGGCTTCGGGGGAGACGACGGCGGCTCCTTTGATGACAGCAATTCGTAAGCAGGCGGAAGCAGCACCGTTTTACCGCCGGGTGACGCGGCGGATCAGGATGCTGCCGAGGTAGAGCCCCGTTACGAACATCGTCAGCACGCCAAAGGGCAGCCCGATCCAGCGATAGCTGAGGGAAAAGTCGAGCATGTGGTGGCGTGCAATGCCCAGCACGGCCAGGCCCAGAATGCCGGCAAATGTGCCGGCAAAGAACGCGGCCGCGCCAACGGCCACCGTGACCAGCACTGTTTGAAAGGCGGAAAAGTCGCCGATGGGCGCGCCAAAGAGGCGGGGACCGGTGTAATCGGGCTGGATGATGCGTGTTCCTGGCATGATGTTAGGCGGCGCCGCCGCAAAGGCCGAAGTGTTCTGGCCCACTTCCATTAGAATACGCTTTGGCGTGCCTGACCTCCTCCAAACCGGATTACTGAGCGCGGAGGCTGCAGCTCTGCAACTACGGCGGCAAACAGCGGCCACTGGTTTGCACTACGCCACGCTGGGCCGGCTGGATGCGCCGCATACCTCCGCTTCCGAGATTTCACGGCTGGCGGGAACCGTGCCGGCGGCGATCGCGCGCGTGCTGGCGGGCCGCCCGTCTGCCTTTGTGCCGCTGGCACTCTCCGGTGCGCGGCTGGCCGGTGACGATGCGGCGGATGCCGCGTCCCAGGCGGGTGACCGCACGCTCATCGCCCCAGTGGCAACCGCCGCGCTGACGGACAAGGCCGTCTGCCATCGCAACAGCACCGTCGCCGGCGCGGAGTACGTCTTCCTCTCAACGCAGCTGCACAGTGACCGTTTTGCACTGGCCTTTGAGCTGTTCATCAACGTGGCGCATGACCTGGTCGACATTGCGGGGATTCCGGAGAAGTTTACGGAGCTGCTGGATCAGCAGATCCGCGAGCAGGCACGCGGCGAAACCTCCATTGACGCCTGGGAACACCGCGTACAGGGCTATGGCGCACCGCCGGAAACAACGCCGCGTGGCGGGCCGCGCCTGTCAGAGCTGACCGACCCCGTGACCAAGCAGAAGGCGCGTGAAGACTACCGCAGTGCCGCCTTTGCCGACGCCGTAGCGATTTATCTGCTCTCGCTTTATCTGGATTTCGACTACGCCGACCTGCGCGAGCGCGAGTACCCGCTGCTGGTGCCCGCGGCGCTGGCCCTGCGGTTGAAGACAGTGAACGCTCTGTATCCCGCAAACGAGGGATATACCTTCTCCATTTTGTACCGGCGGCGCTCGTAGAGCGTTCTGATTATGCTGCCGAAGGCGAAGCATCGCGCGGGCGCAGCAGGTTCAGCAGCGGCACCGTCATCGCCGTCGTGAACAGGGCCATGGTCACCAGCATGGCAAAGAGCGCGGAGTCCAGCACACCGGCCTGCCGGCCCACGTTCAGCACCACCAGCTCCACCAGGCCGCGCGTGTTGAGCAGCACCCCGGTCTCCAGGGCCCAGCGCCAGGGCAGGCCGCCGGCGCGCGCGCCGAGGATTCCAGCGGAGACCTTGCTCCCCACGGCTGTTGCCAGGATCGCCAGGAGCCACAGGCTGCCGGAGCCGTGCAGGTCAAGGCGAGTGCGCAGGCCGGTGAGCGCGAAGAAGACTGGGAGGGCAATGCCGATGCCCGGGCCCAGCGTCTGCTGAAACCGTTCCGCCAGCGCCCGGCCGCCCACCATGGCCCGCGGCGCGCAAACGCCTGCAAGCACCGCGCCGGAGAAGGCGTGCAGACCCAGCCGGTCTGTAAATGCTGCGCTGCCAAAGGCAAGCAGGACGCAGCAGGACAGCACCAGGGCCCATGGCATGCGGCCGTCTTTCACGGCCCGTGTAAAGAGCGGTCGCACGGCAAAGACCAGCACGGACAGCAGCAGTAAAAACAGGAGCAGGTGCGTTGCGAAGCCGCTCAACCCAGCGCCCGGCCGGGCCAGGCTCAGCGCCAGCAAGAGCAGCAGCCAGGCGGCCGCGTCGTTCCGCGCGGCCACACCCAGCGCGAGCCGCGCGACGGCCAGGCGCACCGGCCTGCCCGCCGCCGCGCGGTCCTGCAGGATGCGGCCCAGCACTGGCAGCGCCGTGACGCTCATCGCGGTTCCGACAAAAAGCGCGAAGGGCCAGAAGCGCATGCCCGGGTGCGCATGGCGAGGCATCAGCGCAGCTGCCAGAGCCACGCCGCACACCAGCGGCAGCGCCACACTGCCGGCGGCGGTCCCCAGCAGGATCCGCCGGGAACGTGCCAGGGCGGGCAGGTGCATCTCCGCGCCCAGCCCGAAGAGGAACAGCACCAGACCCGCGTTGCTTACCCACTCCAGCCCGCGCAGATGACCGGGTGGAAAGAGCCACGCCGCAGCATCGGGAAGCCAGTCGCCAAAGCAGGTGGGCCCGAGCAGAAGGCCGCCGGCGATCTCCCCCACCACAGCGGGCTGGCGCAGCCATCGCGCCACGCGGCCACAGCTCCAGGTGGCCATCAGCACCGCCACAAGTTGCAGGAGGAAGCGCGAAGCATCCAGCAGTGCCGGTACAGGCGCCATCACCCGGTTGCGTCCTTGTTGCCGTTGGCAGCCGCCTGCCGCGCCTTGCGTCGCTTGCGCGCGTCTTCCGCCAGAAAAGCGGCCTCCGCCACCAGCAGCACCAGCCCGGCAGGCCACAGCCGCATGCCCAGCATGGCCGCCCATGAGAGCCGGAAGCCCGACAGCCACTCGATGAGGCAGAGCAGCAGGCCTGCGGCGAGCAGACCGATGCCCGCGCGCCGGCTCACCTTGCGGTTCAGCGGGTCGCGCCGCACATACTGCGGCGCGGAGTGCTCGGCGGCAGGCGGCTTGGCCAGGCCATCTGCGTCATACACGCGGCAGCGAATCTCCGGCATGGCCTGTACCAGCGCCACGCACCAGGCGTTCGCGCTGGCCAGATCGGAAAAGATGTAACACGGTGCCCGGTTCACATCCATCACCGGCATGCCCGCCTCATCGCAGGGCGAGCCGCTGCGGGCATCGGTCAGCATGGCCGCAGACTCGCCCCGCTTCATGCGGTTCGACCAGGACTGCGGATCGGCCCGCTGATCGAAAACCGGAACAATGCGGTCAGGTAGCATGCCAGTCTCACCTTACCGCAGCTGGCAACCGCGGCGCGGCTTGCCGCCAGGAGGACAGCCAAAGGCAAGGACCCGGGATAAGTGCAGGAAGTATGCCCGGCCGGCTATCTATGGCGGGACGTGCCGGATGCCTCACTTGAAGACGCAGTGAATAAATCCGGATCACAAAGACTTATCTCCACAACACATCGTCCTAGTTCAAAAGCGCAACGGCTGCACCTTTCCGTCCTCTACTCAAAACGGAAGCGATAGCTCGCCCCGGTCGCCTTCGGCAGATAAGCGGGAATCCTTTAAACGATAGCCTTTACTCTTTAACAGCAGTTACCATAAGTGTGGAAAGGTGGTACTCATGAACCCGTTGGAAGGTAAGTGTCCCTTTGGTGGAGATCGTATCGGTGGTGCTCTGGGCACGCCGCCGACTTTGGAGAACTGGTATCCGGCTCGCCTGCGGGTGGAATTGCTGCACCAGAACGGCCCACTCGCCGACCCGCTTGGGCCCGATTTCGACTATGCCGCGGAGTTCGCGAAGATCGATTTTGCGCAGTTGAAGGGCGACATCAATCACTTTCTCACCACGTCGGTCAGCTGGTGGCCCTCTGACTACGGCAACTATGGCCCGCAGATGATCCGCATGGCGTGGCACTCCGCCGGCACCTACCGCATTGCCGATGGCCGCGGTGGAGCGGGCCAGGGACTGCAGCGTTTTGCGCCGATCAGCAGCTGGTGGGACAACGGCAACACCGACAAGTCGCGCCGCCTGCTGTGGCCCATCAAGCAGAAGTACGGCAACGCGCTCTCCTGGGCAGATCTGATGATTCTGACCGGCAACTGCGCGCTGGAAATCATGGGCTTTCCCACCTATGGCTTCGGCGGCGGCCGGCGCGATGCCAATGAGGCGGACAACAGCAGCTATTTGGGGCCCGAAGTCTGGGAACCGGCCAAGGTCGAATCGTTTGACAGCATGGTGACCCGCGACAAGCGCTGGCGCGGCCAAAACGGCGATGCGGACTATGACCTGGAGAATCCGCTGGGCGCCTCACACCAGGCGCTGATCTATGTGAACCCTGAAGGCCCTTATGCCAACGGCGATCCGATGGGTTCGGCGCGCGACATCCGCATCACCTTTGCCCGCATGGCGATGAACGATGAGGAAACGGTGGCGCTGATCGCCGGCGGCCACGCCTTTGGCAAGAGCCACGGCATGGTGCCGGCGAAAGAGATCGGCGCTCCGCCGGAGATTGCGCCCGTTGAGGCGATGGGGCTCGGCTGGCATAACCCCAGAGGCACCGGCCACTCGGAATTCACCATGACCAACGGCATTGAGGGCAGCTGGACACAGAATCCGACGCAGTGGGACAACAGCTACCTGGAAAACCTCTTCAAGTTCGAGTGGAAGCAGACAAAAAGCCCGGCCGGTTCCCTGCAATGGACGCCCATCGATCCACAGGCGCCCAAGACGCCGGACGCGCATATCCCGGGCCAGATGAATGACCTGATGATGATGACGACCGACATTGCGCTCAAAACCGACCCGGATTACCGCAAGGTTTGCGAAAAGTTTCTCTCTGACTTCGACTACTTCACGCTGGCTTTCTCAAAGGCCTGGTACAAGCTGACCCATCGCGACATGGGACCCAAGGAGCGCTATCTTGGCCCCGAGGTCAAGATCGAGGACGGCCTGATCTGGCAGGACCCGATTCCGCCGGTGGATCATGAGCTGATTGACGCGAACGACATTGCCTCGCTCAAGCAGCAGATTCTGGCCACCGGGATCTCTGTTTCGGATCTGGTCTTCACCGCCTTCTCGGCTGCCGGTGCGCACCGCCACAGCGACAAGCGTGGCGGCGCGAACGGTGCACGCCTGGCGCTCGCTCCACAGAAGGATTGGGTGGTAAATCGCCGCACGCTGCCCGTGATCGAAAAGCTGCGGGAGCTGATGGCCAAGTTCAACGGCGGCCAAAACGGCGGCCATGGCGGCGGGAAGAAGGTTTCGCTCGCCGATCTGATCGTGCTTGCCGGTTGCGCAGCGGTTGAAAAGGCCGCGGCGGACGCAGGTGTGCAAACAGCGGTGCCCTTTACCCCGGGCCGCATGGACACGACACAGGAACTGACCGACGCTGAGAGTTTCGAGTGGCTGCGGCCGGTGGTCGACGGCTTCCGCAACTATGTGGCGGACAACTACGAGGAGATCACCCAGGGCCGCGTTTCCCCCGAGGAGATGTTCTTTGACAAGGCAAACCTGCTGGCGCTCACCGCGCCCGAGTGGGTTGCGCTGGCCGGCGGGCTGCGCGTGCTGGGCACCAACTATGACAACGCCAGCCACGGCGTTTTCACCAACCGGGTGGGCGTACTCAGCAACGACTTTTTTACCACCCTCACCAGCACGGAATACGAGTGGAAAAAGAACGATGAGAAGGGTATGGCGTTTTCACTGAACGACCGGTCAACAGGCCAACCCAAATACCAGGCGACCCGCTGCGACCTGATCTTCGGGTCAAACGCGCAGCTGCGGTCTGTCTGCGAGGTCTACGCCGGCAGCGACGGGCATGGACGCTTTGTAAAGGACTTTGTAAAGGTTTGGAACAAAGTCATGATGCTCGACCGTTTCGACGTAAAAACATCTCCGGCCTTCGCTCCGTATCTAAACGGAACGCAGGCCGGCCTGTTGCAAACAGCAGCTCAATAGTCTGGCCAGCAAAATCTCTTGTTTGAAGAGACGTAAACAAGGGATCTGCTTCTCCCGGAGCTGGAAAGCTTTGGAAGGAGCAGATCCTTTTCGCCTACAGGACTACTTTTGCCGATTGACGATGAGCTGCTTTGCCAGTTCAAGACCGAGACCCCCTGGTTCCGCCGGCAATTAGGACGGTGTTGTTGGTCAGCTTCGCGGTGTTTCTCCTTTAGTGAGTGAAAGCCGCGGCGGCGAGCAGCACAGCGAAGATTGCCGCCACAATACGGGGTTGGGGATACTCAATAAAAAGATTGCTAATGGCGAGCCAGGCCGCGGCTGCAAAAAAGCCGAGAGCCAAGGCTTGCCATTGGCCCAGCAATGGGCTGCCGCTTCGCAGCAGAAGCAGTGCCAATCCTGCAAAGACGGCCTGTCCAAGCGCATATGAAGTGTTCAGGCCGTAGTAGAGGGTGGCCTCAGGCCCGGGAGGCCGTTTATGTCTCAGGTACTGAGAAACAACATCGATTCCGAAGTGGAGGAAGCCGGAAAAAAGAAGCCAGCCATAGGCGCCGTAAAACAGTTTTGTACGCATCGTGGCTCCGTATTCGCGACTCTACAGAGAGGCAACGCTTTCAGGAAGTAGGCACTTCAAGGTGTGATACGCACTGAAAGGAGAGTGTAAGAGTGCTTGGGAGGACACTCACCTGGAAACGCATTCGCGTTGAGGCAGTGCTCTCAATCAGGATTCGAAAGATGAACTGTCAGCGACTGTCGACCCCCTAGCCTGCGCGGAAGCCTGCCCGCTGCATGGCGGTGCCCACCTCGCGATTGCGCGCGAAGGTTTGCCATACGAAGCCACTGCGCAGGTTCTCTGCCATGAGCATGCCGATACCGAGGTCGATGCCGAGAACGTCGGCGTCGTACCAGTTCTTCTCCGGGTTCAGGGCATCGGCAAAGCCGTAGCGGTTCCAGCCTTTTCCGGCATAGCGGCTGTGCAGGTGGCGCAGCACGGCCAGGCATTCGGCGGGCAGAAAGGGCAGGGAGCCGGCCGTCGCGTTCGGCACCACGCTGCCGTCAATGCGGCCGAGTGCGGGCGGACCGCCCCAGGCCTGGTAGCCCGTCGCCGAGTCGGAGGCACTGATGCCCCAATAATCGGCCGCATAGGGCGCACCCAGGCCGAGACAGAAGGCACGGTGCGCGCGTGTCGCCTTGATCGAATTATCGAAATAGTCGGTAAAGGCGTCGCGCTTGCCGCGGAAGTCGAACCAGGCGTGGCTGTACTGGTGGGTAAAGAGCGGGTCGTCGCCGGTGATGTAAGTGATGCCGCCGTAGGTCTTCTCTGGCCTTGACCAGGCGGACCAAACGTCAGCGTCCACGTGAAAGGTGGAGGAGCCGAGAGCGAGCAGAGGAATCATCATGAGCTCGCAGTAGTGGTTCCAGGTGGCGTCCAGAAAGGCGGCGGGGCGCACGATGTCTGGCGCGACGGGGACGGGTTTGCCAGGCTGCACAGGTTTGCCGTTTGCTCCCACGGCAACGGCGGCGGGCTTGCCCTTCAGGGTGCGCTCCGGGTTCCAGCCCATGCGGAAGAGCGTGCCGCCGTTCAGCATCCATGGCCAGTCCACGCGCTCGTAAATGGTGGTGGCGTGGCGCACGATCTCCGGGTCACTCGCAAAGTGGGCGCGCGCGGTGAGCACGCCGCAGAGCAGCAGCGCCGTGTCAATGGAAGACACCTCGCTAAAGGCGAAAGGCTTGCCGGTGGTCACGTCGTTGAAGTGGTAGAAGAAGCCGTGCTCATGCGGCAGGTCTTCCGCATGGAAGCGGAGCGTACGCAGCACCTGTGCGCGCGCGGCGGCGTGGGAGAGATAGCCGCGGCGGTCGCCGATGCAGAGCGCCGTCAGGCCGAAGCCCGTGGCGGCGATGCTGGCCATGGGCCGCGGATCGATCTTGCCGCCGTTGCCGTAAAAGGCCGCACGGTCCAGCACCTGGCCGCTCTCGGCACCGGCCTGCTCCACGAAATAGAGGCAGGCGCGCCGCTCCATGTCGTCCAGAAAGGCGTCGTCGGCGCGGTTGAGGCGGAAGGGCATGAAGCGGTGAGGTACTGCAGGCTGACGGGCTCTCTGAGCTTCATTGCGTCCAGGCAGGAGGACAGAGGCGGCAGCCCCGGTGAGCATCGTGAGCGCATGGCGGCGAGTCAGCAGATTGGATCGTGCAGGCGGTAGAACCCACGTCTCAGAATCGAGACGTGGGGCACCCAGATCATCGTCAGATGGATCGATCATGGCTTACCTCGCCACGCGCACGACGGCCAGACCCTGCGCTGGGACGGTGAGGGTCAGGTCGCCGTTTTGCAGTTGCGTCTGTTCCGCAGGCGCCATGGCACCGGCGGCTTTCAGCTGTTTTACCTGCTGCCGCGAGAGGTCGGCGGGGGGGCGGCCCATCCTGTCAAAAGCGGCCAGCACGTTGCCGTGGGTTGGGTCCACGCGCAGCAACTCCACGCGGGCGTTCTTGGCGATGTGGTCCAGGTGCACGGTGAAGGTGTGCTCCGGGCCGAGCGATGCGGGCGGCGTGGTGTACGCGGGCCCCTCGCCCACAGGGGGCGTGTAGTTCCACAGTGCCAGCGTGACGGCGTCCCTGCTTTCCGTGGCCAGCGCGGAGGTGCTGGTGACCGCGATGCGCCGGTCGCCCAGCGTGTGCAGCGCGCGGAAGACATTCAGTGACGGCTTGGGAATGCCTTCCGCCGCCAGCAGGCCGAAGCCGCCGTAGAACGGCGTGTGATTCACGCCCTGCTCCTCAAACACGTCGGAGAAGCACCAGTACGCCATGTCCTGCACCATGCCGTCCGTCAGGCGGATCGTGTTGGCGAGCCACGGCCCGATGAAGGTCGAGTCTGTTACATTCGGCTCGTTGGAGTAGCTGGCGTTGTACTCGCTGAAGATGAGCGGCAGCTTCGGGTAGGGCGAGTGCAGGATTTCCCCGTGCACCTTTGCCACGGCGCGCGCCACCATTGTCTCGCGCGGGATGTTCTCCGTCGTGCCCATCACGTTGTCGGCGGTGTCATTCGCGTAGACGTGGGTGGAGACAAAATCCACCGGCACCTTGGCGGCTTTCACATGCTGCAGAAACGGCGTAACCCACGCGGCCTGCGCCGTCGAAGGGCCGCCCACCTGCAGCCGGGGCGAGACGGACTTGAGAGCGCGCGCGGTGTGGTCGTATAACTCCCAGTAAGTCGCCTGGCGCGGGTTGCCGCCCCAGAAGTCGAGGTTGGGCTCGTTCCACACTTCAAAGCGCCACGTGCTCACCTCCTCGATGCCGTAACGCTCGATCAGGTGCGCGGCAAAGGCCTTCATCATCGCGTCCCACTGCGCATAGTCCTTGGGCGGCGAGACGATGGGCTGGTACCAGAAGGCCTGCTTGATGTTCGGATCGGCCGCCATCTGCCGCGGCATGAAGCTGATTTCGACAAAGGGCTTCACGCCGTTGGCGAGCAGACCGTCGTAAATCTCGTTGATGTAAACGAAGTTATATGGGGAGACATCCGCGGCCTTGCGCGCGGCGAGGCCGGGGTCTTGCGTCACGCGGCCCGGATCATACAGGCCCACTTCGTCCATCAGGATGCCGTGAAAGCGGATCGCCTGAAAGCCGGTGGCCTGCTTTACCGTGCGCAGGTCGTTGCGGTAGCTCTCGCGCAGAGAAAGAATTGCGCGCCCTGAGCCAAAGGTCTGCTCCCAAAAATGAGGGAAGGGCGTCGTCTTGGCGGAAGCGTCAATAGTGATACGTTCGGGTGCTGACTGCGCCGCGATCGAGGATGCCAGCACCAGACCGCTCAGAGCTGCAGCCATGGTCGCAGAGAATTGTGAGCGAAAATGCAATCGCATTGCCTGGAATCCTTCTGGAATTTGTTCGGAATAAGATATCAGTCGGGAAAGGCGACCGGCTTACGGTCGCCTCTCCTCGGACGGCAGCACATCCAGCTTAGAAGCTGACCCGCGCCTGCATCTGCACTTGGCGGCCGGCCAATCCGCCGCTGGCGACGCCGAAAGATGTGCTGGTGACGTCACCCTGAGGACCGGTTAAGTTGGTGTTATTCAGAACGTTGAAAGCATCCACCCGAAACTCGACGCCTGTCCGCTCCCCAAGGTACTTATTGGGGATACCGAAAGCTTTGGTCACCGTTGTGTCCAGTGCCTGATAGCGTGGCCCATCCAGTGTGTTCCGTGCAACGCCCGGGGTTGGGAAGAAGGTAATGGGTGCCGGAAAAGCAGAGGAACTCGCAGTAATCTGTGCGGGATCATAGGTGCTGAAGTAACTGGTTCCACCGCGGCTGTAATTTGGACTTAGGCCGGTGGATTCAAAGGCCTGGTTGCCGGTGTTGTGGCCCGCCCCGCCCAGATAAGCCGTCGGACGCAACGTGCCGTAACCGCTGCCCGTGTAGTAGGCATTGGTTCCGTAATTGCGCGTCGGCGTCCAGGGAAAGCCGGTGTGCAGGTTGTAAATGCCGCTGATATTGAAGCCGTTCAGAGCAATCCTGGCGAAGGAGTTACTGCCGTAGTAAAACTTGGGCGCATACTGCCCGTAGATCTTGAGCGCCTTACCCACGTTGTAATCGGAGCGTCCGCGACTGAAGTACGGATTGTAAGTGTATGGATCGATCTCGAAGGGGCCAGAGCTATCATCCATGCTCTTGGACCAGACAAAGCTGGCGTCCACTGAGAATTGGTGAGCGAAGTTATGTTTCAGGTCGGCAATCAAGGCGTTGTAGTTTGAGCCGCCATTGTCGCCGAAGCTTTCGATATAAGAGCTGGCCGGGTTGAATGCGGCACCGTGATACTGGCCGTAAAGATAGGCATTCTGGTGATAGATCAGGTGGTGCGCAATGCTGCCCTGGTAGGTGGCGGAAGCGACCATCTTGTGGCCGAGGTCGCCCTGGATCTCCAGCGAGTAGTGGTGCGTCTGCTGAGTTTTTAGGTGATACGGTACGGTCGTCAGGTTGAATGTCCCATTTAGAGGCAGACCATTCGCGCCGTAGTTCGTGATGGTATTCGGATTGGAGGCATAGCCGAAGAGCGATTTGGAATCACTCGGAATGTTGTATTGAATACGGGGATCGGCAACAAGCGGTGTGCTGTTGTTGAAAGAAGGTGAGACTGCATCGTTGGGACTATTGGACTGATTGGCTGCAATCGCGATCTCTTCCTGGTTGTAATTCAGGCCATAACCGCCGCGAATCACAAACTTCTTGTTCAGGAAATCGGGGTTATAGGCAAAGCCGATCTGCGGGCCGACGTTGCCTTTTTGAGGCACCCAGGAATTGCCGCCGCGCACCAGGGAAAGACCGGTAAAGGCCGCTGGACCCTGACCAAGCACGGCGTGGGGCAAATTGCCCTGCTTGGAGGAGAGCGCGTCGAAGTAGTTGTAACGCAGACCCACATTGATCGTCAGGTTCTGGGTAGCTTTCCAGTCGTCCTGCACAAAGGCCCCATAAATCCACTCGCGCATATCGTAGCGATTGGAAAACGGGATGCCGGTGAAGCGGCTGAAGGTGCCACTCTCGTTGTATGGAGCATCATTGAGAAAGTTCCAGATGTTATAGAAGGTGAAGCTGGGCCGGGCCGCATACACGGCATCCTGCAGGTAGTGCAGTTGGGTAACATCCGCGCCGAACTTGATTGTATGGGTCTTGACGATTTTAGTGGCCACATCCTTGTAGCCGTACGTCCACTGGTTCAGGTGGCTTGGACCTGAAGCGCCGAAGGGTTGCTGTGCGATGTTAGGCAGACCGTTAATACTGCCGACGGGCAGGCCAAAGGGTGCCTGCGGATTGTCCGTGACCTCATTCCAGCGCCAGCCTGCCGCATTGGCGCGCGCCTCATTCAGCAGGCTCGGCGAGAAGGTGTGATTCCAGATGACGGAGAACGCATCGTTGATCTGGTTGTGGTTCCACTGGTTGTAGGCGCGGGCTGGGCCGTTGATGAAGTGATTGCTGGCAGGCTGCCAATAGATCGCAAAGGCGAGATGATCCTTCTGTGTGGCATCGCCGTCGAGCCGTCCGTTGTATTGCACCTGCGTTTGTGAGGAGGGCGTGGCGGTCTGGTACTGAACCAGGTCGGGGACGCCGTCCAGGCCGCCACCAATGCCGGGCGTGGTGCTGGAGACGTATGTTGGATCCTGCGTGCCGCGGGCTGTGCGCAGCGGCGAACCGATATCGATGCCGCCGTTCACCGTGCGGCAGTTTGGGCCCTCGGCGAGACCGGCGATGGCGCAGGTGGAGGAAATCGCGGTCGCGCCGACAATGCCGTTGCCCGGGAAGGTGAGATAACGGTTCGCGATGGATCCTGCGTAGACCGCGGCGGTCACGGTTTGATCGAAGGCCGGCGTCTCATACCAGGCGTTGTTAGTCGAAGCCGTGCTGTTCCGGATGGTTTCATAGGCAAAGAAAGCGAAGACGCGGTTTTTGAGGATGGGACCGCCGAAGCTGCCGCCAATGTCGTTGTAACGCGCAGTGTCGCGCAACAGGCCACGCTTCGCGGCACGGTTGACGTTTGTATCCGCAACGCCGGGATCGAGGGTCACGGGCGACAACGTGCCGGGGCCGTTGTAGCGCTGGAAAGCATTCAACCCTGGCCGCGCTACGCGGAAAAAGGCGCTGCCATGAAACTGGTTCGTACCGCTCTTGGTGGTGACTTGGGTATTGGCACCGCTGAAGCGGCCAAATTCGGCGTCGTAGCCGTTGCTGGTCACCTTTACGTTGTCGATGGAATCTTCGTTGGGCGTGATCACGGTCGTGCCACCCCACACCGCGGAAACCGTGCTGATGCCGTCCACGTTGATGCTATTGGTCTCATACTGGCCGCCGGCGGACTGAGCCTGCGGGCCGTTCTCCGTCTTAAACACGCCATCCGTATTGCTGGTGCCGCCTGGTCCCTGGTTCCCGGGCAGGCTGTTGGTACCGCCGCCCGCGCCGTGCTGGCCATCGCCGAAGACGCCGGGTGTGAGTTGCGTCAGCTGGAAGACGTCGCGGCCCGCGGAAGGCAGGTGCTGAATGTCCTGGGCAGTGATCGTGCCGCTGATGGAGCCGGTGGAGGTTTCCAGTGGCGGAACGTCTTCGCCGTTGACTGTGACGCTCGTGTTGTTGTCACCAATTGCCAGCGCGATGTCGACGTTGTTGGCCTGTTCCGGCGTGATGGTGAGGTTCTGGATGATTTTGTCGTTGAAGCCCGGCGCTTTTGCCGTGATGGTGAAGTGGTCGGACGGCAGCGCGTTGAAGGTGTAGACGCCGCTGGCATTGCTGGTGGCGGTCAGGGTCTTGTTGGTCTCCACGTCGACCAGGGTGACCGTCGCGTTGGGGATGACCGCGCCCGTGGGATCGGCGACCGTGCCGGTGATGGAGGCGCGGAACTGGCCGAAGGCGGCGGTGGCGCAGAGCATGGTGGCGGCGGCCGAGAGGTGGAGCAGCGTTGAGGCCGGCCTACGGCTGGCGGCTGTTCTTTTGGTGCCTGGGAGTTGGCCGGAACGGTGGTGCATGTGGTGCCTCCTGGAAAGGGCCCTGGATTGCCTGTAACGAGATAGGGATGGGCAATCGATTGCCACTGGTGAATGTGCTCCTTTGCCGATGCCGCTGTCAACCCCTCAGAAACAGGAAGAGACGGTGTACCGCGAGATTTGTGCAACACTCCTTATCGAGCCCCGCGATGACGATCCCCCCTCGCAAGAATGCAGCGATGCCCGACACGAAGACTCCTTCGCGCAGAGCGAATGAACTCACGCCGCGGACGTCCACCCGCGTAAAGCAGGTAACGGTTTCGCTGGCGACCTTGTCAGAGCATTTGGGGCTTTCTACCGCGGCGATCTCGCGGGTGCTGAGCGGCGCGCCGGCGGCGCGGTCCATCCCGGAGGCAACGCAGCAGCGCATTGTGGCGGCGGCCGAGCAGTTTGGCTACCGGCCGAATCTGCTGGCGCGGTCACTGCGGCAGGGCCGGTCCATGACGGCGGGTGTGCTGGTGCCGGAGCTTTCCGAGGGTTACATTACCGCTGTGCTGGCGGGTGTGGAGAAGGTGCTGCTGCCGGCCGGGTATGCCTTTTTGCTGAACTCGCACCACCACTCGGCGGAGGTGATGCACCGCTCGCAGCGCGGCATGACCGATCGCGCGGTGGATGGAATCCTGGCCATCGACACCACATTCCCGTGCACGGCAAAGGTGCCGCTGGTGACGGTGGCGGGCCGGCGAAATGCAGAGAGCGGGACGGCTGACGAGGTGTTGCACCCGAGCTCGCAGGAGCCGTTCGCCGGCGCGGCTCATGCGCTGGGCCGCGGCACCCATGTGCTGCTGGATCAGGCGCGCGGTGTGGAGATGGCGCTGGATCATCTGCTGGAGCTGGGCCATCGCCGGATCGCCGTGATCCGCGGTCAGAGCTTCAGCGCCGACTCGGCGGTGCGATGGGATGCGGTGCAGGCGGCGGCAGCGCGGCGTGGCCTTCGCATTGCGGAGGCTCTGGTGGCGCAGCTGGAAGAAGACCTGCCGACGCATGAGCCGGGGTATCTGGCCGCCCGCAGGCTGCTGGCCCGTGGCGAGGCGTTTACGGCGCTGCTGGCGTTCAACGACATCTCGGCGATTGGAGCCATCCGTGCGCTGCGGGAGGCCGGGCGGCGCGTGCCGGAGGATGTGTCCGTTGTGGGTTTTGACGACATCCAGGCCGCGGCCTTCCAGAATCCGGCGCTCACCACGGTGCGCCAGCCGCTGCGCCGCATGGGCGAGGTGGCGGCGGCCAAACTGCTGGAGGCGATCGCGGCGGCGGACAGTTCGGAACCATCCGAGGAGATCATGCTGGAGCCGGAGTTTGTGGTGCGTGAGTCGACCGCGCCGGTGGGGACGCGGCCGGGCGGGGCGGAGAAGCTGCGGTGAAGCGAAGGCCCGGATTTCACCGTGCCTCCGGGCAGAAAGCTCGCCGGCGTTACCTGCGTTTGTATGAGCTTGTGCTGGAGCGGGTGTGGGCCGAGGGCGAGGCCGGCCCGGCTGCTGTCAAGCTCCGCTTTGAGCCGCCGCTCTCCCGGTTCATGATCGACCAGCACGGGCAGATGCCGGCGGTGAAGGCGGTTTGCGAGTTCTTCAGCCATACGCCGCCCCAACGCTTTGAGTGGACCGCGACGCTGGAGCTGGAGCCGGCCGGCGTGCCGCATGCCATGGGCCGGGTCACGCGGCATCCGGCCATGCGTGCGATGACGGAAGCGGCAGAGTTCATCGTACCGTTTACGGCGGTGCGCGGCGGTACGCTTACCGTGAATGTGACCGCGACGGTGGATGGCAAGCAGGCGACGGCGTCCGCAAAGGTGCCGGTGCTGGGCACCAATCCTACGGCGGCATTGCTGCGAGCGGAGGGTGCGCCGGAGCTCCTGCTAAAGCTGATGATGGCGGAGTCCGGCCTGCGGCAGTTTGGGACGAAGGGCGAGGGTGCGGGCTATCCGCTCTTCAGCGGCGACAACCTGGGCGGTGTGGGCCTGGGCCAGATCACCATCCCCGCGCCGACGGACGATGAAGTCTGGCACTGGCAGGCGAACCTGCGGGCGGCGCTGGCGCTCTTTGAACAGAAGCAGCAGGCCGCGCGGCACTACCTGACCACCTATGCCGCGAGCCCGGCGTTTCAGGAGTTGGTGAGTGCTTTCAACGCGCATCGCAAAACGGCTGGGAAGGCAGCGGTGGAGGTCACGCTGGCGCCCTTTACGCCGGAGATGCTGGACAACGAAACGCTTCGTCTTTATAACGGCGAGGCCGGACGGGTTCATGAGTACGTGGCCAGGCAGGCCGGCGGTCTGCTCGAGGTGAAGCTGGACGCGGATGGCAAACATGGCAAGGCCGAGTGGGCGCAGGTGACCGCTGAGGAACGCAAGGCTCGTTACGTGGCGCAGGGCATTCCGCAGAGCCGATGGGGCGACCCGGACTACGTAAGCAATGTGCGCGGGCGGACGGTGGCGTAAAGCCGGGTAAATGGGTGCCCCACCTTTACGACAGTCTTAACGTCGTTAAGGTGGGAGATCAGGCGCTGAGGTCGAGTCTGTCTCGGACAAAACCCAGCTTAGCTTCGCAAAGGTGCGGCACCCCCATCATCACTGCATTTACAGCATCACTACACTCACAGCATCGCTGCTCCCGGTCAGGGTGGTTCTACTCGCATCCATCTACAATCCACCTAGCATGATTGCGCACCTGAAAGGCATTCTCCTGAGCAAGGCCCCCAACCAGGCCGTGGTGGACTGCGGCGGCGTGGGCTATGACGTTGCCATCAGTGTGCAGTGCTTTACGCGCCTGCCGGACGAGGGGCAAACCGCGAGCCTGCATGTGAACACGCAGGTGCGCGAGGATGCGATTGCGCTGTTTGGCTTTCTGGAGCGCCAGGAGAAGCAGCTGTTTGAGAAGCTGATCACCATCTCCGGTGTGGGACCCAAGCTGGCCATGACGCTGTTGAGCGGCATTGAGGCGGCCGCGCTCGCTTCGGCAATCCGCTCGGCGGACCACGCGCTGCTCGTGCGCATTCCGGGCATCGGCAAAAAGACGGCGGAGCGCATTGTGCTGGAGCTGAAGGACAAACTGGACTTTATCGGGGATCCCGCGAGACCGGTAGAACCGGCGGCGGCAGTGGGTGCGGCGGTGGAGGACGTGATTTCCGCGCTGATGAACCTGGGGTACGGCCGGCCCATGGCACAGAAAGCCGTGGATGCGGCGATTGCGGCCCATGCCGCCACAGAGCTGACGGTGCGCAACGACTTTGAGCAGCTTTTCCGCCACAGCATGCGCCACCTGCGATGATCTGCCGGGCTGTCATTGTCCGCTTCTCCTAATGCTGCCGGGTCTGCGTGGTGGCTCACGGGTGCTGGTCTTGCGGGCAGGTGTCGACCCCTGGCGACCTTCGTGCGGCAAGCGGGACTTGCAGCTTGACAGTGCTGCAGCGCTCTCCTTATAGTTCGGGGCACAAATCAACACAGCACACTTGTGTCGCGGAAGCACTTTTGGAGGCAGCCCATGTTTTGTCATTTCTCCCAGGTATTGCAGCGGATCTCCGCACACGGACTGGTTCGCCACCAGCTTTGGTTTGCGCCGGCGGCGTTGGCGCTGGCGGTTTCCGCGTGCCTGGTGCAAACGGCACCGCTTTACGCGCAGGCGGTGAGCGGCACCCTGCTGGGTACCGTGCAGGACAGCAGCGGTGCGGCCGTGGCCAACGCACAGGTCACCATCACCGCTACAGAGACGGCGCAGGTGCAGCACTTCACCTCCAACAGCAGCGGCAATTATGAAGTTCCAGGACTGCAGCCGGGCAACTACACCATCACGGTGGAGTCGCCGGGCTTCAAACGGGAGGTGCATGAGCACATTGACCTGGTCAGCAACAGTTCTACCCGAGTAGATTTCAATCTAGTCACGGGGTCCATCACCGAGCAGGTCACGGTCTCGACCGCGCCGCCGGTGCTGCAGACGGACCGTGCGGACATCAGCACCAAGCTGGAGCGGCAGGCGGTGGCCGATCTGCCGCTGGGTACCAATCGCAATTTCCAGTCACTGCTGAACCTGGTGCCTGGCACCACGCCGGCCACCTATGAGCACTCACAGTTTTTCAACGCGCAGGGAGCCATTCAGACGCGTGCCAATGGTATTCCGCGTATGGGAAATTTGTATCAGATTGAAGGCATCGACGATGACGAGCGCACCGGCCTGTTGCAGATCATCATTCCGCCGGCAGAGGCGATCCAGTCCATTGATGTGACAACAAACAATTTTGACGCGGAGCTTGGCCGGGCGATTGGCGCCGTCACCAATGTGACACTTCGCTCCGGCACAAATGCTTTTCATGGCTCGGCTTTTGAGTTCATTCAGAACAATGCCACCAATGCACGCTCCTACTTTGGAGGGCCGCTGGGCCACCTTGCCTATAACTACTTTGGCGGCAGCCTGGGTGGCCCCATCATCAAGGACCGGCTTTTTATCTTTGGCGACTATCTGCGCACTACGGACCGCGAAGCTTACAACAGCATTCTGTCCATTGTGCCGACGCAGTTTTATACGGACAATGGCAATGGGTTTATTGACCTGAGTGCACCGGGAATCGCCAAAGGAACCAATGCGGCGGGACTTTTCAACACAGGTCAGGTGTATGACCCTGCAACGGGAAGCACCAGCGGTGCAGGCCGTACGCCCTTCCGTGGCAATCTCATCCCAGTCAGCCGCGTGAATCCGGTTACGCTGGCCCTGCTGCGTGGCTTGCCAGCACCGAACAGGAATGTTAGCAACATTGCTTCGCCGACAAATAACTACAGCACGAACCTGCCCTTCGCGAAAAACACGAACAGTTACGACATCAAGACCGACTACACCATCACGCAGAAAGACCACCTGAGCGGGCGCTTTTCCTGGCAGCGAGTCAATACCTTTCAGGCACCGGCCTTTGGCTCGTTTCTGGGCGGCCCCATCGGCGGCGGCTTTCAGGGTGTCGGCGTGCAAACGGCGTACAGCACCGGTGCCAACCTGGAGCATGTCTTTAACAGCACGTTGTTCACGGAGGGCCGCATCGGCGTGGCTCACCTGCGGAACAATGCACAGCCCAGCGATTACGGCAGCAATGATGCGACTGCCGCGGGTATTCCGGGCGTGAATATCGCCGGCCAGCCATTTACCAGCGGCCAGGTAGGCATTACCGTTAATGGTGGCTTTTCCAACCCGCAGTTTGGCTATGCGGCATCGGTGCCATGGCTTCGCGCTGAGGCCAACATTGACTTCGTTAATAACTGGACCAAAATCCTGAAGAATCACACGGTCAAGTTTGGTGCGGACGTTCGCCGCGTGAGAGATGATTTGTTGCAGGACCAGACCTTCAGTCCGCGCGGTGCGTATACCTTTGGTGAAAATCAGACATCAGTACCGGGGGCAAGCACCAATGTCGCTAATGACGTTGCGAGCTTCCTCCTTGATGTTCCGAGCCAGGCCGGCCGCGATCTGAACACGTTTGTCCCGGCGTATCGCCAGACGTGGCTTTTTGCTTTCGTAGCCGATAAGTGGCAGGTCAATCCCAAGCTGACACTGGATCTGGGCGTTCGCTGGGAGTACTACCCCTCCGCAACACCGAAGGTGACAGGGGGCTTCTCCAATTACGATTTCAACAACAACCAGCTGCGTCTTGCCGGTGTCGGTAATGTACCGCGTGATCTCGGAATTAAAACACGTTACAGCTACTTTGCGCCGCGTACCGGTCTGTCCTTCCGAGCCACGGATACAACTGTGCTGCGTGCCGGTTTCGGCATGAGCTATCTTCCGTTCCCGGATAATACCTATGCCTATAACTATCCAGTGCGGTCGAATAACAGTTTCAATCCGGCGACGACTTACGGGCCGGCTGTTCTGGCCGATGGAGCCACTCCGGCAAGCTTTCAAGCTGGCTTTCCCGCGCCCACTCCTGCAGTGATTCCGTCCACCGGCGTGATCCAGGTACAACGCGGCACGTTGCTAAACAGCCAGAATTACACAATCATTCCACAGAACTATTACAATCCCTACGTCATGTCCTGGAATGTTGCCTTGCAGCAAGCGTTTGCCAATGACGTGACGATGCAATTGGCCTATGTCGCCAATCATGGAGTGCACCAGCCGGTGAGCCAGAACATTAACCTGCCGAATTACCTGGGTGGGGGCGTCGCAAGTGAGCCGCAGAATCTTCTCTTCGGCCGGACTGCTGCAAGCACGGCGCAATTTCTTGGATTTTCGTCAAACTACCAGTCGCTTCAGGCACAGCTGAACAAGCGCTTCAGCAAGGGTCTAAGCTTCACCACGGCGTACACCTGGAGCAAGACGCTGAATTATCAATCCGCCGACAACGGCGGCCTGCTCTTCTTTGCGCAGCTTCGCCGCAATTACGCACTGGCCGATTTCGACCGTGCCCACAATTTTGAAAGCAGCTTCACCTATGAGTTGCCGGTCGGACGTGGTCACCAGTACTTCAGCACGGGGCCTTCCCAATTCCTGCTCGGCGGTTGGAAGCTGTCCGGAATCCTCTCTCTGGTCTCCGGCACGCCGTTCACTGTAAATGCGAATGGTGGTGCTCTAAATACGCCCGGCGTTACCCAGACCGCGAACCTGGTAGCGCCGTACCGCAGGATCGGCGGCCATAATACGATCGGGATTAACTACTTCGATCCGGCATCGTTCGGCCAGCCCACCGGCAACGGCGTGACCGGCAACACCGGCCGCAATGCGTTCCGCGGCCCCGGTTTCGTTCAGGACAACCTGACCGTTTTCAAACAGTTCCCAATTTTCCGTGAGGCAAATCTGGAAACCCGGTTTGAAGCGTTCCAGCTCAGCAACACGCCGCAGTTCGCCAACCCGCAAACCGGCACCTTTGGCAATACCAACTACGGCTACATCACCAGCACGCTGGGCTCCGGCCAGGGCAGCGTAAATGGCGTGGGCGGTGGGCGTGCGCTGCAGGCTTCGGTGAAGCTGCAGTTTTAGTAGGTAGTAAGTAGTAGGAAGTAAGTGATAGGTAGTTGCGATGCGTGGGATTTTCCACCTTCGCGAAGTTAGATGAGAAGGGCGGCAGAGATGCTATGGAAGCTATCTGACCCTTCCTTTCCACCTGGGTTGTAGAAGGTCAATAGGAGTACCGCACCATGAATCGTCGTGATTTTGTTGCAGGCACCGCTGTCGGCACGGCCGCGTTTGCATCCACAAGCGCCCGGAGTTACGCACAAATCCTGGGCAGCAATGCCCGCGTGAACTTTGCGGTCGTGGGTCTCCGCAGCCGTGCTTATGCACATTTGGCCGCGCTCAAGGCCAGCAAGCAGAACGTAAACCTGGTTTACGTTGCCGACGTGGACACGCGTTACCTCGACAAGTTCGTAACGGATGCGACCACGCAGATGGGCACGGCTCCCAAAGGCGAGCGGGATTTTCGTAAGATCCTCGCCATGAAGGATCTGGACGCCATCACCATCGCCACGCCCGACCACTGGCACGCGCCCATGGGTATTCTGGCCATGCAGGCTGGCAAGCATGTGTACGTGGAAAAGCCCTGCGCCTACAACCCGCAGGAGGGCCGCTGGCTGGTGCAGGCGGCGCAAAAGACGGGTAAGTTGTGTCAGATGGGATCACAGCGGCGCTCCTCCAAGCCGGTGATGGAGGCAATCGAGAAGCTGCGCTCCGGCGTCATCGGCCGGCCATATTGGGCGGAAACCTGGTACGCGACGGCCCGGCAGCCCATTGGCGTGGGCAAGCCGGTAGCCGTGCCCGCCACGCTGGACTGGGACCTGTGGCAGGGCCCAGCGCCGCGCGAGGCTTACAAGGACAACCTGCACCCGTACAACTGGCACTGGTTCCGCAAGTGGGGCACGGGCGAAAGCCTGAATAACGGCACGCATGAGGTAGATGTGGCCGTGTGGGCGCTTGGGGTGGGGATGCCGCAGACAGTCTCTGCCTCGGGCGGCCGTTACCAGACCAAGGACGATTGGCAGTTCTACGACAATATGGACGCCGCCTTTGAATATCCCGACAGCATGATCACCTGGAAGGGCTCCTGCATCAGCGGCAAAAAGACCTATGGCCGCGACCGGGGCGTGGCCGTCCATGGCACCGAAGGCGTGATGGTGATCGACATCGGCGATTGGGAGATTTACGACAACCACGACAAAAAGCTGAGCGAGTCGGTCAAACCGCCCAAAGCAGCCATGGCCGCGCCCAGCTCCGACCGCGCGGGCATCGACATTTACACCGACGCGCACTTTGCGAACTTCCTGGGTGCCATCCGCAATGGCGACAAGCTGAACCAGCCGGTGAGCCAGGGCAACATCTCCGTAACCATGCTGCACTATGCGAACATCTCCTACTTCGCCAAACGCACGCTGGCACTGGATGCGAGCGGTAGCATTGTGAATGACAAGGAAGCCGTAGCCATGACGAAGCGCGCGGAATATGCCAAGGGGTTTGAGCCGAAAGTCTAGGTAGAGATCACCGTTTCACGCCCGTCCAGTAAGGCCAAAGGCAGCGCTCGCCGGGCATGCGCTTCCATGTTGTTCCATGATCGGACCGCCACGCTTCCTGCAAGCTCTGCCCACCAGGGGCGAGCTTCATCAGGTGGCGCTGGGAGCAGCAGACTGCCTGCTTTGCCCCGAGTTCCACGTCGACGAAGCCGGCGGGTCTGACATCTACCATTGCGCCAATGCCATAGATTTCCAGGATCGTTGGCAGTGGCACGATGTGGTTGGCGTAGCGTATGCCGGAGGTCCTTACGACGTCGGACCACGCTGCATATGTCTGGTCAGAAGCCTGCGCGATGTGCAGACAGTTTGCTCTTTCCGTCGAACCACGTGCCAGCCAGTTGCGATACGGTCTGAGCTCCATTCTGCGGTCGATCAAAGGTCAGAAGCCGGTCTCGGTCTCCGCGCGCGAAATGGCCTGTCCAGTCCTTCGTCAGCGGGTGCCAAATCAGATCGAGGCGAACCCAATCCACGCCGGTGCGATCCTGCCAGTCGATCTGCAGACGTTTCCCGTTCCACCTGGTTTCTCGCTGGGATGCGACTGAGAAGAAGCCGAAGCCGGAAGGTGCAGCACCGGGGACAGCTCGGCGGTATAGGCCGATGGACAACTGATCGAGAAACTGCGGGCGTGCGCTCTTGTCATCCGGCAAACGGTCGATACGCGTATCAACTCCGATCAGCATGCCTGTTACTCCGCCGTGCTGGTCGGGAGCTTCCCACACTCCGGCCAGGTCCTCTGGATGCTCGATCACTCGTCCAAGCTGCGCTGAGATGGATGAAGTGCAGAGGTTCACAAGGACAAGAAGGAGCACACTCGACCACGGCGGCAGTTTGGGGTGGCGGCTCACATAAGAAGTGACACCGATGCGTCGCGACCTGTTCCCTCCGAGGCGCCGCGCGCATCCGTGGCTTCGCGCTATCATCCAATGAACAGATGAAGCATCCCGCGGCCATCCCGGTGAGTTCTTCCCGTACGGGCCCGCAGCGGCTCGACTTTGCCTAGCTGCGCTCTGTTGCCGCATCCTGCCCGCGCCTGTAGCGACCCTTTGATCTTATGATTTTGAGCTGCGCCGCCGCGCAGAGGAGTTTCCGCCCATGTTTGACCGTCTCGAGCAGTTGGAAGAGCGCTATCGCGAGTTGGAAGGGGACCTGGCCGATCCAGCCATCATTACCGACCAGCAGCGTTTCCAAAAGGCTGGCAAGCAGCACCGCGACATGCAGCCGGTGATTGAGCGCTACCGCGAGTACAAGCAGGTGCGGACCGGCATTGCCGACGCAAAGACCATGCTCGTAGAAACTGACCCTGACATCCGCGCCATGGCGCAGGACGAACTCACGGTGCTGCAGGGCCGGATGCCGGCGATCGAGGAGCAGCTTAAAATCATGCTCCTGCCCAAGGACCCGAACGACGAAAAGAACGTGGTGCTGGAAATCCGCGCGGCCACCGGCGGCGACGAGGCCTCGCTCTTTGCGGCGGAGGTCTTTCGCATGTATTTGCGTTACGCCGAGCTGCACCGGTGGAAGGTGGAAGTGCTCTCAGAGACCGAGTCGAGCGTGGGTGGGTTGAAGGATGTAACCGCGCTCATCGAGGGCAACCGGGTCTATAGCTCGCTCAAGTATGAGAGCGGCGTGCACCGGGTGCAGCGCGTACCGGCGACGGAAACGCAGGGCCGCGTGCACACCTCCGCCATAACGGTAGCCGTCTTGCCGGAAGCCGAAGAGGTTGATGTCAAGATCGAGCAAAAGGACCTGCGCGTGGATACGTTCTGCTCCTCCGGGCCGGGCGGCCAGTCGGTGAACACCACTTACTCGGCGATTCGTATTACGCACCTGCCCACCAACACTGTGGTGAGCTGCCAGGACGAGAAATCGCAGATCAAAAATCGCGATAAGGCCATGCGCGTGTTGCGTTCGCGCCTCTACGAAGTGGAGATGGAGCGCCAGCACCAGGCGCAGGCCAGCCAGCGCAAGCAGCAGGTGGGCTCGGGTGACCGCTCAGAGAAAATCCGCACCTACAATTTTCCGCAGAACCGGCTGACGGATCACCGCATCGGTCTCACGCTCCATCAGCTGGAATATGTGATGGAAGGCAAGTTGCAGCCCATCGTGGATGCACTTATTGCGCACGACACGGCGGAGCGCTTAAAGGCCGAGGCGGTGGCGGCCTGAGTGGGCAGCCGTCTCTTCTTCCGCTACAGATCGATCAGTTTCAGGGCGGAATACCACGGACGTGCTTCCGGCCCGGGCGGGAAAGGTGTCCGGCCCGAAATAAGGTGGGTTACTTCAGCAGCCTCCTTATAATGAGCCGCGCCCGGCTCTCTGGGGTGCTGGCAGTGCCCGAAATCGGATAGCCGGTTGCCTGCGCGAAACCGTTGAGCCTGCCCGTGGACCGGTGATCCAACAACCCACAAACGCAACCCTCGAAGCGCCGCAACCGGCTGCTTGCAGACTCGTCCTTCTCCCCGCGCCTGAAAAAGCCTAATACTCTTCGAAATTTTCGGTGTGGGTCGGCATTCACAGGATGCAACGACTCCCGCCACATCGCACGGAACGCCCACAAACAGTGATGACGGCAACGGCGGCAGTTGGCGCGGACATCTCCAGACAAACCCGGAAGGCGTGCGGCCCGTCTATCTCTCAAGACCCCCGCCAGCCACTGAGCTGCCACAGATTGAAGGAGTTTTCATGCGCGTTGCAGTTATCGGTTCCGGCCTGGCCGGACTTTCCGCCGCCGCCACACTCGCGGCACGCGGCTATGAAGTGGAAGTCTTTGAAAAGAATACCTGGCTCGGCGGCAAAGCAGCCGTTCTTCGGGAAGAGGGCTTCCGCTTCGACATGGGTCCAACGATCCTGATTCAGCCCTCCACCCTGCGCAAAATCTTTGCCGAAGCAAACCGCAATCTGGACGACTACGTGAAAATGGTTCGCCTGGACCCGAGTTGGCGCTGCTTCTTTGAAGACGGCACCATCCTGGAACTCAAAGACAAGATGGACGATATGGTCGCGGAGTTGAACCAGGTCAAGCCTGGCATGGGCGAAAGGTACCGCGAATTCATTGGCGTCAGCGAGCAGCTTCACCGTATTAGCGACAAGTTTTTCTTCTGGCGGCCCATCGGCTCCATGCTCGATACGCTGGAGATGCGCGGCATGTTCGACACCGCCGTGCTGAAGGATGTGATGAAGATGCGCCTGGGCAAAACCGTGGCCGGCGTCATCCGCGAATACATCTCCGACCCGAACACGGCGCAGATGCTGGACCACTTTGTGCAATACGTGGGCTCGTCACCGGACCAGTCGCCCGCCATCCTGTGCGCCATCGGCCACATGCAAACCGAGCAGGGCATCTGGTACCCCATGGGCGGAACCCGCGCCGTTCCGGAGGCGCTCATTAAACTGGGCCAGGAGCTGGGTGTCGTCTATCACACGGACGCGGACGTGAGCCAGATCTGCACCCGCAAGGTGGCCGGCCTGCCCGTCACGGATGGCCTGACCCTGACCACCGGCCAGCGCTTCAAATTCGACGCCATCGTGAGCAATGAAGACAGCGTACGGACCTACCGGGAACTACTGCCGGGCTCTGACGCGACCGCCCAATTCGACCGCAAGAGCAACTATGAGCCGGCCTGCAGCGGCGTGGTGCTTTATCTCGGCCTGAACAAGCGTTACGAACACCTGGCGCACCACGACTTTGTCTTCTCACGCGATCCGCATGAGGAGTTCCATTCCATCTATACGCTGGGCATTCCGGCGCCGGACCCGACCTGCTATCTGGCCTCCACCAGCCGCACCGAGCCGGACACCGCGCCCCCCGGCGGCGACGCCTTGTATGTGCTCGTTCACACGCCCTACCTGCGGCCCAATCACGACTGGCGCGAGATGTTTCCGGGCTACCGCCAGGTCATCCTGGACAAGCTGAAGACCACCGGCCAGATGCCAGACCTGGAAGAGCGCATTGTGTTTGAGCGCGCGCTGACGCCGCAGGACATTCACGAGCGCTACCGTGTGCTGAACGGAGCAATCTATGGGCTCAGCTCGCATGGCCGTTTCAACGGCGCGTTCAAGCCATCCAACGTGGTGCGCGGCATCGACGGCTTGTTCCTGGCCGGCGGCGCGGCCCACCCCGGCCCCGGCATGCCCATGGTCATGCAGTCGGGCTGGATCGCGGCGGACGCACTGGACCGCCAATACAAAGGCGGCCGCAACGCGGACGGCCGTGACAGCGATCCCCTGCAGTACAAGGGCGAGCAGGCCGTGGCCGCCTAAGCATCCAGGATGCGGCCCAGGATGCGGCCACGAGTTTAGGGGGTCAAGACTCGCCATACAAGTTCCGAGCAAGCCCCAGGTCAGCCTCAAGCCGTAATTTTAGGGCTGAAAGCCTGGCCCACGATGTTCTGCAGTGAAGCTCTCTTAATTCATCAACGTTCACTCTGCAAAGCACGCTGCGGTGTAATTCTCCTGCTATCCCATGGGGGTTAGCTTGACTCGCAAACGCATAAACTCTCTCCTACTCCTTTCATTGTCCTGCACCTTCACTAGTAGAGGATCCGGCCAAATCGTCTTTGTCGCGGGTCAGAACTGCGTCGATACGTCTGATACCGCACCCATCGGCGGGTATTTCGGAACACTAACTGAGTGCAACGTTCAAGCCTTGTGTTCCGGATATTTGCTTTTCAGCACACTCGACATAACTGTCTATTCAGGACTTGCTTGTCCGAATCACTTTGTACAGAACACCTCAAAAGGCGGATGGAACGCGGTAGACGCTATAAACGGAGTCGGCTCAGCAATAGATCTTTACAATCTGCTGCCACGCGGTAGTGCCTTTGCCCAAGAGGCCTGCGGCGGCCCACCCATCTCTTTTGCAACAGACAACTCGACAGTCTGTGATGCTCAGCCTCCTGGATGGGAGCCACCGATTGTGGTTCCTCTGCCGCCGGGAGGCGGAGGCGGAGGCGGAGACGGCGGCGGACCTGGTCCTGTCAGCTGTTATTACGGGTTTATGGGCAACATATGGTGCAACGTTTAAAGAGAATGAGGCTCTATGACGCGGTTATTCCTTTCCCTTATTCTTTGTTCGAGCATCGCTTTAGGCCAGTCCGTTCAAGCTGGTCGGAGTGTAGAGGTAGTCGCATGCACGCCGTCATCCAACCACTTGCCGCAGACAGTGCCCGGTCTGCCATTCAGATAGCCGCCCTATCGCGAGAGATGAATCCGGCCGTAAGTCGATCCAGCTTTATTATGCACAACACATACGGCAAGACCATTGTGGCTTACGTCATCAGATGGGACGTTGAGGATGGGTCCGGCACCCGCTCGTTCTACCAGGCATTTGACGATCTAGAGCACACGGACAACCCCACCCGGCCTCTCGGCTTTGGACTGGAAGCTGGCCAGCGCAGAATCGTCAACCCCCTCATCAATGCCCATGAGAGATCGGCGGATTCAGTTGAGACGATTGGTCGCATGAAATCCCTCCAGGAGCGGCATCCACTTGCACGGACATTGGCCAGTGCCCGATCAGTCGCCCCAGCTCTCGATGTTGTCATCTTCAGCGACGGACACTGGGAAGGCAAAAATGACTCCGGCCTCGCGCATGCCTTCACTGCCGAGCGGAATGCGAAGCATGATGCTGGCCTATCCATGCTGATAGCCTCTACAAAAGGAGAGAGTGCGGAACAGCTTCGTGATCGACTTCACAACAGCGTAGCTCTAGGCAAGGATTTGCAGTCCGCGCGCCTGGGGACAGAGGCTGGATACACTGTTGCGCGCGCGAAGTGGGCGGAATATTTACTTACTGTGCAGGAAAGAGCAGGCAACGACGCTATGCTGATTCGAGCACGGATTTTCGCTCAACTGCCTCTGATTCGCCTGAGTCAATAGCCTTGCCGGTTGACATAGAGTTTCTAAGATCCTTCTGCAGATCAGTTGGCAACGGGCAACTGACAGGAGTCTTTGGCTTCGGCTCCAGGTTCCGGATGAGTGACAGATTCGATTCACACAGTGATGTGGACATGATCTGTATTTCGTCCGAAATCTCCCTTGAGTACGCCATCATAGCTTGCAATGAGACGATTTTGGATTGCTCCTTCATCACAGCGCTTCAACTACACAATCGCATCAAGCAAAGCCGTGATCTCAATAACGATTTTCTTCTCAGAGGGATAGCGCATGGCACGATACTCCTCGACGAGAAGGAGGAAGCTAGGCTTCTTCAGGCAAATGCAGTAGCCGTCTGGTCGAGAGGGCCAGAGCAGGTCTCCAATCGAGAACTCGATCGTATCAGGGTCCTCAGCACCAAAATCGTTACTTTCATTGACAAGTGCAATGCAAGAGCCAATAGTGATCGCAAATGGTTGGTAATCCGTAATCTCAAGTCAGGAGAGTTCCTCACTCAGCTTGTAGAGTGCCATTGCCGCATGCAACGTGTCTGGTCTGATTCTTTCTGGCGCATGACGGGAGATGACAATCTATCCCTTTCACAGTTGCTGCGTGAGATAGTGTGTGCAGATGAGTCAGCACGAATGCAGCTCATTCAAGCCTTCGCTGAAGAAATCGGTAAGCAAGCTGAGTTCATGCGTACCAAGCGGCATGAAGCATAGTGCGCCTTTCGGCCCAGCCTCGATTCAGAGTAGCCGTCTCAGCGGGACACTCTCCTAATCACGAGCTATCTGGGCGAACGTCGGCGAGGTCGGAGTTCAGCGGTTGCGTACTGTATATTGCGACGGCTCTATCGACGTTAACAAGGTTTTTCCGCTTGTAGGGAGTTCCGCCGCCACTCCGAAGCCACCCATTGCGGCAAAGCTGCATGGATATGACATCCAGTCCTGTTGTCCACTTCATGAAGGTGGCTAACCGCGGCCCTCCCAGGCTAGATGCGGCCGCGCTGCCTTGCTTTGCGCCTTGATGACCAGTTCCATCGCCAACAGCGTTTGCGCCTGGTCCTGCGCGGTATGCGTCCGGTTCACCACATCACTTACAAACTGCGCGCCAAAGGGCAAGGAGAGATTGTTGCAATCGATAAAGCGCGACTCTTTTTGATCGACGATGAAGAGATTGTTCTGCTGCTTGCTGCGCGCCACGTCTACGTACTTGCGGCACTCGATGTAGCCGTCCGTGCCCAGAATGAACAGCCGGCCATCGCCCCATGTGCCCAGGCCGTAGGGCGTGAACCAGTCCACGCGCACATAGCCAAAGCCGTTGTTGCCGCGCAGCATCACGTCGCCGAAGTCCTGAAACTTTGGGTGGTCGGGGTGGCGGAGATTCGCCACCTGCGACGCCACGACCTCGGCCTCCGTGCAGCCGGTGTAATACAGAAATTGGTCCACCTGATGCGAGCCGATGTCGCACAGGATGCCGCCAAACTGCTCCTCCACCCAGAACCAGTCAGGCCGCCCGCCGTTCCGGCCGGAGGAACCGGCATCCGCGCCCGGCTTTTGCCCGATCTGGTGCGGCGCAATGTTGATGGTCTGGATGACCTTGCCGATGGCCCCCTGCTTGACCAGGTCGCCGGCCTTCACGGCGGCCTTCACCTCCAACCGCTCGGAGTACATCACGCCGTACAAGCGGCCGGTCTTTGTGATCGTCGAGCGGATCGCCTCCAGCTGTGCCAGCGTCGTCATGCCGGGCTTGTCGGAAAGGAAATCCTTGCCGGCGTTCATGCACTTTACGGCCAGCGGCCCACGCTCGTTATTCACCTGCGAGGTCATGACCAGCTTGATTTCGGGATCGTGGATGATCTCGTCCTGGGTCGCCGCGACCGGCACGTCTGGAAAGCGCTTCTTGAAGGCGGCCACCAGCTCCGGTTCTTGCCCCCATGCCTTTACCAGCACGCCGCCGCCACCGCGGATGGCATCGATCATGCCGTAGATGTGGCCGTGGCTCATGCCGCAGACGGCAAACTTGACGGAGTATTTCGGCGGCGCCGCAGCATCCTGATCGGGCGGCAGCACCTCATGCCGCACCGTGCCGTCGTCAAAGCCGCCCGTATTCAGGTCCGCAGGCAGCGCCATCATCGGCATGGCGGCAGCCCCGGCCATGCCGGCGGCGCTCAGGGTCTGCAGGAAGTTACGGCGGCTCAGGTCTTTGGCCATCTGTGCGTGCGTCTCCGTCGTTCAGAGTTGGTTTGCCTTGCGAACTTACACAGCAACTGCTCCGCGCAAATCGTTGGCTTTCGCACTGTAGCGCCAACGGCCCGCCCTTGGCAATGCAGGAGCCGATTGAACGCCCGTGCAGTCACCACCCTGTTCCTGCGTCTGCATACTCGCCACGTAACTCTCTTCCATGCGCGTTGCGCCTTTGCTTACGCGGTAGTCCGCGCGAACGTTGGCAGAGCCAGCCCGCTGCGCCCAATGCGCTTTGGAGCTGTGCGTGGCTGCGTCCGTAGCTGCATCCGTGGCCGAAGCTTTCACATCCACAAAAAACGTGTTTGATCTTCGCACGTCTTCGAGAGTTTCACGGTTACGAGATTGCAGGCAACGGAGTTGTGCCTTCATTCAGGATGTCGAGGTATGCCGCATAGCTGAAAACGCGGCCGCGCCGCCTTCCGCTAATCTCCGCCACAATGCCAAGACGGGTGAGATCGGCAAGAGCGGCGTTCACCGTGGGCGCGCTCAGGCCGGTGTCCCGCATGACCTGATTTGACTGGCAGCGGTACGTACAAGGCGTTGCCAGGTCGCGTCCCGCTAATCCAATTCTGCGTTCGCCGGAACTCTCCGGGATCCTTGGTAGCACCGCGCCCGCTCTGCAGCAGCCTTCCGTGCATGTCCCGGATCAGCCGCAATGAGAGAGGCAGCGTTTGGTACAAAGGCACGGACAGTTTCGCCGCCGGCAATGGTCTGCACATATCGACCCAGACGCGGGTTCTTGACCATTTCGCCGGGCATCCTCCTATTCCAGCTAATAAAGGGAAAGCCACTTTTCTTTATTAACCCTCCGGCTTAATTAGGCCAGCTTAAATAAGCCCGGCGTGCCCAGTGCATTCAGTTTGTAGTACGAATGATTCCTATGACCCGCGCCGGCGGCAAGCGCCGCTTCGATCTCCACACTGAGGACCCAGCCTCCAGCGAACTGGCGCGTGACATCAACCGCGACATCATCCTGGAGCTACTGCGCCGCAAACAGCCCATTGCCCGGGTTGACCTGGCGCGGCTCAGCGGACTGCAGCGGTCCACCGTTTCGCTCATTGTGGAGCAGCTGGTGGCGGAGCGCTGGATTGTGGAGGGCGCGACGGTGCACACCGCCCGCGGCCGGCGGCCCACCATGCTCTCACTCAATGCCGATTTGGTGATCCTGACCGTTGACCTGCGCAGCAGCCACGCCATTTGCGCCGTCGTTGACCTGAACGGATACTTCCTCGCGCGGGAAAGTGTCTCCGTCTCCTCTGACGCCGAAACTGGCGTGCGCCGGATTGGGGAAGTGCTGGAGCAGCTGTGCAACAGCTTTCCTTCCAAGAGCTTTGAGGGCGTCGGCATCAGCATACCGGGGCGCGTTGACCCGGAATCGCAACAACTGGTCTGGGCCCCGAATCTGCGCTGGCAGGGTTACGACGTGAAAGCCGTGCTGGAAGACCGGCTCGGCCTGCAGGTGGAGATGGACAACGCCGCCAATGCCTCGCTGCTGAGCGAACTGTGGTTTGGCCGGCGGCAGAAGCTGCGCAACGCCGTGCTGGTCACCATCAGTGAGGGCGTGGGCGCCGCCGTGCTCGCCAACGGGCAGTTGCTTACCGGCAAAGGCGGCCTGGCGGGCGAGTTCGGCCACATTCCCGTGGATCCCAATGGGCCGCTGTGCAACTGCGGCGAGCGCGGCTGCTGGGAGATGTTCACCTCCACCCGCGCCGTGCTCCGCATGTATGGCGCGCAGCACGGGACTCCGCCAGCCGCCAGCTTCGCCGATCTGCTCACGCTAGCCGACGCTGGCAACACCACTGCACTTGCCGCGCTGGAGCAGCAGGCCGTTTGGATCGGCCGCGGCTTGCGCATGGTCACCGCGGCGCTGAGCCCGGAGCTGCTGCTCTTCGCCGGCAGCATCACCGCCTGCTGGCACCGCAGCGGCCCCATCGTGCAGCGTGAGCTGGAAAACCGCATGCTCGTGGGTGCCCCGCCGGAGCTGGTCGCCATCGGCGATGGGGAGCAGTCCCGGCTGCGCGGCGCCGCCGCGCTGGTGCTGCAGCGGCACTCGGACTACCACCGCTCCACCGCCTCCGTCCGCGGCAGAAAGCTGCCGGTACACGCCCTGGCGATGGCGTAATCAGGCTTCGATAAACAACAGGGGCTTCAATGAAATGGGTGCCCCCCCCCCTTCACGACGGTTTTATCGTCGTTAAGGGGGTTCTTCCGCTTACAGAGTGTTCCGCCGCCACCCGATCCCACCTTAACCGCCAAAAGCGCGGTGAAGGTGGGGCACCCGTTCTGTGGGTCACTCAAAAAATTAGCGGCGGCGCTTGGTATTTGCTGCTACTCCGTGAGGCTTTGCGGACCTGCGGCTCGGCTTGGCCCCAGTCACGGTACGAAGCTGAACACGCCGGGAGCGGGCCGCCGGCCGCCGGGGTGGCGCTTCCTTCTTCGCCTCCTCCAGTTCGTCAGCGGTGCGCTCACGCTCCGGATCGTCGGGATCCACGGGTACCGGCGGCAGATTTACCAGTTCCAGCAACAGGTCATTCGCCTCCCGGAACATATTGCCCGCGCTTCGCCGCCGGCTCTGCGTCAGTGCGATAAACATGCCGGCGTGGTGCGCCGGATTGAGCGCAATGTAGGTTTGAAAGCCGGCACCTCCGCCGGTTTTCTCGATAATGCGGGCATCGTCAAATTCGCGGTTGATTTCAATCCAGCCCAGGCCGATGCCCGTGGGCACGCCCGCGTGCGACAGCCCCTGCACGCTGCGCAGGTCCGCCGGCTGCAGGTAGACCGCTGTCGAAAATCCGTTCTGGTGCGCGGGAACACCGGGCAGGTTCAGAAAGTAGCGCAGAAGCCGCGCCATGTCGCGGGGTGTGGAGTACATGCCACCCGAGCCCGCCGCCGCCTCTGTCGTGGTGCACATGTTCGCTTCCTTAGGGCTGCTCATCAAGCGCGAGCACTGCTCCGCGGTGGGCTGCAGCGTGGTGTCTTTCAGGCCCAGCGGCCGCACCGTGCGCTCCGCAAAGAGCTCCGGGTACGGCTTGTGCGCGGCCTGGCTCAGCGCGTCCGCCAGCAGGTCAAAGCCGATGTTGGAGTAGTGCGCAGCCTCCCCCGGCTGCGTTCGCATGCGAAAGCCGGGCATCCATTGCCAGCGGAACTCGTAATCGGGGAAAGTGAAGTGTGCCGCACCCACGGGAGGGTAGGCGATCTCTCGCGGCAGCCCGGCCGTGTGCGTGGCCAGGTCGCCCAGCGTGACGGGCCGGTCCACCTCGCCATGGATGGTCTTTGTCGGCACAGTCACGCCCGCCGGCGCGAACCTCTGCAGCGGATCGGTAAAGGCAACGGTCTTGTCGGCGACAAGTTTGACGAGCAGGTCCGTCGTCAGAACCTTTGTAATGGAGCAAAGGCGCAGCAGCGTGTCCGGACCGGGCCGCTCGGTTTTGTCATACGCGACCTCCCCATAGGAGCTCATCCAGACTTCGCCGTCGCGCACAGCCACTATCACCATGCCGGTGGAGGCTGTCCGCTGGAAAATCTTCTGGGCGATGGGTTCAGCTGAACCCATCGGCGGCAGGTTCCTGTCGCTCGTAACTTCCTGTGCGGCGAGCCCACCAATCCCGGCGGCAAGGCAAAGCAGAACAGCAGACCACCTCAGCAACACAACACTCCCAGCACGTGGGCATTCACGCGCTCTCTACTTACGGTAAGGGAGCGCAGCGATTCCCGCAGCTGCAGGTATCGCGCAGGGAACATCTGCCGAATTACCGGCTTCTTCTCACAATGGAACGCAACGTTCTGGCTGCATTCAAAAAAGCGCACACACTCCAGCATCTATACGCGCAAGGCCGAACAGGCGTAGCTATGGCTTATGCCGTCCAGGAGTTTAGGAGGACAAGATGAGGCACGGTGAATCCTTGACGTTCCGCGTGACCAGGGTCAGGTCATGCTCGAGTGCGGTTGCGGCCATCAGGTCATCTGCAAGGTGGAGCGGAGCTCCGCGTCTTTCGCAGTCTGCTCCAAGAACTCCCCAGCGTTCACCAATGCTCAGCGTCACAGGTAGGATTTCAGGCGCGATCAATGGCAGAAGCGTTTGATCGAACCACTGCTCAAGCCGCAGACGCCTCTTTCCGTAGGGAAGCAGAGCAAATCCCCGGCGAAACTCTCCGATGCTGATGACACTTAGGTGCAGGTGGCGCTGAGTCGCCAACCAGCGAACGACTTGCTTATCCGGAGAGGGCTTCGTCAGTTCGGAAGGAACGTTGGTGTCGAGTAGAAACCCGTGACTCACGACAAATCCAAAGGCCGCCAGGTAGAAGAATGACGGGTGAAATCTACGTCACCCGTTGAGCCTGCCACCATCGCACATGCCTCAATCAGACGCCGACCCAGAGCACCCGAGTAATAAGTGACCAACACAAAGAGTTCCACCGCAAGGAAGAAGGTTTGTGTTGCGGAGGCTCAACAAGCTTCTTTGAAATGCAGGTAGGTCTATGCTGCGGGCTGGGCGGTGCTGATGGCGCGCCCCTTGTACTCGCCGCACTTTGGGCAGGCGTGGTGGGGCAGTTTGCGCTCCTGGCAATTCGGGCAGACGTTGCTGTTGGGAGCGGTCAGGAAGTCATGCGAGCGGCGCTTGGCGGTGCGCTGCTTGGAGTGGCGGCGCTTTGGATTCGGCATCGGAGTTAACCTTTCAACGCAACTGCCCCGCTGAGGCTAAAGCGCTCCGCGGAATCAGTGCTGATTCAGAAATTTGGCCGCTTCTCGCTATTTCCGAGCGGTTTGCGGTTCACTGGCCCTCTCCGACACGGATAAACCCTGCAATGCCTTCCAGCGCTGATCGACAACCTGTGTCGAGCAATCGCAAGGAGTCTCATTCCGGTTTACTCCGCAGTGCGGACAGAGTCCTAGGCAGTCGGGCCGGCAAAGCGTACGGTCCGGCAGGGATAGCAACACCTGCTCGCGTACGACTTCCTCCAACACGAGGCCAGTTCTTTCATAATACCCGATTTCGGTCTCTGCTTCGGAAATAGATCGTTCCCCGAGCTCCGCATCCACTCCGCCCGGACGGAAGATCAAGTCAATCTCCTCCTCCACGTGCTGCGCGATCGATTCCACGCAGCGGGCACAGAGCGCCTCAAAATCCCCCACAAACTTCGCGCGGATCCGGATGTCGTCCACGACATCTTTGGGTCCACGGTGCTCCTCAATGCGTTCCGCCCTGCCGGTGACGCGCACCGGGCCAGTCTGGCGGAGGTCCAGCGAATAGTCGATGGAACCGGCCGGAATAGTTTCGTCGATATCGAGCGGTTCTGGAATCAGGTCGTCCGGGGTAATACGCATCACCCTCCTAGTATCGCGCAGATTGGACGGAGGGGAACCCGCCGGATTGCGGCGGGTCAAAAATCGCCCCCTCATGTGCCAGAGCCTATGAAAACCTGTAGCGCCGGCTGCTTCCAACGCTAATTCCCGTAGAGATGTGCTCGAGCATCCACGCTTCTCCGCATATTTTGAGGCATTTAGCGTTTGGCACGGTGAGTGCATCATGCCTGTGCGGGAAGTGCGTGCGGATAGGTACTGCTGCCAAGCGTGGCAGGACCAATGTACGAAAAGAAAAATTCAGTGTAGCGGCAGAGTTTGGATTCCCATGAGGTCCCGACCGCCCGCCTGGATGTACGGCCCTTTAATGGAGGCCAGTGACTGGCCAGTGACAACACCGCCCGCATGCCGGGCGGTGTTCCGTTTTTCGCAGAACACCGGGAGAGGCCAATGCTTGCCAACCCTGTTGCCATGACGTACTATGAGGCAGTTTAGAGATCGGCCTGCTTTAGTTCCGGCCCGGCTTGTGACCGGGTGATCGCTTACGGTGCAATCCTCTAGTTGGATCTGCCCGTTAGGTTGGCCATCACACGATAAGAAGGCGTCCAAAGGGTAGCAGGAACAAGACAGGCGCCCCTCATCATGGGCGGACTTGCGAAGAAAGACCTACTCGAAAAGATGCTGGGAGACTGCGAGAGCCATCAACGGAATCGCTTTGACGGCCGACACGCTTGGCCGCGTGAAGTGAAGTGAGCCCGGCAGCTTCTTCTGCGTCATCATCCGAATGCCCGCGAACGGTTCCGCTAACACCGGGTCAAGTTGCTGGGAACCATGGAATGAACCTGAGAAACACGCGACGTGAACGGTAACTCGTCACCTGCAAGCCTCCGTCCTCCCCGCTGGGCACTCCCGCCCAGGAGCAGAACCGTGAACGGCTGCATGTCTAGCTGCATGGAATCCCGCTACAGCCCGGCAATTCAACCCCGGCCGTTGCGTGAAGCTGAGATACCTGCCAGCTTCTCTGCTGTACTTTATCTGCCGATTTGATTTGCCTGAAGAAAGAAGAACCATGAGCGAAGAGCAGAACCTGTTTGAGGCCCCCACCGCGGTGGCGGCGCCTGCTTCCAATGACGAAAACTCATCAGAAAATGAAGATGCCGGCAGCGGCGGTGGCGGGGTAAACAAGAGCCGCCGTCGCCGCCGCAAACGCAAAAACCGCCCGGCCGGCGGTACCGCGCCGCAGACCGCCGCGGAAGGTCAGACCGTATCGGCCGGAGACTCCATCGAAATTACGGCCAGTGCCGAACCGCAGTCCTCTGGAGACTCCCAGCCTGCGGCTCAGAACGCAAGCCAGGCCCCAAACCAGAATGCAGGCCAGAGCAACGGCCAGCCTGCCCGGTCCAATAACCAGCGGCAGCACGGCACCAACAATCCGCAGGGCCAGAACCAGGGCAACGCCCGCCGCAAAAAGAAGAAGTTCCGGCGCGCCGGAGAAGCCGGCGGCCAGCCCCGGCCGGAGCCCGGCAACAGCCTTCAGGGCAGCAATGGCGGCGGCATGAACGGTGCCGGCCGGCGCAACCGCAAGCAGGGGGGTGGCGGCAGCCGCGGCCCGCGTGCGTTTGTGGGTCCGATGGACCACAGCTATCGCGAGGCGAACGGCAACTTCGCTGACAGCCCTGCCTCCACGATTCAGCTGCAGGGCAATGGGCATGGCCGGCAGAACAACGGTCACCGCAACGGACGGCATTTTAATGAAGACCGGTTGCCGCCCGAACTCATGCACCACTATCGCCCGGTCGCCATTCCGGAAGACGCCCCGACCCACATCTACTTCTTTATCGAAGACCTGTTTTTCACGGCCAAGATTCAGGAAGTCGCCAAGCAGCAGGGGGTAAAAGTCGCCTTTATGAAGCCTGACAAGGACGTGGTGGCGCATCTGGCCGAGCTGCACGACCATGAGCACCCATCGCTGATCGTTTTTGACCTCAACAACGCCGCCGCTAAGCCGCTCACCCTTATCCCCAAGCTGAAAAACAAGCTGAAGAAGGGCACCAGCATCCTGGGCTTTCTCTCCCACCTGCAGGGAGATCTGAAGCAGAAGGCAGTGGAGGCCGGGTGTCACACGGTCATGCCGCGCTCCGCTTTCAGCCAGAATCTGCCCAACCTCTTGCGCCGCTACGGCGTGGACGAGACCGACGAGCCGAACTTCAATCAGTAGGCGGGGGAGTCATCAACTGTGCCGGGCAGTCACGGCTTTCCAAAAAAGCGGAATTTGCCAATGTAGACCGCGTGGCGGTGCGGTGCGGTCCACGTGGTGTAGGTGGCGGGTGGCAGCAGAGTCAGGGCCAGGCACTCATTGGCCTGCTCGGTCAGCGCGTAATGCGGGTCCAGCGCGGGCGTCAGAATCAGGAACCAGCTCTGGCACTGCGTCGGGATCGTGGGAGGTGTGCGGAGATGGTACGCCCCGGCCGGAACACGTAGCCGGCCCTCGTTCAGGTATCCCGTTTTCTGGATCTGTACCCAGCCGTCCAGGTCCAGGCCGGCGTCCAGTTCCGTGCGCGGCAGGCCGGTGCGGTTATAGACCGCGGTGGCCTCCACACGCGCGCGCTGCTGGGCAAAGGCGTCGTGGAGGTTGACCACTGCCAGCAGGGCAAAGACCGTCACCAGGGCAAGCGATGCGGCCGGCAGCCTCCGCCGGGGAAACACAAACGCATGCCATCGCAGCAGGACCATGCAGATGACCGGCAGTAATGACAGCAGATAGCGCGGCCAGATTACAGCCCGCGTAATGAGCAGCAGGCTGTAAGCGGCGGCATAGGGCAGTATCAGCCACCAGAACTGGCGTGCCGTCAAAGCAGGAGCGCCCTCCGGTCGCCTATCTTCTTCCCGCGGAAGGGAGTCCTTGCGCGTCCAAAGCTGGGAGCACAAACCTGCCAGGCAGGCAAAGACCAGTGCGGCGATGGCGCGCTGCAACCATGCCGGCAAACCCGCTGGCCAGGGGAAAAGTGCGTCGCTCGCTCCAAAGAAGAACCTTCCGGTCACCAGCGAAAACATCAGCCCCGCAGCCGCGCCCAGCAGGGGAATGCCGATGCGGAGAAAAGGCTTGCCGCGTTGGCTAGGCACGTTCAGGAAGGGCAGCAGCAGCGGCAGCAGAAGCACGAGGCCGCACATGGCCACCTGCGCGATCTCCGGGAGCTGCTGCCGGTGCAGCACCACCAGTGCTTCCTGCGGCGTATAAGGCTGCCTTTTGAACCAGAGCAGGCAGCCCTCCACAAAAACGAGACTCAGAATCCACCAGGCCACCGCCGCCCGCAACACATCCCGCCGCTGGCGCACCGCCCAGGCGGCCGCCGGCACCATCACCAGTGCGCCCAGCCAGCAGATTTGCCGGGTGGTACCCACAATGAGGTTGGACAGTACTGCCGCCGCCAGCCACCACAGCGCCGCCCGGCCGGTATGTGTCTGCATCATGCGCACGCAGGCATAAGCGCACAGCAGCACCCCCATCAGGCTTGGGATATCCGACATGAAGCCGACAGACAGCGGCAAGGCAAGATTGGAAAGCAGGAGGGTCAACGTGACCACAAAGGCGTTCCAGGCTGAGCTCCCCAGCCGCACCAAGAGCCGGTGCAACAGCATGGCCGTGCCCAGCGAAACGAGCACCACCGAACTGCGCACAACCGTGCAGGAGTACCCAAAAAGCTTGATGAACAGCGCACCCAGGTAGGCCTGCCAGCCCAGCATCATGCTGCCCCAGCCGTTATAGGCCAAGTGTCCGGTCTCGGCCAACACCTTCGACGTCCAGATGTACGAGAAATCGTCGATAAATCCAGCTTCGGCGAAGGGTCGCGCAATCAGGATGCAGGCCAGCAGCACCACGGCACATGCTGCTGTAAGCGCGAAAGATGTTAAGCGTTCCTCGCGTGTTGTGGCTGATTGAGAGTTTGTGCGGATCATCCGAAAGAGAGGCTCTGCTCCTCTGCTCAGAGGATACAAGCGCTCATTCTTTCGGCATCGCCGCCTGCTCCCGATGGCACCAGGAAAGCCTCGACATGGAAGACAACAACGACTTGTTGCCGAAGGCAGTAACGGCCTGGTGAGCGCGGGGAACGGCTGGCTTAGCATGGCTGTGTGGCCAGAGCAAAAAGTCCGGAGAAGCGGCAAGCCATTCTGCAGGCCGCCGTGCAGGAGATTGCACAAGAAGGTTTGGGGGCCTCCACGGCAAGGATCGCGAAGCGTGCGAATGTGGCGGAAGGAACGCTGTTCACCTACTTCGCCAGCAAGCATGAGCTCTTGAATGAGCTGTACATCACATTGAAAACGGAGGTGTACCGCCGCACCAATGCCAATTTCCCGCATGGTGCTGGGCTTCGCGAACGCGCGCGGCATGTGTGGATGGAGACCATGCAGTGGGCAATCGAGCAGCCGGCCGAGCGCAAAGTTTCCCTGCACTTGAATGTCTCTGACATTGTGACGGCCGCCACGCGGGAGCGTGCCGCCTCTGAGAGTGGCGCGGTGGCACAGACCACACGCGAAGTC
The DNA here is from genome assembly GCA_964246795.1 of uncultured Terriglobus sp. GTDB lineage: Bacteria > Acidobacteriota > Terriglobia > Terriglobales > Acidobacteriaceae > Terriglobus. The sequence goes on along the minus strand of CAXTRR010000013.1, from coordinate 15,813 downwards.
GCCACGCGGGGGGCTTTCCAGGCATTGCCGCCAGGGTTTGCACCCTCTGCGATGGGGGCCATGCAGGATGCGGTGCTGGACACCATTGCCAGAAAGCCACGGGCAAAGACGGTCCTCATCGAGAAGGGTTTCGAAGCATTTTGGCGTATGGCCAGGTAACCGTCTCTCTCTCTCTCTCCCCCTTTTTGCTTTTTTGAAATGAGCAACCACTCACTCATTATTAAAATCGTATGTGGTCGGAGGTTTCGACACATGGCCAAAGTCTGGTTGATTACGGGAAGCGGGAACGGGTTGGGACGCAACATTGCAAAGGCTGCTCTGGCGACGGGAGACAACGTTGTTGCGGGAGCAAGGCGACTCCAAGAGTTGGAGGCCCTGGTGGAGCAGTACGGCGAGCGTATCCGGCCGGTCCAGCTGGATGTTCGCAACGAAGTGGCTGCCCGAGCCGCGGTGCAGGCGGCCCTGGACACGTACGGGCGGCTGGACGTGCTGGTGAACAACGCCGGCTATGGAGTTTTCGCTCCGTTTGAGCAGACTACGCCGGAGCAGTTTCGCGACGTGATTGAGACCTGCCTCTTTGGGGTGGTGTACACCACGCGCGCGGCCATGCCTGTGATGCGCAGGCAGAGGAGCGGTCACATCTTCCAGGTATCGTCCATCGGTGGGCGAACGGCGATCCCCGGCAACTCGCCCTATCACGCGGCCAAGTTCGCAGTGGGCGGTTTTAGTGATTCGCTTGCCGCCGAAGCCGCTCCGTTTGGCGTAAAGGTGTGCACCCTGGAGCCGGGCGGCATCCGTACCAACTTTGGGCACAAGGCGAGCGAGAAATCGCCGGAGCTGCTGCCCGACTACCAGGCCTCTGTGGGCTGGCTGTACAAGCAATTGGACGCTATTCGCGCTGGTGGCCATGAGGGCGATCCGGAGAAGATTGCCGATGTGATCGTGAAGCTGGCATATGCCAATGACGTTCCGAGGCGGCTCATTCTCGGCAGAGATGCGGAGACGTACGTCCGGCAAGCCGAGACGGCACGTGCCGAGGAGGCCGCAGCATTTCGTGACTTGACGCTCTCGACCGTGTTTGCAGAGGCGCCCGGCAATCCGGATTTGCTGAACCGATAACACAGGCCAGGTTTGGCAGGCCTCTCCGTGGTCGCTTAACATGCGGAAACACGTCAACAGGAGCGTCAGCATGATCGGGACAGCGCACGGGACGCCCATCACCTCAGAAGCGGCGCAGGGCCGCGCCTGGGGCAGCTTTTTCTTTATCGGTTTCGGCTCGCTCTGGCTGCTGATGGGGCTGCGCAACATGGGCAGGCTCTCGCTGGGCAGTGAGGCGGCGGTCTTTGCGCTTGGGCTGCTTGCGCTGGCAGCGGCGGCCGCGCTGCTGCGGGTGGCGGGCAGGTTGCCGCATGCCGCCGTCGCGCCGGAGGAAGTGGCACGTGTGAAACGGGTCTTCAACGCGGTCAACATCATCCAGTGGGTCGCCGTTGCGACCGCAGTCATTGTGCTGATCCTGCTGCACTTGCCGGAGTACATTGTGCCCGCCATCGGCATTATCGTGGGCCTGCACCTGTATCCGCTCGCCGGGGCATTTCGCTATCCCATGCACACTGTTACGGCCACGGTGCTGGTGGCGTGGTGTGCCGGGTGCATCGCACTGGTTTCGCGACCACGGCTGCCGGGCATAGGCGCTTTCGGCACGGGCGCGATTTTATTGGGAAGCGCACTGATCACGCTTGGCCTGGCGTACAGCCGCGCCAGGACCAGCGCTGTGCAGTTGGCTGCCCGCTCCTGATCCACCACTTTTGAGCAGCAGGGGCGGGGGACCTCAGGGTAACTTCTGCACCTGGGTATTGGCCGGCAGCTTCAGCTCAAACTGGTCGTCGTCCAGCTTTGGATTCATTGCCAGCTTGGTGATGATCATCTTGAGCTGGAGCTGGTCCAGAGGCCGCTGAATGGTGATCGTGGAAGGAAAGAGTTCATCACCGAATTTCTGGTAGTTGTCATAGATCGCCACTGTTACCAGCTGGCCTGTATCGTCGTAGGTATCTTGCTGGTAGGGCAGCAGGGTCGCGCGGCCAACATGCACCACACGCTGCGTTTTAAGTTCCGCGCTGGCGGCCGCGTGGCGATAGATGCCCAGGTCGTACTCCGGCTCGTCCACCACATATTTACGCGTGGGATCGGGCTGGTAAATGCGTTCCTCTGAGGTAAGCGCGACCAGATCTTCCGCCAACGGTCCACGGATCAGCAGCGAATCGAAGAAGAGTTCCGGTCGCAGATTTTCAAGCGGCTTGGCCGAAGGCGTGGTGACGGCGTTTGAGCCCGTGATGGCCCGCTTTTGATACGGGATGTGCATGGTGAAGGTGGTACCGTTCGTCACCATGTCAATGGCCTGGACATGCCCCACCGGAGTAAAGAGCAGCACACGCAGATCACCAGGTTTGCGCAGCAGCACGTAGCCCGGAAAGGCGCTGTAATCCACGACCTTTCCGTTCTTGCCGCCTCCCGTTGAGACCTGTATTTCGATCGAAGCATTCATCGACTGGATATGGTCGTAGCGGCTCCTGGCAGACTGCACCAGTTCACCGTAAGAGGCAGAGAGGATCTTGTCGGGCGCATGCGTCTGCATGACCGAGCGTGTGCTCTGGAAGCAGCTCTTTAGTGGAATAAGCAACATACCCAATCCAAAGAAGCCGCCCAGCCGGGTTCGCGCAAAATTCAGCAAAGCCGCAGTATACCGCCCAGTCCGCTCACTCCCTGCCGCCAGAGTGGGACGTGGGTTTCGCGGCCGGTATAACCCTGCCGGCTGTGCTCCATGCGGTGTGGCACATCGTACTGGCTCTGTACGGCTTCAAAGACGCACTTCTCCAGAAAAAGCGGGTGCCAGCGTCCGGGGTCCATTGCCGGACTTAGATGTTTGCGTTGTTCGCACTATTCCGCGGAATCGTGGATCGTGGTCAGCTTCAGGATTTCCATCTCGCGATGGCCGTTCGGTGTCACCACCGTCACAGTGTCGCCCACCTCCTTGCCCACCAGGGCGCGGCCAATGGGCGATGTGGTGCTGATTAGCCCCTTGGTCACGTCGCTTTCTTCGCTCGTCACCAGCTTGTAGCTCAGTTCCTCGTCCTTGCTCTCATCATGGACCACCACGGTGGAGCCAAAGCCGACCTTGCCATGCGGAATGTTCTGCAGGTTCACCAGTGACAGCTCGGCCATGCGCTTCTTGAGCTGGCCCAGGCGCGCATTCACAAACTCCTGCCGCTGCTTGGCGGAGTGGTACTCGGCATTCTCGCTCAGGTCGCCCAGCGCCACGGCCCGTTTGATCTCGGCGGGCAGTTCCGTGGTCAACTCGTATTCCAGTACCTGAATCTGTTCCTGCAGCTTCTTGGTGATATCCAGCATGTTGGGTCGTTGTCTCGAGTTTCTTGGGATAGGAAATTCTGAGCTGCCATGGCAGGTCTGGTGTCCGGAAGATTCGCGGAGCGCACCAGCCCTGGCCCCGAAGGAACCGGTCGCGCACGAACATCTGATTATAACGGGAGCAGGCCGGCCAGTTCTGCCAGGGCACACAGCCTGTTTCTTACGTTTCCTTTGACAAATCTTCCAGTCTCCGGGCAAGCGCGTGCAGGCCGATGGCTGTGGTCGTCGCGTTGAGCGGGTATTGCTCCACGCCGGCGTTCACCAGAAAGCGGTGCTCGGGCTGCAAATCTTCACAGGCGGTATAGAAGCCCCTTTCCGGCCGGCTGGACAGGCCTCGCTTGATCTCAACAGCCCACAGGCCATGGCCAGGAATTTCGAGGAGCAGGTCGATCTCCGCGCCTGCCGCTGTTCGATAGAACGAGGCGACCGTGCGCGCAGGGGCGGCCGCGATGAGATTCTCAATCACAAAACCCTCCCACGATGCTCCTGCTACCGGATGCCCTGCCACGTCGGCGGCGCTCCTGAGCCCGAGCAGCGCGTGGACAAGGCCGCTATCTCGTACATAGACCTTTGGCGACTTCACCAAACGCTTTCCCGCGTTGTTATGAAACGGCAGCAGCCGCCGCACCAGCAGCAGATCCGCGAGTAAATCGATATAGCGCTGCACGGTGGGAGCCGCTACCTGCAAAGCGGATGACAAACGGGAGGCGTTCAGGAGCGATCCCTGCCCATGGGCCAGCATTGTCCACAGCCTCTGCAGCACGCCGGCAGGCACACGCGGCCCGAACTGAGGCACATCGCGCTCCAGATAGGTACGAATGAAGTCAGTGCGCCATCGCAAGCTGGATGCATCGCTGCGGGCGAGATAGCTGCCCGGAAAGCCGCCACGATTCCAGAGCTGATCGGAGACAGCTGTTTCATTCGGCAATTCCAGCACCTCAAAAGGGTTCATCTCGATGTAGGTGAGCCGGCCGGCAAGACTCTCACTGGACTGCCGCAACAAGTCGATTGCGGCGGAGCCGAGGAGGAGAAAGCGGCCAATCCCGTGACCACTGCGTCTGCCCTGATCGATAATGCCGCGAAGGGCGCTGAAGATATCCGGCGCACGGTGAATCTCGTCCAGCACCACCAGACTTTTCTCAAACTGGCGCAGGAACAGCGCAGGCTCGGCGAGCCGCTCACGATCCTCACGGGCCTCCAGGTCCAAATAGATCGAACCGCTGCGGGAATCTGCAATCTTCCGGGCAACGGTGGTTTTGCCGACCTGACGCGGACCGATGATGCACACTGCCGCCTGCTCGGTAAGAGCGTGCTCAATGAGTGGCCTGGACATCCGCGAGACCATGGATTCATCCTAGCAAATCAAACACGTTGTGTTCAATATGCAAGGTAAAATATTCAGGAAAATCAGCTTTTATTAAGGTAATTAAGGCGAATTCCTTTTTGCTGCAGTAGCAGCCCTTTTCTCCTCCAGAGCTTTGGCTCTTACCGCTTTCCGCTCGGCGTTGGCCTTGGCTTTGGCTTCGGCACGCTCTTTTGCCACGTCGCTGGGGTTTTTCACGACTACAACGCCGATGCCCTGCGCGCGCTTCCAGCGGTCGAAGCCGCGGTACAGGTCGTCCACCAGCAGTTGCGCTACGATCACGGCGCCCTGCGGCGTGGGGTGGATCAAGTCGGCCGTCACCAGGCGGGGACTGGCCCCGTACCAGCGCGCCATGGTGCCGTCGCCGCCCATGGCCTGATAGGTGTTGAAGAAGGCGCAATGGGTGTCGGCCGCAACTTTCTGCTGGATGGCGACGATCTGCGGGATGGCCGGATTGGTGTGGATATCGGAGCCGCTGTGCTCGCCACGATCCATTGGACTCATGATCAGGATGGGCACGCCGGGCGCGGCCGCACGCGTTTTGTCGATGGCCGCGCGCAGCTCCTTGTCGAGCGTTTCCACCAGGCCGCTGAACTGGCTTTCGTTCGTGCCGTAATTGATCACGATGAGCGATGGGCTGGCCTGCTTCAACTCCGCCGCCCACGCCTCTGGGTCGAAAGTGCGGGAGATCACCGTCGTGGTCGCACCGTTCAGGCCGAGCGAGTCGTAGAGAATGCCGGCATCGCCACGCCGGAAGTCCGCGCCAAAGAGCTTCACCGTACCGTTGGTGACGGCCAGTTTGACCGACTTGGTGCCGGGCGGCAGCGGAACGGCCGTCGATGCAGGCCCGGATGTCTCCGCGCCCGTCGCGATGGTCACGATCGAGGTGTCGCCGGAGGAGACCGTGAGCGTGCCCGACCCTGGCGAAGCGAAGTAGCTCACTGTCACGGAAGTTGGTGGCGCCGCTGCTGCGTCTTTGAGCGTGTACACGGTTTGCGCGCCCGCGCTGCCGGTAAAGATGGCTCCGCCCAGGCCGTAAATGCTCTGCTCCATGCGGCCAACGCCGGTAGCGTCCTTCTGTGAGGAAGCCCAGCCCTTGTCGCTGATTTCCACGTCGCGGTGGCCGTACCAGGCCCAAGGCTTTGCGCCCAGGTTATAGCCGTGGCCGGCATCGCCAAAGCGCTCCTGAAGAATGGCGCGGACATCGCCAGTGATCAGGTCGGCGGTGGTGGGCGAGTCGCCGTAATGCAGCACGGTCACGACTTGCGGCTGCTTGTGCTGCTGCAGTGTCCACAACTGGGCGAAGAAGGGGTCGAGGGCACGGCTGTCGTCGATCAGTACGGGTGAGATGCCGGCGGGCGCCCCGGGCGCCCCGGGCGGCCGGGCTGGCTGGTTGGCTGGCGCGCCGACAGAGGAAGGGGTTCCGTTGGCCAGGGAAGAAGCGCTCTGGTTGCGGGTAAGTTGCACGCCGTTCAGCGGCGATGTGGACGTAGCGGGGTGCGGCCGTCGCGGCAGATGCAGCATCGCGGCCTGCCGCACCATGCCCGGAAAGCTCAGGAAGTCAACGCCGCGCGAACGGTCGCCATGGCCGTCCCGCCACCAGTGCGCACCAAAGAGGAGGATGATTGCCGTACCAAGCGCCAGTGCGGCCTTCGCCGGAAAAGCTCCGGCGGCAATCGCTGTCTCGCTCGCTCGCTGGCCCGCCGGCTTGCTGCCTTCGTTAGAAATTGCCATACACAAACCCCGCCGATCCTTGTCCCGCCAGCGCCTGGATGAGCAGCACAACACCGGCCAGCGCCGCTCCCTGCGCCCAGAAGGGAATGCGGTCGCCCAGCCGCGCGCAGGCCGCAAACCACTCCGGCGGAATGCAGTGCGCGAGTGCCGCAAAAATGAGCACGCCGGCCAGCAGCGGCGTCACATTCTCCAGGCCCGCGGTATGCGAGCCAATCTGCCGCAGGATCAGCTTTGCGGTGGGGAGGTCCTGAGCACGAAAGAAAATCCAGGTAAAGCAGACGAAGTGGAAGGTCAGCAACGTTGCCCCAACCCGGCCAACAGCAGCACGGGTGCTCGACGTCTCGGTTTTGAGGCGTAGATTCTTGCCCCGCTTTCGCCGCCAAAGCGTAAGCAGGTAAAAGCACCACAGGCCAACCCCGTGCAACGCGCCCCAAATGAGGAAGTTCCACGTGATCCCGTGCCAGAGGCCGCCCAGCAGAAACGTCAGCACAAACGCGTACCCATAGGTGACCGGCGGAAAACGGCGGCTTTTGGGGAGCGACTCGAACAGGTAATCCGTCAGCCATGACGAGAAGCTGATGTGCCAGCGCTTCCAGAAGTCCTGCAGGTTGGTTGCCAGATAGGGCGTGCGGAAGTTCTCCGGCACGGTAAAGCCGAGCAGCAGCGCCACGCCGATGGCAATGTCCGTGTAGCCGCTGAAGTCCATGAAGAGCTGCAGAGCATAGCCGTAGACGGCCAGCAGATTTTCCGCGCCACTGTAAAGGGTGGGCGTGTCAAAGACGCGGTTCACGAAGTTGTCGGCCAAATAGTCGGCCACCAGCAGCTTCTTTACCAGGCCGGTGCCGATCAGCAGAAGCGCCGTGGCGGCCTGTTCGCGGCTCAGGGCAAAGGGCTTCGCCATCTGCTTCAGCAGCTTGGTAGTGCGGGGGATAGGTCCGGCCAGGATCACCGGAAAGAAGAGCGCCGCACCCAGATAGCGCAGGATGTCCGGCTCGGCCTTGGCTTCGCCCCGGTACAGGTCGATGGTGTAGCTAAGTGATTGAAAGCAATAAAACGAGAGGCTCAGGGTGAAGAGCCAGCCCCAGACATTGCCCCGCAAAAGTGGGAGAAGTTTGAACAAAAGGAGCAGTCCGAGATTCAGGATCAGTGATAGGCTAACCAAGGTTTGGCGAAGTCGGGGTGAGCTTGCCTGCTTCCCGAGTGCGCGTCCAAGCCCGAAGTCGATCGTGGCCGCCAGTGGAAGCAGCAGGTACACCAGGCCGAACTTCGCCAGGAAAAAGAGATTGCATAGCAGCAGCACCACTTGCTGGGCTCTCCGGAACCGAACAAGCGCCCAGAAGAGCGCAATTCCAGTCAGAAAGAAGACGAAGAAAACAGGGGAGCTCAGGGACATTGCTGGAGCCGGAACACCATGCCGCGTATGTCTTTCAGGAAGGGCGCCGCGGAAGGCTCGACACAACAGCGTCCCTCTGACCAAAGCAACATAGAAGCTTGTGGGAAAGCAAGCCCCGTTCGGTTCTTCGTCGTGCAGGTATCTGCTTGATCAGCAATCGCCCCGGAAAAGACCCGGTTCTCGACTTCCGCGCCAAAACTTCCAAAGGTTTTGAGAGCTTCTCGCCTTTGGCCACTTCCACCGCTCCTTCCCTCCAGCCGGCGGGCTTGCTGAGCCGAGGAAGGCACGCCCTGCCTGCATTCCGGCACGGCTTCCGCAGTAACTCCATCGAAGGCCGTGCCAGGGCCATTCTGGTAGCCGGCTGCATGTCCGCGGCCAGCATCTGTGGCGTCACTGCAACGGTGTATCACGTCCATACGGCGCGCCACCATCCACTGGCCCTCGCCCGCCCTGTGGAGCCGCCCGCGGCAGCGCTCGCCAAGGTCCGCCGGCAAAACGCCGGAACTCGCTTCTTCAACCGTGTTGTGCACGCCAGCGTCTTCCACACCAATCCGCTCAGCGGTATTGCCTCCTGGTATGGTTCCGTGTTGGAGGGGCACCATACCGCTTCTGGTGAGACCTTTGCCGAGCACGAGTTGACCGCGGCGCACCGTACCCTCCCCTTTGGCACCATTGTCCGCGTCACGGACCTGAACACAAGCCGCTCCGTCATCGTTCGGATTAATGACCGCGGTGTGCTGGCCCCGGGTCGCGTGATCGATCTTTCCGCGGCCGCAGCCGATGAACTCGGTATCCTGCGCAGCGGCCTGGCCAGGGTCAGGCTTGAGATCCTTCAGCGTCCTCACGTTGGGTAAGTGCCGTGCCAAACGGCAGTGAGCTTCCATTAGCTCCTGCCGTCTGCCATCCCGCATCTGCCAGTTGCCGCCGTGTGGGCATAACATGGGCAGCTTCGCGGGTCGAATTCCCTCATAGTTGCATTAGGAGATGACGTTCATTGGCCACCTCCCCCGCCGCTCGTCCGGTGGCACGTTCTTACGGAAAACTTACAGGTGCTTGCCATGTAATGGTGAAGGTTCAAAGGACGGCATTTGTTCATGTTGAAGTCTTCTCTCTTCCTGGCTTGCTTGCTCACTTCCGGCGCAACGTACGCCCAGGAGCAATACACCTCTTACTCGACGGCAAGCCTGATCGCGCCTGCTGAAATCTCTTCCAGTCTGGATGGCCAGACGGGCCCCGGTGTGCAGTCTGAAAAGAATACCGAGCCAGACACGCACGGTAACTTCTTTGCGCGCTTTGCCCGGGCTTATAAGGAAGACTGGCACCCCACCCAGCCACCTTCGCCAGCACCGAAGCGCCGCGGCTATGATGGCCCGCTGGACTCACCGCCCTTTCCTGGCAATGACTATTCTGTTGGCGGCACGCCGGTAATTGGTGCGCCGGACACTCAGACCTACATCCTGATGCAAGCGATTAACGGCAATAAGTCCCGCATCAAGGTGTATGGCTGGCTGAACGGCGGCTTCAATGTAAGTACGTCGAACAAAGGTATCGGTGCGAACTCTCCAGCGGCATATTATTACAGCCCGAACCGGGTGACCGCCGATCAGCAGGTGCTCTATATCGAACGGCTGCCGGACACAGTGCAGACCGATCACATCGACTGGGGTTTTCGCATTGCCCAGTTGTATGGCCAGGACTACCGCTACACCACGACCAAGGGAATCTTCTCGCAGCAGCTGCTACAGAAGAATCACCAGAACGGCTACGACCCTGTGATGGTGTACGCGGATATCTATTTTCCGCACGTGGCCAAGGGCATGAACGTCCGCATCGGCCGGTATATTTCACTGCCTGACATTGAGGCGCAGTTGGCTCCAAACAACTACACATACTCGCACTCGCTGCTCTATACGGTGGACCCTTACACGCAGGAGGGCATCGTTTCCAGTATCAAGCTTTCCGATCACTGGCTCATTCAGTTAGGTATTTCGGACGGCAATGACGTTGCCCTCTGGACAAAGGACGCCAAGCCCACCTTTACGGGCTGCGTGGATTACACCTGGCACAAGGGCGGTGACGCGGTGTACACGTGCGTGAACTCTCTGAATAGCGGTAAGTACGCCTATAACAACATTCAGAGTTACTTTGTGACGTATTACCACAAGTTCAATGCCAAGTGGCACACCGACACGGAGGCCTGGTACATGTATGAGCGCCAGGTGCCAAATATCGCGGGAAATGTCGCCAACCCGATTACTCCGGAGATCGGCGCAAACGGTGCCTTCTGCGCGGCAGGCAGGCTAACCTGCTTCGCTCCGGAAGTCGCAATTACCAACTATGTGGAGCGCGAGTTCAATACACATAACTACCTGTCCATCCGCAATGAGTTCGTGGACGATATCAAGGGCCAGCGCACCGGTTACGCCACAAAATATAGTGAGCACCTGATCAGCTACGGCCACTGGATCGGCTCAACGGTGTTATTCCGTCCGGAGATCCGGCTGGAACACAGCTACGACCTGCGCGCGTATGACCTCGGCACCAAGAAGACCCAATTCATCGTCGCGGGCGATGTAACGTACCACTTCTAATTCGACGGAAAGGGGCGCGCGGTGAACTTCTTGCAAATCAACATCCTGCCATGGTCCGCCTGTGCCCCGTCCCTTTGCCAACTGTGCGGTAAGCTGTTCTCAATGGAGACTGCGCTCAATCTGCTGTGGCTGTCCGTTGCGATGCTGCTCTGTGGCAGTTGCGTCGTTGCCGGGCGGCGGGGCAAGCTGCGCCTTTCCCTCTGGACTGGTCTCATCTGCTCCGTGCTGCTGGCGGTGCTTTTGTTTCCCGCCATCAGTATGACCGATGACCTGCAGGCCGCGAACTCCGGCATGGAGCTGAGCCTGCGTCATATCTTCGAGCCGCTGCCCGCGCCGTTGCTGCCCACCTTTCTTGATGGAGGTGCGCTTCTGCTCATGTGCGCCTTTCTGCTGCTGGTGCGCCAGCGCCTGGCGGAACGCATGAGCCTGGAAGGACGCCTGCCTGCCCGCATGCCGCGCTTCCGGCCCGCCGCCATCCGTCCGCCCACCCTGCTGAACTTCGCACGGTAGCTGCCGCGCTCCCCGTCACTTTGTACGTAACAAGCGGGCTTTATGACAGTGGCGTGGTCTGGACATACTTCGTTTCCTGTTCGGTTCTTTTCGCGACGTAATCCGATCGCGGCTTTTGTGAGGTCTACTCGAATGCGTCCTGGAATCCAAGGTGGATGGTTGGCCTCGGCCGCGCCTGTAGCCGGTCGGGCACCTTCCGCCTTTCCGCCCAACACCGCGCCCGTCTGCCCGGGGTCTTCATCTTCGTCCTTCTGGCAGGTTTCGGCTTCTCCGCGCGGAAACGTCTTCCGCCGCAACTGCAAACTGGTTCCCCTCTGTCTTGCGGGCTTGCTGTTGACCGGATGCCATGCAAAGCAGAGTGAGGCCGCGCGTGAAGCGCAGGAGGCACCGCCCTCCAGGGTCGCCGTTGCTTCGGCCACGGGCGGTGGCACCATTACTGTGGACAGGCCTGCGCAGTTCCCACTGGTTTACGCCACCATGCAGCAGCTTTACAGCACGCTCAACGCAACTGGCTCGGTCAACCCTGATGTTTCCCGCGAGCTGCCAGTGCTTTCACTGGCCAACGGCCGCGTGGTAAACCTGCGGGTGCGGCTGGGCGATACCGTACGCAAGGGCCAGGCCATCATGGATGTGCAAAGCCCGGATGTTGCGACCGCTTTCGGCAGTTACCTGAAGGCCGTGAGTGACGAGCACCTGACCCGCATCACGCTGGACCGCGACAAACTGCTCTTCGGCAAGGGAGCCATCGCGCAGAGCCAACTGGAAATTGCAGAAAACGGCGAGCAGGACGCCGCCGCGCTGCTGCGGGCCAGCGAGCAGCAACTTCGCATTCTGGGTGTGGACAAGAACAAGCCCAGCGACACCGTAACCATTTACGCGCCCACCTCCGGCGTGGTGATTTCGCAGAATGCAACGGCTTCGGCCGCGGCCGGTGTGACTTATGCGGGCTCCACGGGGTCACTCACCATCGCCGATCTGTCGCACGTGTGGATCGTGTGCGATGTCTACGAGAACGACCTGGCCACCATCAAGCTGGGCGAGCAGGCCGACATCCGCCTGAGCGCCTTTCCCGGCCGCGTGGTGAAGGGTACGGTCAGTGACATCGGTGCCATTCTCGACCCGTCCATCCGCACGGCGAAGGTGCGCATTCAGGTGCCCAACACAGACGGCTCGCTGCGCCTCGGCATGTTTGCCAACGCAACCTTCCAGAGTGCCAAGCAGTCCGCCGCGGTCGTCGTTCCGGCGGATGCGGTGCTGCATCTGCATGACCGCGCCTTTGTCTTCCAGCCGGCCGGTTCAGCCCCAACGGGGCAGGCAAACGGCTCCGGCAGCTTTCGCACTACCGAGATCAAGACCGGCCGCGCCCTGAGCGGCAACATCATTGAGGTGCTCGCCGGCCTGGACGCAGGACAACCCGTGGTTGCAAACGCGTTGGAACTGCAGAATGCGGCGGCCCAGTAAATGATCCGCCGCATCGTCGACTTTGCCCTCGACAACCGTTTCATCGTCATGGTGGTGGCCGTCCTCCTCTTTATCTGGGGCGCGATCTCGTTTCACAATCTGCCTGTCGAGGCCTACCCCGACGTGGCCAACAACTACGTAGAGGTCATCACGCACTGGCCTGGCCGCGCCTCTGAAGAGGTGGAGCAGCAGGTAACGGTGCCGATCGAGATCGCCATGGCCGGCATCCCGCACATGACGAGTCTGCGGTCGTTTTCGCTGGCCGGTCTGTCGGACACCAAGATGACCTTTGACGATGACAGCGTGGACGACTGGAACCGCGTCAAGGTGCTGGAGCGGCTCTCGCTGGTGACCCTGCCCAGTGGCCTGAATCCGCAGATCGGCACGGACTGGAGCCCTGTCGGGCAGATCTACTGGTACACGCTGGAAAGCACCAATCCGGCGTACGACCCCATGGCGCTCAAGAGCCTGCAGGACTGGACGCTGGAGCGGCAGTTCCGCAGCGTGCCGGGCGTGGTGGATGTGGCGAGCTTCGGCGGGCCCACCCGCGAGTACCAGGTCATTCTCGATCCGGAAAAGCTGATCCAGTACGGGCTGACCGTGGCCCAGGTCAAGCAGCAGCTGCAGTCGAACAACATTAACGCCGGCGGCAGCTTTATCGAACTGGGCCAGCAGCAGATCAACGTGCAGGCCATCGGCCTCTATCACACTCCCCAGGACATAGCACAGACCGTGCTGAAGGCGCAGAACGGCACCGCTCTGCGGGTGAGCGATGTTGCGAACGTAGCGGAGGGGCCCAAGATCCGGCTGGGCCAGATTGGCCGCATCTATCGACCAGAGATGCGACCAGAGGGGCGTCCAGAGGGCCGTCCCGAGGGACATCCTGATGGATCGAAAGACAAGCTCGTCGAGAATCAGGACGCCGTGGAAGGCATCGTCCTGCTGCACAAGGGCCAGGACTCCGACTCCGCGCTGGAGAGCATCCACGAGAAGGTGAAGGAGCTGAACGAGCACATCCTGCCGAAGGGCGTGCGCGTCATCCCATTCCTTGACCGCAGCGATTTACTGCACCTGACCACGCACACCGTGCTGCACAACCTGACTGAGGGCATCATCCTCGTCGTCATCATCCTGTTCCTTTTCCTGGGCAACTTGCGCGGCGCGCTCATTGTCGCCATCACTATCCCCTTCTCACTGCTGTTTGCCTCCATCTGCCTGGAGCAGAAGCACATTCCGGCCAACCTGCTGAGCCTGGGCGCGCTGGATTTCGGCATGGTGGTGGATGGCGCGGTGGTGATGGTGGAAAACATCGTGCGCCACCTGAGCCATGGCAAGCGCGACGACATGACCGTGATGCAGCAGATTCGCGAGGCCGCGTATGAAGTGCAGCGGCCCGTCTTCTACGCCATCGGCATCATTATCACGGCGTACCTGCCCATTTTTACTCTGCAGTCGGTGGAGGGCCGGCTCTTCAAGCCGATGTCCTGGACGGTGGCCTTTGCTCTGCTGGGCGCGCTGATCTTCTCCATCATTCTGGCGCCGGTGCTGGCCAGCTTCCTCTTCCGCAACGGCACCTCCGAGTGGGAGAACCCGGTGCTGCGGTGGATCACGAATGGCTACCGCCATGCCGCGCAGTGGGCCGTTGAGCACCGGCCGGTCACCATCGGCGTGGCCGTGCTTGCCTTTGCCGCAACCATCTTCCTGGGCACTTCCGGCGTGGTCGGCTCGGAGTTCCTGCCGCATCTGGACGAGGGCGCAATCTGGGTGCGCGGCACGCTCGCGCCCAGCACCGGCCCCACGGAGAGCAAGGCCATCGCGGACCATGCACGCCGTGTGCTCATCTCCTTTCCAGAGGTGAAGCAGGTCATCAGCCAGATCGGCCGGCCGGATGACGGCACGGACGCGACGGGTTTCTTCAACACGGAGTACTTTGTCGACCTGAAACCCAAGGCGGAGTGGCGCAAAGTCTTTGAGGAGAACAAGGAAGACCTGATTGGCGCCATGAACCGCGAACTCGCCAAGTCGCCGGGCGTGGTGTGGAACTTCTCACAGCCCATCTCAGACAATGTGGAGGAGGCGGTGAGCGGCGTAAAAGGCGAGCTTGCCGTAAAGCTCTACGGCACTGACCTGAAGACGCTGGAAGCCAAGGGCGATGAGATCGTGGGAGTCATGTCACACGTGAAGGGCGTTGCCGACCTGGGCCTTTTTCGCGTCATTGGCCAGCCCAACCTGAATTACGTGATCGACCGCGAGGCCGCCGCGCGTTACGGCATCAACGTCGCCGATGTACAGGACGCGATTGAAAGCGCCGTGGGTGGCAGCTCCGTCACGCAGGTGCTGGAAGGCGACGCACGCTATGACGTAACCGCCCGCTACAGCCCCACGTACCGCGCCACGCCGGAAGCCATCGCCAACATTCGCCTGGTCTCGCCCAGCGGTGAACGCGTTTCGCTGGCGCAGGTAACCAAACAGAAGATTGAGGATGGCGCGGAGGAGATCTACCGCGAAGGTGGCCTGCGTTATGTGGCCATCAAGTACAGCGTGCGCAATCGTGACCTGGGCAGCACGGTGGAAGAAGCCATCGCCAAGGTCAACAAGCAGGTTGCGCTGCCGCAGGGCTACAAGCTGAACTGGGCCGGCGAGTATGAGAGCCAGAAGCGCAGCTCGCGCCGGCTCATGATTGTGCTGCCGCTCACCATCATGCTCATCTTTCTGATCCTGTACACCATGTTCGGCTCGTTCAAGTGGGCGGCACTGATTCTGGCCAATGTGGCCATGGCACCGTTTGGCGGCATGCTGGCGCTGCTGCTCACGCACACGCACTTCAGCGTGTCGTCGGGCGTCGGCTTTCTTGCGCTTTTCGGTGTCTCGGTGCAGACCGGCATCATCATGCTGGAGTACATCAACCAGCTTCGCGCGGCCGGCCGGGATCCGGAAACAGCCGCGATTGAGGGCGCGATCCTTCGCTTGCGTCCCATCATCATGACCATGCTGGTGGCGACGCTTGGCCTGTTGCCCGCAGCCACGTCGCATGGCATTGGCTCGGACTCACAGCGGCCCTTCGCCATCGTGATCGTCGGCGGCCTTGTCGGCGCGCTGCTCATCAGCGTTTTCCTGCTGCCCACGTTGTACGTCTGGGTCGCCCGCCCGACGGATAAGCTGCCCAAGCCTGAACTGGAGTTTGAATCGTGATGCCGCGCCTTGTTCTCAGCAAAATCATCGCAAAGGTGCTGCTACCCGTGGCAGGGGCGATGTTGACCGCACAGCTGTCACTGCCGGTGCTGGCCCAGGGCGGCGGCGGTGGCGGTGCGGGCTCAGGGGGCGGGGCGGGCTCTGGT
>CAXTRR010000012.1:49581-79528 GCA_964246795.1 uncultured Terriglobus sp. | reverse complement strand
GCTCCCTACAACGACGGCGTCGATTACACCAGCACCCTCCAGATTTTTGACGATCTCTTCGCCCAGGGCAACGCCGAAGGCATCACGTTTGTCGCCTCCTCCGGAGATTCCGGTGCTCTGTCCGCTGTTCCGCCAGCCTGCTTTGCCAAAGCGGTGGAGGGTGCTCCGGCTTCGTGCGGCAGCTTTCTTGCTTCCGTTGAATTCCCTTCCTCCAGCCCGCACGTCACCTCTGTTGGCGGCACCAATCTGGTCACAACTTCAAGAACAGGCAGCCTCAACTCCAACTACGTCAGCGAGGAGGCTTTTGCCGATCCGCTAACCCAGGACATCTTCTTCGGAACGACGGCAACGGGCGGCTACTGGGGTTCCGGAGGCGGCAACAGCATTTACTTCTCCAAGCCGGATTACCAGTTTCTGGTCAAGACAGGAAACGCGCGCTTCCGTACCACTCCAGACATCTCCCTGCACATGGGCGGATGCCCGGCCGGCGCAGTCCAGCCATGCAATCCGGAAGATAGCGCGGATCTGGAAGTCCTTGGCGGCAAGATCTATGGAGTCATTGGAACAAGTGCGTCCTCACCCGATATTGCCGGCCTGACCGCGCTGGCCGTGGAACGGTACGGACACCGCATGGGCAACACTAATTACTACATCTACGCCTTGGCCGCGGCTCAGGGGTATGGCATCGTGCCGAAGATCTTCCACACCAACATCTCCGGCTACAACGGCTTGTTCTTCACCACGCCAAAGGGCTACAACCGCGTACTGGGCAACGGTACCGTAGACGCAAATAACTATCTTCTCAATCTAGGCGGGGCCGTTGCCGGCACGCCACAAACGCCCTCAAACCCCTAATCAGTGACCAGTGCCGGGGTGGGCTTTCGCAACGCCCCGGCCACCTCTTCCTTCGCAAGGCAAGGCCCGAAGCTGGACTTCCGACTACTGACCCCTGGCCAGGATGCTTTCATAGGCTGGCTGGGTAAGGAACTCGGTGAAATCCGCTGCTGTAACTAATCGGGTCAGCAAGGCCGCAGCGGCATCATAGCTTTGGATGCGCTCCGTTGAAACAGCCTTTAGCCTCCCATTCTCCTCAGCGATCGTGGTGACGACCAACTGCTCCGTAACCGGTTCCCCGGAATCCATCACTGCGCGATGATGCACCCATTGCCATAGCTGCGCCCGGCTGATCTCCGCGGTGGCGGCATCCTCCATCAGGTTAAAGAGCGGCACGCATCCAATGCCGCGCAGCCAAGCTTCCATATACCCCAGACCCACGGCAACGTTCTGGCGCACGCCAGCCATCGTCACCGTTCCAGGCGGCGTCTGCAACAGGTCCTCCGCCGTGGGCTCAAAACTCGTCATTTGCTTCTCAAACTGATTGGGCTGTGGCATGACGCGATCGAAAACCTCGAGCGCGATAGGAACCAGCGCCGGGTGCGCCACCCAGGTTCCATCATGGCCGTCAGTGGCTTCGCGCTCCTTGTCCGCGCGCACCTGAGCCATCGCACGCTCGTTCGCCTCCGGATCATGCTTGATTGGGATCACCGCGCTCATGCCGCCCATCGCGCTCACTCCCCGTCGATGACACGTCTTGATCGCCAGCCGGGAATAGCTGCGCATGAAATGAGTGGTCATGGTGATTTGTGCCCGGTCAGGAAGCACGCGGGCCGGATCGGCCGCGAACTTCTTGATATAGCTGAAAATGTAATCCCAACGCCCGCAGTTCAGGCCGGCGGAGTGGTCCCTCAACTCCCAGAGGATCTCGTCCATTTCAAAGGCGGCCAGAATGGTTTCAATTAGCACGGTCGCCCTAAAAGAGCCTTGCGGCAAAGCAAGCCGCTGCTCGGTGAAGTTGAAAACATCATTCCAGAGCCGGGCCTCCAGATGGCTTTCCACTTTTGGCAAGTAGAAATAGGGTCCGGAGCCACGGCGCAGCAGCTCCACCGCGTTATGGAAGGCGTACAGCCCAAAGTCAAAGAGAGATCCGGACATCACCGTTCCGTCCACCGTGATGTGCCTTTCCTCCAGATGCCAGCCGCGTGGCCGCACAAAAAGAACCGCAGGGAGCTCACTTAATTCGTAAATTTTGCCCGTCACCTGGTCTTCAAAACTGATCGTGCGGTGCACTGCGTCTCGAAGGTTTACTTGTCCATCGAGCAAATTCTCCCAAGTGGGCGTGGTGGAATCTTCAAAATCCGCCATGAACACGCGGGCCCCGCTGTTCAGCGCGTTAATGATCATCTTGCGGTCCACCGGCCCGGTAATCTCGACACGGCGATCCAGCAAGTCCGGCGGGAGTGCCGCAACCGTCCAATCCGATTGCCGGATAGTCTCCGTTTCTTCCCGGAAGCCAGGCAGCTCTCCCGCATTGAGCCTGGTCTGTCGCTCCGCACGGAAGGCCAGCAACTCCCGCCTGCGCGCGTCGAAGTTGCGGTGCAGCGCAACTAGAAATTGGATGGCCTCTGGCGTCAGGATCGGCTCGTGGCGCTCAGAAATTTCTTTTATCAACCGCACGGGCATATGTTCAGGAGTCATCGCTCTGAGCTTACAGAGAGCTCGCTCATTCCGTCGACCAAAGATGGACATCCGTCCTGCTCGTTCATACATCCGTTTTTTTGTGCTCGACGGCGATGCAAAGCGCCCAGCTGGCTAAACTGGAAGCACCATGGCCGAGCACGATTTGCACACATTGGTAGCGCAACAGCTTCACCACAGCCTGGAGACGATTGCCGCGGCGCGCGCGGATTCTCATCTGGTTCAGACCGTGATAAACGCAGGCCGTGCGATTGCCGCTGCGATGCAAGCCGGCAACAAATTGATGGTTGCGGGCAATGGCGGCTCCGCGGCGGACGCCCAACACATCGTCGCGGAATTTGTCTCCAGGCTTACCCGGGACAGGCCAGCGCTACCCGCCGTCGCCCTGACCACGGACACCTCGATTCTGACAGCCATCGCCAACGACTTTTCCTATGACACTGTTTTCGAGCGGCAGGTCGAGGCTCTCGGCAAGGAGGGGGATGTCTTTCTCGGCATTTCTACCTCTGGCAACGCACGCAACCTGCTCCGGGCCTTCCGGCTTTGCCGGGAACGGGGTATCCGCACCGTCGGCTATCTCGGGAATGCCGGAGGTGCGGCAGCCGAACTTTGCGATTACAGCGTGGTCGTCCCGAGCAGCGTAACGATGCACATCCAGGAGTGTCACCTGGCACTGGAGCACATCTTATGTCTCATCGTGGAGCGCTGCTACTTCGGCGAATCTTTCAATAACCTGCCGAATTACCTGGCGGAGTGAGAACAAGGGTGAAGACACCTGCGTTCTGCCGGGAGCATAGCTTCCTGCGGTGCGTCTACTGGACAGCCAACTCTTGCAGCTTGGCCGAACCTGCCGAGGGTGCCCGCATGGACGGAGATTCCGAAAAAACGGCTTGACGCATCGTAAGTGCACGCCGCTCCCACGTACCGTGCTGGCTCTCCTTCCAGCGCTCCGCCTCCCGGCCGTCTCGGAAGCCATTCTTCTTAAGTACGGACAGTTCTGCCACCAATTCATCTGCGGTGTCGATCAGTTTCAGCAATGGCTCTTTCTGTAGCAACTCGGCAAAGCCACGGGTAGCAAGCATGGGCCGGCACGCGGCCAGGTGCTCATAAAAGCGCGTGGAGCTTCCCGAGTAAGTCGGTTCACTTTTCAGATAAGGCAGCACAGCAGTGTCAAAGCAACGTGCATAGGTTTGCAGTTCACCATACGGCTTTCGCCCGACAAACCGGGCCAGCGTTTTGACCTTCTCGCGTGCCGCGCTCTGCAACGTGTCAGGAATATCGCGCTCTGTGGAACCGACAAAGACCCAGTGCAGATGCGGTGTACGTTCAATCGCCTCCCGCAACAGGACCCAGTCCAGATTTGTGGAAAGATCGCCCATGACTCCAATAAGGGGACGC
The DNA here is from genome assembly GCA_964246795.1 of uncultured Terriglobus sp. Lineage (GTDB taxonomy): Bacteria > Acidobacteriota > Terriglobia > Terriglobales > Acidobacteriaceae > Terriglobus. The sequence continues at coordinate 75,595 of CAXTRR010000012.1, read as the reverse complement.
GCTTCATCTACCAGGTCTACAGGCCGGCCCCTCGGTTGGTTTAGCGGCTCCGGAGAGATATTGCTCGCCCGAGTGGCATTCGGAATGATCGTGATCTTGCCGGGGTCACATCCAGCTTCACCGGTCAGGTAATCCGCAATCCTGACCGAATTCGGGCAGACTGATTTCGCAACCCGGCATAAACGGCGGTCCAGTACTCTTACCTGATCTGCATGGACGCTCGGATAGGCCACAGTAAGATCGGTCACATAGTAGACCACCGGGCCTGGCCACATCTCTGCCAACACAGCGTAAAACGGTGTCGAACAGACCAGCGGAGAGCCGAATGCTTCAGGAGTCTTGGCGAGAACGCGCCGCAAGAGGGAACGCTGGTAAGGGAACAAGCTCCTGACGGGGAAGCGGGCATAACCACGCTGCAGAGGAAAGAGCGAGATGGTCAGGGGTGGATCAACAAGCGCCCTGCTACTTTGCCAAGAGCGGAAGGCCCCCAGCAGTTCCATGCATGGCTGCCAGGCGTTCACTGGCCCATCTCGTTGCAGGGCCGACGTGAATTCCTTCATCCAGATGCTGCCCACATCAAGCACGTTCCAGGTCTGCATCGGCCGCACGCCTCTCTGTCAAACCGAGCTTAAGCGAACGTAGCAAATCGTGCAGCAACAAAGTGGGAGGCGCGAAACTTTAGTTTAAGCTTCATGGCTTTCCAGGCGCTCAGCCCGGCGTGCATCCGGAATGGAGTCGCCCACCAGAGCGTTAAGATTCAGGCTTGCAATCTTGCTGGTGGGCGATCGATCAAACAACTGCGGTTTACAAGTCTTTCAACAAGTCGGACAGGGAGACCTTCATGCCCAAAGCAATGACTTCAAGCATTGGGAGCGAGATGGACTTGCGTCCACGCTCCACATCGCTGATAAAGCTGCGGTCAATGCCGAACAACTTTGCCATCCGTAGCTGCGTCAGGTTGTTATCCCGCCGAAGCTGGCGTAAACGGTGACCGAAACGGCTGCCAATGTCCAGGGCCGTGCAGGGCGGAACAGGCGATCGCGAGAGAACCGGTCTCGCGAGGATGGGCCTGGTAACAAGCACCGGCCTGCCGGAAGTGGCAGCCGGTGAAGGACGGAAATACGGGTTGGGCCGATGCAGGGCACCGGCATACCTGAAACCAGCAGAAGAGATGGGCAAAGGAGCATTCATAAACGGACCTCAGGGAGAAGAAAGTGGAGCAACAGTAAAGCAAATTCGGAATGCGAGCCGCACCGGTGATGCCCTTAAGATCGGGCTTTTATTCCGGAGCAGAAGATTCAACCAGTGGCGGAAGAACCTCGCTTCCTTGTAACCCTGAGTAGCAGCTTCATTGCCAAACCGTGGGAGCGTCTGCAACTTTAGTGGCATGTTCCTCGAACGGTACGGGATTTCGCAGCAAATGTTTGTAATCCAAATGCTCGAAATAGCAGAGACGGCTGTGTTTACCCGCCCTGAACGCCAAAACATTGACGAACATTCTCCCGGTGCTTTCTCGAGCTCTGGGTATATATGTGCAAGTTCCTGCACATCTCGTCTGCGGTATTGATCACCATTCGCTTTAGGTGAGTTGGTGCCGGCCAGAGCTGTGCAGCGTCTTGACAACCTGACCGACATCCTGGGCACGGTCGCGAGTCGTGATCAGGATTGCGTCCTCCGTCACCACTACTACCAGGTTGTGAACACCGACAAGCGCGGTATGCTTACCGGGCGAGTAGATGTAATTTCCGGAGGCGTCGATCGCCGTGGAGTCCGGTGCTTCCACCACGTTGGACTGCGCATCGCAGAGCGCCGCCGAACTGGTGCAGCGATGCTCGTGGAGCGCCGACCAGGAGCCTAGATCGTTCCAGCCGAAGTCGGCAGGCAGGCAATACACTCCGGACTTTCCTTCCCCACGCGCGGAACGTGGCTCCAGCACCGCGTAATCGATGCTGATGTTATCCAGAGTGGGGTAGAGCAGTTCCAGGATCTGTTGGAAATCTTCGGTTCCATGCGTGTCCGCAATCGCTTGCAGAGTCGCCGCCATCGCCGGCGCATGCTCCCGCAGCGCCTGGCACAGGGTGCGCGCAGACCATAGAAAAATGCCGCTGTTCCAGCTATACCGGCCGGTGCTCAGGAAGTGTTCGGCTTTTTCAACGTCCGGCTTCTCAGTGAAGCGCCTCACCATGTAAGCAGGAACCGCGGCATCACCATTATGGAAGTTGATGGCGCGGCCCTGCTCGATGTATCCATACCCGGTTTCAGGACGGGTGGGGGTCACCCCCAGGACCACAATGTTTTCGCCACTCTGAGCGATGGCGATGCCGGCGCAGAGAGAGGCCTCAAACTGCTTAGAATCCTTGATGACGTGATCTGAGGGAAACACTCCAATCACCGCATCTGGATCAGTCCGTTCCAAAAGGAAAGCGGCAAGTCCGCAGGCGGGTGCGGTGTTCCTTGCCGCGGGCTCGCAAACAATCTGCCCAAACGGGATTTCCGGGAGTTGCGTCCGGATTTTTCCGCTTACACACTCGTTCGTGATCACCCACATGCGCTGAGCGTCAGCCATGTTCAGGAGCCGGTCCATCGTCTGCTGGATCATGGTGCGCTCCCCATCCAGCGCAAGCACCTGTTTGGCCCGGGCGCGGCGGCTCCGCGGCCAGAAACGGGTGCCGCTACCCCCTGCAAGGATCACTGGAACAAAACTGGAAGTGATGACAGATGAGAGATGACGCAAGGAAAAGCCTCCGCGGATCGAGCCGTTCTACTGAGCAGAGACAGCCAGTCTACGCAAAGGGATGCTGGCGGAACGGCTAATGACGACGGACTGTGGCTGGTGAGCCTCAGTGGCCCTTCGGATTTATCGGCTCGGCGTTGCTTTCAGGAGGCGGGTCTGTCGTTTGATTCGAGCCTCTCAGAGGCCTCAACCGCCTCCACGGCCCCCTTGCGAAATCGCTCCCAGGTAAACCTTTCGGCGCACCGCCGGGCCGCGCCGCGCATCGCTGCAAGTTCCTGCCTGTGCGAGAGAGCCCACTCAATTTTCTCCACCAGCAGATCGGCGCGCCGCGGTTCCAGAACAAAACCTTCCACGCCTTCCTGAATCAGGTCAACTGCCGCCGTTCTGGTTGTGGAGAGCACGGGCAACCCACACGCAAGCGACTCAAGCAAGACCTGGCCGAAACCCTCGCCCACGGATGGAAAGACAAACAGATCGGCAGCCTGGTAGGCCGACACGAGTTCCGGTCCGCTTACCGATGGCCGAACAGTGATCTGCGACCCGTTGTTCTGGAAGAGATTTAGATCGTCCAGGACGCGGCCACAGACCGTTAGATGTACCGGCCGGCCTTTGAACCGGTCAAGCGCCTGCAGCAGATATTTGATACCCTTGCGCTGGTTGATCCTCCCCACAAACAGCAGTTGCAACGGCGCAGCTAGATCTGGAGCGCGCTCCCCTGGGTGAAAGCGCTGGAGATCGACCCCGTACGGAACAACGTGAATAGCCGAGGGCTCCACGCCATTTTCGATCAGGCTTTCGCGTGTGAAGCTGGACGCGACCAGAAAACGTGAGGCCAGGCGAGTTTCTTCAATCAGTGACTTGTATTCCCGTTCAGGCAGAGCGAGTTCCCACTCCTGCTTGAGGGATTCCGCGCAATCCGGGTGATCGTGAAGCTCCTGCAGCAGAATGCGGCGCATGGTCGCTGGGTGCGGATGCGCCTGGAAGAGCATGGCCGGCTTTCCGTATGCCTGGAACGCCGCATGACCGGTGTAACTGTAACTCAGTAATCCGGCAGAGCGCCGGAGCGCAATGCGCCCTGCCAGTCGGCCGAGCCGCCGGTCAGAACTTCTGGTAGACCACCTGCGCCAGGCAAACGGGACGGCCCGGATTCTGTCCAGCAGAAGTGTCCGCAAGCCGGTGACTGGAGCCATGGTGACCAGGGAGGACGGCAGTTCCGCATGGCTGCGCTGGAGAAGCAACGATCTTACGGCAGGCGGAAGACGCTGCAAGAGCCGTTTTGCCCAGGAGCGATCCGCCGGCCAGAAAAGATCGGTTACCAGTGCTTGCAGTAAACCGCCTTCGGCAAGGGCGATCGACAGCTGATAGTTGTCCCGCGCACCCGCATGGACCACGACATACTTCTTCCGGCTCGCAGCCATCATGGTGTTCGCAGTCCCGCCACTCATCAGAGCAGTGCCTCAAAGTGACGCTTCAACTCCTCGGCAGACCGTTGCCAGGTAAACTGAGCGGCCCGCAGGCGGCCGGCCTCCCGAAGCTGGCCGGAGGCCTTCTCGTCATGGAGCAGGCTTGCAATCGCGGCGATGTGCGCTTCCGCGTTCGCCGGATCGGCCAGCAACGCCGCGCTGCCCGCGATCTCAGGAATGGACGAACTGTTGCTGGCAACCACAGGCGTGCCGCAGGCCATAGCCTCCACCACCGGTAAACCGAAACCCTCATATCTGGAGGGAAACCAGACAAGTCTCGCGCCCGCATACAGCGCGTGCAAAGCCTCATCCGAAACGAATCCCAGCAGCTTCACGCGGGGAGCAAAAGCTTGTGCCCGTTCTGCATATGTGGGATTGGTATGGTTCACGATGGCGATAGTCAGGTCGGGAAACTCCCGCAGGAGCTTCGGGAGGGCCTCCAGTATCAGTTCTGCGTTTTTCCGGTAGTGCAGACCGCCAGGGATCAGCAGAAAGGGGCGATTGGTCAGGCCTGTCTGCTTCACATAGTCCAACCCCGGCTGCGGGACCGGCTGAAAGAAGTGGGGCGTCACCCCATTGTGAACACACCGGATGCGGGACGCGATGCTGGGAAAGAAGTGGGCAAGACGATCCGCGGAGAATTGCGATACGGTGTGGAACAAATCCGCTTTGCGGGAAAGTTTGGCAAAGAGCATCTGCCACTTCAGGCGGGTTTGCCAGTACCGCCGATCGCGTTTGTGCCCATATTCCTCGAAGTAGCTTGCATCATGGGCCGTTACGGCAAGGCGGGCCCGCCGCACCGGCACGTACGATTCCGCAGTGCAGAAGACAAGCTGTGTCTCCGGCCAGTAGTCTTCCGCAACGGGTCGGTCGAGGAAGAACCATTTTGCCTGCTGGCGCGAAGTATCCGCCTGAAATGTCGAGTAGCTGTACCCGGTCCACGGCAGGCCAACCAGCGGAAGGATGCGGTCCTTATCGCTCTTATCGGCAAGGATGCGCATCTCCATGCCGGGGAGCGGCGACATATGCTCCACAATCTGCCGGGCCGTCCGGCCCGCACCCGTGGACGCGTGAATGTTGCGCAGGTGCACGTACGAGAGCACTTTCATCGACTGCCCATCCACCCGAGGCATGTGTCTGTTCGGTGCGCACGGAGTGAAACAGTCCAGCTCCATTCGAGAGAAGTGCGGTGAAGGGAGGGTCTGGAGGAAAGCATCGCGACCTTCACAATAACCCAACCCCCGTCGATTGTGAGTGTCACAAGAAGATCCAGTCGTCCTGTCAACACGTCGTCCAGTGACAAGAGCGTCAAATTCCTTCCAATGTGAACTTTGTACCCATCCGCTCGCTGCCTGGCGACGTCCTATGAAGGACACGCTACATGTGGCAGGTAACCAGTCAATGTGACTTTCTGGTTAGCTGTCGTTCACAACCGACACCACTTCCACCCCGGTAAGGGCATCATGACTAGAGTGAGCAAAACACGACATTACGTTTTTGGGTTATGCTGCTCGGTTACATTTCTTATGCCGTTTGCCCGCTTTCAAAATTTATCCGCACAGACCTTGGTGCGCCGAGATCTTCAGCAGGCTGAATACGTCCTCGGCCCCGGCGATCAACTTGTCTTGCATGTTGCTGACGTGGAAGAGATCTCTGACAAGCCCATTCGTATCAGCCCGAGCGGCTATCTGGACCTCCCGATGCTCGGAGAGGTCAAAGCCGCAGGTATGACTGCTTCGGAACTCAAGCAGGACCTTTCCCGGAGGCTGAAAACCTTTGTGGTAGCACCGGAGGTCAGCCTGAACGTCACGGATTATCAGAGCCGGCCCGTCTCGGTGCTCGGTTCGGTAAACCACGCGGGCGTATACCAACTGCAGGGCCCGAAGCGGCTGCTCGAGGTTCTCTCCCTGGCAGGCGGCCCGGCCGTTGATGCCGGCTCAACCGTGATTGTCACGCGTTCCGCGGAAGCAGGCAGAATCGAGGCGCCGGGTGTTCCAACGATCGCGAACACCGGCTACACCTCGGTGACGCTGCCGCTTGACGACATAACGGACGCCAGGCGTCCCGAAGACAACATCCTGATCGGTGCCAACGATACTGTGACCATTCCGCGCGCGGAGTTGGTGTATGTGCTGGGCAGCGTCAAGCGTGCTGGTGGCTTCACCCTCTCCCAGCACAAGGCCATCTCTGTCCTCGATGCGCTATCCCTTGCGGAAGGATTCGGCCCAAACGCAAACGCGAAGCATGCCCGTATTCTCCGCCGGGATCCGGAAGGCATCGGTAAAACGCATGAGATTGAGGTCAATGCCCAGAAGATCTACGAGGGAAAAGAACCGGACGTGCCTCTCTTTGCGAATGATGTGTTGTTTATTCCTACAAGCAACGTAAAAGCCATCTCGCAGATTGCTCTGGGAGCCGGCGTGGGTGTTGCGTCGGGACTGGCGATTTACCGCCACTAGGATTGATGGCCAAGATATGGGAAATGAATTGGATCAACTGACTCGGGATGATCGGCCTTCTGCCGGCGGACACCTTTCCTCCACGCGTGCCCTGCCCCGCGCCTCCAAGCGGTTTGTGGAAGAACCGGAAGATCGAAACCTGCTGTCGGAGTATCTCCAGGTGCTTAGCCGCCACCGCTGGCGCATTGCCACTCTCGCCCTGATCGGCGGCGTGCTTGGAGTTCTGCTTACCATCGCTTCCCTGCCCGTTTTCAGGACACGCACTTCTTTAGAAATTCGCAGTCTGAACAGCAGCTTCATGAACCTGCACGATGTTTCTCAAACAGGCAGCGACAGCGCAGCCGAGGGCGACATCAATCTGCAGACGCAGATCAAAATCCTGCAGAGTGAAAGTCTGACAGACCAGACGAACAAGCGCCTGCTCGCGGAACCACAGCCCGCATTTCTGGAGCGGGACGACCTGTTCTCCCGGCTGATGCGGACCCTGCATCTTCCTCACGCGGCACCGATGCCCTATGAGGACTTGGTGGACGATGCCGCTCAGCGCACCAAGGTGAAGCCGCTGGGGGTCACCCGCCTGGTCGAGATCACCTGTGAATCGCTCAACGCGAAGTTCGCCGCGCAGTATTGCAATGCGCTAACAGCCCAGTTTGAGGATCACGATCTGAATACCCGCACTTCGGAAGCACAAAAGACAAGCGTGTGGCTTGGCAAGCAGCTTGCCGACGTCGGTCAAAAAGCGGACGAATCCCGGCGAAGACTTGAGGCTTCACTTGGAGGGAATGGCCTGATGCTCAGTCAGGACACGACTTCGGTGGGCGAGGAGCGGCTGCGTGAACTGCAGGACGAGCTCGTCAAAGCTGAGTCTGACCGCATGCAGAAGGAAGCTCAGGTCGCCCTGCAGCGCAGCGCAACCACCTCTTCGCTCGGCGTGGTGCAGGACGACCCGCAATACCGCCGCTATCAGGACCAGATCGCTCAGCTACGCGAGCAGATCGCGAAACTTGCTCCCACGCTCACCGAGGCCAATCCTCAAATTGTGAAATTGCGGGCCCAGATCAAAGAAGCCGAGGCGGGGCTCTCTTCCGTGACCCGGAACAGCACCGGCCGGCAGGACAATGAGCTCGCGGCCGCCCGGCATCGTGAACATCTGCTGCGGGTCGCCTACGATACGCAGGAAGGCAGCGTCTCCTCCGACCTCCAGAAGAAGGCACAGGTTGCCCTGCTCAAGCGCGAGGTCGATTCCGAGCAGAATCTTTACCAAACTCTTCTGCAGCGGGCGAAGGAGGCCGGTTTTGCTTCGGCCATGCAGGCCTCCACCATTCACGTGGTTGACGCTGCGCGCGTTCCAAAGTTTGCGGCATCACCCCGCCGGAGCCTGGCCGCGATTGAGGGCATGGCCCTTGGCGGTGTCTTCGGTGTCGGCTTCTCGTTCTACCGGGAGCGTGCGCGCAAGCTGGTCCGCATCCCCGGCCAGATTGAGCGCGCCTTGCATGTGCAGGAGCTTGGCGTGATTCCGCATGCCAATAAAGTCGCCAAGGTTTCCATAAATGCCTCGGCTGGCTCCACGAACAAGCTGATCTCGAATGGTCTGCCGGCGACACAGCCAGGCGAAGCTCTGGCCATCACGCGCTGGGACGACACCTTTTCCATCACGGCCGAGGCCTACCGCAGCGCGACGCTCTCCATTCTGCTGGCCAATGCAACACGGGAACCACGCAGCTACGTCATCTCCAGCCCGAATGATGGTGAGGGCAAAACCACCGTCACCTCCAATCTGGGTGTGGCTCTGAGCAAGACGCGCATGCGAGTGGTTCTGGTGGACGGCGACATGCGCAAGCCGAAGCTGAACAAAGCCTTCGGCCTGCCGAATGGACCGGGTCTGCGCAATCTGCTGAGGGGTGACTTCAATGTGCAGAAAGCCCCCATCGAGAGCTTCTGCACGGCCACCTTCCTGCCAAATCTCTACGTGCTTCCGGCCGGCACTGGCACTGAAGACACGGTGGGACTGCTGCATTCACCGCTCGTTGAAGTTTTGCTGGACCGGCTGAAGCAGGAGTTCGATATTGTCCTGATTGATACGCCGCCGATGCAGCACATCGCCGACGCACGCATCCTCGCGCGGCACAGTCAAGGCAGCATCCTGGTCCTGCGGGCAGGCAGCACCACCATGCAACAGGCGCAGGCCGCGCTGGATCTTTTTGCGAAAGATCAAGTGGAGCTGGTCGGCACCATCCTGAATGACTTCAAGCCGTCTCAGGAAGGCCTGTCCAACTACTACTCCTCTTACGTGCGTTACCAGACATCCGACGCACCGGAACCGGAGCTCGCGGCGCAATGAGTCCTGTGCTGACAGAAGAGCTGGACGGCACCGTCGACACGGCCCTGCCCTCTGCCGCGCAGATGGCGGCTGTGACCGCCGCCGAAACCGTTCGTGAAAGCACCGCTGCCGGACTCTCCGCTGAAGCTCGGCAGCACCTGATCGGCGGCACCGCCGCTCTGGGCATTGGAGTGATGCTGGAGCGCGGTACCGGCTTTCTGGCCAACATCCTGGCGGCCCGTCTGGGTGGAGCTTCCACCTTCGGCGCCTACTCGCTTGCCATCACGACGGCCAACAATATCTCGACTTACGCCGCCGGCGGTATCGGCGCCACGGCCACCCGGTTTTCCGGCAAGTATAACGACAGCAACAACGGCTACGGCACACTTGCCCGCGTGCTGATGCTGGTCTCACTGGTCTCGGCCACACTTGCCGCGGTTGCGCTCTGGCTGGGTGCCGCGCCTATTGCTCATCTACTCCACAAAGACGCTCTGACACCCCTTCTTCGCTGGGCCGCGGTCTCGGCGGCGGGCATCATCCTTCTGGAGTGCGCCCGCGGCTTCTTTGTGGGCCAGCGCCGGCTTCGCGCGCTTCTTCTGCTCTCTGTGCTGGTTGGTACGGGCATGGTCGTCATCCTGCCGCTTGCGGCACGAACGCACAATCCCAGCCGGATGATCACCTCGCAGGGCCTTGTCACCGCGGGCGCAGTCCTGCTCTGTCTTCTGCTTGCCGGCCCGCTCTCTCTGTTTGCCCAGCGGAGCGGTGCAGCAACTCGCTCCTTCTCTGCGATGCTGCGGGAGGTATGGGCGTTTGGCTTGGTCCAGGTGGCCGGTCTCGTCGGCTCCAACCTGGCGGGTTGGTGGCTCACCAGGTTGTTTGCCCGGGCCGACACCACTCTGGTCCAGATGAGTTTCTTTGCCATCGCCAGCCAGTTTCGAAATCTGGCCGGCATCGCTCCCGGCTTGATGACGGAGGGCAGCTACGCCGTCATGGTGGACGCCGATGGCACAAAGAGTTCCACCCCGCACCGGGTCATGGCACTGTGCAGTTTTGCCTCTCTCGCTGTTTCTTTCGTGGTAGCCAGTGCCGGCATCATCGCCGGCCCGCTGGTGCTCTTTCTGCTCTACGGCAATGCCTACCGCTCTGCTGGAGCGGCTGTCGCCGCCGGTCTGGCCATCGCGGTGGCTCACATGGCAAATGCGCCAGCAGCCGCACGCTTATCGATTGTCTCCATACGGGCAACCGCGGTCATCAACACGTTCTGGGCATTGTTTGTCGCGGCCACGGCAACACTTCTGCTGCTCCATCACGGCAGTGCGGCGGCGGGACTGGGCATCCTCTTTGCCGCTCACCTGTTAAGCGCCGCCGCTGTTCTGCTGACGTTGAAGCGAATGGATCATCTGCCAGAGGGGATGGCCTCGGCTTACCTGCTGGGTGCCGTTGCCGTGGCTGTGCTGGCCGCGACTGCAATGCTGCGGAGCTCGTCCCCTGCGCACAACCTTGTTCTGAGCGCTGCCATGCTGGCGATCTTTGCTGCGACTTCCGTGCTGCTTTTCGGTATCGGAAAGAAGCATCGCTGGATCCCCTCCTCTCAGGCAATGGTCAGCCTCTTGCGCAGCTTCGGCGCCCGCTTTGGCCGGCGAAGTTCCACTCCAGAGGCCCGCCATGTTTGAGTGGATGCTTGCGCTCGGCGCCGTGATCACCATCGCCGCCATCGTCGTCTCTTTTGACGGCAGCCGCGACGTGCTGCACCCGCTCATGTTTATCGGGCCGATGATGCTCTTTCTTTACGCCTGGATGCCATACAAACTGCTGGCCGACGGTGGTCTTTCGCGCTTCTTTGACGACCACCAGCTTGTCTTCGTCCATAGCCTGAACCTGCTGGGTATTGCGGCCTTTCTGATCGCATGCCTAAGCGTCGGGCTGCGTCTGCCCCGCGTGCTCCCCGCTCGTGAAAGGCTTTCCACTGCCGTTTGTCCCCGCCTGCTTATCGGTTCGGCCATCGCCGGTGGTCTGGGCTTGATGTGCTGGACGATCACCATCGTCAATGTCGGCGGCTTTGTGAATGCCTTTAGCAACTCGTACGCGGGTGGCTGGGACGACAGTGGGTACGTCCGCGATGGCAGCCTCCTCCTGCTGGTCGGTGTACTTCTGGCAATGACTTCGCTTTCTCTCGGCGGCAAGCGGCTGCAGTCCTTGATCCAGATTGCCGTCTTTGCTCTGCCGTGGGCATCGAGCGCGGTGCTGATGGGCCGCCGCGGACCCACGTTTGCGCTTTTCACCGTCCTGCTCATGGGCTGGTTCCTGCCCCGGGGCAAGCGGCCTCCCGTGGTCGCCATGGGTGCTGTCGGCGTTTGCCTGGGATGGCTCGTGCTCTTCCTGGTCACCAACCGCTCCAGCATCTATCTCGGTTCGGATTTTGACGTGAAGACGGACGTGAGTGAAATCGTCGCCAAGCCGCAAACCGGCAATGAGTACATCTACGGTTCGGGAACGGTGCTCAGCTCCGAGCGGCGGGACCACTACTTCTGGATGCGGCGCTACCTGGCCCAGATCATGGTGCGGCCAATTCCTTCCGCCATCTGGCCCACCAAGTACGAAGACTTCGGCGTGCCGGAATTGCTGCAGAACGCGGGCACGGGCGAAGGCTTCGGTGAAACGTTGGGGTGGGTAGGCGCGCCGGGTTCCGCACCGGGAATCGTTGCGGACTTGTGGGTGGAAGTGTGGTGGCTGGCGGTCCCGTTCATGGCCCTGCTTGGCTGGGTCTACGGCACCGTCTGGAAGCGTGCGATGCTGCGGGGCGGAGGATGGATGAGCCAGTACACGGTGCTTTCAGCACTTTCCATTTACCTGGTCATGCAAACAATGGAAGCGGTAATCTTCCGGACCATCCTGCTGTCAGTTCCCTGCTGGATCACATGGCGATGGGCGTTGCGGGCCCAGGCCGTGCAGGCTGCCCGGCACGAACAGGACGTCCCACTGTCGGGACATTACATCGCGTGGAGCGATCTTGAGGAGCCCAGCCATGTCTAGCGCGATACGGAAAGAGAGCGGGAGTCAACACACTGCAACGCAGACGACTGAGTTGCAGGGCTGCCGGCTGGCTGTCATCTGGATGGATTGGTACGCCTACCATGTGGCACGTTTCCTCGGCCTCGAAAGCGCGCCAAGTCTCTCCGGCCGGGTTGCCGGTATTGAGATGGTTGGCGGGGTTGGCTTTCATGCCGGACTGAAATTTCGCGAGGATCTGCCGGCCGGCATCGCCGTGGACACACTCCTGCCGGACAGCAGCTGGCAGCAGGCGAGCAAATGGCGTCTCGCCCAGCTGGTATGGCAGCGGCTGTCCACTCTCGATCCGGAAGCCGTTCTTGTGCCGGGTTACTACACCCTTCCCGCGCTGGCTGCCGCGGCCTGGGCGCGGCTGCATGGCCGCCGCAGCATTCTAATGACGGAAAGCACCAACTACGATCATGTCCGGGTTGGTTGGAAAGAGGCGCTCAAACGCGTCGTCATCCGCCTGTGCTTCAACTGGGCAGTAGCGGGTGGCAAGGACCACGTCACCTATCTGCGCGAGTTGGGTTTTCCCGCAGACCGTATCGCCGGCTGCTACGACGTGGTGGACAACGCCATGTTCAACGAGGGCACAGCCGCTTTGCGCAACAGTGCGACGCCGGCCCAATTCGGCTTGCCGGACTCGCCCTACTTCGTGTACGTGGGCCGTCATGCCCCTGAAAAGAACGTCCGGCAGCTATTGGAAAGCTGGATCGCTTACCGAAATGGCGGCGGTAGCTGGCCGCTGGTCCTGGTGGGAAACGGCCCGGAGCACCAGGAGCTCCGCCTGGCAGCGGAAAACTGTCCATATGCCTCCGATGTGTTTTTTCCGGGACTCAAATCCTCTCGTGAACTTCTGCCCTTTTACGCCTTTGCCGGTTGCTTTGTTCTGCCCAGCACACGCGAGCCATGGGGCCTCGTGGTGAATGAGGCCATGGCATCCTCCCTACCCGTGATTGTCTCGGATCGCTGCGGATGCGCGGCGGACCTGGTGAAGGACGGTAGCAATGGCCTCCTTTTCGATCCATCGCAACTCGGGCAACTTGCGCAAGCGCTGACGCGGATAGCTTCACTTCAACACGGAGACCTGGAACAGATGGCCCTGATGTCAGCAACGCGCATTCGAGCGTATTCGCCGCAACGCTTTGGTGCGGAAGTGGCACGGATTGTGGACGCGCCCAGCGCCGCGCCCCACGCCAACACCGCCGAGCGCGCCATGGCGGAGGGAGTGCGATGAGTACCGTGGCCACCAGCCTGCACGACCTGCGGAGACCATCGGCGGAACACAGCTCACGCTGGCTTCAGGTCCTGTCCCATATCGACCCGAAGTACGGCGGACTGAGCAGCGCAATACCGGCGCTGGCCGCTGTAATCGAGCAGGCAGGCACGGCACTCGCACCCATCGCCGCTTTTTGCTCGGCTGACGAACAAACCGTGCCGGCAGATCTTGCTGCACGGGAAGTCAGCCTCTGGCCTTCCAGCCGAAGAGCCTGGTGGACAAGCTCCTCACTCCGTCATCGCTATACACGGCAAGTCGACGAAGCGGACGGCATCCATATCCATGGGCTTTGGGAGCAGAGTTCGACAGTTTCGGCTTCGCTTGCGCGCCGTTTGCGCAAGCCCTATGTCGTCTCCGCTCATGGCATGCTCGAGCCCTGGGCGCTCAACAATAAACGCTGGAAGAAGGTTTTCTACTCCGCGCTGGTGGAGCGCCCGATGGTACAAAATGCCAGCTGCTTGCATGCGCTCACCCAGGCGGAGGTCAATTCCTACCGGGAGTACGGTGCCGCCAACCCGGTTGCAGTGATTCCCAATGGTGTGGACCTCCCAGAAAGCACTGACTCCTCCAGCTTTCTGGCCGGGCACCCTGAACTGGCGGGCAAACGCCTCATCCTATTCCTGGGCAGATTGCACCCCAAGAAAGGACTCGACCTTCTGCTGCAGGCGTGGGCGTCGCTCGAACACATCTGGCCAGAGGCACACATTGTCATTGCCGGCCCGGACTGCAATGGCACCCAGGCCGCATTGGAAGCACAAATCACCTCGCTCGGCTTGCGGAATGTCCTGTTCACTGGCATGCTGAGCGGCGCTGCCAAATGGAATGCTCTTGCCGCAAGTGAGTGCTTTGTGCTGCCCTCTCACTCGGAGGGTCTCAGCATGGGCATCCTGGAGGCGATGGGCATGGGCCTGCCCGTGATTGCGACGCGGCCTTGCAATATGCCGGAGATCACCACCTTCAAAACCGGATGGGAGATTGAACCCCAAGCCGGTGAACTGGCCACCGCTCTGCAGCACTTCCTGTGCGATTCACCAGAAAACAACTGTGCGCGGGGTCTGCGTGGCCGCATGCTGGTACAGGAGAGATATAGCTGGGCTCGCGTCGGGCGGAGCATGACGGAACTGTATACCTGGCTGCGGGGCGGCCCGAAACCCAGGAGTTGCGAGGTACTGCTGCCATGATGCCCCGAACTGTCGTCCAGCTCCAGACGTATGACAACTCCTGGTATTCCCCAGGTGGATCATTCGTGAAGCGGGCAGCCTGGTTCTGTCTTGGCCTACCGATCCTGCGCGCGGCCTGGATCCCCTCGTCCGCATTGCGGGTGACCCTGCTACGGGCCTTTGGCGCCCGCATCGGCCAGCGTGTCACGATCAAACCGTCTGTGGATGTGAAATACCCTTGGCACCTGGTGGTCGGAAACGACTGCTGGATTGGCGAGCACGTGTGGATCGACAATCTTACGGCCGTGACGCTGGCCAACGATGTGTGTGTCTCGCAAGGAGCGTACTTCTGCACGGGCAACCACAACTGGTCGGACCCGTCCTTTGGTCTGATCGTGCGGCCGATTACGCTCCACAACGGCTCCTGGGCCGGGGCGAAATGTCTGCTGACGCCCGGAACCATCCTGGGCGAAGGCGCCATCGCAGCCGCGGGTTCCGTCATCTCTGGCAGCATCCCTGATTACCAAATCTTTGCAGGCAATCCCGCACGCTTCATCAAGGAACGAGTGATTGATCCGGTGCTGAGTTCCGCGCGCGAGGAGGTGCTGCGGTGAGAATTCTGTTCATCAACCAATTCTTCTGGCCGGATTCCTCGGCCACCAGTCAGCAGCTAACCGATCTGGCGACGGGTCTGGCGGAACTGGGTCATGACGTGCACGTGCTTTGCGGTACCGGCGGTTATGCGGCTGCGGCGGCGAGTGCCCACCCGCCGGTGACAATTCACCGGGTAAAGGCCCTGCCCTTTGTCAAAGGCAAGCTTGGGCGCATGTTGTCCTACCTGTCGTTTTATACCAGTGCTGCGATGCGCGGTCCCTTTCTTCCGCAGATGGATATTGTTGTGTCGCTTACGACCCCTCCGGTGATCTCACTGGTGGGCAGCATCATCAAGATGCTGCGCGGATCGCGCCACTACATCTGGGAGCAGGACCTGTACCCAGATGTCGCGGTCGACTTGCGGTACATCAAAAAAGGCGGCATGGCGGACCGCTTCACCGCTATCTTCGCTGACTTCAGCCGACGGCATGCGGATGGCATCATCGCATTGGGCGAATGCATGAAGGCCAGGCTCGTGCGGCGTGGGATTGCCGCCAACAAGATTCAGATCGCGGAGAACTGGGCCAATGCCGCCGCAATTACACCGATGGCGCGGCCGGGCGACCCAAGCGAACTCGTCCTCCTCTATTCCGGCAATTTGGGTCTTGCTCACGATATCGGCACGATTTGTTCGGCCATGAGCAATCTGCGCGACGAATCTTTCCGTTTCCTCTTTGTGGGCGGCGGAAATAAACGCAAGCAGGTCGAGGCCTTCGCAAAGGAGCACGGGGTGACCCGGCTGGAGATGCGGCCCTATGTTTCTCGCGACAAGCTCAGTGAAGGACTCGCCGCGGGCGATATCGGCCTGGTAACACAGGATGACGTTTGTTCGGGGACAGTGGTGCCCAGCAAGGTGTACGGCATTATGGCCGCTGGGCGCCCCATCCTTTTCATCGGACCGGCAAGCGCCACGCCGGCCCTGACGATTGAACGGCACAAATGTGGCTGGCATATCGCTTGTAATGATGGGGATCGTCTCACCACACTTTTGCTCCATTTGGCGGATCACCCGGAAGAGGTGGCTGCCGCAGGACAGCGCGCACGTCAGGCGTTGGTTGAAAACTATGACCTGCCTATCGGCGTCCGGCGCATTGCCCGGATTCTGACGGGCGAGCTTGAACCCCAGAGTGCCTCCATGACCCGGAACAGGGCGGGAGGAGTTATGTCGCAGACCACAGCCACAGCGCCGCATGAGGTCAGTGTATGAATGCAGTTCTTCTTCTTGGTGTCAGTGCGTTTTTCTTGTGCCTTGTCCTTACTCCATTGTGCCGGTCGCTCGCGATCCGCTTCAACTGGGTAGACAAGCCGGATCAGTTTCGCAAACTCCATCGCGGCGATACGCCGCGCGTGGGTGGTGTTGCCATCGTGGCCGCGTACCTCGGTGCGCTCGGCATCGGCTATGTTCTTGGGCCGTACGGGGCACGCTTTCATGTGCAGCACCACGCGCTGCTGTGGGCGCTCCTGCCAGGGACCGCTGTTATCTTCATCACTGGATTGATCGATGACCGGATTACGCTCAAGCCGAAGCAGAAACTGCTTGGCCAGATAATCGCGGCCTGCATCGCGGTCTCCTTCGGTGCGCGTCTGCAATGGTCGCATGGGCCGTCATGGCTTGCCGCTCTGCTGAGCGTCATCTGGCTGCTGGCCTGCACCAACGCGGTAAATTTGATCGACGGTATGGACGGTTTGGCCACCGGCATGGGCCTGATGGCAACATTAACCACTTTAGTCGTTGCCTTGGTCACTGGTAATCACGGCCTGGCACTCGCAACGGCACCGCTGGCCGGCTGTCTCCTGGCGTTCCTACGCTACAACTTCGCACCAGCTTCTATCTTTTTAGGAGACTGCGGCAGTTTGACCATCGGCTTTGTTCTCGGCTGCCTTGGACTTATCTGGAGCCGCGGCTCCGGCATGCTCGGCATGGTAGCCCCGTTCATGACGCTGGCCTTGCCGCTCATTGATGTGGCGCTCGCCATTGGCAGACGATTTCTGCGCAGCACACCGATCACCGCTGGCGACCGTAGCCATGTGCATCACCGGGTGCTTGCCATGGGTTTCTCCACACGGACGGCGGCACTAATTCTGTACGCGTTCTGCGCCATCTCCGCCGTGCTTGCTCTGATTGAGAGCTTTGGCAAAAAAGAGATGGGCTGGGCTGTCCTTCTTGTCTTCTTCGTTCTTGTGCTGGTCGGCATCAGCCGGCTCAAGTACATCGAATTCCAAGCGGCGCGCCGAACATTCTCCACCAAGCGCTTCCGCCGGGCAGTAGAGGAAGAAATCTACTTAGAGGAGATGAGCCGCGCACTGAAGGAGTCCACAACTGTGGAAGAGTGCTGGACTGTGATGCAGAAAGCTTGCAAAGACATGGAGTTTGCGACAGTGAAGATGGAGTGGAATGGACGCCGGTTCTCCCAGCAATTCCACTCACTTGACCAGAACGAGCCTGCCTGCTCCATCAATCTTTCGTTTGGAAACAGCGGAAAATTGCAGGTGACCGGTATGCCGCAAACTGCACCCACCAAGATCATGACGGTTCTGCATCACGTGCAAGTGGCGATGGTGCACCGTTCAGCGCTTTTGATGGAACCGGACCTGAATCTGGAACGCGCCGCTTAGGCATCCATGAATCAAGTAGGCAGAGAGTGGCAGCTTCTTCAGATCTCCGACGCCCTGGACCTTGAATTTGGTTCGGCATTGGCCGAGACGGTTTCAGTCCAGGGTTGGGAGCCGCGCCGGGTTTACTTTCCTTGGCATTCAGACAAGCGAGCCGAACCTCGACGCCTCGGACCACATTTTAAGGTCAGCGAGTTCTCGCTCTTACGCGGCTACGCAACGTTTCCCATGTCGCTGCTGGCAAGAACAGGGCCCAGTGTTGTCAAGCAGATTTTGTCGCGCGTGACGGATCCGGCAAGTCCTTTAATCTGCACGGTTCCTTACTTTGCTCCGGTTGCGGAACTGTGGCCCGGTCCTGTGGTGTACTGGCTGACGGATTTGATTCACAAGTATGAGAGTGCCTCCGGCAAGAACATTCCTGCACTGGATCAGCGAATGTGCGCGGCAGCAGATCTGGTATGCCCGAACTCACAGCGTATTGGCAACTACCTTATGGAAAGCGCGCACTGTCCGGCCGGCAAGATCACCGTAATTCCGAATGCCGTGCGAACCGCGAATCTCTATGACTCACCTCCCACTCACCCAACACCCTTGCCCGCCGATTTAGACCTGCCGAAAGGCAAACCGGTCATCGGCATACTTGGAAATCAGGCGGGGAATATCGACTGGCTGCTCTTGCGTGAAGTTGTGAAGCAGACGCCAGATTTCACCTGGCTTTTTATCGGACCGTATACCATGGCGATTGCCGATCCAGCCTACAGCCAAGCCCGCAAAGATGTGATGGAAATGAGTAATGCGCACTTTGCCGGAGCTCGTCCTTATGCGGAGCTCGGGAGGTATGCGCGTGCCCTTGACGCAGCCGTGCTCCCGTACCGAAAGCTGGAGCCGACCTATTCCGGATCAAGCACGAGATTTTACGAGCATCTCGCCGCCTGCCGCCCCATGCTTGCGACGCGCGGTTTTGAGGAGTTAACCCACAAAGAACCTCTTTTGCGGCTGGTTGGCTCGCCCGAAGAAATGATTCACGAGCTGCGACATCTGCAATCCATGAATTTCAACGATGGTCATCAGGCATCCCGCTGGAATGCCAGCCGTAGTGCGACCTGGCGAGTTCGCGCTGACACAATGCGTGGTGCACTCGACGAGCGCCTTTCCCTGATGCCAGGTCGTCCTCCGATGCAGATGCAGGCGGCGTGAATTTTTACCGGGATGTGCCGGTCGTAGAGCACTGTGTCGCACCTCAGCATCATCCCGAACCAACGAAGAATCTACTCTTACTCGGCACGATTGCAAGTTGAGGAAGAAGAATCCTTCGACGATTCAGGATGACCTCATCCAGAACTCTCAGCGCGTAACAATGATGGAAACCGCAGTTGAGACCAGTGTGTTGTTGCCCAGGTCATGCGCCCACACCTGCAGGGAGTGGTTGCCGGCGGCAAGCCCGGATGTGTCGAGACTGTAGAGGTAGGGTGCCTGCGTAATCCGGTGCGTGTCCAGCGGCTGACCATCCAGGATGAGGTACGATCCGGCAGGGTCGAGCGCGGGTAAGACGCTGGCGCTCACCTGAACGGTTCCACTAACAGCCTGCCCGCTCACCGGATAGGTGATGCTGACCGGAGCACTCGAAAGCACCGGTGCGGGCGAAGAAATGGGAATCACAGGTGCAGGGCTGGGAGACGTTGCCACACTTCCCGCATTTTGCACCGTTACCGTGACCGGAGCAGACAGATCGGTGTTGTTGCCGATGTCATGTGCCCAGATCTGCAGTGTGTGAATACCGTCTGGCAAGGTTGCCGTGTCAAGCGCGTACTGGTAAGGGCCGCTGCTCACGCGTTTGGTTCCGTATTGCAAGCCATCAACCATCAGGTATGAACCAGCCGGATCCAGCGATACCTGGATCTGCGCTTGTACCACGATCGCCCCGGCAACTGTCTGGCCCGCTGCCGGTAACGTCAGAATGACTGCCGCACTCGGCTGAGGAGCGGGAAGGGGGACGGAAATCGGGGCTGGAGCAGGCTGCGGCGTAGGCGCTGGAACAGGCTGCGGAACGGGCGTAGGCACTGGAGCAGGAGCGGGCGTAGGCATTGGAGCGGGCGCAGGTACAGGTGCGGGTACTGGCGTGGCTGGATCCGTTGTGGTGGGCGTGGCTGGGGTCACGGTGGTGGGCGTTGTCACGGGTGCTGGAGCAGCCGCCGTGCCAGCATCCTTATACATCTGCACAACGGTGTCATTGTTTCCGTGCCAGTAATCCGCGTGCACCATCAGAACGTCACCTCGCTTTACTGAGGCCGTCAAATCGGCTCGATGCGCCGCCAAAGATCCAGCGTCAACATCATTAATCAGGTTTGCGCTAAATGCCTTGGGGTAGATCGGATAGATCGAAGAACTTGTTCCCAAATCACCATGGAAGATAAAGGTCTGGAAAGCTGCGGTGTACAAATAGTGCTTCGGCGTTGTCTCTTCCGGAATAAAGAGTGAATCGGGCAGACTGGCCGCAAGCTGCTGAAAGATGGAGGCATCCAGCGCGCCACCGTACGCGTCGACGCTTGAATCCACATAGAAGAGGGTTACACCCCACCGGTCGTGCGCGTATCTGGCCTTCCGCAGCATCTCGGCACCCACCTGGTCGTTACTCAAGGTTGTCTGCTGCGCCGTCCCGTCCGCGTTGATGCTGAAGTGCTGTGGGCGAACGCACAGTCCAACTCGGTATCCAGCTGAGCGGATCGTTGCGAAATAAGCATCCACCAATTTGGTGCCGTGATAAGCAGAGGATGGATCGCTGACCACACTCTCCATCTCTGGCGCGATGGTCCCGATCATGTCCGGCGCGCACAGATAAGTCGTGTCCATCGGATATTGCTCGCCTTCCAGGTCCCAGGTGATGACGCCCTGCGCATTCAGGCGGCCAAGATTGGTGACGATGTTTGCTGCCTGCAGCAGCATGCGACTCTGGAATTGAGCCAGCCCGGCAGCCGTGCGTACGTCGAAGTCGGAACTGTTTCCGTCGTTGAAGTACCGGCGGGGGTTGTTAGGGAAGCCGCCGGGGACATTCTTTTTGCCCTGGGGTGAACTCGCCAGGTAAGCCGTTCCGATGACGCGGCGATCTGTCCAATTCAACAGAGGCGGCCACGTGGACGTCCAGCTCTGAAGAGCATCGGCAGCCGAAGCCGATGCAGCGGTGCCGGACGCCGTGAAACGGAGCGACACGGTAAAGTGATCCGTTTGGCCGGGCTGTACCGGACGGTCGTTGGGCGGCTGAAAGGCAGCCAGTGCATCCGGACTCGTCGAGCTGATGATAGGTACATAAGCATTATTGTTATTCGAGAGAAAGCCGCTGAAGAGTGGTTTTGCGGCGTCCGGTACAACCGCAACGACCTCGGCCGAGCCGTAATCGGCAACCAGAGCGCTAGGAGCATTGGTGTTGTACGACCACTGGTTGTAGCCAGCATTCGTGAAATTCAGCGGCATCTGGGGAAAGTGCAGCACAAAGGGATAGATCGTGGCACCATCCAGCACGATTCCGGAGTTGGCCAGGTTCGTCTCCGTCACGTTCATGTTCAGTGTGTTGCCGGCCTGCGCGAACTGAACTTCGATGCTGCCCCAGGAAAAGCGATAAGTCCAGGTATGAGTGGCGGCATCCCAGGTCTTTCCAGAATTGTTTTCGCCCCAGCCAGTCTGCGGTGTGTTCAGGACGTTTCCTTGTAGATCAGTTGCCTTCATGTGCCAGATATGGAAGGCATCCTGGGGATGTGCACCTACATCCTCCAGCATCTGTCCCTTGTAGCTGAGCGTCTGGACGCCACTTGGGCCATAGGTTATCTGGAGATCGCTCTGTGCACGCGATTTGCAGCCGACGATCAGAAGAAGAGAACATACCAGGACAGCGGCGGTCCTCGCCGCTGCAATGCGAATCAACATGTAGACATCCACCCAAAAGAGATCGCACGCCGAGATCATCGCAACTCTGCCGCGCCGTTCGGGCCGCTGCTCAGATGTCATTGTTGAACGCGATTCTATGTCGGTGATAGCCAGACAAAGGTGGCGTCTGCGATCACGCTTGGGTGAGTCTTGTTGCAACAAATTGGGTATTCTCGGCTTCTTGTCGCACTTCGTACACTTAGTCGCGCCTAGACGACTCCGCATCCACCGAAAGGAGATGCGCATGAACAATAAATCGCTTGGGCGCGGCACCGACAAAGTTAAATGGATAGCAGGTGATAAGCGTCAACTCTGGGCGATCACCCACATCCAGAACACTCACCTGATCGGGCATGACAACTTCAGTACGGTCGACGGTGTAATGATAGGTACCAGCGGCGTCCTTTACTCGAATATCCATGCTGGCGCTGATATTCCGAAGTGGGCGGAAATACGTATCACGATGGCCCGCAAGTCCCATATTTCCAAGACCGCCGGGCAAAGCCGTCCCGGTTATATGGCCAATGCCACGCAACAGGCTGCTCGAATCATCATCCGGAAGAATTGGCACTGTCAGAGAGATCGCCGGGACGGAAAGCTCTCCCAAAAAACCGTCCAACACAGGCTCACTGCTTGACGCAGAATGGGCTTTTTGACGAGCCGTGGGTGTGAGCATGGCATCTACGGATCGCCGGGCCGAGTCTGCCCGCAACATCACGGACAGGCAGAGCCCAGCACTCGCAAGACCGACAACCCAAAAGCAGCGTTCCACCCACAAGCGTAACGCACCCGCTGGCCATGGGCGAGGCATTACGCCAGTCTGCGGCGGCGCAGCATCAGGGCACCACAGAGTGAGGACGCCGCCACTACCCAAACCAGCGGCATTGAACTGGCCGTATGCGGCAGGACCTTGACAACGTGACGTCGTGGAGCGGCCGGTTTCGGCGCGGGCTGTGGATCGACTAGGTCAGGCCGGGTCTCAGCCTTTGCCAATTGCGTGCCAGCATTGCCAGTTGCGGAGCCGGCCGGGGATGTACTCGCCACAACCGGGCTCTTCTCCGGTGTCGCTTCAAAATGCTTGGCTCCGATGGCCGCCTGGCTCTCTGGGCCTACGCGTGTCGGCGTCAGCAGCCACAGGCTAACCATTTGCAGGTCATCCCCAGACATGTTCTTCGGCTTTTTGCCTTCCGAAGCCGGATCAATCGCCACCACACTGCTGGTGTTGCTCTTGGCCAGACGAACTGCGTCCGCCTTCGGATAAACAAACTCTACCGACGGCCCATTGGCAAAGGTATAGCCGCGCAGCGCAGCATCACCGTTTCCGGTGGTTTGCCACTCCACTGAACCGGTTTTCGGCAGATTAGGCGCGTTCACGCCTAAAAAGACCGCTTGTTTCTGACCCACGCTATTGTCCACGCGCACAATCATCCGGTCGGAAAGGTGATCGACAACCTGGATGCTGTAATTGCCTGGATTTAAGGTGGCACCTGGGACTTCGGTCTTGCGAGTAAGCGTCATATTCGCCTGGGCGGTCTGGCTCAGGCAGACCATCGGCACAAGCGATGCAAAAGTGGCGGCAGATGCGACCACGAACGAGCGAAAGCGCATGAGGCACTTCCTCCTTTGGACTCTCGCTCTGAGATGCGAGCAGCAAGTGCCGCCAGAGTTGCGTGTCGCTTACCGGCGATAGAGATCTATTCAATAGTTGTTCATGACGTCGAAGCCGCGAGAGTCGGCGCCGGCCCATTGCTAAAACTCGCGCTTCTGCGTTGCAGTGACGCTCTCCAGAAGAAAGGATCAACTGATCCTAATCTCCAGGATCACCGTCAGGATCGGCTTCACTGGTTTACACCGCTGGCCAGAAAGCCGCCGTCCACTACCAGGATCTCACCTGTCACAAAGCTGGCCGCGTCACTGCTCAGGTAAATGGCAGCACCCACCAGTTCTTCGGTTCGGCCAAAGCGTCCCATCGGCGTGCGCATGCGCAGTTCCTTGCCGCGCTCACTGTTGTCCAGCAAATCGGCATTCAGCGCCGTGCGGAAGACGCCGGGAGCGATCGCATTTACTGTCACGCCCCGTGCACTCCATTCCACCGCCAGCGACTTGGTCAACGCTCCTACCGCCGCTTTGCTGGCCGCGTAGGCCGCGATCTCTTTGAGTGAAACGAAAGTATTCAGCGAAGCTATATTCACGATGCGGCCATAGCCACGCTCAAGCATATGAGCCCCAAATATCTGGCAAGCGCGGAGCGTTCCCGTCACATTGGTGTCCATAATGTCGTTCCAGGTTTCTTCGCTCTGGGTGAGCGTCGGCTCGCGCTTTATCTTTCCAGCACAATTAATGAGGATATCCACCTGGGCAAAGCTCTCCAGCGTCGCATCCAGCAAGCGCTGCATTGATCCTCGATCGCACACATCGGAAACAACACACAAAGTTTTTGCCCCAGCCTGTTCAAGCTTGGCAGCGGTTTCTCGCACCTGCTCCATACGGCGTGAGCTTGCCACCACATTCGCACCAGCGTCTGCCAGTCCCAATGCCATCGCGAGACCTATTCCGGACGTGCCACCGACCACCACTGCTGTTTTCCCGGAAAGATCAAACAAGTTAAATGCCACGTAGTTACTCCTTCAATCATCTCTTTTTTCCGGCTCCGGATTCGCCGAAAGGATCTCTTGCACAACCTCGCTGGGGACTCGATCGTTGCACACGCGGATCGCCTCGTCCGGTTCCTCCAGCGTTGCATATTGACTGTCCAGCAGATTGCTGTTCATGAACTCATGGTGCCGGTGTGCCAGCCGGTCTTCCAATAAGTGTCGAGGCACTTCCAGCAGAACAAACTCCACCTGAGCCCCAGAGAGACCCTTGATCAATAACTTGCGATACGCCGTCTTCAACGCGGAGCAGGCCAGCACACAGGTCTTACCAGCCCTGGCATGAATACAAAGGATATCGTTCAGCTTGGTCAGCCAGGGCCAGCGGTCCTCGTCCGTGAGTGGAATGCCAGCATGCATCTTGTCGCGATTCGCCTGCGGGTGATAGTCGTCCGCATCGATAAACTCCGCTCCGATGCGTTCCGCCAGCCCCATGCCGATGGTGGTCTTGCCAGAGCCTGTCACGCCCATAACAACGTAGATCAGCGGGTGCGCGCTGCTGTCCTGAGCTGTCACGCGTTGAATCGCTCCCGGTACGCCCACAAGCCAAGTCCTGGATTGCTGATAAAAAACACCTCTTCGCCATGGACATGGTTCCACCCGTCCGTAAGCGTGGCCGGATCGTACGTTTGGGTCACTTGCTTCAGGTCGCCGTAAGTGAAGCCTGCCGTCTCGATCTCCGACTGCGACAGGTGTCCCGGGCAGTACGTGATGCGGAAGCGGCCTTCACTGGACCCATGGATCAGGTGTGCCGCGGCACTCAAGTTGGCGGCCAGTTCTGGATCGTGCTTCACGGCTTGCAGCGTGAGTGGCGTGCCGCGATAGCCATAGCGCCGGATGAGCCCGTCGATCACCGGGTCTTCTCCAAATTCGTGCACCGCAGGCGCCAGCACGATCAACTCCGCGTCATCCGCCAGTGCCATGCGCGTTCGATAGATGCTTTTGTTGCCGAGCCATGTGCTCTTGAATTCATGCGGATCCAGATAGACGACTGCCTTATGGATCTCGCGATCCATCATGACAAAGTTAACTTGCAGGGCCAGAGCGGCGGCTTGCTCAAAGCACTCCGTGTCGTCTCCGATAAAGAGTCCGCGCACGGCTAGCTGTCCGCCGGTATTCTTCCCGACGACTGTCAACACGTACACGATCGGCATCGACTGAGCGAAATGGTTCGCCGCATAGTTCAGCACTGACCTCACCGGCGACTCCGCACGGCCCATGATCCGTTCCATTCCATAGACTGCGCCGAGAAAGTGTGATCGGTGAATCCCCATCACGCCGCCTGTGCCAATGAAGATGTTCTTGTTGCCATTGGCCATGCCGATGACCTCATGCGGTACGACCTGGCCGATGGAGAGAATCAGGTCGTGGCCGCCATCACGCACAAGCTTGTTCACCTGTGCGGGCCAGGGGTAATCCAGCTTGCCTTCACTCACCCGGTGCATGAATTCACCGGGTACCTCGCCCAGCGTGACCACGTCGTTGCGCCAGTCATGTACGCGGAAGAGGCCGCGCGGCACAGAGCCATACATCACGGCAATCTCGCCATCCGTCATGGGCCGGTGTGTGCCGAGTGCAGGCAGGACATCTGTCAGCGCCGGGCCGTAGTGCCGCCACGCCATCTCCGTCAGCACGCCCGCCTGCGAGTGGATGCGGGAGATGTCTGGCGGCACGGCAAGCACGCGCTTGCGCGGACCAAGCTGCTGCAGCGC
>CAXTRR010000012.1:1477-49571 GCA_964246795.1 uncultured Terriglobus sp. | reverse complement strand
TGCAGCGCCTGAGTCAGGTGCCAGTGCAGATCAGCGGGCGAGAGCTCCGTGCTGGGCGAGCCAATCGAGCAGTAGGTGCTCACAGCCGGTACACCTTTCGTGCCAGGCCAACGGTGAGATCGTGGATCACCTCTGCCGCTTCATCCTCATCCATGCGGTGCTCCGCCACCAGCCGGCCCAGGTAGGCGGCGTCAATACGACGAGCTACGTCGTGCCGCGCAGGTATGGAGAGGAATGCACGAGTGTCGTCGTTGAAGCCTGCGGTGTTGTAAAAGCCGGCTGTCTCTGTCACCTGCTCCCGGTAACGCATCATGCCTTCGGGCGAGTCGTGAAACCACCATGCCGGGCCGAGACGAAGGCAGGGGTAGTGGCCCGCCAGCGGTGCCAGCTCACGGCTGTAGGTAGACTCATCCAGCGTAAACAGCACCAGGGTGAGGTTCGGCTCACTGCCGTATTTATTCAGCAATGGCCGCAGCGCCCGCACATACTCGGTCGGCGCAGGAAGGTCGGCACCCATATCGCGCCCGAACTTCTCATAAAGTCCCGTATTGTGGTTGCGGACGGATCCTGGGTGCAACTGCATGACCATGCCATCCTCCACGCTCATGCCGGCCATCTCTGTAAGCATCTGTGCCTGAAACTGTTCAGCGTCGTCGGCAGTTGTGGTCCCGCGGAAAACTCGCGAGTAGAGTGCCTCTGCCTCGCTTCTTGAAAGGTCCGCCGTCTTCGCCGTCAGGTGACCGTGGTCCGTAGCCGTTGCACCCATCTGGCGAAAGTAGGCACGCCGCTTGCGCAGCCCCGACAAATATCCGGAGTAGGTGCCTACATCTTCACCGGTCAGTTCGCCCAGTTTGCGCAGATTGGTCGGAAAGCCCGCGAATTCGATGTCAATGACGGCGTCTGGACGAAAGGTTGGGATGATTCGGCCACTCCAACCAGACTCGCGCACAGTCCGGTGGTGCTCAAGTGAATCGAGCGGCGAATCGGTTGTCGCCAGGACCTCCAGCCGAAATCTTTCGTACAAAGCCCGCGGCCGAAACTCCGGCGTCTGCAGCGCACGGTCAATTACGTTGTAGAACTCGTCGGCGTTGTCTTTGCTGAGCCCTTCCTCAAGTCCAAATAGCGAACCAAATACCGTGTCGAGCCACAGGCGAGTCGGTGTTCCCCGGAAAAGTTGGAAGTTACGCGCGAAAATTCGCCATACCTCTCGAGGGTCCGCGGAGTGGCCGCCAATGCCGAGCGATTCCAGCGAAATCCCCTGCGAGTACAGCATTCGGAAGACATAGTGGTCCGGCTGGATCAACAACGCCGCAGGGTTCGGAAAAGCCTCATTTCTCGCGAACCAGACGGGATCGGTGTGACCATGTGGGCTCACAATCGGCAAATCGCGTGCGATGCCATAAAGCCGCCTGGTCACTTGCCGCGTGGCCGGATCGGAGGGAAAGAGGCGGTCTTCATGCAGCACCATTCGCGGCGGAACTCCCAGCGCACACTCAAAACGCGGCATGGCTCTCTGCCGCGGCAATAGAAGCCTACCAAATCCGGCGGGTCTCGCCGTAAATACCCACCTGCTTCCAGCGTAGCTACGCTTCGTATAACGTTCTTGCATGCCCTTCTGCCGGTTCCGGCTGCTCCCTGCCACTCTGCTCTCTGTCGCCGCTGTGCTCGCGCTTCTGCCCGCTGCTTTTGCACAACTCACCCTTCTGCCGGAGCCGCGCGAGCTGCATGTTGAGCGAAGCTTGCCGCTCAGCAACGGCTTGAGCGTACTGTGCACTGACTGCGATGCCAGTGACAGTTTTGCAGGGCAGGATCTTTCTCAATCGCTGGAGCAGATGGGCGTGCGCTCTGCCTCAGGTGCACCGGTCAGCGTTACTTTGCTCCGTTCCAGCTCCGCGGCGGGCCGGCAGGCGTTGGGTTCGGTCCAAATTACGCCGGAGATGCAGGTGGAGGGCTATGCCATCGTGCCGCACGGCAACGGCATCGCCGTAGTTGCGGCAACGCCAGCGGGTATCTTCTACGGCGCGCAAACGGTCAAACAACTTGTTGAAAATGGAACTCCCGGTAACGCCTCCACGGCTGTGCTGCGCGTCGCAACTATCCGTGACTGGCCCGCCATGAAGTACCGCGGTCTGCATGACGATCTGTCGCGCGGACCGGTCCCTACACTCGACTTCCAGAAGAAGCAGATCCGCACGCTGGCGGCTTACAAGGCAAACGTCTATTCGCCTTATTTTGAAAACACCATGCAGTACGCCTCTGACCCGCTGGCCGCGCCTCCAGGTGGGTCCATCACACCGGCCGAGGCACGGGAACTGGTTGCGTACGCCGCCAAGTACCACGTCACAGTCATCCCAGAGCAGGAAGCCTTCGGCCATTTGCACTACATGCTCAATACTGAGATGTACGCTCCGCTTGCCGAAACGCCTCACGGCCATGTCATCGCTCCCAGCGCGCCGGGAGTAATTCCTCTCATTCACCGGATGTTCGCGCAACTGGCGCAGGACTACCCCGGGCCGTTTCTCCACATCGGCGCCGATGAAACCTTCGACCTGGGCAAGGGCGTCACCAAGCCGGACGTGGACGCGCGCGGTCTTGGCCCCGTTTACCTTGACTTTCTGCAGCGGATTGTCACCGATCTGAAACCGCTCAACCGCCGTTTTCTTTTCTGGGGCGATGTTGCCATGCATGAGCCCGATCTGGTGAAGGCGCTGCCGTCCGACTTCAAGCGCAACGTGGTCGCCGTGGCGTGGGAGTACAACCCGCATCCGAGCTTTGCGCCGTACATCAAGCCCTTCACCAACGCCAACCTGGAGTGTTGGGTGGCTCCTGGCGTGAACGATTGGAACCGTGTATTTCCGGACAACAGTCTGGCGCTGCCGAACATCCAGGGCTTCACGGCGGAAGGTCAGGCCGCCGGCTGCACCGGCCAGCTGAACACCGTGTGGGACGACGATGGCGAAGCACTTTTCAATGCCAACTGGTATGGCGTGCTTTTTGGAGCGGCCGCTGCTTGGCAGCCGGGATCCAGTTCTATCCCGGCGTTCCAACGCAGCTACGGCCGGGTCTTTCATGGCGACCCGACCGGCAAGATCGATCAGGCCGAGCAGGAGCTGACAGCAGCACACTTGCTGCTGAAGGACAGCTACACCAAGGGTGCCGATGCCAATGACTTCCTCTTCTGGATCGATCCCTACACGCCGGAAGGCCAGCGCATTACAGCCAAGCTGCGGCCGCTGCTGCATGATCTCCGCATGCATGCGGAACGCGCCCTGGTCCTGGTGCGCGAAGCCCGCAACGCCAATACCCTGCGCGAGCAGGATGCCCTGGATGTTATGGAGCTTGGTGCGCGCCGTATGGACATGATCGGCTTCAAGTTCCAGGTGGCTGACGAAGTTGCGGCAGACTACGCCCGCGCCTACGCCCTGCAGGGCAGCAAAGTCCGCACCGACCGCGCGGAGCTCATCCGCTCCCTGAGCGACATCGCCCATCCCAACTCCGTGCAGGGCAAGTATGAAGACCTGCGGAACGACTACAGCATGCTGCGCGACCTGTATCAAGAAGCCTGGCTGAAGAGCTACCGGCCGTACTACCTGCACACCATGAGCGAGCGCTACACCATTGAGGTCGATAAGTGGATTACACGCGGCGACCGCGTGCGCGCCACCCGTCGAGCCTGGAACGATTCCGGTACGCTGCCGCCCGCGTCGGAACTTGGCATTCCGCTGCCCAGTGCTGCGGCTATGCCCATGCCATCAGGCACCGTCACAAAGTGATCTATCAGGCCATCACGGCGGAGACCCTTCTGACCGCAGAAGCTGTCGTTCCCAGGCCTTTGTTGCTGATAGAGGGCGGCCGCATCCTCCGCATCGCGGTGCAAGCGGAGATGGACGAGCCGGCGGCGACTCTGAACCTGCCCGGGCACACCCTGACCGCTGGGTGCCTCGACATTCATGTGCATGGGGCGGGCGGACGCGACGTGATGGAGGCCGCTCCAGATGCGGTGGGCGGCGTAGCCCGAATGCTCGCTCGTTATGGGACAACAAGCTTCCTGGCCACCACGGTCACCGCACCAGTGGATGCGACACTGCAGGCGCTGGAGCAGATTGCGACCGCCATCGAAGCAGCTCCCATAGCCGGAGGTGCTCACCCCATCGGTATTCACCTGGAGGGACCCTTCCTGTCCCATGCCAAGCGCGGCGTTCATCCCGCCGCGCAGTTGCAGGTTCCCTCCATCACGCTGTTTGATCGCTTCTATGAAGCCGCGCGAGGACACATCCGGCTTATGACGATCGCGCCCGAACTGCCCGGCGCGCCGGAGATGATGGCGCATGCCGCCGGGCGCGGTGTACGGCTCAGCGTTGGCCATTCCAATGCGCGCGCGGCAGAAACACGCTCGGGCATCACCGCAGTTCGCAACGTCGCGACGGAAATGAATGGAAAGCCAGGCCAAGTCTCGGCCACACACACTTTTAATGCCATGCGCGCGCTCGACCATCGCGAGCCGGGCATCCTCGGCGTGGTGCTGGACGATGAAGACATGTATGCCGAACTGATCTGCGATGGCATTCACGTACTGCCGGAGCTGGTGCGGCTCTGGTTCCGCAGCAAAGGCCCGGAACGCGCGCTGCTGGTGACCGACGGTATGGCAGCGACCGGCATGCCCGACGGACACTACAAGCTGGGCGAACTGGATGTTCAAGTCAAGGATGGCGTTTGCCTTTCCGGCGGCGTGCTCGCCGGCTCCGTGCTGACCATGGACCGGGCTATTGCCAACCTTCAGCGCTTCACCGGCACGGACCTGGCCACGGCAGTCCGCCTCGCCACACGCAATCCTGCCGCGCTGCTTGGCCTGAGTGACGGGATAGGCGATGTCCGCAAAGGTGCCGCGGCGAACCTGAACGTCTTCGCACCGGACGGCACCTTTCGAGGTTCCATTCTGCGTGGTGACTACCTGCCTGCGGAATAAGGCCCGCGGCAGGCGGGTGCTCTCACCTACACTCGTGTCTATGCCGGCACGGCTTCACGCACTGGATCTCGCACTCATCGCCGTTTACCTCGTCGGCATCACGATCTTCGGTTTGCGATTCCGCAAGTCTGACAGCTCGCTCTCGACCTACTTCCTGGCGGGCCGCAACGTGCCCTGGTGGGCAATTGCGCTCTCCATAGTCTCGGCGGAGACCAGCACGCTCACCATCATCAGCGTTCCCGGCATCGCCTTCGGCGGTAACTTCACCTTTCTACAATTGGTCTTCGGTTACATGGTGGGCCGCATCGTGATCTGCCTGCTGTTTTTGCCCCGCTACTTTCAGGGCGAGCTCTTTACGGCCTACCAGCTCATCGATCGCCGCTTCGGACCAGTACTGCACAAGGTCACTGCCGGCCTGTTCCTGCTGACACGCGCGGCGGCGGAGGGTGTGCGCGTCTTTGCCGTCTCCATCGTCGTTGGCCTTGCCATCGGCACCAATGACATTGCCAGCATCGCCATCATCACCGCGCTCACGGTGCTGTATTCGTTTGAGGGCGGTATGACTGCGGTGATCTGGACAGATGTGGTGCAGATGGCTCTCTACGTCGCAGGCACGATTGTGGCTATCTTCACGCTGGGCGGCAAGGTGGAGGGCGGCTGGCCAGCGATCCATGCCGCTACCTCCGCCGCAGGCAAGCTGCGCCTCTTCGACTTCACCCTGAACCTGACGACCACCTATACCTTCTGGGCCGGCATTCTGGGTGGAGCCTTCCTGACCATGGCCTCCCACGGCACTGATCAGCTGCTGGTGCAGCGGCTGCTCGCAGCAAAAAACCTGCGGGAATCGCGAATCGCCCTGCTCGCTTCGGGTGGCGTCGTCCTTCTACAATTCACGCTCTTTCTCGTCATTGGTGCGGGTCTGTATGTGTTTTACGGGCAACATCCGCAAGCACTGACCGTGCACGCGGCGGACCGTATCTTTCCCGAATTCATCGTGCAGCAGATGCCCACAGGCGTGGCGGGGCTGCTGGTGGCCGCGATCCTTGCGGCGGCCATGTCCAACCTCTCCGCCGCGCTCAACTCTCTCTCGTCCACAACCGTGGTGGATTTCTATCTGCGGCTAAGACCGAACAGCACGGACCGCGCCCGCAACCTGCTCTCGCGAGTGAGCACCATCTTCTGGGCCCTGGTGCTATTCGCGATTGCCGTCTACTCCGTGCTGCACGGCGGCAAGGGTCATGTCGTCGAGACAGGACTGTCGATCGCTTCGGTCGCATACGGCTCACTGCTCGGCGTCTTTCTGCTCGGCACACTTACACGCTTCGCTACCCAAACAGGAGCTATCCTCGGCATGATCTGCGGCTTCGCCCTTAACCTATTCCTCTGGCTGATGCCGCACGCCATCGTCTTTGGCGATACCTCACCCACAAAGCCGTTTCTGATCGTTCCGAAAGTGGCTTTCACCTGGTACGTGCTGATTGGGTCAATGGTAACCTTCGCCGTCGGAGCGATCTGCAGTCTTCTGCTGCCAAAAAAACGCTCCGTCATCGCTGCTGCGGGAGTCCTGCTTGCCTGCTTCGCCCTCCCAATTCATTCCCAGGCGCAGACAGCATCGGAATGGGCCGACACCGATCGCATTCTGAACGACGCCATCGCACACAATGAGCTGCCCGGAGCGGTGCTTGTCGTCGGCCACAGCGGACAGATTGCCTACCACCACGCCTACGGCCATCGTGCTCTTGAGCCAGCCCTGGAACCCATGACCGAGGACACCCTTTTCGACATGGCTTCCCTCTCCAAGTGCCTCTCAACCGCCACGGCAGTGATGCAACTCTATGAGCAGGGCAAGCTGCGGTTCGACGATCCTGTCGCCAGGTACCTGCCGGAATTTGCAGTCAATGGCAAGAGCAGTATTACTATCCGGCAGCTGCTCACGCACTACTCTGGACTCCGCGAAGATGTTCAGCTGACCGACGTGTGGAGCGGCAAAGCGGAGGGCATACGGCGGGCCATGGAGTCGGTTCCGTACGGACCACCCGGTGTCACCTTCAAGTACTCCGACATCAACTTCATCACACTGGGTGCGTTGGTCGAAAAGCTCAGCGGCGAGCCACTGGATGTGTACGCGGCAAAGCACATTTTCGCACCACTCGGGATGACGCAAACCCAATATCTTCCGGCCGCGAACCTCTCTTTCAACATCGCACCCACCGCCCATAACGACGACAAGCCCATGACCCACGATGAACTGCTGCGCGGCACGGTGCATGACCCGACGACGCGCCGCATGGGCGGTGTGGCCGGGCACGCCGGTGTCTTCTCAACCGCGCAGGATATGAGCCTGTTTGCGCAGGCCCTGCTTGACCGCCTGGCAGGCCGGCCAAGCACCTTTCCCCTCAAGACAGAGAGCCTCCGCCTGATGTGCGAAGCTGCGCAGCCATCCGGAGCCAGATGGCTGCGCGGCTTTGGCTGGGATATCGATTCACCCTATTCACGCCCGCGCGGCGCGGTGTTTCCCGTAGGCAGCTTTGGCCACACCGGCTTCACCGGAACGTCACTCTGGATGGATCCACGGTCTAACACGTACGTCCTCCTGCTGTCCAACGCAATTCATCCGCGAGGCAGACCAGCCATCTCGGCGTTGCGTGGAAAGGTGGCAACGGCCGCGGCACAGGCGTTGCACCTGTACCAGTCCGGCTCGCTGGTGGGAGGGGCCGTTCTTCCCGGCATCGACGTTCTGGAGCAAAGCCGGTTCAAGATACTACAACCTCAAGAGCCAGCCAAGCCCTTTCGCATCGGTCTTCTCACCAACAACACTGGCCTTGATACACGTGGCCGACGCACCATCGACATACTCGCAACGGAGCTGCCCAGAGCCGTGCCCAATGCAAAAGTTACACTGCTTTTCTCTCCCGAGCACGGCATCGCCGGGGCGGAAGATAAGGAAGGCATCGGCAACGCCGTGGATGTGGCAACGAAGCTGCACGTCATCTCCCTCTACGGGGCCAAGCCGGAGGACCGCCGCCCCAAGGTCACCGATCTTGAGAAGCTTGAAGCCATCGTCATCGACCTGCAGGACGCCGGCGAACGGTTCTATACGTATGAAACCGTCGTCGGCTATTTCCTGGAAGGCGCGGCCAAAGCCTCCAACAAACCGCAGGTCATCGTGCTGGACCGGCCCGCGCTCATCACCGGTGTGCAGGTGAACGGACCGACCAGTGACCGGGGTACCGAAAGCTACATCAACTACATGCCGGAGCCGACGCAACACGGGATGACGCTCGGCGAATTTGCTCGCTTCGTGAACGGCGAACAGCATCTCGGCGCGAACCTTACCGTTGTCCCGATGAGCGGCTACCAGCGGGGCCTGTGGTATGACCAGACCGGCCTGCCGTGGGTGAATCCCAGCCCAAACCTGCGAAACATTCAAGCCGCCACGCTTTATCCCGGTCTCGCCTTTCTTGAGTTCACAAACGTCTCCGTTGGCCGCGGCACCGACAAGCCCTTTGAACAGATTGGCGCGGCCTGGATCGACTCCGATGCAGAGGCACAACGGCTGGCCGCGACGCTAAACGCGCGGAAGCTGACTGGGATCGACATCAACGCCACCAGCTTCACGCCGGCGAAGCCCTATCCCTTCGCCGGCCAGCTGGTCCATGGCCTTACTTTCACCGTGACAGACCGCCAGCGCTTCGATGCCGCGGAGTTTGGAATTGAGCTGATTACTGCATTGCACACGCAGTACCCCCAGGCCTTTCAGTTTGCCAAGGCGAAGAACCTGCTCCTGAATCAGGCCACCATGGACGCATTGAACGCCGGCAAGGACCCGCATGAGATTGCAGCGGCTTGGGAAAGTGACCTTTTGGCCTACCGGGCGCGCCGCGCCACGTATCTGCTCTACGCATACCTTCCACCTGATCCGGCAAGCATGGTTCAGGCCGGTAAGAACGTGACCCTCCCGTAGCTGTTCCGCGGGTTCACAGCCGGAACCATCCTCACGTTACGCGTAGCTTGCCGCCACGGCGGCCCTCCCCCGTGACATTCGCATCCAGCTTTGCCGCCCGGGCTTCAAAGCCGTCCAATGGCCCGCGCCAGCGGAGCTCTTCCACATCGCTGAACACGCTGACGTCCGTGCGCAGCGTTGCAATCTCGCGAAAGAGCATCGCCCGTTCCCGTTGCGTTTGGAGTGTTTCGCTCAGGCCGGCCGCGCCACTCACGCGCACCTGCCAATCGCGCGCATTTGCTGGAATCCGCTCCAGCCGTTCATACTTTGCCAGCACGGCAGCCGCCGACTTTGCGCCCCAGCCGGGCAACCCCGGAAAGCCGTCGGCTGTGTCCCCCACCAGCGCCAGATAGTCCGGAATGGAAAGCGGACCTACCCCGAACTTCGCTCGCACGCCGGCTTCATCTCGTATCTCGTTCTTGCGCCGGTCAAACTGCACCACACGTTCGCCGCGAACACATTGGGACAGGTCCTTGTCCGGCGTACAGATCAGTACCTGCGTGACACGTGTGTCTTCTGCCGCGCGCGCCGCCGCGGCTGCCAACGCGTCATCCGCCTCAAACTCCACCATCGGCCAGACCACGACGCCCATAGCCGCCAACGATTCTTCCAGCAACGGGAACTGCGCTGATAACTCCTCCGGCACACCGTTGCCAGTCTTGTACCCCGGCCATAGTGCATTGCGAAAAGACTCGATCACATGGTCAGTGGCCACACCGATATGCGTGGCCCCGCCCCGGATCATGCCGAGCACCGACGCCAGCACGCCGCGTACCGCCGCTACCTCCCGGCCATCCGCATCCTTGAGCGGAGGCAGCGCGTGATAGTGCCGGAAGAGCTCATAGGTCCCATCCACCAGATGTATATTCACCCGACAAGATTAACGCGGCCCACCACGGCAGCCGGGACATCTTCATCCGCCAGCGACAGGTGCACCATGCCGCACATCCGCGCCGCGCACCCAGAAGATCACGTCTTCCGCGATGTTGGTCGCGTGGTCGGCACTCCGCTCCAGGTTGCGGCACACGATGATGGAATTCAGAGCGCGGTCCGTCCACTCCGGCTGCTGCTGCATGGTGCGCAACAACTCCGCCTGAGCATCGCGATTGAGCCGATCGATGTCATCGTCCATGGTCAGCACAAGTTCGGCCTGCTCCGGGTCACCGTCCAGCAGTGACTGCAGAGCCGTGCGGATCATTCGCCTTGCGATCTTGCCCATTCCACCGATGTCACCCGGCAGTTCCTCGGGATTGGCGCCGCCAGGCTCGGCCTCCACCAGAGCGCGGCACTGTTTCACCACGTTTGCCGCCTGGTCGCCGATCCGTTCCAGATCGCCCGTAATGCGAATCACCGCCATCAGAAAGCGCAGGTCAATGGCCATTGGCTGCTGCTTGGCCAGGAGTTCATAGGCCATCTCGTCCACGTCACGCTGGGCCGCGTTGATGGCTGCCTCCACGTCAATGACATGCTCGCAGAGACGGAGATCACGCTTCAGGAACGCCTCCACCGACAGCTCAAGTGCCTGCTGCGAGAGCGCCGCCATGGCAAGCAGCTTGTCTTTCAGCACCATAAGCTGTTGCTGAAAATGTATGCGCGGCAAAGTCAGATACCTTTCGCTTACAGCACTGTTATCTTCTCAGATCTGCCGGCAAACTCCTACGCGGTCGCGGAGAGGTTTTCACCCTTGCGTTCGCCGCAGATCAGTGTCAGTACGGACACGGCAAGCGCCACCACCAGCACCGTCGCACCCATGACGGGCTGAAGAGATCCCCCAAAACGCGTGCCGGCCAATGTGGCCTGCAGCACGCTGTTGCGTGAAGACAGCAGATTGCCCAACTGATACGCCAGCCCGGGAAAGATGGCGCGCACCGCCGCCGGCGATAGCTCGTTGAGATGGGCCGGGATCACTCCCCACGCACCCTGCACCATGAACTGCATCAAAAAGCCGCCCACAGCAAGCGTGGCAAGCGAGTGCGTCCAGGCCCACAGCGGCACCATGGGGATGGCCAGCACAGATGCCAGCACGATTGTCCAGCGCCGGCCCATCCGCTCGGAAATCGTCCCGAAACTCATGCCGCCCAGCAGCGCCCCCAGGCTCGCCACCACGGAGATCTTGCCCACGTCTGCCGGCAGGAAGTGCTTGCCCTTCTCCAGGAACGTTGGATAGAGATCCTGCGTTCCGTGGCTGAAAGAGGTGAACGCGGTCATGAGCAGCACCAGCATGCCGAAGGATCCGGCGTACCGCAGCATGGAACCCTTCTCGACGCCAACCCTGGGCTTGGCGGTGCGTCCTTTCATCCATGCAGGCGATTCCTCCACCCCCGTACGGATAAAGAAAACCAGCAGCGCCGGCAACGTTCCGATCAGGAACATGACCCGCCAATTCGTCAGCATGCCCGTGCCATGCAGATGCGGAAAGATCAGCCAGTACACCGCCGCGGCCAGCAGGTTGCCCACAACGTAACCCTCCTGCAGCAAGCCGGAGAAGAAGCCGCGGCCCTCCGCGGGCAGCGTCTCAAAAGTCAGCGCGGCACCCACGCCCCACTCGCCACCCATCGCAATTCCGAACAGGGCGCGGCATACCAGCAGCGCAGGCAGTGTAGGTGCAAACGCTGAGGCGCACTCAAAGACAGCAAAGCTGATGACGTTCACCATCAGTGTGGGTTTGCGGCCAAAGCGTTCCGCCAAGGCCCCAAACAGCAGCGCCCCCACGGGACGCATAGCCAGCGTCCAGAACAGCCCCTCAGAGACCTGCTTGATGCCTACATGGAAATCCGCGGCGATCGCGCTCAAGCAGTATGTCAAGATGAAAAAGTCAAAGGCATCCAGCGACCAGCCAAGAAAACAGGCGATGAAAGCATTGCGCTGCACCCTGGTAAGCCGGCCTATGTGGTCGAGAAGTGTATGGCTCATCTGTGACAGCCATCGTCGCACACAGAAGAAGGAGTCGCTGGATGACAGAAACTACGATATCGAAATAATTCTGCATCGGGCAGTTTCATGGGATCATCCATGACATATCGCGACACATGCAGAGTCCCGGCTGCCGATTCCGCGGCAGACTGTCGAGGGGCGAGCTGCATGCGCGATCAAGGGAGAACCCATATGCTGAAAAAGTTTCGTCTCGCCACCCTGGCCACCGCACTTCTGCTGGCCCTTCCGGTTGTTGCACAAAGCTCCACCTGGACTGTCGATTCAGCTCATTCCGGTGTCGAGTTCCAGATCAAGCACCTGGGCGTCAGCACGGTGCGCGGTGCGTTCTCCGGCGTCACCGGCACTGTGGTCTGGAATGAAAAGGATGTCTCACAGGCGCATGTAGAAGCAATCATTGACGCCAAGACTGTCAGCACCGGCCAGGAAAAGCGTGATGAGCACTTGAAGAGCGCGGAGTTCTTCGACGTCGCCAAGTACCCCACATTGACCTTCAAGTCCACTTCAGTCAAGCGCAGTGGGGATCATAAGCTGCAGATGATTGGCGACCTGACGCTGGGCGGCCAGACCAAGCCGGTTACGCTGGACGTGGAAGGCCCCGCTACGCCACAAAAAGGCATGCAGGGCAAACTGGTGAGCGGCTTCTCTGCCACGGGCTTGATCAAGCGCAGCGATTTCAATTTCGGCCAAAAGTACGGGGCACCCGTGCTGGCGGACGAGGTCAAATTCACGATCGACCTGGAAGTCTCAAACTAAGGCCGGGCGCGCGCGATCAACTCTGCGCGCGCTTGCCGTTTGCCGCACTTACAAGCTGGCTCAGGGCCTCCTGCGGATACTGCTTGAGCAGTTGATGATGCATGCAATAAAGAGCCAATTCCAGGCGATCTGAAACGCCGAGCTTGTCATAAACTTTGCGCAGATAGTTCTTGATCACCTGTTCGGTCGTGCCGATCTGGTAGGCAATCTCTTTGTTCCGCATGCCTCGCGTGATACAGGTAATGATCGAGAGCTCCTTTGGGGAGAGCTTGGGCTGGTTGCGTGGCGACGTGAGCGAGAGGGCCTGCGCCCGGTAGGCCTCAATCACCCAGCTGACTGACTGATTGTCAATCCACGTTTCACCCGAGGCGATCTTGCGAATGCACTTGATTAGAAGGTCGGGCGAGATCGATCGCGGCACCACTCCACGCACACCGCGGCGATAAAGCTCCACGGTATTTGCTTCGTCCGTTTCCATCACCTGCACAATGAGCTTGGCATCAGGTGCCCGCCGCACCAGCTCGGGAACAGCATCAATGGTGCCGGCCAGCAACTGACCTTCCAGCACCACGATCTCCGCCGGAAAACGCTGCAAGGCCGTAAAGAGGTTTGCAAGGTTTTCTGCCTGCGCAACGACGCGAATGTCGTCCTCAATGGCGAAGACCTTGCGCATGCCAACCCGGTAGATTGCCTGCGAATCCGCCAGGATGACACGAATGGCTGGTTGCTCCGGCTCGCTCGCCGTGGACGGATCCTGCGAATTTCCGTTGGTGTTCATTCAGTTTCACCTTTGAAAACATATTGATCGATCACGGCGCCGACATGAACGTGGCTGCCGTTGGGCGAAGCCCAGACAACCCTGCCGACACAGGCCACCGTAATGTCATCCGGTGTGCCCATAATATTTCCGGGCAGGTGCATACTCCATTCCAAAGTTGAGCCAACGCGTGGCGCATATGCCATTTGGAATTGAATGCCGGTCGCCGAGACGTCGCGGGTGACCGCTTCCGCCGGGCCCACCTCCGTACGTAATTTCACATGCAGCACCAATGGAAATCGAACGGCGCTGCGCATTGCCTCGAAAGTTTCTCCGGGCAGAGGCGACTGCTGCAAAGGGTGTACTTTTTCCATCATGGATGCGAAGATTCCGTTACCAGAGTCATCGATATGCGCAGTGTAGCGCAAGCTGGCGTTCACGGAAAGCAAATCAGTCCAGCCGAACCACCCACCCACTCCTGATTCTTGTTGTGGTCTACGCCCATCATGATGCCACGTCCGAGCCGAAGCAGAGTTTGCACCGCTTCCAACTCACCCTGGTCCGGCCAGACGTACATGATGCGCACCTCGGCCTGAGTCATGCCGAAGGGTGTCTCCACGGTAGGGCAGAACGGTACGCGCTGCTGCAGAAGATAATTGCGGCGCTCCTCTGCGGATATGGACCGCAGCAGTTCCTCTCCGGGCGCGAACTCGATGCCCTTCCCGGCGAACGAAAATAGTGGCTTTAGAACCCACTGCGACCGGTCGGGCGAGAGGCGGTCCCGGCCATCGCCGCGGAACCAATCTTCCAGAAAAACCGCTGCCGGTACGCTGGGATGCCGCAGGTGGGGCAATGAAAACTTACTTACGAGAAAGTACCAGTTTGGATGCCCTGCCCATTCCACATCCAGGTCTGCGGAAAGGTCAAAGCCCGGCTTCACATTTCTGCGCATCATCTCATCGGCAATGGCGCGGTTGTAGATCCGGTTGACCGGCGTCTCAATGCCGTCGCGGTCGTAAAACAGTTTGCTGCCGCGCTGGTGCACGCTGCAGATGTCCACCACGCGAATCCCAAGCCGGTCCTCATGAATGTGAAAGTCAGGAAGCGTTTTCTGCCGCTCCGGCGTCACCTCCATCAGAATCACGTTTTCCGGCGCATGCCTGCCCAGGATCACCTGTCGCATGCGTTCCCAATAGCTTGCATCGTCGTGCCCGTTCAAATACGCCGCGAGTGACGAATCCAGATCGAAAACGCGGCGGTACTCTTCCGTCAGCAACGCCTGATAACCGTAAACCGAAGGGAATGCCTGAAGTTCCACAAGCCTGGGCTGCAGTGTGCGCCAGTCACCCCGCCAGGCACCGTCTCCGCCATGCACCAGGCCAAAGTCGACCGTCATGAAATGCGGATGCGCATCCTGATTGGCCACGCGGTACGCGGCTGGGATCGTCGCGGCGGCCTGTTGCAGGTACTCCCGGTCGTTGATGAGCTGTTTTGTCATGGCGATGCCTGCATCCACCATCTGCCGGGTTAGTTCCGCAGGCAGAAAGACCGGTGTCTCCGCAACCCGGATCTGCAAGTCCGTGCGGGTTTTCGCATTCATGCGTTGCAACAGGTTGCGGTAGTGGCCCTCATCATAGCGACGGTTGAACTCCTGACGAAGCGCGGCAATCATGCCGGTGAGTGTATCGCGGTCGCAATACGCGTGACACCCATACACTGGAGCCATGCGGCTGCGCGCACAATTTCTCCTGTCGGCCTTTGCCGCCGATCAGTTCCCCACTTTTGCCATCACGGCAGACGTGCCGGAGGTTGCCTTCCTGGGCCGCTCCAACGTTGGCAAGTCGAGCTTGATCAACGGGCTGCTGGGAGAGGTGCACGCCCGCGTCTCCTCCACGCCAGGCCGCACGCGTTCCATCAACTTCTTCGCCTTGCAGGAGCAATTGCCCACTGCCCAGACACGGCCAAAGCCCGAGCTGGTCTTCGCGGACCTGCCGGGCTACGGCTATGCAAAAATCTCCAAATCAATTTCGTCGGAGTGGCCGGCCTTTATCGACCCATACCTCGCCGAGCGGCAGCAACTCGCGCTGTGTTGCTGCCTGGTGGATATGAACGTTCCGCCGCAGTCCAGTGACACCCAATTGCTGGATTTCCTGCGCGGGGTCGGACGCCAGTTCCTGGTGGTGGGCACCAAGAGCGACCGCCTTTCCAGCAACGCCCTGATGAAGTCGATCGCCGCCCTCAAGCAGGAGCACGGCATTACGGAAGTGCTGACCTGCTCCGCCAAGCTCGGCAAGCAGGATCGCGGCCTGAAGCAGCTCTGGGCAAGGCTCTTGGCGCTGCGTGACGCAGCAGGTCCGTCCGCTCCGGAGCCGCTGGATGCTTGAGCGGGTCGAGCGCTATTTCGAATTCCAGCAACTTGGAGCGACGTGGCGTACGGAGATACTGGCGGGCTTCACCACCTTCCTCACCATGGCCTACATCATCTTTGTCAATCCGGCCATCCTGGCCAAAACTGGCATGCCCATTGCAGCGGTTACTGCCGCCACCTGCCTGTGCGCGGCGTTTGGCTCGATCTTGATGGGCGTTCTGGCGCGCTATCCCCTCGCCCTGGCACCAGGTATGGGGCTGAATGCCTACTTCACCTACACGGTTTGCTTGAAGATGCATTTTCCATGGCAAACCGCTCTGGGTGCCGTTTTCCTCTCCGGTGTCATTTTCCTCCTGCTCACCGTCGGCGGCCTCCGCCAGATGCTGGTCCGTGCTATCCCACGCGAATTGCATGCGGCGGTTGCCGGCGGCATCGGCCTGTTCATTGCCTTTATCGGCCTGACGGAAGCGGGCATCATCGTCAAGGATCCCAGCACCGCTGTCACGCTTGGCAACCTGCGCTCCCCCGATACGGCACTGGCCATCTTCGGCCTGGCGCTCATCGCGGTTCTGCAGGTACTGCGGGTGAAAGCGTCGATCCTGATCGGCATTGCCGGAACGGTGCTGACCGGCTTCATCTTTCATCGCGTTCACTGGACGCCTCAGCATTTTGAGCTTCGGCAGATGATGCTGACGGCGGGAAAACTCGACATCCGCGGGGCCCTTCGCATCGGTGTGGCTGAGATTGTCTTCGTCTTTTTATTCGTCGATCTTTTTGACAACATCGGCACACTCATCGCGGTCACCAAACGCGCGGGCCTGATTCAGGACGGCACACAAATCCCTCGTCTCTCACGCATCTTCTTGGCGGACGCCGCCGCCACCATCGCCGGATCACTGACGGGCACAAGCACCGTCTGCTCGTACATTGAGTCCTCCGCGGGCGTGGCTGTGGGTGGGCGCACAGGTGTGCCGGCCATCGTCACCGGTATTTGCTTTCTGTTGGCCCTGTGTATCGCGCCTTTCGCAGGCCCACTTCCTGTTTCAGCCACGGCACCTGCGCTGATCCTGGTGGGTGCGTTGATGGTCGGTTCCATCGCGGAGATTGAGTGGGCTGATCCGGTCGTTGCCGTCCCGGCCTTCCTCACACTCATCCTGATTCCGCTGACGTACTCCATCGCGAACGGGCTGGGCATGGGCGTAACCAGCTACGCGCTGCTGCGGCTCTTCAGCGGACGCGCACGGCGGCAGGACTGGCTGCTCTTCCTCCTGGCTGCGCTTTTTCTGGCAAGATTCATCTTCTTGGCAGGCAGCTAGCTGGCCACCTGCGCGTCAGTGCGGCGAAAACGCGCTGCAATTGGAAAGCGCCGGCCGCTGCCGAAACTCTTTCGTGTGATCTTCAGCACGGGGGCAGCTTGTTGGCGCTTGTACTCGCTCCGTTCCACCAGCGCGATGATCTGTCCTACCCGGTCGAGCGGCAGGTTCTGCGTAGCCGCAATCTCCTCGGCGGACTCATAGCGCTCCACGTACGCCTGCAGCAACGGATCCAGCACTTCATAGGGCGGCAAGGAGTCCGTATCCATCTGCCCTGGGCGCAGCTCGGCAGAAGGCGGCTTGCTGATGGTGTTATGCGGGATGATCTCACCATTCCGGTTTGCATAATGCGCCAACTGGTAAACGCGGGTCTTCCACACATCTCCGATGACCGCCAGAGCCCCGACCATGTCGCCGTAGAGGGTGCAGTAACCGACAGACATTTCGCTTTTATTGCCAGTGGTAAGAACAAGATGGCCGAACTTGTTCGACAACGTCATGAGCAGTGTTCCCCGCAGGCGGGACTGCAGATTCTCCTCCGCCAAGCCGAACTCCGTGTCCCGAAACAGCGGCTCAAGTGTGTGCGCCAGGCTGTTGAAGCCTTCGCGAATCGGCAGGAGTTCAAAGCGGATTCCAAGATTCTCCGCCAGCAGGCGCGCGTCCTCAATGGAACCGGCGGATGAATACTCGCTCGGCATGCCGATGCCGAGAACGTGCTCCTTGCCCACTGCTTCTACCGCCAAAGCTGCGACAACCGCTGAGTCGATGCCGCCACTCAGGCCGATCAGCACCTTGGAAAAACCAGTTTTAGCGACGTAATCCCGCACACCCATCACAAGCGCCTGCCAGTCCGATTCAACGTCTCCGGCAAGCGTCGTCGGCAGATGTACCGGGGCGCATCCGGTGTCAAAGAGTACCGTGTCCTCCTGGAAAGCAGTAGCCGCGGCAAGCAAGCCGCCATCGCAGCCAATGGCGAAAGATGCACCGTCGAATAGCAGACTGTCGTTGCCGCCAACCTGGTTCGCCAGAGCAACAGGAACGCCATGCCGCTTTGCCAGCACGGCCAGCATCTCGCGCCGTACCTG
Organism: uncultured Terriglobus sp.; assembly: GCA_964246795.1. GTDB lineage: Bacteria > Acidobacteriota > Terriglobia > Terriglobales > Acidobacteriaceae > Terriglobus. Next base: position 31,392 of record CAXTRR010000012.1, on the reverse strand, counting down.
CGGCTTACCCTGCCAGTAGGGCGAGGCGGAAATATTCAGGATGACGCTTGCTTTCTGACCGGCAGGGCCGCGCTTGGCCATGAGTTTTTCAACAGGATCGCTGATGTAAAGACGCTCGTGCCAGAACTCCTTATCATTCCACGCGTCCTCACACACGGTCACGGCAAGTGTTTCGCCATCAAGCTCCACCAGCGACTGCTCTTCCCCCGGCTCAAAGTAACGTTGCTCATCAAAGACGTCGTAAAACGGCAGGAGCATTTTCTGCTGAATCAGCAGCACCTTGCCACCGTCGCATAGCACGCCCACGTTGCGCGCGGGCTTGCCGGGCCGTTTGTCAGAACGCAGCACCGTGCCGAAGAGGATCGCCGGCATGGCTGCGTCGGCGCTAGCGGCTGCAATCCGCTGCATGGCGGCCTCGGCCTGGTCCAGAAACTCCGGCTTCTCCAGCAAATCGGCCGGCGGATAACCACATGTGCTGAGCTCCGGAAAAACCACCAGCCGGGCGCCCAGAGCCGCTGCCCGCCTCGCCGCTTCCAGCAGATACATGACGTTATTCAGAAAGTCGCCGACCACCGGATTGAGCTGACAGAGCGCGATCTTCACAGGCTCATTTTACGTTGGCACGGAGAGTTAGGTGCCGGTCCCGCCCAGAACCACGCTGACCGTGCGAACCATGATCTTCAGGTCCAGCCAGAGCGTCCAGTTCTCGACGTAGGCTGTATCCAGCGAAATGTAGCTGTCAAAGGAGGGATCCTGCCGCGCTTCCACCTGCCACAGCCCGGTAATCCCTGGTAGCACGTCCAGCCGGCGTAAATGAGACAGATCGTACTGCTCTACCTCAGCGGCCATGGGTGGCCGCGGGCCCACCAGGCTCATGTCCCCGCGCAGAACGTTCCAGAATTGCGGCAACTCGTCCAGAGAGTACTTGCGTAAAATTCGGCCGACCGGGGTAATGCGAGGATCGTTTGTGACTTTGAACAGAATGCCGTCGCGCTCATTCAGGTGGCTCATGCTGTGCAGCATCGCCTCGGCATTGGGAACCATAGTCCGGAACTTGAAGCAACTGAACGTGCGGCCTTTGCGCCCGATCCTCTTTGCGGAGTAGAAAATCGGCCCGCGTGTGTCCAGCGCAATGGCCAGCGCGACCAGAACGAGCAGTGGGGAGAGCACCGCGAGTGCCAGAGTTGAAAGGGTGGTATCCATCATGCGTTTCAGCATGAATGAACCGATAGGGAACTCCCGCCGGTGGAGTGGGATGGTCGGGAACTGTCCGACATATTCCACAGAGGCATTCCATGCCAGACCGTCGTATAAATCCGGCACCACACGCACATCAATACCCAGCGCGCGTGCCTCCTCCACGAGCGAGATGACCATCTCCTTTGCTGCCGGAGCAGAGATGAAAATCTCGTCGACGAACAGGGCGCGCGCCAGAGCCAGACAGTTCCTTTCGTTACCGATGATGTCCGGCTCGCCAGACGCCTGCTCCGCCTCATTCATGGCGATAAAGCCCTTGAAGCGGAATCCAAGGTGCCGCAGCGATTCCAGGTGATTGCGAAGCGCATGCGCCACCCGGCCCGAGCCGACAATCAGGACGTTGCGGGTGTCAATGCCATCGCGGTAGCGGCTATATACCAGGGAGCGCCAGAGGGCGCGTCGCGCGCAGAGCATGGCCGCGGTCATCAAAACGGACAGGATTACAACGATGCGCGAGGCCGCTTCACCACGTGACAAATACAAGGTGCCGCACAGGATCAGGCCGGCAACCAGCGTAGCCTGTATGGTCATGCGCTGCTCGTTCAAACCGCTTCGGCTTTGAATCGGGCCGTACAAACCATATGAATGCGTAAAGGAAATAACGCAGACAGCGAACCAAACCAGGTAGATCCCAAGCGGGCCAAACAGTTCCTGCCGCAGCCCGGCCGAGTACAGAATGCCGCTACTCTCGGCTACATCGCTGCGGATGCGCAGCGCTATGAGGCTGGCAATCAGGACGGTCGCCACGTCCAGCATCATCCACGCGCTGCCAGCGATGGATGACTGACCGAGAACGCCCTGATTCATCCGCTGAGACGGCTGTGCTGCGATACGCCTTCGCTGGTGTAACCCGAAGCCATCCGTGAACTCGCGTGTAGACATTCTTACCGTTTCCCCGATTCCAGGCATTACGAAGGTGAGGACCGGAACCGTTACAAAGCGGTCCGGACACCATCGGAATGCTTCATTCCGTAGGTGGGGCTCAAGTTCTCATTCCATGACCCGAGAATAAAGAAGAGTTGCGGTAACCACAACAAAACTAACACGAAAGTGACATACGGCTAGGCCGGAAGTAACAACTCATCCATGGAAAGAAATTCCTTCAGGATGGTGTCTTCGGTGTGCTCCAATTCCTCAACAGTACCGAAAAACTGGGCTTTGCCCTCATGCAGAAATAACACCCTATCAGCCAGTTTGCGGGCAAAACGCATGTCGTGCGTGACCACGATGCTTGTGAGATGCAACTGCCGCTTCAGCCGTTCGATTAAATCTCCAAGAAGGTGCCCCATCAGGGGGTCCACCATCGTCGTAGGCTCATCGTAGAGAATCGCTTCGGGCTGAGATGCCAGCGCCCTTGCGATTGCGATGGAACGCTTCATGCCTGTCGACAAATCGCTTGGCAAAAGGTCGTCCATGCCGGCTACACCGACCATCTCAAGCAAGCCCTTGACGACTTGCCGAATTTGCTCTTCTGACAATTCACCTTTCTCGCGGAGCGGGAAGGCTACGTTTTCGCCCACCGAAATAGAGTCAAAGAGCGCACCGTTCTGGAAAACCATTGTGACTTTCCGGCGAATGGGCTGCATCTCTCGTTCGCTAAAACCGGTAATCTCTTCGCCCGCGACCTTGATCGATCCGCCGTCCGGCTTCAAGAAGCCCATCAGCATCTGCAATGAAACGGACTTGCCGACGCCGGAGCGGCCCAGGATACACAAAGTCTCACCCTGATTTACGCAGAAACTGACGTCCTGAAGAACATGAAAGTCGCCGAAAGACTTTTCCACATGGCTGAAGGCGATATAGCTGGTCGCCGGCTTGGCTTCCGTTGGCTCGTTCTGCTCGGCTGCCTCAGCAATAAAATCGCCCACCTGCTGGGCAACTTCCGGGGAGACCTCCTCAATCAGCGGCTTGTTCAAAGCCTCTTCATCTACCACCAGTGGCGGCGCAATCAGGTGTTCATTTGGCTCTGACGCTTCCGCGACAAGAACCTGAGCCAGAGTCTGTGCTTCCGGTCGACTGGCCTGATCACCCTGACTTGCCGCATCCGGGCGATTGTCCGGCTTCTGGGTCTGCTGTTCGTTTTCCGCCATACGCTCTTCAGATGCTCCCGCCGCCATTTGGTTCGGCTGGGCTTGCGTCAAGAATGCGTTGTGCCCGGTCCACGTCTGCCGGAGTATTCAGGTTCAGTGACCACGCCTCGGCTTGTTTGCCTGGAAATGCAAAAAACTCGAGACTCTCCTGCTGGATTGCACACTCGATGGTTCGCATCAGCTGGCGTTCCCCGCCTTGAACGATTCGAGAAAGGGCTGGCAAAAGCCGGGTGTGCAGCAGTACGGGCAGGTGTCTCGGACATAACTCCTGGCCTGGAGCCTCGAAGAGCCAGGATGCGCTGATCCGTGGATCGTCCAAAGCTGCTTGCAACCAGTCCATAAGCAGGCCAACCGGCAGAAAAGGCTGGTCCACTGCGGCAACCAAGCACCAGCCTGTACGCGCATCCTGCAAAGCTGCAAGGACACCGGCGACCGGACCGGATGCACCTACCCCATCGGCGACCAAATGCGCGTAGCAGCGCAGAAGAGCCTCCCTGTCAAAGCTGCTCGCTCCGCTTAAAATGCGGATCTCCGCACAGCACTCCTCGAGCTGTTCCACGGCGATCTGAATTAGCGGTTTGCCGCTTAGCAGAACAAAGGCTTTGTCCTGCCCCATGCGCCGGCTCTGGCCGCCCGCCAAAATGTAGCCACGCACGTCAGCTTGCGGAAACCGCTCCATGGCCTGTCATGCACCCACAAGTGCGAAGAAGCGGATCAGGCTTTCTATCCCTCGATAGAAGTTCGCCAGGTGAAACTTCTCATTGGGTGCGTGGAGGTTGTCGTCTGGGAGTCCAAATCCCATCAGCACGGTCGGAATCTTCAGGTTGCGCTCGAAGTCGCCGACGATCGGGATGGAGCCACCGCCCCGCACAAAGACCGTTTCACGGTGAAAGACCGCCTGCATGGCTTCCGTGGCTGCGCGGATGAACGGATTATCCGTGCGCACCACCACGGGATCGCCGGAGTGGATCAAACGCGTCTCCACAGAAACGCCCCGCGGCGCGACAGAGGCGACGTAGTCCCGCAGTAGGGAGAAGGTCTGTTGCGGCTCCATGCCCGGCACTAGGCGCATGGAGACTTTGGCAGTTGCCTTTGCCGGAATAACAGTCTTGGCGCCCGCGCCAGTAAAACCGCCGGGCATGCCATGCACCTCCAGCGTGGGCCGCGCCCAGATCCGCTCCAGAACACTGAAGCCGGGCTCGCCCACAAGCTCGCTCGCGCCTACATCTTCCCGGCGATAACGATCCTCATCGAACGGCAGTTCTTTCCACGCCGCCAGCTCTGCTCCACTCGGGGATTCAACGGTGTCCAGCAAACCTGGAATCAGGATGTTGCCCTGCTCGTCCTTGAGCCGTGTAAGAATCTGCGCCAACGCCATGAACGGATTGGGAGCAGCTCCACCGTACATCCCGCTGTGCAGATCGCCCTTTGCGCCGCGAACCTCAATCTCCGTGTAAATCATGCCGCGCAGACCCACGCAGATGGTGGGCAGGTCCGGCGCAAACATATCTGTGTCGCTCACCAGAGCTACGTCAGCCTTCAGGGTTTCCGGCTTCTCCCGCAGGTAGGCCGCGATGCTTTCACCGCCGACCTCCTCTTCGCCCTCGGCGAGGAGGCGAATGTTGACCGGCAGGTTGCCGCCTTCCTGAAGCAGTGCCTCCAGCGCCTTCACATGCATCCAGAGCTGGCCCTTGTCGTCCACCGCGCCACGCGCGTAGATGTTTCCGTTGCGGACCTCCGGCTCAAAGGGCGGCGAAAGCCACTCGTCCAACGGATCGGGCGGCTGCACATCATAATGGCCATAGCAAAGCACGGTCGGCTTGCCGGGCGCGCGCAGATGGTCGGCGTAGACCAGCGGATGGCCGGTGCCCTCAATCAGATGAACGTTTTCCAAGCCGATGCGGCGCAGCTCCCCAGCCAAAAACTCAGCAGCCCGCCGCACATCCGGTGCATGGTCCGGCAGCGTGGAAATGGACGGGATCCGTAGAAAGGCTTTTAGTTGCTCCAGTGCCGCTTCCCTGTTTCGTTCCGCAAACTGCAGCGCCTTCTCAATCATGCTTAGGACTCTCCCGCTTCATGCTCATCTTGGTAGACATCGAAACAGCATCGATGCACTCAGCAAGGATCAAACACCGGCAAGGAGGAAAGCAAGTGTGGCGTGCGGCAGAACTTTGGCGCAGCTTTGCCGTTGGTCAGTAAAGCGGCACCTTGGGATCGATTTCCCGCGACCAGCCGTCGATGCCGCCCGCCAGCGATTGCGCCTGCTCGAAACCTTCCCGGCGCAACCACGTCGTAACACTCAGCGAACGCATGCCGTGGTGGCAGACGACGACAATGCGCCCGTCCGGGTCGAGTTCGGTGTGTGCCCGCGCCGGCACCTCACCCATGGGAATGTCTTTGCTGCCTGGAAGCGACGCCGTGGCTACCTCCCAGGGCTCGCGAACGTCCAGAATAGTAAGAGTCGGGTTCTCTTCAAGGAGCCTATGGAGCTCTGCCGCGGAAATCTCGTAATCCAGCACGACTACAGGATACGCAAAGCACGACGGATCCGCTGCATCCATAGATAGACAACGGAAAAGAGGACAGGTGGCTCAGCCGAAAGTATTGATCGTCGAAGACGAGGCGAACGCACGCGCCGGACTCGCGGAACTCGTGACTTCCTGGGGATATCGCACGGAAACGGCAGCGGATGGCGTTGCCGGTTTTGAAATGGTGCAGCGCTGGTCACCCGCCGTGGTGCTCTCTGATTTAATGATGCCTCGCATGGACGGTCTGCAGATGCTTGACCGCATCGGGGAACTCCAGCAAAAGGTGGCGGTCGTGATGGTAACGGCACACGGCGCCGTGGACTCCGCCGTGCATGCAATGCGGATGGGGGCCTACGACTACATCCAGAAGCCGATCGACCCGGCGCGCCTGCGTACCATTCTGCAAAATGCCAGCGAGCAGATGGAGGATACAGAACAACGTCCCAGCGCGGAAGAACCTCGTCAGCAAGGTCGGCTAGGCCCTCTGGTTGGCGCTTCGCCCGCCATGCAGGAGGTGTATCGCACGATCGAACGTATTGCCCCCACGAACGTGAGCGTACTGATCACGGGAGAAAGCGGCACTGGCAAAGAGCTAGCCGCGCGCGCGCTGCACCTGATGAGCGGCCGCCGCCACAAGCCCTTTGTGGCGGTGAACTGCGCCGCAATTCCTGAAACGCTGATAGAGAGCGAAATTTTTGGACATGAACGCGGCGCCTTTACTGGAGCCCAGGAACGGCGCGCCGGCTGCTTCGAACTCGCGGAGGAAGGTACCCTGCTGCTGGATGAGATCGGCGAGATGCCCGCCGCCACTCAGACCAAGTTGCTGCGGGTGCTGGAAGACCGAAAACTCCGCCGCCTGGGGGCACGCGAAGAGACTTCGGTCAATGTGCGTGTGATTGCCGCAACCAACAAGGATCCTCAATCGGCTGTCGCCAGCGGTGAGCTGCGCGGCGACCTGTACTATCGCCTGAATGTGTTTCACATCGAGATGCCAGCATTGCGAACGCACGCGGGCGACATTCCCGCCATTGCGGAGGCCATGGTGGAAGAGATGAATGCACGCCACGGCACCACTGTCCCGGGGATTGCACCCTCGCTGCTGGCCCGTCTGGAACGTTACCCCTGGCCCGGCAACGCCCGCGAACTACGCAACACCATTGAGCGCGCGGTGATCATGGCCGGAGATGAGCGGCTGAATGTGTCACACCTGCCGGCGAACTTTGGCGAAGAAGGATTCATCCCGCCGGCGCATGGGGCAATTGCCCAGTCGTTCTCACAAACGTTCTCTCCAGCCGCACAGATGACGCAACCGGCCAGTCTGGACGACCGCGAGATCGTACAGGTCACGGTCGGCACTACGGTGGACGAGGCGGAAAAACAACTGATCCTACGTACCCTTGAATCGACGCGGAATAATAAGACACGCGCGGCTGAGATCCTTGGCATCAGCTCAAAGACACTCCAAAACAAGCTGAAAGAGTATGCCAGCACGGAGGCTGCGGCCCGCTAACCGGCACAGCAACCGTACGCGGAACGGTACCTCCGGGTGCACAAAGGACGGCTTTTAAGGCATTATGGAGCCGTGACGCTGGATGGAGCCATTACGCGAGGTGGGCAGTGCGGCTGAAGACCAAACTCGTGCTTGCCACATCCGTCTTCACCGTGCTCCTGACCGCTACGCTGTGCTGTGTTTTCTTCTCACAGCTGCTCAGGGGCCGTGTTGCCCAGGCAGACGCCGCCAATGTGGTGCTTGCGCATGAACTTCTGCTGTCCATGCGCACGGCCCTGGAAAACGACCTTGCGGCAAATGCCCCAACAGAGCCCGGCGAAGCAGCATTTGAAAGAGCAATCACGAAAACACTTCAGCAGGATCAGGCACTCACGCAGACGATAGACGCCATCGTGGAGTACTCTCCCACGGTGCAGGATGTCTTCGTCAGCGGTGCAAATGGGCGCGTCCTCTTGAGCAGTAACCCTGCCATTCTGGGCAGCAGCCCACCACGGCGCAGGCTTCTTTCCGAATTCACGACGGGCGGCGTCGCTCAGCAACTGCAAACTGTTTTCGGCAAGCCGGAGGTGCTGGATACCGTGCTGCCGCTGGAGCGGAATGGCGGTCCGTTTCTTTATGCGCATATCGGTGTGCGCTCGTCTCTGCTGCGTAACGCCTTTGCTCCATGGCTGCGCGAAGCGGCTCTTATCGGCTTGACAGCGCTGGGCATCTCCCTGGCGGCTGCTGTCCTCCTCTCGTCACTTGCGGTTCGGCCCATCGAGCAAATCAGCCGGCGGCTCTCCGCGCTTTCCGCCGAGCCGGGCAGTGCCGCAGCGGCAGCGGCTCCGCAGCCGCGGCGCGATGCGGTGCAGGAGGTCTCGACCACCATCACCCGGCTGGATGAGCAGCTGCGCACCTCCGCTCAGGAGAGAACAGAGCTGGCCAGCAATCTCTCGCAGATGTTGCAGACGCTGAAAGACGGCGTTCTGCTGCTGGCGGCGGACGGCACCGTGCTCATGGCCAGCGACTCTGCGCGGAACTTCCTACCCTCTCCGGCAAATCTCACCGGCCATCCCATCGGCTCGATCTTCCCCGCTGATACCGCTGTCGGCGATCTCATTCGGGCCGCGCTTTCCGCGAAGCAGCCCCTGCAGAGCCACGCGACCACGCTGTGGGATGGCCGCGCCATCGAGCTTTCGCTGAATTTTCCCTTTACTGGAACCGCCGGGCTGAACGCACCGGCCACCGGGTCATTGGGAGCGATGCTGACACTGCACGATGCCGCGGCGCAAGAGGAGATCGAGCGGGAAATTGACCTCTCCCGCCGTCTCGCCAGCATCGGCCGGCTGACTGCCGGTGTCGGCCACGAAGTAAAAAATCCCATCAACGCAATGGTGCTGCATTTGGAGCTACTGCGCAGCAAGCTCGACAAGAGCAGTGCGCCCGTGGACGGCGCAGGCCGCCACGTGGATGTGCTGGCCAGTGAAATGGCGCGGCTGGACCGGGTGGTACAAACGCTGGCCGACTTCAGCCGTCCGCTGGAGCCGCAACTTCGCGAGCGCACCATCGGACCCCTGATCGACTCGGTTTTGAGATTGGTTTCGGTCGATGCGTCGCTGCGCCGCGTTACCATCCAGGTCGCCAATGAAGCGAGTGACGAACGTGTGCTGGTAGATTCGGAAATGCTGCATCAGGCTCTACTTAACATTGTTTTGAATGCCATGGATGCCATGCCTGGCGGTGGGGTGCTTTACATCCAAACCACACGCGAGCGTGGAGAAGTCGCTATCCGCATTCGCGACACGGGCGAAGGCATCGCGCCGGAGTTGCTGGACCGCGTCTTCCACCTGTACTTCACGACCAAGCCGACGGGCAGCGGCATCGGCCTCGCGATGACCTGGCGCATGGTTCAAATGATGGGCGGCACTGTCGAAGTTGAGTCCGACACTGTCGCAGAATCGCCAACGCGCGGTACCCTGTTTGCGGTGCGTCTCCCATTGGCAACCCGGCAACACGGCACGCGTGAGATCGCGAGGGCGCAGGCATGAAGCGTTCTATGCTCCTTCTGTGTTGCCTGCTCCTGCTGTCCGGCTGCCATCGTCACGCGAAACAAGTCTTTGCCCTGCCGCCGGCACCGCCGGAGATCGCACCGGTGATGGTCAGCGTACCTCCGCCAACCCATCCCACGGAGCCCTTGCCAGCTCCAATCAAGCCGGTGGTCACAGTCGCTCCTCCGCCAGAAAAGCCGGCGAAGAAGCCCTCGCGCATACGCCGCGTCCCCCCCGCAACCACCGCGATTCAGCCACCCGCTTCAGGCTTGCCAGCACCGGCGCAGACCGCGTCCGCCGCAACACCTCCTGCGGCACCGCCCATCAGCCTGGGTCAACTCAGCGCCGGGGGAGAGACCGCTGGCAACCTGCGGCAGCAGACCATTGACCTGATCCACTCCCAAACGCAACGGGTAAGCGGCTTGCAAAATGCCTTTGTGAACGAACACAAGGATGACGTGGAGCAGACCAGGCTCTACATTCGTCAGGCACAGGAGTCGTGGAATACCTCGGATGTTGAAGCAGCTCACACCCTGGCAACCAAAGCCAAGGTGCTTCTGGACGATCTCTTGAAGTAGGGTGGCGGCATCGATTGATTCGTTGCCGCGCCCGCTTTCACACCATTGCTCACGAACCGCCGCCATCCTCCGGATCTAGGCCGCTACTGAAATTTTAGGCCGCTACGGAATCAGCCGCATGAGATTGGTGAAAGACGATCTGATCGATCCCGCGCCCCGCCAGCATCGGACCAATTTCCGGATCACGTCCGCGCCACGCACGGTAAAGCTCTGCCGGATCGCTCGTGTTGCCGCGCGAGAGCACCATGCGTCGCAGCCGGTCACCGTTTTCGCGAGTCAGTCCGCCATTCTCCTCAAACCAGGCATAAGCATCGCTATCCAGCATCTCTGCCCACAGGTAGGCGTAGTAGCCGGCGGAGTAGCCGCCGCCAAAGATGTGCGCGAAGTAGGTGGAGCGGTAGCGGGGTGGCACCGCGGCAAAGGCGACGTTCTTGCGTACGAGCGCTTCTGCCTCAAATTCGGCGGCATCCTGCAAGGTTACGCCAGCCGATACTGTGTGCCACTCCAGGTCCATCTGGGCGGCGGCCAGCACCTCCGCAAGCGCATGACCACCGTTGAAGTTCTTCGTCCGTCGCAGCTTCGCTTCCACTTCCCCGGGCATGGGTTCTGCCGTGGCATAATGGCGCGCGTAGTTGGCGAAGACGGTAGGGTAACTGGCCCAGTGCTCATTGAACTGCGACGGAAATTCGACAAAATCACGCGCTACCGCGGTGCCTGCCAGGCTCGGATAGGTTACGTCGGAGAAGAGGCCATGCAGCGCGTGGCCGAACTCGTGGAAAAGTGTATCCACCTCGTCAGAGGTCAGCAGGCACGGCTCGCCCTCCGCCGGCCTGGTGTAGTTACAGACGTTGCAGATAATCGGCTGCGTTCCCAGCAGTCTCGACTGCTCCATCAGGCTGTTCATCCACGCGCCGCCACGCTTCGAATCCCGCTTGTAGAAGTCTGTGTAGAGCAACGCCAAATGAGAACCGTCCCCATCGAAAACCTCATAGGTTTTTACGTCAGGGTGCCACACCGGCAGATCGGTGCGGATTTCGAAGCGGATACCGTACATCTCCGATGCGGCGAACAGGACGCCACGCTCAAAGACGCTCCGCAGCTCGAAATAGGGCTTTACCTCGTCTTCGTCCAGGTCATACTTTGCCTTGCGCACCTGCTCGGCGTAATAGTTCCAGTCGTACGGCTGCAGCGGGCCCGCCTTACCCTGCTGCCGCATCAGCGCCTCAATCTCGCGCGCTTCCGCGCCGACACTCGCATGCGCCGCAGGCACCAGCCGGTCAAGAAAGGCAATCGCCTTTGCCGGCGTGCGCGCCATCTGGTCCTGCAGCTTCCAGCTGGCATAATCGGTGTTCCCCAGCATCCGTGCACGCTCGGCCCGCAGCTGCGCGAGCCGCACAATGTCCGCGCGTGTGTCATTCGCATCACCCTGCTCAGTACGCGTCAGCGAACGGTCCCACAGGGCGTGCCGGGTCTTGCGTGAATGCAGACTGGCGAGCAGTGGCTGCTGGGTCGTGTTCTGCAGCGGAAGCAGGTAGCCCTCCAGGCCGCGAGCTTTTGCAGCGTCAGCGGCAGACGCGACCTCCTGCTCATTCAGTCCATCCAGATCCTCGCGTGTTGTCAGGTGCAGGGCGCCCTCTCGCGACGCGCTTAGCACTTTGTTGACGAAGCCTGCCTGCAGCGTTGCCTGCTCCGCGTTGAGGGCCTTCATGTGCTCCTTGTCCGCTTCGCCCAGCAGCGCGCCCGCCTTCACAAAGTGCTCGTGCGTTTCCTCCAGCAGCCGCAGCTCTTCCCCGCTCAGCCCGTTACGGTGCCGGCCTTCGTAGACAGCATGCACCCGCTCAAAGAGCCGTGGGTCAAGATAGATCGCATCGCCATGCGCGGAAAGCTTCGGTGCCATCTCCTGCTGAATGGCCTGCAGCCTTTCAGTTGTGTGCGCGCCCGCAACGCAGAAGAACGCAGAAGCCACACGCGTCAGCAAGGCGCCGCTGCGCTCCAGCGCTTCCAGCGTATTCGCAAAGCTTGGCGGGTCACCGGAACCGGTGATGGCATCAATCTCGCGCCGCTGTTCAGCCATGCCGGCCTCAAACGCAGGCACGTAATGCTCATCGTGGATCGCATCAAATCGCGGTGCTCCAAACGGTAGCTCGCTCGGCGAGAAGAAAGGATTCTTACTGCTCCACGTTTCCTTGCCGGCCATTTCCACTGTGCTCATCTCTCTCCTGCTCTCTGCATGCAAAAGGCGCGACCGCCTCGACCGGCAATCGCGCCTGTAACTTATCCTTCTGCCGGACTTACGAAAGCACCTCAGCACGGTCTGCGGTGGATCCACCCACCAGTGGCCCGGTCGCAGGGCCCACCAGCAAATCTTCTTTGCGCATCACCAGGTTGGTCGCATTCAGGCTGGCCAACTCGAATCCGTGGCCATGCGTAATGGCGTCTGTGGGGCAGGCCTCCACGCAATAGCCGCAGAAGATGCACCGGTTGTAGTCAATGTTGTAAACCTTGGCATACCGCTCAGCGGAGGAGATGCGCGTCTCCGCCGTATTTTCCGCGGCTTCGATGTAGATGCAGTTTGATGGGCAGGCTGCCGCGCACAGAAAACACGCCACGCACTTCTCCAGACCGTTCTCGTCGCGTTGCAATTGATGCTTACCGCGGAAGCGCTCCTGAAACACCGCCCCACGCATGGGCCCGGGGCCGTCGGGGTAGTTTTCCACCTCAGATGGCTGCAGCATTTCCTTGAAGGTAATGCTCATTCCCTTGGCAATGCCCGCGATATTCTTCACAACTGACATGGCTTGAGTATACGCCGGGAGCGCCGTAGCATCGGAGCATGCGCCCCCTCTCAATGCTGCTTGCGACCGTCTCGCTGCCCGCCATTGCCATGGCACAAATGGACCACGCCGCGGCAATGGGCGGGATGAAACGTGAGGCTTTGATATCGTCCAGCAAGCTGACGATTACCGGCCTGCATGGAGAAACAAAAGCGCTGGACTCCTCTGATTTGGCCGCTATGCCCCACGAAACAGTGACAGTCACAAACGGACACACGCACCAGCAGGAAACGTACAGCGGTGTGCCCGTGAAGGACCTGCTCGCCCTGGTGGAGGCGAACGCCGCGGGGATGGATACCATGGAACGCCGGCGCGCCGGGCGCCTGCTCGTGATCTTCGCAGAGGGCACCGACAACTACCGTATTGTGCTGACGGCCTGCGACACCGATCCAGGCTGCCGGTCAGGCAAGGCGATCGTGGCGGATAGCTTGAACTCAAAGCCACTCACCACAGATGGGGTCTTCAAACTCATTCTTACGGAAGACAAGACACCCAGCCGATGGGTGCGCAATCTGAAAGGACTAACTGTAAAGAACCTTGGTCCGATGTAAGCGCTATTCCGCTTGGCTGATGACGTCGCGCGGAGTCACCACCTTGAGCCTCGCGAAGGCCGTACGCTGGCAGCGATCGTCGCGCGTAAGCAGCCGATCGGCATGTACAAGGGCATGCGCACCCACGAAGAAGTCCGGCAGTATCCGGCCATTCCGTCCCCGCTCTCTCTTGTTCTCAATGAAGAGATTGCCCGCCCGGAATGCCTCCTCCTGAGAAAGGGGAGTCACGCTGACATACATGTCGGCCAGGAACCGGTCGAGAAGTCTGCGTGCCAGGAAGGATGGGGCCAGTTCTGCATAGCAAATCAGACTAACGGAGCATGTGCCTGACACAGCGCAGATACCCAACGCTTCGGCAGCCTCATCCGCACGTTGATCCACCTTGCTATCAATCAGGTCAAAGAAGATGTTGGTGTCAACGGCAGTCCTTATCGGCCCCGTGTTGCTTTAAGGTAGTCTTCGACCGAGCTATATCCCATGCGCTCCAGCACGCCATGCCGGGAACCTTTGTAGCGCTGGATCGCAGCTTTGATCACGCCTGAATGCCTCGCCGGCTCAAAGCGAATCGCGCCATCAACCAGCCTGACCTCAAATTGGGAACCGGTGCGCAACGATAGCTCATCGCGAATCGCCTTTGCAATTAGGACTTGGCCGCGCTCACCGAGCTTGCTTTTCAGATTCATACTCAGAGTATGAATCTCAGATCTTGCCGAGTAAAGCGGCAAATCTCTCATCGCCCAAAGGCGTAACTAAGCTTAAAAAAGCCGCTGTCCACTCCGGTGTTTTGGTCGGCGGTGTCTTTGTTGGAGTAATGATGGATGTGGTAATCGAGCCTAAGTGAGCGGCCCGGCGAAATGTAAGATTCCACATCCGCGCCAAACTCATAGGTAAAGTTGAACGATCCGGCATTCAGTACCGGAATTTGCTTTGCAGAAAGCAGCAGGCCCCCTGCCAACTTGCCGTCGGTTGCAAGCGGTGACCAGGCAGAAATTTCCAGACGAATCCCGCCGGAGCCAAACCCTGGGCGAAGGTCAACTGGCGAATGCAGGTTTTTGTCGTTGTCACCTGGAATGAATTCGGGCTTCCAGCTGGTGAGGAGAAAGTATTAGTTGAGGGTGTGCAGCGGAGTACAAGTTCCTTTGTCGTGTAATCGCCGGGATAGTCTCCGGTGTATAGAGTATGAGTTCTGGTCGAGGGATCACTTTCCAAAAGAAGGGGACGCCACTCAGCGAGATAGTGGAACTCCGCGACGCGGTTCGACCAAAACCTGTGCTCGTATTGCAGACCGACAGAGCTGATCTTACGATTCGGCGTTGCGCCTGCAACCATGTGACCTGAGTCGTTCGAGTACTCCGCCATGATCGCCAGTGTGTTGTTGCGCGTGTAAACCTCTCCACGGCTTTGCGAGAAGACCCTGCAAGGAAAGCTTGTAAGGACGATGAGAGACGGCAGTTTCACTCGATTCCCAGCTTACCCCAAATCTGATCCACCTTTGCCTTCACCTCCGCTGGCATCTTCAGCATTTCCGGCCAGGGCCGGGTGAAGCCCTCCGCCGGCCACTTGCGTGTCGCATCGATGCCCATCTTCGAGCCGTAGTTCGGCAGGCGTGAAGCGTGATCCAGTGAATCCACAGGTCCCATGGTGAACTGGATGTCGCGCTCCGGGTCAATGTTATTTGCGGCGCGAAGCATCACCTCGGCCACGTCCTGCACGTCGCAGTCTTCATCAACGACGACGATGACCTTCGTGAACATCGCCTGGCCCAGCGCCCATATGGCGCTCATCACCTTGCGCGCATGACCCGCGTAGCTTTTGCGGATGGAGACCAGCATCAGATTGTGAAAGACACCCTCGGGCGGCAGGCAGACATCCACGATTTCCGGAATGGTGAGACGCATGAGCGGAAGGAAGATACGTTCGACCGCCTTGCCCATCCAGGCATCCTCCATGGGCGGCTTACCTACCACCGTGGCGGCGAAGATCGGGTTCTTGCGATGAGTAATCGCGGTCAGATGAAAGACGGGGTACTCGTCCGGCATGGTGTAAAAACCGGTGTGATCGCCGAACGGCCCTTCGCTGCGCAGTTCCCCAATCTCGACATAGCCCTCCAGCACATACTCGGCATGCGCGGGCACTTGCAGGTCCACGGTCTCGCCCTGCACGAGTTCCAGAGGCGATTGCCGCAGAAATCCTGCAATCAGGTACTCCTCGATCTCAGGTGGAGCCGGTACGATCGCGCTGAAGGTCGTTGCCGGATCGGTGCCGATCGCCACCGCCACCTCCATGCGTTCGCCCCGGATCTTCTGCAGCGTTATGCTGGGCAGTCCCTCTGTGGTTACGGCAACGGCTGTTCCCCCACCGGTAACGGCCATCAGACTCACGCGATCCGCCTCGGAAACAGCGGCACTGCGCATGCGGTCACGCAGATGCTCAGCGGCATTCTTCTGCCGCTGCCAGTGCATGCCGGTGGTGCGCTCGTCATAGACTTGCATGCGGTACATGCCCATATTGCGCTTGCCGGATTTGGGATCGCGCGTGATTACCAGCGGCAGGGTGATGTAACGTCCGCCATCTCCCGGCCAGGTTTTCAGGATCGGCAACTCGAGCAGGTTTACCTGATTCCCTCGTAGGATCACTTCCTTGCAGGGCGCGGCGCGACGATCGACCACTTTGGGAAAATAGGATCCGATCTCCGCCAGCATGGGCAGCATCTTGAGCTTGTCCAGCAGGCCCGTGGGCATCTGCGGCTTAAGCAACGTCTCAATCCGGCCGGCAATGACATCCAGCGAATCTGCTTCCAGAGCCATGCGCATGCGGCGCTCGCTGCCAAACTGATTCATCAGCACACGCGCGCCGGGGTGTCCCTTTACCTTCTCAAACAGCAGCGCCGGCCCACCCGCCTGTGGTGTACCGCGGCCCATCTTTGCCACGCGGTCGGCGATTTCCGCCATCTCCAGCACTGGATCGACCTCGACAGAGATGCGCTTCAGTTCCCCACTTTTGTCGAGTAGCTTGATCCACTCACGAAGATCGCGAAATGCCACGCAGTTTCACCCTCAGGAGCGCCTGCGCTCTCTCTCATCCTATCGCCGGACTGCTGACTTCCGCCCTTCATCTCCGCTAAACGCGCAGGAACCATCGTCTCCGCCAAAGCAGCCATGTGGGCACAAAGCACACAAGCACATAGCTGATCGCGAAGGCGAGCGACGTGTTGGGCGTGGAACCATGGCGGGCGAAAACCTGGAAGTACGCTGCCTGCCGCAGATTGCTCATCCCTGCCGCGGTGTGAACGGAAATACTCGCAAGCGTTTCCACCAGCAGGCTGGAGAGTGCATAGGCAAAGATGGCATTGGACCCGAAGACTAGAAAGGGCCAGACAAGATTACGGATCCAGGCATGGCGCTCGTGCCATTGTTCTTCATCCAGCAACCAGTGAAAGAGGGCCAGACCTGCCAGCGACCATGCGGCTGCCAACAGGACATACGAGCTGGTCCACAAATTCTTGTTGATGGGAAAACTCACATTCCAAATTTCCGCCAGTCCGAAGCAGGCCAGTCCGCACGCCGCCAGCACCAGTGAACGGCGCGCACGCGGTGCCGGCTCCCGTACCAGCAGTAGTCCCGCCAGCATTCCCAGCAGTGTTGTGGCGATTGACGGCAATGTGCTCAGCACACCCTCTGGATCGCGTGTTCCTCGGTATAGGCTGCCGGTGTGAAGCCAATGCTGTGTCCAGGCGTTAAAGCCCCGATCTATCCAGGACGTCAGGTTTCCGTCTGGATCCAGGAACGGAATGGAGATGCCCGGCATGCCGAATCCCGGCACTGGCACGAAACGCAATAATGCCCAGTACGTCACAAGCAGTGCTACTGCAATACCCGCAATGGCCTGCCAGCGCCGGGTGAAGATATAGATCCATGCCGCGATTGCATAACAAACGGCGATGCGCGTGAGCACACCGAAGATACGCATATGCGTGTACTGAAAATGAGGGTAGAGGGAGAGGAACGTCTTGATGGCGAAGATCAGCACCGCGCGGCGCAAAACCTGCAGCGCCAGGGCGGTATGAGTCACACCCCTGCGCAGCCGGCCGTTTACTGAGAAAACAACAGCGCAGCCAACCAGAAAGAGAAAGTTTGGGAAGACCAGATCCGTTAACGTCCAGCCGTTCCACTCTGCATGCTCGAGGGGTGCGTAGAGATGTCTACCGTCACCGGGGTCGTTCACCAGGATCATGAAAGCCACGGTGATTCCGCGCAAGGCGTCAACGGATAGGAAGCGGCGGGCTGAAACGGAGTCCTTCATGTGTGGGCAGCTTACTGCAAAAACATGTTCGGCTGCCATCATGGATGGCAGCCGCCCCTACTTCCCACCAAGTCACCAAACCAGAGGCTAAGCCGCCCATCGCAAGCCGCGGGCGGCAATTGTGGCTTCCTGCAGAGCCCCGCTGACGTGTTGCAGCCGAGCTAGCGGATCGGAAGAACGGACGTGTGGACCTTTCGCGAGTGCGCCCGCATTCCCCGTCAGCTTTATGAGCAACGCTTCCGCCGACTCTTCCAGTTCCATCACGGCTTGTGACAACTCCGTTTGCGAATCGGAGTCACTCATCAGCGAAACACCTTCTGTCTCCATCTGCACCTGCTGACCCTGTCCGCGGTGCATCCACTCTTCCAAATCGCTGGTGCGAGCAAGCACGACATTGCTGGGGGCGCCGGGTGGACGGCGAATGGGAAGGTTCAGTGTCTTTTCCCAACGTTGAACGGTGCGCACACCCTTACCAAAGTAGTGTGCAATTTCTTTCCATGAACTGAGCATCTTGTTCACGGCTTCCTCCGAAAATGCCCGGCATCTGCGGGCGAAAGCTTTGAAGTTGGGGGGAAGGCTCCGGGAAGAGCCAATTGCATCGCCAGCATCCTGCGCGTTGCATACATACTGTGACGCAACGCGTTTCAGCGGAGTTTTCTGCGTATTGGCGCACTTGATGTAACCCAAAGACGACACAGCGCGTACTATGTAACTCGATTCCTTAATGTTTCTGAGGTCCCATGCAACTCACCATCGCCGACTGGGCGATCATCGCTCTGTATTTCGCTATTAATCTCGGCATTGGCTTCTACTACGCGCGACGCGCTTCCGGCGATGTCAGCGAATTCTTCCTCTCCGGCCGCTCCGTACCGTGGTGGCTGGCAGGAACCTCAATGGTGGCCACCACCTTTGGCGCAGACACACCGCTGGTGGTGACAGGACTGATCTACAAGCAAGGGATTGAAGGTAACTGGCTCTGGTGGTCCTTCGGTCTGAGCGGCATGCTGACCGTCTTCTTCTTTGCGCCACTCTGGCGCCGGGCCGAAGTCCTGACCGACATGGAGTTTGCTGAACTGCGCTACGCCGGCAAACCCTCGGCGTTCCTGCGTGGCTTCCGTGCGCTCTATCTCGCCCTGCCGGTCAACACCATCATCATGGGCTGGGTGAACCTGGCCATGGCGAAGGTGCTCACGCTTACGCTCGGCCTCAACAAGTTGACGGCAGTTTTTCTCTGCCTGACCGTCACCCTCATCTACTCCAGCATTTCCGGCCTGTGGGCCGTCCTGTGGACGGACGTGGTTCAGTTTGTCCTGAAGATGAGCATGGTGATCTTGCTGGCCTGGTTCGCGGTGCGCGGCGTGGGTGGCATGGCCAGCCTGATTGAAAAGGTTAATGCGTCGGACGCGGTGCGCGGAACGCACAGCCTCCGCTTCTTCCCGCATTCGGGGGAGACCTTCTTTCTCAGCTTTCTGGTGCTGCTCAGCCTGAACTGGTGGGCATCCTGGTATCCCGGCGCGGAGCCTGGCGGCGGCGGCTACATTGCGCAGCGCATCTTCTCAGCAAAGGACGAGAAGAACTCGCTTGGTGCCACGCTCTGGTTCAACATCGCGCACTACGCCCTGCGACCGTGGCCCTGGATTCTTACCGCCCTTGTGGCGCTGGTTCTCTTGCCTGCCGCGGGTGACAAAGAGGGTGCATACATCCAGGTGATGATCCGCTTCCTGCCTGCCAGCCTGCGTGGGTTGATGCTGGCGGGCTTTGCCGCGGCTTATATGTCCACTATCGCAACTCACCTGAATCTGGGCGCCTCGTACCTGGTCAATGATGTGTACCGGCGCTTCCTGGTGAATGACCGCAGTGAAAAGCACTACGTGAATGCGTCGAGGCTGGCGACCATCGGGTGTGCACTCATTTCAGGCATTGCGACGCTCTACATGGATTCCATCTCAAACGCGTGGCGATTTCTGATCGCCATTGGTGCGGGCGCCGGATTGGTCTTTATCCTGCGCTGGTTCTGGTGGCGCATCAACGCATGGAGCGAGATTGCCGCCATGACCGCCGCAGCGACTATCTCGCTCACACTGCAATCGAGGGCTGGCTTGATCGTAGTGCGCGGATTGCACAGCCTCGATGCCCGGCTGCCCCTGATTGCACTCAACACGGATGATTCCCATAGCTTCGCCTGGCTCATGTTGCTGACGACCGGTGGGACCACTGTGATCTGGTTCGTCGTGACGCTGCTCACGAAACCCGAGCCCGCCACCAAACTACAGAGCTTTTACGATCGTGTTCGACCACCGGCGCTGGGCTGGCGGCAGTTTGCTCCGGCGGAGGCGCTGACCCAGAAGACCCTGCGCTGGAACTTCCTGCACTGGGTTCTGGGCTTTACGCTGATCTACAGCGCACTCTTTGGCATCGGCAACCTGCTCTTCCGGCGAGTTGCAGACGGCTTACTCCTCATCATTATTTCCGCCGCCTGTCTGGCCCTCCTTTTCCGCAGTCTCAACCGGCAAAACTGGAGCATGTTCAAGTAGGCGGCCAGATGCTTGCCCACTCGCGGAGATGTCAGGCACTCAGATGAAGCGACTGGCCCGACGTATATGTCGGCAGGATCATGGGGCCTGCATTAGCTCGCGGCGACCGACGCTCTTCCGCGGTCCGCAACTCACGGGGCAACACACGGTTCGCTTCGGGATCATGCGCGACCACCTCCCATGCTTCCCGCATGTTCCGTACGCAGGCGATTACTTCACGGAACTGGTCGGCAGAGGCGGCATGCGAAGCTTCCAGTGTCATGGTGAACATGGCGGCGTAAAAATCACTCAGGGCCTGTGCCGGCTTGCCGCCCACATCGGGCCGTAACCGAGCCTGCAGGTACATCAGGATATCCAGCGCGCGCTTGACCGCGTAGCGGCGCTCGATCACATCGTCTTCCTCGACGGCCTGCATGGCCCGGTAAAGAAAGCGCATCCAGCCGTCATACAGCCGCACAATCATCTCCACGCCGGTAGCACCGGCCAGGCTTTGCTCACGATAGTTGCTCACTGCGTCCATGTTGTTTCTCCTGCTCCTGCGGTTAATTTCCCTTGTACCCGGTGATTGCGTTAAACATCTGCGTGATGCCGCTGAGTTGTTGCGGAATTGCCTGCAGAATCTGGTTGGCGGTGTTTAACTCCGCCGTCAGCTGGTTTCCATAGGCGCCCAGCCGGCTCTCCAGGTTCGTTCTGTTCTGAGCCAGATTTGTCTCCTGCGCGCTGTTGTTTTCCTGCGCCAGGGCGACCAGACCGTGGCTGGCCGTTCCCGCACCGTTCAACACGGTCACGAAGTTCTGCCCAAAGCCCTTGGCTGTTTGGAAGGTGCTTGCCACGGACTGGAAGTTCGAAGAAAGCTCGGATTGCAACTGGCTTGTGTCTAGAGAGAGAGTTCCGTCCACGCTGAAGCTCAAGCCCAGTGCCGCCAGGTTTAAGTTGCTGGCCGTTCCGCTGCCGGCTGAACCGATCGCATTGTTGAGCACACTCTGCAGCGATGCAATTACCGGGCTGCCAAAAAGTGGTTGCGGGTTGCCGCTGCTGTCTTTTCCTTCCTGCGCCGTAAGTGCCTTGCTCACCGCGTTATATTCCGCGACAAAACTGCCCATCGCGTTGGAAATTCCGCTTGTATCTGAAGCCACCTGCAATGAAACAGAGCTGCCGGTGGTGGCAAGCATCTGAAAACTGACCCCTTGCAATGCAGTCGTGATCGAGTTGCTTCCGCTCGTGACCGCTACGCCGTCCAGCTTGAACTGTGCATCAGCGCCATTTTGCGAGCTCTGGAAGCCGATCGCGTTGCCGGAGCTGTCTGTCAGGCTGCCGCCGGTGGTAACGTTGCCCGCTGCTCCGCCCGTGTTGCTGAGCAGCGAAAGTGAGGCTCCATCCCTGCCGTGGATCAACGTTGCCGTTACGCCGGCCTTTGCCTGGTTGATCTGTTGGGCAAGCTGCGCCAGGGTGGTACCGCTCGCCACCTGCAGTGTCGTCGTAGTGCCGCTGCCTATCTGTAGGCTCAGGCTCCCGCTGAGCGTTGCAGAGTCTGCCACCATTGGCGAATATTGCTGCGACGTGGTGGCCAGCTGCTGCACCGTAAGCGTATGCGCTCCCAGAGACGCGCTGCTGTTGACATTCGTGACCGCCACGGCGTTTGTGTCGGAACTGGCGGCCTGCTTGGCCGCAAATACACCGTCGAAGCTGGTCAGAGATGCCAAGGTCGAACCCAGGGCTGAAAGGCCCGAGCCGAGCGACGACAGGACCGTGTCCTGCGCCTGCAAGGCGGTCGTTTGCGCGGCCCAGGCCGTCTCCGGCGTGCGCTGAACCGCAAGAATGTTGCTCACCGTGGAAGCGACGTCAAAACCGCTGCCGCTCGTAGCAGAGCCGAAAGTGATACCGACCGACACGTCGAAACCTCCAGAAAGAAAGCGGCAGGCTCCGGGGATGCAGTTGTTCCACCATCCCCGAGCCCGCCGGATTAGAACCGCTTAAGAACCGCGGGAAAGCCATGGGAGGAGGCGCCGGCGTTTACCGTCCGCCTTGATACTCCCAGGGCCAAACCTCTGTACGTTGCTTATTGCAACAGCTTCAGAACCTCCTGCTGAACGCTGTTGGCCTGGGCCAGCGCGCTGATGCCCGCCTGGGCCAGAACCTGATATTTGGAGAGGTTCGAGGCAGCCACACCATAGTCAGTGGCCTGGATGTTGTTCTGTGCCGCGGTCAGGTTGGCCTGCTCGTTGCTCGAGACCGACTGCGCGGAGTTGAGCTGGTTGATGTTTGCGCCGATGGTGCCGCGCTGGTACGCCACGTCGGCGATCGCGGTGCCAACGCTCGACAGCACATTCGAGGCGGAGGCAGCCGTTAGTGTGGCCACGCCGGTTGCGGTGAAATCCACGCCTGTTCCGGTGGTGCCCGTACCCACGCCGGCCTTTGTCAGCGTCCCAACCGTGTCGGCATAGGTGACCGAGCCGGACGTGGTGCCGTCAGAGACGAAAAAGTTCTTTGCCGTGGCGGAAAAGACAGCCGACCCATTGAAGTTGGTGCTGCTGCCGATGTTGGCGACCTGCGTCAAGATATTCTGGTACTCCTGATTGGCTGACGAAACCTGCTCGGTGGTCAGAGTGCTGTTCGCTGCCTGCGTGGCCAGTGTTACAGCGCGGTTCAACAGCGTGGTCACCTGCGACAAGGCGCCATCGGCTGTTTGCAGAAGACCGATCGCATCACTGGTGTTGCGGGAAGACTGCGCCAGTGCGGTGGAATTCGCGTTCAGGCCGTCGGCAACCGCCAGCCCAGCCGCGTCATCCGCGCCGCTGTTGATACGTGATCCGGAAGACAGCTGCTGCAGTGTCTTGGAAAGACTGCCCTGCGTGTTAGCCAGGCTGTTTTGCGCGTAGATCGAAGAGATATTGTTGAGAACTCCAAGGGACATGCCGATTCGCTCCTAAGCGGTCTGAGTTTGCGTTGCTGCGCCATTGCCTTGGCGCTCCCAAACTGTATCGGTACGGCTCCGGCAAACATGAGAGTGGCGTGTGCCGATCCTCCTTCCCTGGCGTTTCCTCAACCTGGTCAGGGTTCATGCCGATAAGGGCACTGGAGCAAACCACATGATTGAACTTACCCGGCTCAATGGCCATGCCGTGATGGTGAATGCAGACTTGATCAAGCACGCTGAGTCCATTCCAGACACCACACTCACCCTGGTGACAGGCGATAAATTCGTCGTACGCGAAAGCTGCGCGGAAGTTATGACACGCACGTTGGTGTGGCGCGCCGGCACCCTGCGTGAAGCCTGGCCGGCCAGCGACGTCGCCTTGAGTGCTCACGGTGCTCACCACGCATACCAGACCGGCTCGGCCGAATAGTTAAAGGCGAAGAGAGATACGCATGGACATTGCAAGCATTGGCGGGATCGCGCTCGCACTTATCGCCATTCTGGGCGCCATGATGATGGAAGGCGGATCAATGGGTCAGGTGACTCAGTTGACTGCCGCCATGATTGTGGTCGGCGGCACCACGGGGGCGGTGCTGGTTCAGTTTCCTCTCAACATCTTTCTTGCAGCCGCGAAGAGTGTGCTGAAGGTCTTTCTGCACAAGGGTGGCGACAACGAAAAGATCCTTGCTCAATTGGTCGAATTCGCCAACAAGGCGCGCAAGAGCGGCATCGTCTCACTGGATAGTGACCTCGCAAAGGTGGACGATGCCTTTTTAAGGCAGGGCTTGATGCTGGCGGTCGACGGCACGGAACCGGCTGAAGTGCGCAAGATCATGCAGCTTGAACTGGATAACAAAGCCGAGATCGAAGAGAAAATCCCGCAGGTCTTTGAGTCAGCCGGAGGCTTCGCGCCCACCGTCGGCATCATTGGAGCCGTGCTCGGTCTGATTCAGGTCATGCAGCATCTGGACAACATCGATGAAGTCGGCAAAGGCATCGCAGTTGCCTTCGTCGCTACGATCTACGGCGTCGCACTCTCCAACCTCTTCTGCCTTCCGGCTGCCGGCAAGCTGAAAATCCGTCATAAGGAGGAGCAGATGGTGAAAGAGATGATGCTGGAAGGCGTCGTGTCCATCCTGGAGGGGCTGAATCCCCGCATGATTGAAACCAAGCTGCGCACCTTCATTGCCCACGGCGGCAAGAGCGCGGAGGCCTAATCATGGGCAGGAAAAAACATGCCGAGCACGTGAACCATGAGCGTTGGCTTGTAAGTTACGCTGATCTGCTGACATTGCTGTTCGCTTTCTTTGTTGTTCTCTTCGCGTCTTCTGTAAGCGACAAGAAGAAGGCGACGGCCATGGCGGCCGCGATGCAGTCCGCATTTGCCCAGCATGGTGTCTTCGACGCCCACGCGCCCACGCCGCCGCTGGAGCAAGGTGCCAGCAACAGCCAGGGAACGCCCGCACCGCTGATGATGCCGCTACAGGTCGCACCGGGCGAGAGTGGCATTGCCGAGGCGCAGGCTGCGTTGGAGCGAGCCCTGAAGGACGCGCTCGGCAAAGGCGCGGGAAGCGTCTCCGTGCATCGCGGTAGTGACGGCATCACGATCTCGCTGCAGGAGGCGGGGTTTTTCGAGTCGGGATCCGCGGAGGTGCAGCCGGCCATGTTGCCATTGCTGGCTCGTATTGCAAAATCGCTGCCCGATCAAGACTTCCGCGTGGAGGGTCATACCGACAATGTGCCTGTTCGCCCTGGACATTTCCGATCCAACTGGGAGCTCTCCACGGCACGCGCCGCAGCTATCGCCGAAGCTGTGCTAACGCATGGCACAATCGCGCCACAGCACATTTCGCTTGCCGGTTACGGGGAGTTCCGTCCCGTGCAGTCGAACGGTACAGCGGAAGGACGCGCTGCGAACCGGCGTGTGGACATAGTTCTCACCGGCTCCGCGATGCAGAATCACCCAGCAGCTAATTCCGCAGGCTCGACGGTTCCGGCGCTGACAGCCGGTGCGCAAATCGATCCGGGCGCGCGCGTAAAGTCCGTCCCGCTTCCGCTTGCACAGCAACTCGCCATCAACGCCGATCGCGCGGCGGCGCGCTGAATCGACGACCGACCGCCTTCCCTGCTGTGAGCGCAATCAGTTACTTGGTCACGCCCAGTACTTTCACGATCACACGCTTGCGCCGCTGGCCGTCAAACTCCGCATAGAAGACGCGCTGCCAGGTGCCGAGGTCGAGCCGTCCCTTGGTGACCGGCAGTGTCGTCTCGTGGTGAAGCAGAAGCGCCTTCAGGTGGGCATCGGCATTGTCTTCGCCGGTTTGGTGGTGTTTGTAGCCCGGCCAACGCGGTGCCAGTTTCTCGAGCCAGACGCCGATGTCCTCAATCAATCCGCTCTCGTGGTCGTTGACGTAAATGGCCGCGGTAATGTGCATGGGCGAGACGAAACAAAGGCCATCGTCAATGCCGCTTGCGTGCACGATGCGTTCCACCTGGTCGGTGATATGCACCATTTCATACCGCTCGCGGGTCTGAAAGGTGAGGTACTCCGTGTGGGCCTTCATGCCGGCGCTCATGCCTGCGTCACTGCGGGCTCGTTCCGGTGCTTCCAGTGCGCCCAGACGAACCAGGCAATCGCGGCGACGATCAGTGCCAGGATCGCGGCATCGGCTTTATGCAGGATGTGCTTGAGTGAGGAGTCCGGCGAGTTCCAGCTAGCGCCTGCCTTCATACCAACGTAAGCGAGCGCGAAGCACCACGGCCAGGAACCCAGAAAGGTGTAGACATGGAAGCGGAGCTGCGGCATGCGGGCGATACCCGCGGGCAGCGCAATAAAGGTACGAACGACGGGGAGCAGGCGGCCAACCAGAACGGTAATGTCGCCGTATTTGGCGAAGTAACCTTCCACGCGATCCAGATCGCGCGGGCTCATGAGTACATAACGGCCGAACTTTTCCACCAACGGCCGACCGCCTTTTGCACCGATCCAGTAGGCGACCAGGGAGCCGAGGTTGCAGCCGAGGGCGCCAGCGGTGGCGGCAAGATAGAGGTTCATTTTGCCTTGCCAGACGACATAACCGGCGAAGGGCATGATGATCTCACTCGGCAGCGGGATGCAGGCTGATTCGATGGCCATGAGCAGAGCAACGCCGGGATAGCCGACCGCGACGATCAGTCCGGTGACGTAGGGCAGGAGAAAGTTGATGATCTTTTCGGTCATGGCACTCTTGGGAGCGGGATAGGGAACGACCCAGCAAGTATAGCTTTGTGAGGCTGTAGCGGCTGTTAACCGGCCTGCATCCGCTTGCTGCGCTGTTGCGGCGCTCGTATGCTTAAGGTATGGCTGAGACTGCAACTCCGGACTTTGTACAGACCGAATCAACCGCTGCAACTGCCGTGCCTTCAACCACGCCTGTGGTGCCATCAGCTGGACGGCCGACGACCTCTTCCGCGGGACGGCCGCAGGCTGGTGCCGGGACGCCGGTGAAGCGGCAGATTGTTGCGTTCAGCTTCTATAAGCTCATGCCGGAATGGAAGCGTTTGCCGGCGGAAGAGAAAGCGGCTCACAAGGCGGAATTCGTGCGGGTGCTGCAGAGCTGGAATCGGTCGGGTGAGTTTCTGTCGATGACGTATTCCACTATCGGGACTCGGGGCGATACCGACTTCTGCGTGTGGTCGATCTGCTATTCGGTGGAAGAGATGAGCCGCATGCGGGCGGAGCTGCTGGCGACACCGCTGGGCGGGTATCTGACGATTCCGCACCACTTTCTGTCGATGACCAAGCGTTCGCAATACCAGATTGACCGCGTGGATGAGAGCGAGGGCGAGGGCAGAGGCGCGATCCGGCCAGGCGGACACAAGTACATCTTTGTTTACCCATTCTGGAAGACCAGGCCTTGGTACCTGCTGTCGCTGGAGGAGCGCAGGCGGCTGATGGAGGAGCATATTCGCATCGGTCTGGCGTTTCCGCGGGTGAAGCTGAACACGACTTACTCGTTCGGCATCGACGATCAGGAGTTTGTGGTCGCGTTTGAGACGAACTTTCCGGAAGATTTCGTCGATCTGGTGCAGCAGTTGCGCGAGACAGAAATTTCGATCTACACGCTGAAGGACTATCCGATCTTCTCCTGTGTGCGGCTGACGCCACAGGACATGCTGGACCGGTTGGGGTAGGTACCCCCTGCGTTCCTGCAAGTTCCTCATTTGGGGGGATCTTAACGCTTAAGATCAAGGTTTGCCCGTAAGTTCTTCATTGGAAGGGGCCTTCCTCTTTTTTGTAGAGATGGAGAATTTTGCGTCCAGATATGTGCTGCGCGTGCAGGACTGTACAAGGCAGCGAGTTGTTCCCTCACCGGCTAAAGCCGGCGCTGGAATGAAGGGCTTGCGGCACGGCTGAAGCGGTGCCTCTCCGAAAGCAGTCGCCTCCCCCCTACACTCGTTGCCAACTCCCGAGCGAAGCACCCGTGCACCCCTGAAAAGAGTGCCCTTGCACCCCAAAAAAGTGCTACAGGGATGAACGGCTCGAGATTCGGATGGCTTATTTCAATTATAGAAAGCCGCAGGTAAATACTCTGCCAACTTTCTATGTCTGGTAAGTCGTCAGAGTTGAGCAGTTTACGTGGCAAGTGATGCCTGGAGGGGGTTGACAGGATGAGTGTGCCGGCGAAAACGGCGGTGGCGGTTAGCAGGACGCATCCAAAGAAGGCGGCCGGACGTAGCTCTGCGAAAGGGGTGCGGGCGCGGCGGATTGCTGCCGCAGAACCGGTACCGCCGAAGAAGCGTCCGAGCAAGACGAAGAAGCCACTTGCGCCGGAGCGTATCGCGGCCATTCTGGATGAGCTGGAGAAAACATATCCGAATGCGATTTGTGCTTTGCGGCACGGCGATGCCTGGGAGCTGACAGTGGCGACCATTCTTTCCGCCCAGTGCACCGATGCACGCGTGAATCTGGTAACGCCGGCATTGTTTGCGGCGTATCCGACCCCGGCGGCGATGAGCGAGGCCACGCCTGAGGCGATTCAGCCGTTTGTGGCAAGCCTCAGCTTTTTCCGGCAAAAATCGAAATCGCTGGTAGCAGCGGCAAAGCTGGTGCATGCGGAGTTCGGCGGCGAGATTCCGCGGACGATGGAAGAGATGCTGCGCATTCCCGGTGCGGCGCGCAAGACCAGCAACGTGGTGCTGGGATCGTGGTACGGCATTGCGAGCGGCGTGGTGGTGGACACGCATGTGCTGCGGCTTTCGCGGCGGTTGGAACTGACGAAGCAGACGGATCCGGTGAAGGTGGAACGCGACCTGATGGCGATCCTGCCGCAAGAGCGATGGATCGACTTTGCGCACCAGTTGATCCATCATGGGCGGCAAATTTGTGACGCGCGCAAGCCGAGGTGTGTGGACTGTTCGCTGGAGGAGCTTTGCAATTCCGTGGATAAGACCTGGAGTTCGGATTCTGAGGTTTAAGAGCGATCGCAGAGTGCGCAGGGTTTGCGGGAGTCGAGAGGTAGCGAGTTGAGTGGGGCTTTTCTCGATTGGGTGTAGTTGCGCTGGTCTGACGTGAGGACGATCGGGGCGGGAGAAGAAAACAGGTTTCTCCACTTCGCTTCGCTTCGGTCGAAATGACAGAGCGACTTTGTATCGCAGACCGGGGCGGACAACAGGTTTCTCTGCTACGAAGGCACGATGGAGCTGTGCCTTCTCCGGTCGAAATGACGATTCCTAGGTGTCGAAATCTCGATTCCCAGATGGCGAAGTTACGATTTCCAGATGTTCGAAATCCGGATAGGACTAGCGGCGCTGGAGGTAGCGAGCGAGTTCGCTGGCGAGGACTTCGATGCTGGGCTGGGTAGCTTCCATGTGGGGTTGGTAGCCGCTGGCGCGGAGGGCGGCTGAGGTGACCGGGCCGATGGAGGCAAGGACGATGTGGGGAGGCAGGGTGAGGCTGGCGGCGTCGCAGACGGCGAGGAGGTGCTGCACGGCCGAGCCGCTGGCGAAGGTGATGGCGGAGAGAGCGGGCAGTTCCCGGGTGAGTGCGTCCGCTGCGCCCTCCGGTACGGCGTTGCGATAGGCATGAGCAACGGCGAATTCCGCTCCGGCAGCCTCCAATTCCCTTTCGAGAACGCCCCGTGTTTGCTGTGCGCAGACGAGCAGAACGCGCTTGCCACGGACTTTTGGGCGCAGTGCCGCAGCCAGGGATTCGGCCACGGCCGTTGCCGGTTGCAAGTGAACGGGTAAATCCGCATCGGCCAAGGCCCTGCCGGTGGCGGCGCCGATGCTTGCAATACGGCACGGAACTTCTTCGATCTCGAGGTCTTCGCGCTGATCAGCGAAGACGGTCACGGCGTTGGCCGAAGTAAAGACCAGCCAGTCAAAATCTTCAAGCGCGTGCATGGCGCGATGCAAGGAGGCGTACCCGTCATCTGGAGCCTGAATATCGAGCATGGGAATGCTGACGACGAGCAGGCCTCGGGCGGCGAGAGCGTCGCCGAGCGCGGAGGCCTGGTGTGCGGCGCGGGTGACCAGAACACGGATTGGCGGGTGGTGGGCGGGCATGCGGTTTTGTTAGATGGTTCGTGTCGGTTTAAGAAGATGGTGATGCGGGAGGTTGGAACGGTTTCGGTGAGGGTTTGACGTTTCGGACAGGTCTTTACACCATGTGTAGCGTTTCTCCCCAGGTTTGGTTTGGGACGTAGGCGAACTTTAGCGCGGGCCTTCACCCCGCAGACCGCAGTTTGGTTTTTTCCAACGGCGTTTCCCCACGCGGGCGGGAGGTGGGGCCATAAGCCCGCAAATT
>CAXTRR010000012.1:0-1467 GCA_964246795.1 uncultured Terriglobus sp. | reverse complement strand
GAAAGGCTGTCTCTGAAGAGGGGTGCCCCGTGAGTGTTTTGTGATTGAGGATGGCGACCTTTCGGAACCCGCTTATGCGCCGATGAAACTGGCGCATGAACGGAGCATCTGGCTATTCGGCTTGATGCCGGGTCAGAAGCGGTGGATGTACACCCACCTTAACGACGGTAGAGCTGTCGTGGAGGTGGGGCACCCACTTTTAGTGGGCACTGGCAGCTGGCGAAACGTCGGAGAAGAGAACCCACTCATACGCCGACGAAACTGGCGCATGCGTGGGGCACCTGATGGCGGAGAATGGGTCACCTGAGATTCGTGGTCAGGTGAGGAGGCCGGCGGTTTCCAGGTGGGTTGCGGGAAGTTCCGCTGCGAGGAGGGCAAGGGCACCCTCTGCCTCCAAGCGGGCCGACATGCGGGCACCGAGGCTTTGCGCCGACTCGTTGGGACGCGCGGGAAACTTGAGCGAGATCATCTGCTCACCGTCGGGTGAGGTGACCACGGCTTCCAGTACAGGGGTGCCTCGGCCATCAAAGGTGCAGAGACCGCCGACGGGCAGCGAGCAGCCGCCGCCGAGGGCGTGCAGCATCCAGCGCTCGGCTTCGACGGCGTACCGGACCTGCTGGTCGTCGAGCGGCGCAAGGGCGGCAATGACTTGAGTTGCAACGGCCCGCGTTTCGATCCCGAGCGCGCCCTGGCCGGGTGCAGGGCAGAGGACTTCTGGCGTGAAGCGTTCGCGAATCCAATCGATGCTGCCGGGCTGGTTTTCCGAGTGCTGCTGGATGTCCAGGTGGTCATGGTCCGCGTGGGTAATGCACTCCAGGTGTGGCGTGCGGCCAAACTCCGGATGCGCGGGGTCGAGTTCGACGGAACGCAGCAGGCGTGCACCCAGACGGTCAATGCCGGCGCAGGCGAGTACAAGGGCGTCACATTCGCCGCGGGCCAGCTTGCGGAGGCGCGTGTCGATATTGCCGCGAATGGCCACGAACTGGAAGTCTGGCCGATGGGCGAGCAGCTGTGCCACGCGGCGGGGTGAGGTGGTACCGATGCGAGAGCCCGCAGGCAGGGTGTGCAGTTGCATCCATTCCGGACACAGCAGGGCGTCGCGTGGGTCGGCGCGTTCCGGGATGGCAGCGATGGCGAAACGTGGATCGAGGGTGGTGGGCAGGTCTTTGAGGGAGTGCACGGCGAGATCGATGGTGCCGGCGAGCAGGGCCTCCTCAATTTCCTTGATGAAGATGCCTTTGCCGTCGAGTTCGGGGGTGATGGGGTGGGCGGCGGCGAAGGCGGGATCCTGCATGCGGTCGCCCACGGTGCGGATCAGGATGATGTCCGTGGTGTGGCCAAGTGCGTGGAGATGGGCAGCGATGTGATTGCTTTGCCAGAGGGCCAGCTTGGAGCCGCGTGATCCGATGCGGAGGTGCATGGGGGTTAGTGTAGCTCTCGCGCTTATTTGAACCGAGGGGAGAACGC
>CAXTRR010000011.1:53477-80710 GCA_964246795.1 uncultured Terriglobus sp. | reverse complement strand
GAGCTGTCAGAAGAATGTCTCCGCTCGAGTGCACGTGCACCAGCGGACGGCCCGTCGCACCGTGCGATTCACTCAGCGTCACCGACGTCTGGTGTGGCGTCGCCATCACCACGGTCTGCTTGCCCGGCGTGTCCACCAGCTGCAGACGGTTGCCCGCCTTGGTGTAGATACGCTTCACATTGTTGTCCGGTATGTCCGCGTCCGCGCCGAAGTACCCCGCGCGCGGCGCCTGCTGCACGCCATTCCACAGCGAACCCAGAATGACCGGGCGCTCCGGGTCGCCATCCTCAAAGGCGACGGCGACCTCGTCGCCAACCTCCGGCAGGAACATGAAACCGCGGCCCGGGCCGGCGTGGGGGCTGGTGGCGCGAGCCCAGTGGGTGGCACCGTCCTGCCAGAAGAACTGCACCTTCAAACGGCCCATCTTCTTAGGGTCGTTATGGTCAACGACGCGAGCGGGGACGATGCCGTTCCAGGTGTTTGCCTCTGGGGGTGCGGGATCACGATACTGCTTCCAGGGCGTGACCCCGAAATCGTTGCTGTAGCTTTTCGGTGTCCAACGGTGGGTCACGTGAACGACCCCGTAGGTACCTTGCGCATCCAGCGGACCCTGCACCTTGACAGTGTCGCCTGCCTTTAGATTTTGATTGCGGGAGGAGCCCGTGCCCGTCACGGTCGAGCCGAGGCTGCGTTCTCCCTCAGCCTGAAGCTGGTCGGAATAATGATCCAGTGTCATGGCCCGGCCACGCTGCGGTTCAAAGCCCGAAGGCAATTGCTGCGAGGCGGCCTGTGTGGCGGCGGTCAGGCTGGCAGCTCCGTCATAAAGTTGCGGAGCGCGCGTCATGTCCTGGAAGGTGTTGGAGGTCATCGCGTGATGGTCATAGTGCGCACCGGAAAAAGTTGGATTGCCGCGCCGTCCCTGAAGGCGAAAGCTGGTGAGATTTCCTTCGGTTCGCCACTCCAGGCTGGTGCCGGATTGGAAGCTGTCAAAGATCTCCACACCGCCGCTCACCGGACGCATCCACGCGGCATGATCGTCTGCGATGCGGTGAAGGAAATGCCAGTCGGTCTCTCCATACTGCACGTAATTCAGAGGCTTGGTGTTCGCGGCGTTGACCGCGATCTTTGTGTTCGTGTGGCGCGCGGCAAGAGTAGACGCAACGGAGGCAAGCGTTCCGTCCTGGTAATACTGCTTGTGTGCCGTGACGTCCATGCGGTAACTGTCGCTGACCGCCACCAACGTAGCCGTGTAACTGCCGGCGAGCTCGTAATCCAGAGTGACGTCATGAACAGCCCCGGCAAAGTGGGTATGCTCCACCCCTTCCTCGTCCACCGTGGTGATGTTGACCAGCTTGCCGATCAGGTTCTCGACTGGAATGCGGTCGTCTTCGGGAACCCGGCAGACCACAGTGCACCACCAGTGGCGGTTAAGTTCTTGTGTGACTTCGACAGAAGACAGGATCGCGTGGCCGATCATTCCGTCGCCGATCTGTATGTGCGGAAGCGCCATGTCGTCTCCGTTGGTGTGTGTCACCTGAGATGCGGCCTGCCCCGGCTGGGTGCCTATGCGCGAGAACCTGTGCCGGACCAGTAGACCAGAGCTTGCAGTTGCAGCGAGTATACAAAGATTGATGGTTACAACGGGGTAGCACTTTTACGTGATGCTGCAAGCGTTACAGTCTGGGGAACAATTGAGTGCGGAGTGAATTCGCAGATGTGTGTGGGGCGTCCTTCGCTGGCGGGGTTTGTCGAACGCTGGTGCCGTGGACGTAAGCTTCTCGCATGGCAAGGTGAGAACGCTAACCGGGTATGGGCTGCATCATCGGATTTGCCACTTAAGGTCGATCGGCCACCAGCGGAGCGCCGCCGAAACGCAGTTGCCTTCCGTGTGCCTCGTCGATCATCTCTGCCGCCCGGGTCATGATCTCGCGCAGAGGCCGGTGCGAAAGTATGAAAAGAGTGTGATCCTCCAGACTTTCCCGAAGATAGAGTTCCGCGCCGCACGTCCATCGCGCCAGTTGCGCGGCTTCGGCTCCGGCCACAGTGGCAGCGTCCAGCACGGGCAGATAGAACGGAAAGCCTCGGTAGACGGTGTCCGCGATACCCGGCAAAAAAACTTGCCGGCCAGCGGTTTGCAGCTCGGAGAAGCCCCCGGGCGAGTACATTTCCAGGATCATGCCGCGTCCGATCAGCTGTGATTCGGCGTGGCGTCCAGCTTCATCGCCTCCGCTGACACGGCACAGGTGATAGGAGGAAAGCTCCGGCTCGCTGCCCGTCATAATGTCTGCGGCATGGTCCATCGCGGATGCCTGGGTCATGCGTCGCGGCGCTTTGCGATGTGGCCAGATTCCCACGCCGACCGACGGCTGCCAGATGGCGAGGTTGTCCTCATACAAGGCCGCGTTGCCCTCCACGGCGATCTTCCAGATCTGCAGAAAGACTTCGCAGGTCAATTGCCACCGGCGCTCCGCGATCATGCGCAGGCCAGAGACGAACGCGCGCAGCACGGCGGCCTCTTCAGAGGGAGCTGGCGGTGGCGGAGCGTGCACGACATAGGCTTCCCAGTCCGGGGCGATGGGCAACTCTTCGTAACGCAGCATGGAGCGGGACAGTTCAGGCATGCGAACCACGTGCCGGGATTGCCAGCGGGTAAACCATACGTTCTTTTTGCAGGTCAGCGAGCGTTTCACGGAGCAGGCCGGTCATGTCCTTCTGAAATGCCAATAGAACACCCTTGTCCTTCGGAGACTCGCGGAAGTACACGTCAAACAGCTGGAACCAGGTGGCACGGTCTTCCGGCGATGCCCAGATCAGGTGGCCGCTGTCAAAACGGGGCAAGATGAAACCAATACTGTCCATCTCAAATTCGATACCGTCGCCAAAAATTTCTTTACTTTTTAGCAGAAACTTGTCATTCAGGGCCATGGTCCCGGCCACGGTAGCGTCCACGTCAAAACGCTTGAAGACGGGCATAGCGGCACGCAGTTTCGGGGTAAAGGGGAGTGGCGGCGGCGCGGTGGCAGGATCGGCGGCAAGATAGATGGAGGTCAGGCCGCCGGCTCCCAGGAAGAGCTCTTCCTGTTCCGCGGCTCCTTTGTTCTGAAACCAGAAAGAATAGTCCGAGGTCCATCGTCCCAGGTCAAAGCGCTTCTCCGCCTCGATCTGTCTCTGTACATCCTCCATCTCGGGGATGCCGGTGAGATCTTCTCCGGGGCTGCGGCTCAGGCCCAGCAGAATCTGACACCGCTGAACATACCGGCGAAACGGATCAACATAGTCTGCGGTCGCTGTGGCGTACTGCAAAAACACCTCTTGGCGCAGCTTTCCTTTGCTCTCCAATAGGGTGGAAAAACGGCGAAGAAAAGCAAGTATCCAAAACTTCTCATCATGCCGCATGGGGTAACACGTGACCGGCAGCCACAAAATATGACTGTCTTCAACCGTGACGGCTCGGACCCACGGCGCAAAGTCATCCGGCCGTATGACTTTGTTAGCCGGGCGTGAGTGGATGGAAGATGTTAACGAAGGGTTTGGCGGTTCAGGCATGAATAAGTCCGGGTGCCTCAATTTAGGAGAAGGGGCTTGAAGTGGCGAAATTAATAAGGGCATTGAGTTTGACCTTACAGGCAAGCTTCAGGGCACCAATATGTGCTTCCATCGCTTCAATACCCGACTGCAGCGGCTTGAGTCGGTTCTCAATCCCCGCGTTCGTGGAGTTAAAGAGTTGCAATTCCGCCTTTATATTCTTGATCTCCGCGGCAAAACCTTTGGTTTCAAAAGCTGCCCCCAGTGCCTCCGCCTTGGAACTGCCATACTCCATTGACTTCTCCGAATGCTCGATGCGTTCCACCGGTTCCTGAATCTCACGGTGGACTAGGTAATGCTCCGTGTCCTGCCCATGAACCCAAACCATGCGATTGCCTTTTACCTGCAGGGTCTCAGTCGGAGTGATTTCCACGAGCCGTCCACCCTTTACGTAGATATAGTTCGCTGCCTCGATGGTCTCGGTCCTGTCCACACCGACGTCCAGCTTGTCATTCAGAACGATGGCAACCTGGCGATTTTTGTAAATGATTTCCTGCTGGTCTCCGTACACCTTTGTGCCCCAAGTGCAACTCGGGATACCCTGTAGGCCCGTGGGGACCGAAATTTGTTTGGGATCCAAGGCCTTGAAGTCAGGCCAGGCGTGGTCTTCGCCACCACCATGTGCTGCTGTTTCAGTCTGTGCGCTGCCGGAGAATGTAGCCATCCCACCCTTCCCTTCTTATTGAGGCAAGTCTGCCTGAGCCGTTGCTTTTACTTGATCACACACTTTTTGAAAGTCCTGGAGACTGCCGCGGGTGAGTTCTCCGACAATGCTTCTCCCCATGATTTCGTATGTACTTTTGAGTTTTCCGTCGTTTAACTTTAGACTTAGATTGCCGAACTCATCACTGGCCTTTGTGGTCAAGACGAGGGTTGCTCCCGTTTCGCCAACCGACATCGTAGTGAAGTCAAAGTCCGCTTTGGCACCGTTGTAGGCGCACATACGAATTTTTCCCCGCAAGCTGGGTGAACTGAAGTGAAAGGGATCCAGGCCGAGGTCAACGTAAATTGCCCTGCTCGTATGCCGGGGAGCGACTCGCTGGCTCAGGTCCGCTGCACGAGCGTTCAATTGGCCCTCTTTTGACCAAAACGGATCGAGAGGTGCGTTCGCCGCGTCCTGCGGAGTGGACTTTAAAAGATTGGCATTCTGCAGAGTGCCCACCCAGCTTCCCATGTAGCCGGTGCTCACCGAAGGATTCGACGAGGCCCATCTCAGGGTGATCAGCCGATACCCGTACGGTATCGCCAGCACAACTCCAAAGACCACCGCCGCAAGAACGCCGAAAGTCACCCATTCACCGAAGATACGATCCCCCTGGGACAGCTTCGGTACAGAGTTCCCGGCCGCCGTGTCTGGTTCCCTCATGGTGCACACCTATGGGAAAGGGTACATAATCCAGTCGTGTTCAAGGCTGCCATCCTTACCGGGGTAGATGCCGGCTTGCGACCTAGAGCTGGCTCCGGAGCGGTTGTTTTTGACTTGTAGGACAGCACTCAATCCTCACTGGAAGACCGGCAATCCTCTCCGCCCACTAACTGATGCAGCGAGTGGTTCCCTCTTCGGCGTCACAGTTACCGCCGTGGGATGAACATACACCACCCGAGCGCGAAGGACAATACTCAGGCTTGACGGCGATGCTGCCTGCCGCGTGCTTCACAACAACGCCATAAATACCAACCTAACTCGGCGCTGATAGTTCGGTGGCCTGAGAAGCAGGAGAAGAAAAGGGCAGCCTCGCCAAGACCGGAGTGTACCCGACGCCTGACGAGGCTGCGATTTGTTTTGGACTGTGGCCTTTTTCGTGTTGCTTAAGCGAGGTCGAAGCGGTCCGCGTTCATGACCTTTACCCATGCTGCCACGAAGTCGCGCACGAAGACCTGCTGTGAGTCGCTGCCCGCATAGAACTCCGCCAGACCGCGCAGTTGTGAGTTCGAACCGAAAACCAGATCGACTACGGTTCCGGTCCACTTCAGTTCGCCGGTCTTCCTGTCGCGGCCTTCCAGGATGTTCAGATTGAACTCTGACCGCTTCCACTTCGTGCTCATGTCAAGCAGATTCACGAAGAAGTCGTTGGTCAGTGTTTCAGGCTGCCTGGTAAAGACGCCGTAGTTGGTGTGGTTGAAGTTGGTGTTCAGCACACGCAGGCCGCCAATCAGCACGGTCATTTCAGGAGCGGTAAGGTCCAGCTGATTTGCCTTGTCCAGCAGCATCTCCGCCGCAATGCCGTCATGCCCCTGACGAACATAATTGCGGAAGCCGTCCAGCCGCGGCTCGAGTACGTCGAACGACTCCACATCGGTTTGCGCCTGTGAAGCATCCGTGCGGCCCGGGGCGAAGGGAACCTTTACCTCATGGCCTGCCTTCCTTGCGGCTGCCTCAATGGCCGCGGAGCCCCCCAGCACGATCAGGTCAGCGAGCGAAATCTTCTTGCCGCCGGTCTGCGCCGCGTTGAAGTCCTTCTGGATAGCTTCCAGCGTCTCCAGAGCCCTCGCGAGTTCGCCTGGCTGGTTTGCCTCCCAATATTTCTGCGGCTCCAGGCGGAGACGCGCACCATTTGCACCGCCGCGCTTGTCAGTGCCACGGAACGAAGAGGCCGACGCCCATGCCGTGGAAACCAACTGCGGGATTGAAAGACCGGAGGCCAGCAACTTTGCCTTCAGAGCTTCCACATCCACGTCGTTGATCAGTTCATGGTCCACTGCCGGTATGGGGTCCTGCCAGATGAGCGGCTCGGAAGGAACCAATGAGCCAAGGTAGCGTGCCACGGGCCCCATGTCGCGGTGGGTCAGCTTGAACCAGGCACGCGCAAAGGCGTCTGCGAAAGCGTCAGGATTTTCGTAGAAATGCTTTGAAACCTTTGCGTACGCCGGGTCCGCGATCATCGCGATGTCCGTGGTAAACATCATCGGTGCATGGCGCTTTGCCGGGTCCTGGGCGTCGGGAACCGTACCCTCTCCGCCGCCATTTTTCGGCGTCCACTGGTGCGCGCCGGCCGGGCTCTTGGTCAGCTCCCAC
This sequence comes from uncultured Terriglobus sp., assembly GCA_964246795.1. Taxonomy (GTDB): domain Bacteria; phylum Acidobacteriota; class Terriglobia; order Terriglobales; family Acidobacteriaceae; genus Terriglobus. Next base: position 74,109 of record CAXTRR010000011.1, on the reverse strand, counting down.
TCAAACTTGAATAGATTCTCAAAGTAGCCGTTGTCCCAGCGCGTCGGGTTTGCGGTCCATGCGCCTTCCAGGCCGCTGGTGATCGCCTCAGTACCCTTGCCGCTGCCGAAGGTGTTGTTCCAGCCAAAGCCCTGCTCCTCCATGTCAGCGCCCTCAGGCTCGGTACCCAGGAACATGCCAGGGTTGGCCGCTCCATGAGCCTTGCCGAAGGTGTGTCCGCCGGCAATGAGAGCCACCGTTTCCACGTCGTTCATGGCCATGCGTCCGAAGGTTTCGCGGATGTCCCGCGCGGAAGCGACCGCATCCGGGCGGCTGTTCGGGCCTTCCGGATTCACGTAAACCAGGCCCATTTGCACGGCGGCCAACGGGTTTTCCAGTTCGCGCTCGCCGCTGTAGCGTGTGTCGTCCAGCCACTTGCCCTCGGGTCCCCAGTAGATGTCTTCTTCTGGCTCCCACACGTCCTCGCGTCCACCGGCAAAACCAAAGGTCTTGAAACCCATGGACTCCAGCGCGACATTACCCGTCAGGATCATCAAGTCGGCCCAGGAGATGTTCTGACCGTACTTCTGCTTGATGGGCCAGAGCAGGCGGCGCGCCTTGTCCAGGTTCGCATTGTCAGGCCAGCTGTCCAGCGGCGCGAAACGCTGTGCGCCCGTACCCGCGCCACCTCGGCCATCTGTAATGCGATAGGTGCCCGCGCTGTGCCAGGCCATGCGGATAAACAACGGTCCGTAATGACCGTAGTCCGCCGGCCACCACTCCTGCGAGTCCGTCATAAGCGCGTGCAGATCCTTGATCACTGCCTGCAGGTCAAGGCTCTTGAAAGCCTCCGCATAGTTGAAGGCGGACTTTACCGGCTTGTTGTTCGGATTGTTTAGCGGAGAGTTCTGGTTCAGAACTTTCAGGTTCAGCTGATTGGGCCACCAGTCCGCATTTGTCTGCGCGCCGGACATGGTGGTGGTGCGGGCTGCGCCCAGGAACGGGCACTTTGCCTCGGCAACGGCAACAGCGGTATCCTTTCCATCTCCGGGAAATGGCTCGCCTACGGCATGATCAAATTCGTGTCTCACGGGTTTGTTCTCCTTCTAAGCATGGTTAGCGGCTCTGGATAAGCCTTGGTAGTTAGCGAGATCCTTTATCAAAGTTGCTGAAGCTGACGTGCTTTCGGTGGACGCGGGAGGGACGATACCCTCGGGGAATACCTAGGGAGCAGCTCCACCCTGTGCACAGTTCGCGCACAGACCCCGGAAAATCAATTCGCATTCTCGAAGAACCCGCTTGCCCAGCGACGCGCGTGTGGGTTGTGGCACTTCTGCCCAGCCAACGTCCTCGACACCGCCGCAGCTCTCGCAGACAAAGTGGTTATGCCGCAGGCCCTTTGCGTCAAAGCGCGCTGCCCGGCCTTCCACCGCGACCTCACGCACCAACCCTGCCCGCACCAGGTCCCTCAGGTTGTTGTAAGTGGTAGCGCGCGAGGAGCGCGGATCGACTCGATTAACGTATTCGAAAATCTCGACGGCCGTGGGATGCCTATTCTCTTCCATTAAAAACGCCATCAACGCATAACGCTGCGGTGTGCAGCGCAAGCCGCGGCCGTGGAAAGACGTTTTGATGGCTTCCGCGGTCATCCCTAACTAGACTATCTCTAATGTGAGATTCCGTCCAAGCGAGATTCGGACTAGGGAGCAACTAAGCTTTTCAGCCGGTCATCAATGCCAGCAGTGCCCCGAGCTGGAGCGCCGATTTGGATTCGGTTCCACGTGGAAGAGCCGGGCTGATCGCCACCGCCTGGCCTCCGCCTTCCAACCACACAAGAAATGCGGAGTTTTCCGCCCCAGTAAGCCGCTGCTGGTTTATCCATTGGTAGTAAGCAGCCATATCCGCATCGACCAGGGAACCCTGAGGGTCGAGATCGGCGACCTGGCTATTGGTGAGCAGTTCGCTCATCGGCCTTTGCCGCTGCCGGGGTGCAAAGCGAACCAGAAGTGTAAGTGGTTGCGCTCGTCGCAGGGCCTCGCGAGCCGCCCATTGCGCAAAGGTTGTACTAAAAATCTGTGTTCCCGATCCTTCTGTAAGCAGTCTGATCTGAAAATGATCCAGTACAGGGTCAGAGTTCAGACCGAGATCGCGGGGCGAAAGACGGGCAAGTGCATTTCTTAGTTGTTCTGGACCCATGCCCGGCTGGCTCATCTGCTTTTGAATGACTCCCAAAAGCTTTTCCCGCGCAGGCTGGAGTGAATCGTAGGAAATCGCGGTAAGTGCCCTGGTATGACTTGCCAGGGACGCACCATCGACGTACCAGTGGGCATGATCCACCGGATACGAGCTCGCACGCTCTTCCACCACGGCGAGCAATTGCGCCAAACCGTTCTCCGGAACGAGTGAGCTGAAATAAGTTCCATGTGCGCGCAGATGACGGAAAAGCGGATATCCCTCTGGATTGGCATTCCGCCCGATCACTGCAATTCCCAGGCGGCCCACCGGCAGCTTTGGTGGGCTGGCAGATTGGTTCACCTGCTGCTCATAGGCCCTGGCGGCGGTACGGTATCTTTCCATCTGACCCGAGCTCCACAGGTAGGCAGACAAGTGCTCGGTGAACACAAGTGGCTCATTGACCCAATCGATACGTTCAAATGAGGGAGCCAACCGTAAACTCTGGAAGTCTTTGAAACAGTCCGCCCGCTGTGCCGCTGAAAATGTAAGAAGAGAAGTAAGCTGGTTTGTAAGCTGAAGCCGTTCCGCTCGAAATGCTTCATCGTAGCCAATCACTTCGCGCAACACACTTGCGATAAGCACCAAAGGCATTTGCCGCAGCGTTGAAAGATGCTCGCATGCGAGGGTCCTGGCCCCGGGCGTGTATCTGGCGAAATGTGCGGCGGTCAAGTTCTCAGGCAGCATGGTTATAGCAACTCTCTGAGAGGCCGGCCTTGTGACAACCGAGGTGAGAAACCCATCATCGCGCCGAGCGTCGGGACCAGATCGATGGACTGCACTGGGCGGTCATAAACCACACCCTCACGCACTCCCGCTCCCATTACCATCATCCATGTGGTGCGTGAAGCGGCATCACCGGTGCGATGGTGCTGAAAACCATTCCCGCCAGCTTCCATATCGCTGTCCCGTCCAAAATCAGGGAGCATGAACAGCGTCGTGTTTCCCGCATACTCCGGATCGTTCCGTGTTGCGTCCCATAATTCCCCACACAGACGATCCGTGCGCTGTATCGCCTCCACATAGAGCGAATAGGCGCCTGAGTGTGCTACATCGATGTCGTGCATGGTAATCCATAGAAGGCTTGGAGACTGCTGCCGCATGAGCCGTTTCGCGATGTAGATAGAAAGCTCATCCGGGCTGGAAAGGGTTCGCGCATGAGATGTAAAGTCTTCCACAGACAAACGAAGAACTGTCTCCAACTGACCTAACTCAACTTCACTGCCGGCCAGGGCAGGGGTATAAAGCGGGCTCTCGTAGTTATCCCGCAGCAGATGGTTGAAGTCCAGCTTGCTGCCTGTTGTGGCTGCCCTGAGCAGGTGTTTCGGAAGGATCACCCGGGCACCCATACCCGGACCGTAAGACCTGGATCGGCTCTCACCTATCCGGTTAAATCCATTGCTGGGCGCGATCACCCATGTATCTGACAGTGGACGTTTCGAATCCTTACGGAAATACTCGAAGACGGTCGGGTTATCCGGTGGAACAGCGGAGAAGTTATCGAGCGTCTCGTAAACACCAGTCGCCAGGCTGGCCGTTGCAACATAGTGACCCAGAATTCCCTGGTTGCTCATATGCGTAAAGAAACTGGACTGAGGGGCGAGCCTGTGGATCAGATTTGGTATGTTCTCCTGACCCTCCGGCGCGAATGTCTCCTGGTCGCGGGCACCACCACCAAAAGTGACAACGATGACCTTGCGCTTCTTCTGAATTGCCTGCCCATGCAGGAAGGGGCTGCTTGTCATTAAGGCAGAACCAAGTAACATGCCCGAGGCGTCCCGCAGGAAATCACGCCGATTGCGACCAAGCCGCCGCGCTATTTCCGCATCGGAGAGTCCATGAGTGCGATATGTGCAAGGAAAGAGAGACATCTTGGGCCGTGCTCGACGAGGCCGCCTTTGACGGGCTCTTACAACATTCGTTAGTGTCCGGTTGTGGGTGCAGGGGTGGACGTTACAAATTGCTGAACTTCGGCGCGTTCCCTGTCAAGCGCGGACTGATGCTGTGCCTGCAATTGCTGGAAGCGGTCTAATTCGATTTGTGCCTTGTCTTTCTCACCGGACCGGAGGTAGTAACGGCCAAGGCGAAAGTGTGCGTCGGCCAGGGTGGGATTCAGTTGCACTGCCTGCTGGTACTCTGGCAGCGCCTTGTCATAGGCGTGCTCGTCATTGTAAAGAATCCCGAGTTGAAGATGAGCTTCCGCATTTGAGTTGTCCAACAGGATAGATTTCCGCAGCAAGTCCTCTACTGTCTTATAGTCAATCTCCGGATGATCGACACGCCTTCCTTTCCATAGGCTCATCGCGTAATAGTACTGCGCCAGCGCATTGTTTGGCTCCAGATCCAGATAGCGGTGGAAGCATTCAATGATAGCCCCGGCCTGTGCCGGCGAGCTTAGGAATGCCTTAGAAAGGAAGAGGTAGCATCGCGCATCCCTGGGATCAAGGTCTGCAGCTTTTAACAACGACTGAACGGACGATTCGTACTCCCCGCGGGAGTACAGCGCCATGCCGAGACCAATCCACATCCGTGGAGAGGAGGCAAACCGCTGGGTCGCATCCCGGAAAACGGCGATAGCTGCCTCATACGCTCGATGCAACAGCAATTCACTTCCCCAGACAAACAAATTGTCCTCACTGGGATCCATGCGCGCCGCCGCAGCGAATTCCGTTGCCGCCTCAAGATACTTGCCTTCGCTCTCATTCAGCCGGCCGAGCAGGTTGTGCAACTCACCAGTATCCTTCTCATTTTGAAGCGTGGCAATCACGCTATGTGACTGTGCAGAATGCTTGAGCAGCAGATCGGCAAGCGCCAGATCATAGCTGTTGTCACGAGCAGCGGGGCGGATGCGATGAGCCTGCTCGAGGAACGGAAGGGCAGCTGCCACCCGGTCCTGGCTAAGGTAAAGTTGGGCAAGGCCCCGGGTTGCACCATAGCTTTCCGGGTCCCGGGCGAGAACTCGCTTCCACTCCGCTTCGGCCTGCTCAAATCGTCCGGCCCGCACCCATGCTGTCGCAAGATTGTTCCGGGCAGCCGCCGAGTCAGGGCGAAGCTCGACCGCGATCCGCAGTTGCTCCACAGCCTGGGAGTTCCGGGTCTGCGCACCGTAAGTCAGACCGAGTAACTCATGAACTTCAAAGCTTTTCGGCAGCTTGCTTTGCAGGGCTTGCAACCGAGCCGCCGCAGCCGAAAAGTCTCCGGACTCGTAGGCTGCCGCCGCGGATTTAAGCTGGGTGTCCAGCGAGTTGGGTTGAACCAAGGGGCTGCCTGGCTGCTGGGCGACAAGCTGGGCAAAACATGCAAAGCTGACCGCGAGCCAGGAATGCCGTATTTTCCATCTCCTACGCACGCCGCTCACTCCAGAATCAGATAGCAACGGATGAAACGCCGATTTGGCCATGTTGAAGCCGGCAGATTGATCCTGCATGTCCCAAGTGTAAAGCGCTGGGACCCTCATCGACAGCACGATCCGGAACGCTACTGAAACGTCCCGGATCGCACAATATCCTCCACGAGGATTAGTAGTACAGCTTGAGGGCAAACTGAATCTGCCGCGGGTCGTACGGAGCGTCGCGGGTAGAACCGATTTGGCCAAAGGTTGCACTGTTGAAGTTGAGTGAGTTGCCGATAGCAACCACGCCGTTACCACCGAAGCCGGGGGCATTGAAGTTTGGATGGTTGAGAATGTTGAAGAACTCCGACCGGAACTGGATGGAAGTCCGCTCCGTGAAGTTAAAAGTTTTAAAGAGTGAGAAATCAAAGCGGTGGAAACCAGGCCCGGAGGTCACGCCCGGAGCGCTGCCGAGAGCCAAGGCACCCGTAACCGGCGAGCAACCAGGAGCTTTGGTTGGGTCCGGTCCCGCAAAGGTAATGGGGCAGGGCTGCTGGAAGGCTGCGGGATTGTTGAACCAGAAGAGGGTTGGCTTGCCCCGTACCAAGCGAGTATGTAGGCCGAGTTTAGGATCCTGCCCCGGGACTCGGAACGCGTTGCAGTTGGTACCAGTCGTGGTGGCTGTGGGGCAGCCGATCGTGATGGGCTGACCGCCTTGCAGTGTCACCAGGTAGTTCGTGCTCCAGCCCCCAAGCACTGTATCCACCAGCCTGCCTGAGTTCGCGAGAAACTGCTTGTTCTTGCCCACCGGCAAGTCATAGCCACCACTGAAGTGGAAGACGTTGCGGATGTCAAAGCTGGCCAGTCCCCAGTCGAAGGTCGGTCCCAGCCCCGGGACATAGGGTGCGCGGTATCCACCCAGGCTCCCTCCGTTGAGCAGGTCGTTCGCGTCCGTCAACGTCTTGGAGTAGGTATACGTGATCAAGTAATACGCCCCGTGCGAGAGCCGCTGCTCGATCTTTGTCTGCAGACCGTTATAGACGCTGGCACCTAACGTCCGCTGATAGGCCGAGCCCTGACTGAAATCAGGAAAAGGCAGGTAATTGTGGTTGGTCGGAGTGTCTGGCAGTGAGGTATTCCGCACCAACGCCGTATTTGCCGGCACCAGAACAGACGGACGGTTATCACCCAGGTCGACCTGCAAGTGACTTGCATGCGTGTAAACGTAAGCCACGGAAGCCGAGATGTTTTGCGTGAGCGCATACTGAACGCTCACATTGGAACTGATGGTGTTGGGTGTCTTGAAGTCGAACTGCAGACCTTGGAGCCCGAGACCATTTGCCTGGACCGCTAGGGGCGTGAACGATGCGCAGGACAGGCCTGAGCCGATGGTTGCACTGCCACCTGGACCGGCACTGGCACAGGTTCCGTAGGGATTGGCGCCGGAGGTAAACGGAGCCGAATCGGAACCGTTATTCTGGAAGTTGAAGCTGTAAGAAAAAGGGTAGTTTCTACCGATGTTCGGGCCGAATCCTGCATTTTCAAAAGCGTTGAAGAACAATCCGACGCCACCGCGCAGGACGAGCTTCGGAGACGCTTCATAGGCGAAGCCGAAGCGGGGCGAAATGTTTGTCTTCTGTGCTTGCGTAAGTCCTTTGCCGTATCGGTCGGTAAGTTGGAGGGCAATGCCGTCCTTGGCCAGGAGGTCCAGGAAACCATTGCCATTCAAAGCCGGGTTGTTCGCCGTGGACGAGAAAAGACGGGGTGTCTTGCCGGTGGCCGGCACCAGGAAGGTGGGTGTGCCATTGGGCGCGCCACTCTGTATGAAGTTGGCCTGGGCTCCATTGGTTTCGGAGATCGGACTGAAGTAATCGTAGCGTACGCCCACATTAAATGTGAGTTTTGGGTCTATCTTAATGTCGTCCTGAATGTATGCGGCGAAATACTTACGGGCGTCATACGTTTTGCTGATGTTCGATGCCGAAACATTGTTCGCTCCACCGACATAACTGACACCATTCGGAACAGTAGTCGCCGTGGGCGTCAGCAGAAACTGCCCGAGGGCAGTCAAATCTCCGCCTTGCCCGGGTACTCCCGCGTAATTGCCAGTTGTAAAATCGAACTCACCGCGGGAGAAAGCTGGCTGCAGAGTGTTGAAGTGAACATTCTGATATTCAAATCCCACTTTAAAGCTGTTCTTTCCGTAAATCTTTGTGAAATCGTCCACTACCTGCAGCGTCTGGCTAATCTCGTCCGAGGGCAGGAAATCATTGCTACCCAGATTGCTGAGTCCGTTGATGCTGATCTGCGGCAGGCCGCCATTCTCCGTACTCTGCGGTATCCCCTGTATCCCGTATTGTGCGGGAACGCCCGTCACTGTGCCCGCTGGCCCGAAGCGAGTGGTGTGCAAGTGATTGAAGCCGACACGCGCCACGTTGACCACCGTCGGGTTGAAGACGTGCGTATATGCCAGCACGGCCTGATCTGACTTGGCCGTTTGGGTGCCCTGGTTGAACCCACCGCCATCGGCGATACCACCGAAGATTCCAGGAATAAAGTTGGGGTCATCCACATAGCTGAAGCGGCCGAAGATCTGGTCCTTTGGTGTCACGTTGTAATCCACACGGACGTCAAACGCATTGCGGTGTTCGTACAGATTGGGGCTGTTGGTGTAATTGGAACCGAAGGCGTTTGAAGACGGTGCTGGATATAAATTGAGGAGCTTGACTGCATTCGCGTCCAGCCGGTTGGCGGGAAGCTGATTCAAATTGCAGGTGGCAAGGGAAAAGCTGGCCGTGCTGGCCGGGCAAGTACCAAACGGATCACGAACAAAGCCGCTGGTGGTTGCAACTCTGCCGGAGGCGGGATCGAAAGAGCCGGCGGTTACGGAACGGGTGGTTGCCGGATCCATCACGGTACCAAATGGAATCGTGCGGCCAAGATTGTCTGTACGCGCTGTACCTGACTGCCCGATGATTAGATCCGATAAGTTGGTGTACCCGCTGTTTCTCTCCGTCAGTGTCGGCACGGTACCGGTCAGCACTGTTCCCTGCACTCGGCGCAATCCCTCATAATCACCAAAGAAGAAAAGCTTATCCTTCAAGATTGGCCCGCCGATGGACCCACCAAACTGATTTTGCCGAAGCTTGCCCTTCTTGGTGCCGTTGTTATTTTCGAACCAATCGGCAGCATCCAGCTTGTCGTTACGGAAGAACTCCCAAGCAGCGCCGTGGAAGGAGTTCGTGCCAGACTTGACGGTGGCATTCAGCACGGCACCAGCGGAGCGTCCGAGTTCCGCGCTGAAGTCCGCCGTCTGCACCTTGAACTCCGCTATAGCATCTACCGGCGGCAGTATGACGAAGTTTGTGCCGTTCAGAAAGTCGGCTGCGTTGGAGTTATTGTCAATACCGTCCAGCAGGTAGTTGTTCTGCGCCGATTGCAACCCATTCGCGGTGAAAGCTCCTGAAGCGGCATTGCCGCGGGTATCCGCCTGCGACACATTCACGCCAGCGCTCAACTGCGCCAGAAAGGTGAAGTTACGGCCGTTGAGCGGGAGCGTCACGATGGTGTGCTCATCTACGACCTGGCCGACGGAAGATTCGTCCGTCTGCAACTGCGGAGGTGCCGTGGACACCGTTACTGTCTCGTTGGTGGAGCCAGTCTGAAGAGCGACGTTGACCTGCAGCTCCTGTCCAACGGCGACGGTCAAGTTCTGCTGTGTGGTGGTAGAAAAACCGGGCGCCGTGGCAGTAACCGTATAGTGGCCGATCTTTACCGGCGAGAAGGTGTACGTTCCACTGCCGGTGGAGTGCGTCTCCAGGCTGATGCCCTGATCCGTGTTGCGCAGCGTGACCTGCGCGTTGGGTACGGCGGCTCCGGTCGAGTCCTGAACCGTTCCCGTGATGGATCCCTGATCGACCTGAGCCAAGGCGGAACGTGAGCCGGCGAGAAGGAAAGCAATCGCGAGCAACAGGTTAGTTAAACGCTTGAACCGCCGAAAGTTCGCATGTGTCATGGCCATTCCAAATCCCTCTCAGGAAACTGTTGCTGCCGGCGCACAACTTACTTCTTATGTGCGCCTTGCTGGTGGAATTGAATTCGCTTACATCTGAAGTGCAATTTGTTTAGCGGGGAGAAGACTAGGCGCACCTTCCGGGGATTGTCAATCGAAAGATGGAGGTTTTTTCCACTTGCCGCGCAGGAGCCAGCCGGCCTGCCAACATCCTGCCTCCAGGACCCGGCGAAGAGTTCCCTCCCCATCTATAGTGATTCGAGGCCGTCAGAAACCGCCGGTCTTCCATGGATGCTCACCGATGGCCCTGCCCTCCGGCACACTTTCGCGCCTTTCTCGGCGCGAGCTTTTAAAACAGCTCGCAGCCACCCCCCTTTTGCTGCGTCCTGCCCCTTTCGTGGGCAGCTCTCTCTTGTCCAGCGGGCAGCCGTCTCCGGCGGCCCTGTCGTTTGCAGACGTTCACTACACACCCCACTACCCTGCCCGTTCGCCGCTGGATGATGTGCTTCGGCTGGTGGCCCCCGGCTCCGATTCGTACGTGACGGAGAAGTATGCCAGCGAAATTGAAGCGTTGCTCGCCAGATGGGGGCAGGCCCTGCAGAATGGTGATCTAGAAAGCCTGAAAGCGTCCCTTTCCCCGGATATTCAGGCTTGCTCACTCACGCCTGCCCGTAAAACAACGCTGCGCAACGGTTTTGGTATTGAGAGCGTTCGGCACGACTTCGCGCCCCAACTGCAGACTGGAGCCGACACCCTGCTCAGAGAATTGGGCAGCTGGACTGGTCCTGCACACCGGGTCCTCTCCTCCGAGTTCCAAGTCACTGCCATCCAGGAGGCTGGCATCGCGCCGCTAAGCGCTCACTCCGCCATCCGCTTCAGTTTGGTGTTGCAAACAGGTGTGGCGGAACGCCAGCAAAGGGTCGGTGTCTGGCAAATGGACTGGAGTTGCCGAACCAGTCAGGATGACGCAGCCACCTGGCAGGCGACCCGCTTGCTCGCTCAGACTGAAACGCAAAGCACTGTCAAAGGGGCCGGCTTTGTGGATGTGACTGCATTGGCTCTCGGCGGCGTGCCTTCCTTCGCCGCGCAGATGCTGGTCGGTGCCGATGAATGGCGCACCGTGCTCGATGGCGCCTGCGGCATTGATGTTTACGGCAACAACGGTGTGGCGGCCGGTGATTACGACAATGACGGCTTCGACGATATCTATGTCTGCCAGACCGCAGGCCTGCCTAACCGGCTCTATCGCAATCGCCGCGACGGCACCTTCGAGGATGTCACTGAAAAGGCTGGAGTGGGCGTGCTGGATAACACAGCATGCGCCCTCTTTGCGGATTTCCGCAACATCGGCCGGCAAGACCTGCTTGTTGTGTGTAACAGTGGTCCGCTGCTCTTTCAAAACCAGGGTGACGGCACCTTCTCACTCAAGCGCGATGCGTTTGTCTTTGCACGTCCTCCTCAAGGCACATTTACCCACGCCGCCATTGCCGATTATGACGGCGATGGCAGGCTCGATATCTACTTTTGCCTCTATAGCTACTACCTTGGGCTGGATCAGTATCACTATCCCGCTCCGTATTTTGACGCGCGCAACGGTCCGCCTAACTTCCTTATGCACAATCAGGGGGACGGAACTTTTACCGACCGGACCGAAGCTGCGGGGCTACATATGGCAAATGACCGGTATAGCTTCTCCTGCGCCTGGGGAAATGCGGGCAGTACCCTTCTCCCCGATCTATATGTGGTGAATGATTTCGGCCGTAATAACTTCTATCGGAGCAACGGCGATGGCACCTTTCGCGCGGAATCCGCCAAGACCCACGTGGAGGATGTTGGTGCGGGCATGAGTGCCTGCTGGGCTGACTATAACAACGACGGTCACCCGGATCTCTACGTCGCAAATATGTGGTCTGCCGCGGGCCAGCGAATTTCACAGCAGGACCAATTCCACGCAAACACTCCCCAGGACTTGCGCGGCCTTTACCGCCAGCATGCAGGGGGAAACGCTCTCTATCGGAACCGTGGCGACAGCACCTTTGCAAATGTCAGTCAGCAGGCGGGTGCAGAGATGGGCCGCTGGGCCTGGTGCTCCGACTTTATCGACATAGATCACGATGGCTACCCTGATTTGTACATTTCAAATGGCTACATCACGGCGCCGGAACCCCGTTCAAATCCGAAGCGTACGGGGCCAACAACCAACAATTCAGGAAAGTCGGGTAACTTGGCATCTACCGACCTCGCGAGTTTCTTCTGGCGTCAAGTCGTCGCTAAATCGCCAGACGATGCCACACCATCGCTCGCTTATGAGCGGGGGTGGAACGCCCTGAATGAATTGATCCGCTCAGATCACTCCTGGAGTGGGCACGAGCGCAATGTGCTGCTCGCCAATAACCGGGACGGAAGCTTCTCGGAGGTTTCCGGCGCTCTCGCTATAGATTTCCTGGAGGACAGCCGTTCCTTTGCGTTGGCCGATCTGGACGGCGATGGCCGGCTGGAAATTGTATTGAAGAACCGGAATGCGCCCCAGTTGAAAATCCTGCGAAATGCCATGGAGCACCTGGGAAATTCCATCACCTTCCGTCTGCGCGGCACAAAAAGCAACCGGGACGCAATTGGAACAGCTATTACAGTTCAGGCGGGTGACTTACATCAGACAAAGTATCTTCAAGCGGGTTCCGGCTTTCTTGCGCAGCACTCAAAAGATCTCTTCTTCGGAATAGGACAGACACCCGCCGACATTCGTGCGACGGTCCGGTGGCCTGGTGGAATAACTCAGCAATTCGATCATCTGCCCAGCAACAGCCAAATTCATCTGGAGGAGGGAAAGCCCACCTTTACAGCGACTCCATTCACAAAGCCTGCTGCGATATATACAGGCCTGCAGCAAACGCAGCCTTCTTTACGACCGGCTTCACTCCCGCGGAAGACTTGGCTGTTGGATCCGGTGAAAGCACCAGGTTTTTCACTTCAAAATAGCCAGGGCAGCACATACACACTCGCAGAGAATCGCGGACGCAACCTGCTGCTTCATTTTTGGTCGATTTACTCCGCGGACTGCATGGACCAACTGCACGCCTTCGAGCATAGCCGGGCCGCCTTGGCAAATGCGCAGCTGGACGTGCTGCTTATCCATCTCGACACTGCCCACGATCGTGATCAAGCCCAAGTCGCTATTCAGAAGGAGCGATTCTCTCTTCCGGTACTCTTCGCTACAGAAGACGTCGGGGGTATCTACAACATAGTCATACGGTACCTTTTCGACCGCCGCAACGATCTTGAGCCGCCCGCTACCCTGCTGCTGGACTCTCACAACATGATCGTCAAGGTGTACCAAGGCGCGGTACAAGTGGAGGAACTTATACAGGATGCGGAATCTATCCCAGTAAGTTCAGAGGACCGCACGACGAGGGGACTGCCCTTTCCGGGAGAAATCTACAGCGGCAAATTCTCACGCAACGATTTCACTTACGGCATCGCCATGTTCCAGCACGGTTATTTTCACCAGGCTGAAGAATCATTTCGGCAGGTCATTGCGAAACGGCCAGACGACGCTGAAGCACATTACAACCTTGGCACCTTGACGCTTCGTGCAAAACAGTATTCAGATGCTCGCCAATATCTACAGCAGGCACTCAAGCTGAAGCCCGATTACCCCGAGGCCTGGAACAATCTGGGGATGATAGCGGCTCAGGAGGGTCAAGCTACCCAGGCTGTCCAAAACTTCGAGCGCTCCCTCACCCTTCGCCCCAACTATCCAACCGCCTTGCTCAACCTGGGAAATCTCTACCGCCGGCAGCAGGATTTCCCAAAAGCTCAAGATTTACTTTCACAAGCGGTGCGTCTGCAGCCCGACGACCCTGAAGTGAACTACAGCCTGGGTATGTTTTACGCTCAGCAGAACAAAACAGGCCCCGCGATCCAGTATTTGGAGAAGGCACTCTCCCTACGGCATGACTACCCTGAAGCACTCAACAACCTCGGTGTCATCCTCGTCCGGCAGCAGGATTACATGAAAGCGGAACAGCAGTTCCAGATATGTATTCGTCTCGTGCCAGATTTCGATGAAAGCTATCTCAATCTCGCGCGCTTGTATGTATTGCAGCAGCAGAATGGCAAGGCCAGACAAGCGCTTGAAGACCTGCTCCGGCGGAAACCGGATAGCACCGTGGCCAGGCAGGGTCTGCAGATGTTGAGTTCCACTCCCTAGTCATGGCCAGCTGCCACGTGCCCTGCTTATAATTCGGCGGTATGCTTCCTTCTCGCCGTAGCTTTCTCGGATCGTCCTCGTTCCTGCTCGGCAGCGCGCTGGTCGAGGCCCTGGCGGCTCCGCTTTGGCAATGGAAGGATCCGGAGTTATTACAAGCGGTAAAAGCGTCGCCTCCCAGCATCGATGCGTCGCCGGTAAAGTTTCTGGACGTTGCGGAGCACGCCGGCGTGACAGCCGTAAACGTATGGGGCGGAGTTGATCACAAACGCTGCATCCTTGAGGCAAAAGGAAGTGGACTCGCCTTCTTTGATTTTGACCACGATGGATGGCTTGACATCTATCTTACAAACGGCAACCGTCTGAATACTCAGTGGCCTGCGGGGACAGCTCCCACGGCGCACCTGTACAAGAATAATCGCGATGGCACCTTCACTGATGTTACGGAAAAGTCAGGCCTGGGTGTGACCGGATGGCAGACCGGCGTCTGCGTTGGAGATTACGATAACGACGGCTGGGACGATCTGTTCTGTTGCTTCTGGGGACACAACATTCTCTTCCGCAATAATGGCAACGGCACCTTTACCGACGTGACCCGCAAGGCAGGGCTTTCTCGCGAGGAGACGCGTTGGGGTGCTGGATGCACCTTTCTGGACTATGACCGTGACGGACACCTGGACCTGTTTATCTGTAACTACGTTCTGCTGGATCCCGCCAAAATACCTCTCGCCAATGACACGCACTTCTGCCAATGGAAGGGGGTTCCCATTATGTGTGGGCCGCGCGGTTTGCCGGCCGACACAAATCTGCTGTATCACAACAATGGCGATGGCACCTTCACCGATGTTTCGCAGAAGGCGGGCATTTTGAAGCCGGGCCCGCGTTACTCCATATCAGCGATCTCTTATGACTTTGACAATGACGGATGGCCCGATATCTATGTCGCCGTCGATTCCCAGCCAAGCCTTCTTTTCCAGAACAATCATGATGGCACCTTTACTGACGTCGCGCTGGGGGCCGGCTGCGCTTACAGTGAAGCTGGCCATGAGCAGGCAGGCATGGGTGTTGCCGTGGCCGACTATGACTGCGACGGCTCGTTTGACATCTTCAAAACCAATTTCGCGGATGACACGGTCAACCTGTATCACAGCAACGGAGACGGCAGTTATACCGACGTCACCTTCCCAGCCGGTCTCGGCGCAAACAATCAGTACGTCGCCTGGGGATGTGGCTTTGTTGATTACGATAACGATGGCTGGACAGACATCGTCCAGGTAAACGGACATGTCTATCCGGAGATCGACACTTACGGGTTCACGCAAAAATTCAAGAACCCGCGTCTGGTCTATCGCAATTTAGGAAACGGACGGTTTCAGGACGTGTCCTCCACCATGGGCGATGGCATCACCGAGCATTATTCCAGCCGCGGGGCCGCCTTCGGTGATTACGATAATGACGGCGGGATGGATGTGCTCATCTTGAACATGAATGACCGTCCATCGTTACTGCATAACATTGGCGGCAACCGGCAGAACTGGATAAAACTCAAGCTTATCGGTACCAGGTGCAATCGCACTGCAATTGGCACACGTGTGCGAGTCACCACTGGTAAGCACGTCCAAATGGATGAGGTGCACAGCGGTACGAGTGTCATGTCACAAAACGATCTGCGGTTGCACTTCGGACTTGGAAAATCACAGGTCGTTGACCTTATCGAGGTAATCTGGCCGACAACCCAAAAAGTCGAGAAATTTCCCCGGGTGAAAGCAAATCAGATTCTCACCATTCGCGAAGGTGAGGGCATCGTAACAGGAACAATCAAGAAGTAACGGTGCGGTCCGCGTGCTGTGAGTTACGGAGACTTGTGGCTGTCCGGCTTACCTTCTAATGACACCACGAACTGCTTCACCTGCCGCCGTTGTTGCTCGACCGTTTCCGCCTGCGCTTTTATAAGAGCGTCATGCCGCTGAAACTCCATGCGGGCCTGCATGGTCTTGCCGGTGCGGTCATACACAACACCCAGGCGGTAATGAGCTTCCGCGCTGTCTGGTTCGGCTGCGATCGACCTCTGATACAACTCTAGCGCTTGGTCATACTCATGCCTCTTAAATGCGAGGGTGCCAAGTTGCAGATAGGCAGCAGAATACCCGGGATCGAGTTCCACAGCTTCCCTCAGCATCGCACTTACACGGACAGCACTTGCAGGCTGGTTCTGATTTAACATCTGCATCGCAAGGAAATAGTGTGCGTCGGCACTGCGGGGCAGCACCATCAGAAATCGCTCTAGCCTTGTTCCCGCGCACGTTAAGGGTTCCGGCGCGGCCAGCATTACTTTCCCAATCAGCAGGTACGGCTCCACGTTTGCTGGCTCCAGGTCAGAGGCCGCACATAGTTGCTCGGCGGCGTCGTTATAGCGGGCACCTGCGAACAAGGCTGCACCCAAGGCGGTTCTGATACGTACCGATCGCGGATGAGCTTTTGCCGCAGAGGAAAAGACCTCTGCCGCCTGCTGGATGGCGCGGTGTGACAGTAACTCCGATCCCCAAGCGAAGAAGTTTGCCTCGCTGGGATCAAGCCGGGCCGCTCGCTCCAGATGCTGAACGGCAGCGACCGGCTCACCCGCGGCCTCATCGATCTCGGCCGCCAGATGGTGAAAATCGGCGCGATCCTCCCCCTCCAGGGCCTGCGTCACATGCTGCCGGGCCTGTGCCAGGTCGCCAACACCCTGACAGGCCAGGGCAACATCGTACGCATCCTGCGGTGTGGCGCCATGCAACTCGGCGGCCCTCTTCAACGGCGGTGCGGCCTCAGAAAATCTAAGGCTTCGCAAGTAAAACAGTCCCAGCTGCTGGTTCGCAGCATAGCTCGCCGGGTTCGAAGCTAATGCAGCGTGAAGGACCGCTTCCTGCTCACGCTGGCTGCCCGACAGTGGCGCGGGATTATGGACTTTCCGAGCCGCTGCTGGTATCCGATCGGCTGCTGGCAATGGAGCTACTGCGAGCGAGCTGCGCGTCAGGTCTTCGCTGGCCCGCAGAGTTGCGTCAGACCCATGACCGCCCGCCGCTGTCCAGTCCGTGACACCTGCAATGGTGAAGTCTGGTTCGTCGGAGAACTTCAACGGCTGCTCCGGACCCATTGCCGTCGGAACGGCAGGCTCTTTTCCTTCCTTCAAAAGTACAAGCAAGAGTTTCCGGCGGACCGGCCCTGCAACCGTCAGCGTTGCGCAGGCACTGCGCGCCCCGGCCTTCACCGCCTGGAGCTGGTAAGTACCCAGCTTGGGTGCTGTGATGGAAAAGTGTCCGGAGGCGTCGCTCGCAGCGTTGCGCTCCTGTGTCTCCGGGCCAAGCAGCGTTACGACAGCCATGCTGACCGCGTCTCCCTTGGCATCCACAACTTGCCCTTTCAACTGGACCTGGGACTTAGGAGCAACCTGTCCCGCAAAAGCCGGTGTGACGCCGGCCGGCAACACGGCCGTGCACAGGAACCCGAGCAGTATCCACCGCAGCGAAGCATGGTGCACGCCGATCCACAGCTTGCCCTTCCACATCACCAGTCACCTCCTTACATTCCATTTACGGCAGGGCCCGTCCGGAACGCGCGGAATCACGCAGAAACAACATAGCGAAATGTACCTCACGCGAAGGACGCCAGGGTTTGCAATGGGATCGAGTTCGATTGTCGTTCGCACCTTCTCCTACTCAGATTGCGCCTCTCTACAAAGTGAGAACATGGAGCTGTGCGTCTCTTCCAGAAAGCCGTCATCGTGACCTCTGCCGTGCTGGCCGCTTCCAGCCTGAGCGGCTGTCACAGCACACCGCCTGCCAAGCCGCTGGAACAACTCACCAGCACGGAGCAGGCCGGCCATGCCGCCTTTCGCCAGCACTGCTCCCTCTGCCACTATGATCGCGAAGATAAGCCGCTGAATGGGCCGGCACTGCTTGGCATCTACAAGAAACCTTATCTCCCGAGCGGCGCGCCCGCCAATGATGAACGGGTGAGCGCCACCATCCTGCACGGGCGGGGCAACATGCCGGCACAGGGCGCCAACCTTTCCGAGGAAGACCTGAGCGATCTGCTCGCCTACCTGCACACCTTGTAAGCCACCGCTCGCTCGTGGAAAGAATCGGAGATAGAGAAGTCCATGACAGAGCCCATATCCATTCCATCTCCACCGGATCCTGACAACGGCCTGCCGAAGCGGATTCAGTTGCCGCCCGAAGCGGCTCGCAGGCTGGCCGAGCAAGCCGACGCCTCTGGCCCGAGCATCCTGCCCGGCATGGCGATGATTGGCCTGTTCATGCTGGTACTCTCCATGGCCAATGCCTTTAACGTTCTCAGGCATGCCCAGGCGTTCCGGCCCAGCGCGCGGTATGCCATCCTGGCTGTCTGCACGTGCATTGCGGCCGGCGTTTTTGGCTTCCTTCGTTTGCGCCGCTGGGGCTGGGCACTGCTGCTGGGCGGAACTTTCTTCTACTCGCTCGGAAACGTCGTCCTTTTCTTCCAGTCGCGCTTGCCGGGTTATCTGCTGCCGGCTGCGTTCAGCTTTGTCTTCTTCCTGTATCTGGTGCGTGACCAGGTCCGTTCGCGAATGCATTAGGCCCTTGATTTCCCCATGGCTGCAGCGCGGACCGCATCAGCCACCGCTGCCATCTCGCGGGCACCGCGCACATCATGCACACGCAGCACATGCGCACCTTGCAGGATGGCAACGACTCCCGCGGCGTGCGTGGCCGCGTCCCGTTGGTGGGGTGGGATGTTCGCACCCGTCAGAAATCCCTTCCGGGAGACTCCCGCCAGCAACGGAAAGCCCAGTTCCTGCAGCTCGGCAAAGCGCGCAAGCAACTCCCAGTTTTCTCCACCGCGCTTTCCAAAGCCGAAGCCAGGGTCCAACAGCAGGTGTTCACGTGCCATTCCGGCGAACAGAGCCGCCTCTACCCGCATCCGCAACTCCGGAAGAATCATCTGCACAACTTCACCGCCGGGTATCGATGGCTGCGCCGCCCACTCTGAAGGCAGGCCGCGTGTATGCATCAGCACGGTGCCACAGCGCAGCGTAGCGCAAGTCTCCGCCATGGCACGGTCCCACAGCAGACCACTCACGTCGTTCACGATCTCGGCACCCGCCTCCACCGCAAGGCGCGCTGTCTGCGAGCGGTAAGTGTCGACTGACAGAATGGCTTCTGGCCGGGCACGCAGGATGCCCCGCAGCACGGGAAGTACCCGTGCCTGCTCCTCACGCGCGCTGACCGCCTCCGCTGTCGCCGCCATGGAACCCGGCCGCGTCGACTCGCCGCCGATGTCCAGCACGTCAGCACCGTCGTCCAGCAGGCACAGAGCATGGCTCACTGCAGCCTCACTCGAGGCATGCGCGCCGCCATCGGAAAACGAATCCGGCGTCACGTTCACAATGCCCATCAGCAGCGTCCGCTGGCCCAGGGCAAGGCTGCGCGTCCGCAGTCGCCACTTCACCCTGCAACGTGCTGCAAGCCCCGCTTCACTCATTCGCCGCTCGCATGTCCATTTGACGCAATCGCCCCGCCCTGCAAACGCCGTGTGTCAACACCGGGCGCAGAATGTAGCCGCTACCAACAGCGCGGCACAGCGCATCGCAACGTAACGCAAATTCCCCATTTTGGCAACAAATTTCGGCATCCTGCGGCATTCTCTGCACAGGCATCTTTTCACTTCACCAAGGTTGGTGCAGCTTCACCGGGCAGGAAAATTTTGGACAAAGCGGGCTTTCATTCAGCGCTCCCGCACATGCTACGATTGGCTTCGTTCACAAGATTGTGAGCGGGAGTGGCGACCGGACGATCGGCAGTTCTGGCAAGGCAACACAGCTCTCCGCTTAGCGCATCACCCTTTTTGCCGACCTGAGATGCCACGGCACTCCGGCGGCCTTCATCGACGAGATTGTTCCGACACCCGCCGCAGCGCTCCTGCTCGTGGTCAGGAAGTCTCTGTCTCAATTTTCCGCCGATCTTCTTCCCGGCGGTTTGGCTTTTGGACAGGACGCGGGCACCCGGCCGCGAATGAAGTCGCGACAGGTCTTGCGGGAGCTTCACACCCCGCGCCTGCAAGCGGCAAGGATGAAAGAGGAAACGGGATGTCCTTTGTTCCCACGGCGCCCACCGTTGTCAATCCCTGGCTGCGCATCCAGAGCGCGCTTGAGATGAAGATCAACCGCCAGAGCTTTCACACATGGCTCAAGCCGGCACGTTTTTCACACCAGGCCGGCCGCGTGCTCTATGTACGCATTCCGTCCGTGCAGTTTGAGCACGTGGGCGAGCGCTACGGCGACCTGATTCGCGAGGCCATTGAAAACTTCGAACTGGATGTGGATGAGGTCAGGTTTGTGACGGCGGAAAATGATCCCTCCCTGCCAAAAACCCGTGAGGATGGAGGCTTTGCCCCGGTCTCCTCTCACTCGCCCAATGCCCCGCAGGAGAACGGCAACGGCACAGCCGGCCTTCCGCTCTCGAATGGCGCGCCGGCTGCCACGAACGGCTCCTCCACTGGTGGCGTAAGCATTCCTGCGTCTGCTGCCATGGTGCCGCGGCCGGGTGGTTTGAGCCCGCATCGCACCCCGGCCCCCGCACAGCCCAGCACGGAGCAGGCGCGCTTTGACTGGAATGCCGCCTCTCAGCTCAACGCCCGCTATCTCTTCGATAATTTCGTCATCGGCAGCGGCAATCAGTTTGCCCACGCCGCCTCCCTCGCCGTGGCGGAGCGGCGTCTCGGCGGCCTCCTCCGGGCCGGAGTGGCGCGGCAGGTAGATGCACACCATCGTGCCCCGGCCGCCCTCGGAATAGATCCTCGCCTGGCCGCCGGACTGGCGGGTGCAGCCCTACACCATGCTCAGGCCCAGCCC
>CAXTRR010000011.1:37639-53467 GCA_964246795.1 uncultured Terriglobus sp. | reverse complement strand
GTGCAAGCCACCGCGACCACCTCTGAGCAGGGTCGCTTCGACTGGAACACCGCCGCGCAGCTCAACGTCCGCTACCTCTTTGACAATTTCGTCATCGGCAGCGGCAACCAGTTTGCCCATGCCGCGTCCCTTGCCGTGGCAGAGCGCCCTTCCCGTGCCTACAATCCGCTCTTCGTCTATGGCGGCGTCGGCCTCGGCAAGACCCACCTGATGCATGCCATCGGCCATGAGGTGAAGCGCCGTAACCCGAACTACAGCATCACCTACGTCTCTGGTGAAAAGTTCACCAACGAGATGATCGACTCGATGCGCAACAATCGGCAGACTGGCTTTCGTGACAAGTACCGCACCGTCGATCTCCTGCTCATCGATGACATTCAGTTCCTGGCCGGCAAGGAGCGCACGCAGGAAGAATTCTTCCACACCTTCAACGCCCTGCATGAAAGCATGCGGCAGATCGTCATCGCCAGCGACCGGCCGCCCAAGGAACTCGCCGACTTTGAAGACCGCCTGCGCTCACGTTTTGAATGGGGCCTGATCGCGGACATTCAGCCGCCCGACCTTGAAACCAAAGTCGCCATCCTGCAAAAGAAAGCGGAAAGCGAACACACCGTACTGCCCACTGACGTCGCCATGTTCATCGCCGGCAACGTCCGGACGAATGTGCGCGAACTCGAAGGCGCCTTCATTCGCCTGCTTGCCTGGACCAGCCTGCACAACGTCGACATCACGCTCTCCACTGCGCAGCAGTGCCTCAAGCAGTTCATTGACACTCAGGTGCGCAAGGTCACCATCGAAGCCATACAGCGCGCCACCGCCGAGCAGTTCGGCATGAAGGTGAGCGAGCTCAAGCAGAAGAACAATTCCCGCCAGATCGTGGTGCCGCGCCAGATTGCCATGTACCTGGCCAAGCAGCTCACTGAGGCGAGCCTGCCCGAAATCGGCCGGCAGTTCGGCGGCAAACACCACACCACCGTCATGCATTCCATTGCCAAAATCGACGAGCAGCGCCGGACCGACAAGGCCCTGAACTCTACCCTTAGCAAGTTGACCGAGTTGCTGAGCTGACCTTCTGCCTACAAGGCTTCCGCAAAGGCTCCCAGCTTCGGCGGTTTTGCATTGCACCGCGCAAAGGCGACTTCCAGGTTAGGTGTAAGCGGTATGGCCGCAGCCCGGAAGACCCGGACAGCATGGTCGAACGTCTTCCTGCGTGTCTCACTCTGTGGAGACGGGCCCTCGTTGCGCTTAAAATCCCGCCCCAAGGACGTTGCGCTCAAGGCCCGCCTGAAGGACGCTGCGCTCGAGGCCTGCCCGAAGGACGCTGCGCTCGGCGCATTCACCTCAACTTCCTCTTGAGCCGTTAATCGCTGGGCCGAGGAGGATCCTGTGAAATGAAAAAGGCTCTAACCACCCGGTCTGGCCGAAACCAGCCGGGAGATCAGAGCCTTCATGACGTGCTGCCGTCATCGTTCTTATGTGGCATGCCGCTCTTACAGTCAAGTTGCCTGAAGAAGAGGTCTTCCGGCCTACGCCTTGATCCTGCGCCGCGCTGCCGCAATGACTCCGCCCAGACCTGTAAACACCAGCAACAGGCTGCTTGGCTCCGGCGTGGCTGCCATTGCCGCCGGCTCAATCTGGCCCTGGATCTCGCCACCTGGGAAGTTGCTTGTGTGAACGTTGGTGTACGCCTGACCGCTGTTCAGACCCGCGATCAGAGCAGCCTCTGAACCACCTCCGCTGAACGCAAACGTGCTCAGGTCAAAAGTATTCTTGTACTCGCCGGAGGTCGCCGAAGGGAGTCCTGCGAACGGCACCACGACAGGGGCTGTTTTGCCCAGCGGAGCGCAGCAGTGGATGTGTCCCGCAACTGCATTTGCGCTCAGGCCGGAGAAAATCAGGTCGATGGTTAGCAGGTTCCCGTCCAGCGTGTACGTGGCCGTGCCGACACCGGCGGAATTCGTGGGCGTGGGCGCCTCATTCGCGCCGCTCAGGGTCGCGGTATAGGTGATGGGCGTGGCGGACAGCGTTGCGGCCGAAGCGGCCAGCAGCGTGCAAAGGGATAGAACACGGGTGATCTTCATAGGGGGTCCTCCTGGGGAACAGGACGTGCAATTGTTGCAGCGTGGGGGTGAGGTCAGGTGCCTTCTCCTTGAGGTCCATACAACTCAAGTGCAACAGGGAGAAGGAGGTAGGCGCCGTTGAACGACAACCCCATCCTACAGCGCGGGATTGACGATTCAGGGCGGTTCACCCGATCTTCACCACAATGAGAGGGCTTTCATGATGCCGCCAAATGGATCGCCGCCGCTTTGTGTATCCCACAAAAGTGGGAGAGGGCCATTTCCTCAGACCGTCGTACCGCGCCCGCTGCACCATGTTCCACAGCGATTCCGCCATCACCGACCGTTCAAGGTCGCCGTCCTCGAATTTAGCGCAACCTCTCTGCCCGCCAGATCGGGATTAGGCGGCATACTTCTCTGAGTTCACCGTCCAGAAGAGGCCTCCACTCAGGCTGCAGAACACAAATTTCTGCTAACAAGTAAGAAGCTGGTCTGAAAGCCCTCTTTCTATCCTCTCGAATGGTCGGGGCGGACGCGGCATGCATCAATTCTGCGGTGCTGAACTGATTCCGCCCAAAAAAGAAGGGAACATTGTTGTCCATGGACTTCTTTTCTGAATGACTCTATTAGAGAGCGTCTTTGCCAAGTCCTAAGTCGAGATCCTTTGAAACTGATGAAACACAATCGCTCGCTCATAAACTGGACGCCGGACGGCAGAGCCTTCTGACATACCGGTCTTGGACAAAATTTTCGATACATCGGTTGGGCTTTACATCGGCTTAAGAAGGTGCTCTTTGGCGAAGTGAGTGAAATATCTCGCCTCTGCGACGGGAACGCCGATTCCCGGTGCCTGCTCTGCCACGTTGTCCAGACAGAAGAGAACTAGGTGCGTGAACGGCCACTTTCTTCGGCTCGTGGCGGCCCCCACATGCGGGCACAACGCCTGTCCAGTTCTGTTGCCGGTTGCGATTAGAGAAGCATAGTCAGTCTTTCGGATTGCCGTAACTTGCGAGTAGCGTACACGTCCCCGATGCCAAACAAAACGAGGAAGCCGAGCAAGCTGAGTAACCAGATGCGAAATGGAGCCTGAGACCCTAGCCCACCCCGGGCTCTACCTATAGCCAGCACTCCGGCGTTCAGGGTTACAAGCCCCGTGGTGACCATCACGGAGTCTGCGACGGCGACGCCTATTCGGCCCGTATAGACGGTCTGTACATTGACAGGATTCGAAAAAGTGCGCGCGAGCAGCACGACACCACTGACCAGTGTCGAAACGCTCAAGGTAATGCTTATCTGCTTTAGCAAGATACCTACCTCAACCCAAAACTGTATACCTCTTCAGCTAGCGCCTTCCATCTGGCTGGACTTTCTACAACGTTATTGCCATCGTAATAAAAGTGTCCCTCGCTTCTTTGAGCCGCTTGCTGAGCACGCAGAGTGGGCACAGCTCGGATAAGGTCTCCTTCGGACATCCCGGCATAGATCTTGTCACCACGCTCTGTGAGGTTCTTTACATGTACGTTGGCTATTGCATTCTGGCTCTTAACTTCCTCTAGAAATGATGATGAAATTGGAGATCCTATAAGTACAAGATGATCTACCCGATAGTGTTTGAGTGCATACCGTACTGCAATCTGAGCCGCTAGGAGAGAACCATAGGACTATCCGATAAGGTTGAACTGTTCCGAATCGTTTGTGACAGGTGGCAGAGACCAACTCCATGGCAGGATGTAAGACAGAGGTCCAGTCTGCTCGGAGTAACGCCTCAAAGTGCCTGACCTTGCCGCATCCAGAAGGGGCCCGATGTAAGCGTCTCCTATCTCGAAAGTTCCAGGAGTGAGTCGGCTCCGTTATAAACATTACGTATACCCGAATCTCGCAGTGCTTGAAGCGTGGGCTTGATGTAGATTCTATTTAAGCCGGCTCCTCCCCAGTAGTAAGTCCCTTTCGGACCAACGAGGTGGTCAGTGTTGCTGTTTTCTCCTGCTTATCGGACACACCGGTTACAAGGTCTATCCAGCCGCCCATTATTCCCACGAAACCTCCTGAGGTTTAATCTTCAGCTGCAATTAGAGAAGGAGCATTACCGGTCTTGATCTTTGGAGTCCTCCCTCCACTGTCAGTTAGACCTGCGTGAGTCGCACCGGAAGCATCTACTACCTTGAACGGTACTCCCGTTACTGGATGTTCAGTTAGCACGTCTTTAAGGGTGAACGAGTGGTCGTGCGGAATGGGCGGGTTGCCGATCTCCTGCGTAAAGATATTGCCCTGCACATGCATCCTGCCGTTAGGGCGGTGATCAGGATGTCGCCAGTCGAGTGAATGTGGTGAAGTGGCCGGCCGGTGCTGTCGTGCTTTTCACTCAGCTGCACATGGGTGTTACTGGGCGTGGCCAGCATGACCGTCGGCTTGGCCGGGGTGTCCACCATTTGCAGCCGGTTGCCGGATTTGGTGTAGATGCGCTTGACCAGGTTCTCCGGGATGTCGGCTTCCAGGGAGAAAAAGCCGGTGCGCGGTGCCTGCTGCACGCCGTTCCACAGTGAGCCGACGACCACCGGTCGTTCCGGGTCACCGTCCTCAAACATCACCGCAACCTCGTCACCCACCTCTGGCAGAAACATGCCCCGCCCCGGACCCGCGTGCGGAGATAGCGCCCGCGCCGAGTGCGCTACGCTGTCCGCCTGCCAGAAAAACTGCACCCGCAGCCGGCCCATTCTCTTCGGGTCGTGGTGGTCCACCACACGCGCCGGAACCACGCCGCTCCACAGCTGCGCCGAGCGTTCTAAAGAAGCAGGCTGAGCCGTTCGGATTGCGATACTGCTTCCACGGCGTGGCAGTGAAGCTGTTCTCGTAGCCGCCCGGCGTCCACCCGTGCTGCTCTGTAGTCGACTGCTTAGAGCTTCTATCGCTTGCTTGCCAGGGTGATAGTCTTCACCCTCGCCGATGGGTTTTCATACAGATCGGTCAATTCAATAGAAACGGAGATTTCGACATATTTACCCTGAAGTCTTTTGCAAGTATATGCATATGGTAATTGTTCACTCACGTAATCTAGTGCTGACCACTCATCGCAATACGGAAAGATATCTTTTAGGGATGAGCTAAATGGCCTACTTAGATTAATTTCCACATACGACGCCGGTGCCATCGAGGATCGCACAGATTTAGAACGAAACACCAGAATGATCTCCGAAACGATCGGATCATGAAGGCGGATGTTGTATCCATCTCCTAGCCATCTTCCTTGAGTTTGCGTGGCTTGCTCGATCTGTTTAATCGAAGCTCTATCTTGCTTTAACAAGCTCACTATGATCTCCACACAATTCATATCACTCCTTTTGTCCCGTTCAGCGTCGCGACATACCTGACCTCCCGCGAGAGGTAAAAGCAAAAACGCAATCGTGGCGGTAAAGCGCAATGTCATTTGATTTCGTCCGCTGTCGCAAATGCGTCCGCCTCGGGGGCCAACGCTCGATAATCCGCATAGCTCTTGGCGTCATTCGCTTTTGCTTGCTCAAAGCGGGTATCAGCATCGTGCTTCTGTTTGGGTGTGCTCTTGCTATTCGCGTCCACACGAGATTTGTCTGCCTTTGCAGTTTCGTACTCGCTGCGATTTTTTAGAGCGTCTCGCTCTACCTGGGCCATCTTTGCGCGCCCGTCGCCGAAAAAACTAGCTCTCATGACCTCAGAGCACACATACTCTTTATCGCCAGCCTTGATAGGATTTGCCCTCGCACCGTCTACTACTGTGGACGGAAAGCCCGATTTTAGTTTTTCCTGGCCCTCGTCGAATCCGGCTAGGTTGCGGACCGCCCAGAATGCTTGTTCGCTGTGTCTAGTCTCATGATAGAGAGTGTTGGCGATGGTAGCCGCATCTGCATCGCTTAACTTGGGAGATGACAAGATTGCCGGGCTGATGGCCATTTGCCATCCTTCCGGCTTTGGACGAAATATGCCACTTGCGGGAGCAATGTCCGAGGCTACGACGTCAAGTGAGGGTGAATCAGTCTGTTCATTAACTACTTCTCCCAACTGAATAAGCCTTTGATCCTCATCTAAGTGAGACCAAGTCCGCTGTATCTGCTTAATCTTCTTGAGGAAGAGCTTGCGCTGTTTATCAGAATCCATTCCAAGCTTTGAGCAAGGCAATAAGGCCTGTTTTGCCCCGCTGCCTGCACCGGAGATCTTGTCGACCAGAAGAAGGGGCTCGACAGTGCCGGCAGTACCTATCGCCGGGTTGCCGACCTCCAGCGTAAAAATGTTCCCCTGGATATGCACCCTGCCGTTGGGTGCGGTTAGCAGGATGTCCCCGGTGGAGTGGATGTGGGTGAGGGGGCGGCCGGTGCTGTCGTGCTTTTCACTCAGCTGCACATGGGTGTTACTGGGCGTGGCCAGCATGACCGTCGGCTTGGCCGGGGTGTCCACCATTTGCAGCCGGTTGCCGGATTTGGTGTAGATGCGCTTGACCAGGTTCTCCGGGATGTCGGCTTCCAGGGAGAAAAAGCCGGTGCGCGGGGCCTGCTGCACGCCGTTCCACAGTGAGCCGACAATCACCGGTCGTTCCGGGTCGCCGTCCTCAAACATCACCGCAACCTCGTCGCCCACCTCCGGCAGAAACATCATGCCGCGGCCCGGACCGGCGTGCGGTGACAGCGCCCGTGCCCAGTGCGCCACATTATCCGCCTGCCAGAAGAACTGGATCCGCAAACGCCCCATCTTCTTCGGATCATGGTGGTCCACCACACGCGCCGGAACCGCGCCGCTCCACTCCCGCTGCGGAGGTGGGGCGGGTTCCCGGTAGTGCTTCCACGGCGTCCCGGTAAAGTGGTTTTCGTAGCCGCCCGGGGTCCATCGGTGCACAACGCTCACCAGGCCATAGGTGCCGGCGGCGTCAAGCGGGCCCTCCACGGCGACGGTGTTGCCCGCACGTAATGCCTGTTCGCGAGAGGTGCCGCGGGCCAGAACGGCAGAGCCCAGGGCGCGCTCGCTTTCGGACTGCAGTTGTTCGCGGTAGTCGGCAAGTGTCATGGCGCGGGCGCGCTGTGGCTCAAAGGCGGATGGCATCTCCAGCGAGAGCGGCTGCGCGGCGGCCGTGAAGGAGGCGGCACCGCTAAAAAGCTGCGGCGATCGGCTCAACTCCTGAAAGGTCTCCGACTGCATGGCATGGTGGTCATAATGCGAACCGGAGACGGTGCCCGGAACCCGGGTGAGACTGACGGCGAAGCGGAGCAGGGTGCCCTCTTCTCGCCAGCTGAGAGTCGTGCCGGTCTGAAAGTCGGAAAGAATCTCCAGACCGCCGGGCACCGGGCGAAGCCACGCCCCATGATCGTCAGCGACACGGTGCAGGAAGGCGAAGTCGGTTTCGCCATACTGCACATAGTTGAGCGGCTTGCCGGAGGGTGCATGGACGGCGATGCTGAGGCCGCTGTCGCCGGCCAGACTGCCGGCCAGATTGGTCAGCGTGCTTTCCGGGAAGTACTGCTTGCGCGTGCTGACATCGAGGGCATAGCTTTCAGAAACGGCCAGCAGTGTGGCCGAGTAATTGCCGGCCGTGCCGTAAGTCAACGAAACGTCGTGGAGAGTACCCGCGAAATGCTGTCGGGGGACGCCCCCATCGTCGGTCGTGGTGATCTCAACCGGCTGCCCGATGAGACTCTCCACATCGATGCGCCGGTCTTCGGTGTTCCGGCAGACGATTGTGCACCACGAGTGTGCGTTCAGCCGCTGCGTGACCTCGACCGAGTCCAGCAGGCCGTCGCCAAGCAGTTCATCGCCGATTTGCAGGTGCGGCAGCGCCAAGGCTCAAGTCCCGAACGCTTTTAGCTTACCCGATCTCTTCCGACCAGTTCTCCAGGTAACTCTTGAGGTCCGTCATGAACTTGCCCGCGTCACTGCCGTCAATGATGCGGTGATCAAAGCCGAGGGTGAAACGCTGGATGGAGCGGATCGCGATGACATCGCCGCCGTCCTGGTCCTGGATGACGAGCGGCTCCTTGTTCAGCCCGCCAATGCCCAGGATCGCGACCTGCGGCTGATTGATGACGGGTGTGCCGAACTGCTCACCGAAGATGCCGGAGTTGGTCAGTGTGAAGGTACCGCCGGCGACTTCGTCCGGAGCAAGTTTCTTATTGCGGGCGCGGTCGGCAATGTCCACAATGCCGCGTGTGATGCCCAGGAAATTCTTCTCCTCGGTCTGCTTGATCACCGGCACAATCAGCCCCCAGTCCAGCGCCACTGCGATGCCGATGTTCACGTTCTTGTTGTAGCGGATGTTCGAGCCCTCCACTGCGGCGTTCACAATGGGATGCTTGCGCAGAGCGTGAATCGTGGCCCGGGTGATGAACGGCATGTAGGTCAGCTTTACGCCGTTGCGCTGCTCGTACTTGGTCTTTTCCTTTTCACGCAGCCGCACGATGCGGGTCATGTCCACCTTGAAAACGGTGTGGACGTGCGCACTGGTCTGCTTGCTCTCCACCATGCGTTTCGCGATGATGGAGCGCATCTTGGACATGGGCACGACTTCGCCCAGCATCGGCGCTGTTTGAGCCGCGGCCTTCTGCGGAGCCGTGGTGGCCGGTGCGGACTGCGCCGTGCTCGCCTCCGGCCTGGAACTAGAGACGGGTGTGGCTGCTCCACTGCTCACCTGAGCGATCGAGTGCGACGGCGTTCCGGGCTGTGACAGCGTCGCGCTGGACGAGCCTGCCGCGGCTATGGCAGCAGGAGCCTGTATCGCTGAGCCAGCGGTCTTGCCGCCGCCGTTCAGATAGCCGACGATGTCGTTCTTCGTGACACGGCCAGCGAAACCAGAGCCGCTGATTCCGGCAGCCGCCAGGTCGACGCCGTTCTCCTTCGCGATCCGGCGAACCAGCGGAGACGAGCGTGGTGCCTCGCCGCTTGTGTTCACCGGCATGGCCAGCGTGGACTGTGGCTGAGACCCCGCCGGAGCCGCTGCCACCTCAGTCGACGTTGAAGTCGCTGATGCCGCCGCTCGATCGCTGGACGCGCTATTGCTGACCGCGCTACCCATCATCGCAACCACCGTGTTGATGGCGACAGTCTCGCCTTCCTGCGCACGGATCTCGGTCAGCACACCGGCCACCGGCGACGGGATTTCCGCATCGACCTTGTCTGTCGAAATTTCAAAGATGGGCTCATCGCGCTGAACCGCATCACCCACCTTCTTCAGCCACTTGGTAATCGTGCCCTCGGTAATGGACTCGCCCATCTGTGGCATCACGATTTCCGTTGCCGGGCCGGACTGTGGCGGCGCGGCAGGTGCAGACGTCACCGAACTGGAGGCTGCCACCGCCGGCGCGCCATCAGCTTGGGCCGTGGGAGCGGGCGCCGCCGGAGCACTCACGGCGGCCATGGTACCCCCGCCGCCGATCACCGCAACAATGGTGTGAATGGCTACGGTCTGGCCCTCCTGCGCCTTGATCTCCGTGAGCACGCCGGCCACGGGTGAAGGGATCTCGGCGTCCACTTTGTCGGTCGAGATTTCAAACAGCGGTTCATCCCGCTGGACTGTCTCGCCGATCTTCTTCAGCCATCGCGTGATCGTGCCCTCAGTGATCGACTCACCCATCTGCGGCATAGGCACGTCTGTGCCGGCAGCGGCGGGCACCTCGACCTTGGCGGCTTCCTGCTTTGGCGCTTCCGGTGTGGCGGATAGCGGAACTGCCGCGCCCGACGCACTTCCATTCTTGCCGGCACCATTCGCCGAACTGTTGTTGGGTGCACTCACTGCGTTCTTGCCGGCGCCGTTGCCAGACCCATTCCCGGCACCGTTGCCAGCCCCGTTCAAAGCCGCGCTGCCAGCCTCTTCAATCACCGCCACCACCGTATTGATCGAGACTGTTTCGCCTTCCCTGGCTTTGGTTTCCCGCAGCACACCAGCGGCGGGCGAAGGAATCTCCGCGTCTACCTTGTCGGTTGAAATCTCAAAGAGCGGCTCGTCGCGGGCGATCGTGTCGCCAATCTGCTTCAGCCACTTCGTCAGTGTTCCTTCGGTAATGGACTCGCCCATTTGGGGCATCACTACGTCGGTCGGCATACGGGTCCTTTGGTGCGGTCCATCTCTGGTCGCGCAAGAGTCGCGAGCGGGGACTTCATGGCGGTCTGCCGCCGAGTCCACGTGTCGCCCTCGATTATAGAGAGTCAATGCAGCGGCTGCTTCCTGGGTCGCCATCAGCCATGGGCTGACCGGTTAACGGCTCCCGGCCAGAGGGCCCAAAACACTCTCCAGCGACTCCGCGATCAGGATCTGGCGCCCGAATACCGAGCCAAAGCTGCGTGCCACCACATTGCGAGCATTCTCCATGGTAGGCGCCAGCATGGGTGGACCGTCCACCTCCACTTCCAGTGAAGTATTGCCCCGATCAGCAATGCCGCAAGGCACAATCCATTCGAAATCGCGCAAATCGGTCGTGACATTCAGTGCAAAGCCGTGCGATGTCACGCCACCGGAGACATGCACACCGATGGCCGCAAGCTTCTTCTCCTGCACAGTGCCGCCACCAACTGTCCAGACGCCGGTGCGCCCGGCAATGCGCTGCGCCGGCACGCCGAACTCCCGCGCGGCGCGAATCAGCACCTCCTCCAGCAGGCGCACGTAATCCACGGGGCCCAGATGCGGGCCCTTCTTGCCCGGCAGGTCACCGCGTAAATCCACAATGGGGTAGCCGACGAGTTGTCCCGGACCGTGATACGTCACATCACCGCCACGATTGATCTCATGCACTTCCACGCTTTTGGCTTTCAGCAGGTCATCATTTAACAAGACATTCTCGCGATGCGCATTCCGCCCCAGCGTCAACACCGGCGGATGCTCCAGCAACACCAGCGTATCGGCGATGCTGCCTGCCTTGCGCGCCGCCACCAGCTCGCGCTGAAGGCGCAGACCTTCGGCGTAAGAAGTGCGCCCGAGCTGGAGAAGATGAATGAACGTCATTGAAGTGGACGGCGAGATTTGAGGGGATTGCGCCAGCGGAGGCCGGTAAACCGTGAAAAGTCCGCATCGGTAGTAAAAAGAGTCGCATTGTGCTCGATCGCAAGTGCTGCCAGTTGTGCGTCCGTAACCATGGCACCATTCACAGAGCCGCTCCGGATACATTTCAGAGTGTGCCCCAGGTGTCGTTCCGCCGTATGCACCACAAACACTGAATCGACCCGCAGCCAGCTCTCAACGGCTGCAATGGCGTCGTCCATGCGCAGGGTTAAACGTTTCAGTCGGCGGTCTGTAGAGATCCGGAGAAAGGATGCTATGGAAAGCATGGGTATGCCAAATGGCTCGCCAGAGTTGAGCATTTCCTCAAGCCAGACGCCCGCCTCCTTATGGAATACCGAGCCGGATCGTGGCTGTAGAGCAGCAGATTACTGTCGGTGAAGTTCACTGCCAATTAGGATCGTCCAGCTTCTCGATAAAGGTGGAAACCTTGCTGTAATCCCAAGCTTGCGGCAAACCGAGAGCAAAGGGTTTCACTCGGAACAGCTTCTTCTTCGGCGCCTTCAACTCGGCCTGCAAGCCAAGCCGCAGGTATTTATTCACGGCCTGCTTCAAAGGCTCGCCGGAAGCGCGAAGACGCTGCCTCAACAGCGCATCCACATCATCGTCAATGGTTAGAGTGGTGCGCACATCATGATGCTTGCATCGCAGGCATCATGATGTCAATCAGCGCAAATCTAAAGCTCGAAACTGCTCAATGGTAAGACCAGCACCCTTCACAATGGTGCCCATCGTGAAGGGATTGATCGGGTTGTTGCGAGGGACCGTCACTGTATGAACGCCATCGCTCAGAATGATGTGTTTGCTTTGACGTTTCATAACGAAGCCGACTTTCTGTAGCGCACGGATCGCTTGCTGGTGCTGAACCCCGGGAAGTGAGCTCAAGTCAGGCTACCTGGACTTCCCGCACAAACGCTCCCTCATGCATCTCTTCCACAACCTCAACATAATCCTTGATGGCGGAACGGATGTTCTCCAGGGCCTCCTCTTCCGTATCACCTTGCGAAGCACAGCCCGGGAGCGCGGGGCAAAAAACCGCATAACCTTCGTCTGAATGAATCAGAACTACTTTGTACATCATGTGGTCATCTCCTCCATCTGACTCGATATTGCTGCCGAATTGTATTGAGCGCTGCAGGCCAGCCGCGCTCCTGTTACGCGTTCAGCGACATGCCCTTCACGCTAGCAAAGGCATCCAGCAGGCTTTCGCTCAGCGTGGGATGCGCGTGCTGCGTGAACATGAGCTCGTCGATGGTCATCTCCGACTCAATCGCAACTACCGCCTCGGCAATTAACTCGGTCGCATACGGCCCGATGATGTGCACGCCCAGCACTTCGCCATAGGTCTCATCGGCAATCACCTTCACGAAGCCGTCATGCGCATTCAGGATGGTCGCCTTGCTGTTGCCGGCCAGCGGAAACTTGCCCACCTTAATCTTCCAGCCCTTGTCCGCGGCCATCTCGCGTGCCTGTGACTCATTCAAGCCAACAGAGCCGATCTGCGGCTCGCAGTAGGTGCACGCCGGAATGCGGTTCCGCGTCACCGGCTTATACGGCTTGCCCGCCATGTGCGCCGCCGCAACCGCGCCCGCCATTGACCCGCCATGTGCCAGCAACGGCAGCCCGGCGACGATGTCTCCAATGGCATAAATACCCGGTTCCGCCGTCTCAAAGTGATCGTCCACCTTGATCGAGCTCCGGTCCATTTCGATCCTGGTCGATTCCAGATTGAGCCCGGCGGTGCGCGGCGCGCGTCCGATCGCGATCAGCACCTTATCCGCTTCCAGGATGTTGTCCTTGCCGTCGCTCGTCTGGAAGTGCACCTTCACGCCGTCAGCCGTCTTCTCGATCTTGTCCATCTTGGCCGAAATATGGCAGGTGATGCCCTTCTTCTTATACTGACGCAGGAATTCTTTCGAGACCTCCGCATCTTCCGCCGGCACCACGCGGTCTGCCATTTCGATGATCGTCACCGGAATGTTGAAGCTGTTGAAGATACTGGCGAACTCCACACCCACCGCGCCCGAGCCAATCACGGCAAGGGACTTTGGCAGCTTGTCCAATGACAATATTTCGATGTTCGTCAAAATCTTGTCATCCGGCTGATAGCCCGGAATCATGCGTGCATCGGAGCCCGTCGCCATCACGACCTTCTTTGCCTGAATCTCGCTCTTCTGGCCGTCATTCTCGATCGCAACAGTGAAGACACCGTTCTTCGCACCGCCGGTCAGCGTACCGCGCCCGCGGCAGAGCGTGACCTTGTTCTTCTTCACCAGAAACTTGAGGCCATTGGTGTGCTTGTCGATGATCTCGTTCTTGCGCTTCAGCACCTGCGGCCAGTTGATGGTGCCGCTGCCAATGCCATCCACGCCATACATGCTGCCTTCCTTTGCATGATCAAAGATCT
This sequence comes from uncultured Terriglobus sp., assembly GCA_964246795.1. Lineage (GTDB taxonomy): Bacteria > Acidobacteriota > Terriglobia > Terriglobales > Acidobacteriaceae > Terriglobus. Next base: position 39,996 of record CAXTRR010000011.1, on the reverse strand, counting down.
CGGCGGAAAAGAGCATAGCTTTCGTCGGCACACAGCCCACGTGCAGGCAGGTGCCGCCCAGTTTGTCGCTTTGCTCAATCAGCGCGACTTTCAACCCATACTGCCCCGCGCGAAAGGCGCAGGAATAGCCCGCCGGACCACCGCCGACTACGGCCACATCGTAAACCTGATCTGCCACTGAACTCGTCCCCCACGGCGGCCGGCTGCCCGCTCGGCAAACAGCCCCGCCCAGCGCTGGCCTTGGCCCCACGCCACTCACTTAAGTTTACGCTTTATGACCGATTCCCTGCGCGTTTACAGATTTTTGCGCGATACTACCGCCATGGCCACTGCAGTGCACATCTCTGTCAACGACTACTTGGCCACCAGCTACCGGCCCGACTGCGATTACGTGGACGGAGCGGTGCAGGAGAGACACTTGGGATCCAAACCGCATTCCTATCTTCAGACCTTTCTGGCGCAATGGTTCAACGATCGGTATGACGACTACGGCTGCACGGCAGGAACTGAGCTGCGAGTACGTGTTGCTCCGGAGCGGGTGCGCGTGCCAGACGTTTGCGTCGTATCTGCTGATGCCCCGGATGATGAAGATGCGGCAATCGAGACCTCTCCGCTGGTCTGTATCGAGGTGCTCTCCCCCGAAGACCGCCTGCCGCGGCTTCAGGAGCGAATTGATGACTTTGCCCGCATGGGCGTGAAGAACATCTGGGTGTTTGATCCAGTCTCCCATCAGGTTTGGGTGGCAGACGACGCCAGCCTGCGCCCATTCACGGCAACCGTGCTTCCCGTCCGGGGCTTACCGCTCACCCTTGATCTGCTGGAGCTCTTTGCCACTCTTGAAAAACGGCTGCGCCCCTTTCGCCAGTAGCCGCAGGCCATCTACTCGAGATGGAAACGCCTGAATGCAGGGGGCGTGCACCCGCTCTATGGCAATGCGTACACTTCATTTCTTCAGCGGCGTGCGCGCAAAGTAATAGAGCGCAAAGGCCAGCAGGGCGAACATCAAGATCGCCACAGGATCGTGGTGCAGCAGGTTGGTTTCGGCAAAGCGCGGCAGCTGCCAATGCCCGCCGCGCTGCTCGGAGACGCCCTCCAGCAGCTTGATGCCGACACCCAGCAGACCCACAATGCCGCCCGCCGCAATCAGCCCGGAGGCAAAAAGCGAGCCCGGCGAAATCTCGTCACTGTCCAGATCGGTCAAAGGTTCGTTGCCCGCCGGTCCTTTGTTGCCGCCGCCCTCATCAGTCAGGCTCGCCACATGGTCCAGCGGCTCGCCGCCCTCCGCAAAGACCAGATTGCCGGGTACCTCTCGCAGCATCCTGTCGATGTCGAGCGATCCATCCGCCTCGGCCTCCGCCACCAAGACACCCGCACCCAGCGGCTCACTTTTCACAAATTCGCGCGCCATTGCTTTGCGCTCGCGCAATGACTCATCCCGCTCGCGAGCCTTTGCCACGGCCAGGTCCGCCAGCCAGCGCACCACGCCACCGGCGAAGATGGCCAGCGTCGTCGCAATGGAAAGGTAAGCCCCTACCGCAAACGTCAGCGATCGCACACCCAGCAGCTCTACCGCAATCACCAGCGCCACCCCCAGCAGCACCAGCGACCACGGCAGCTTGCGCGACAGGATGCCGTTAATCACCGTAGCCATCAGACGGCCCTGCGGCGCAGCGGCCTTTTCACTGCCGATGCCCTGGACCCACTGAATTTCCAAACGGCCCGTCGCGGGATCCAACAGGTACTTGCCATCCTCCAACGTGGCCGAGCCGATGGCGTTCACCAGGTGGTAGCGCGTGGCATCGTTGATCTCCGTTGTTCCAGTGGCGGCTCTGCCCGCCGGCAGGGCGGAGCCGAAAGACGACTCCGCCGCCGCGGCACCCGCCGCCCGCTGGCTGAGCCGGATGTGCGCCTGCGAAAACGGCCCCATGTCGTGCACGCCCTCGGGCAGAGCCGCCGGGTTCAGTTGCACTACCCGCGCCATGGGCCGAAACTCGGCTAGGCCCGTGTTCATCAGGTTCAACGTCAGGCCGATCGAAAACACACTCACAATCACGCCGATCATGATAGCCAGCTGCGTCTTCCACGGTGTCGCGCCGATCAGGTAGCCCGTCTTCAAATCCTGCGCACAGTCGCCCGCGTTGCTGGCCGCGACGCAGACCACGCCGCCGATGGTGATGGCCAGCGCACCGAAAGCCGGAGCCGTCCAGCCCTTTACCAGAAAGATTGCGGCGGTGGCCATGAGCGTGGCGATCGTCATGCCGCTCACCGGGCTGGCCGACGACCCCACTATCCCAACAATGCGTGCCGACACCGTGACAAACAGAAAGCCAAAGACCACGATCCGCAACGCAGCCGCG